>NZ_JBIBZN010000003.1:0-397247 GCF_043084305.1 Streptomyces sp. NPDC014656
ACGGCTCCCCGCAGTGGAAGTCCGGCGCCGGCAACGTCTACGCCGACGAGGGCAACCACTGGGACGTGACCTTCTACAACTGCGGCGGCTGCTGACCGGCACCGCCGGGCCGGTGGCCTCGCGAGGGGCCACCGGCATCAGGGGCGCCCGGAGGGGTTCCCCCGGCTCCCGCACCACCACACCACGTCCTTGGACGCCGAGGGGAGGGCGCCTGCCGCCTGGACCGACTGCGAGGAGAACGATCCCGGCTTTCATCCGAAACGCCATGGGCAACCCACTTCAGATGGAGAACCGTTGAACCAGAAGACCTCTCGCCGCACAGCGCTGCGGGCTGCGATCGGCAGCGCCATCGCCGCGTCGGCCCTGCACCCGGGGACCGCTTACGCCCAGCCTCCTCTTCCTTCGCGGGGGAACGATCGCCCCTTCGTCACGAACCCCCGCGAACCCGGCGCGGTCTACGGATCCGCCGCCTCCCGAAGCCGGCACGCCGAACCCTTGAACGCCGCCGTCGGCTGCGCCACGCCCCGCGGAGGCCGTTCCTGATGGCCGTCTTCGTCACCCGTGCGCAGTGGGGAGCCCGGCCTCCCGCGAGTGTCAGCACCAGCATCACACCGGCCCAGGGCGGTGTGGTCGTCCACCACGTCGACGCCGTCAAGGTGGCCCGGACCGTTCACGCCGACTGCGCCGCGCAGGTACGAGGCATCCAGAACTTCCACATGGATTCCAACGGCTGGTCGGACATCGCCTACAGCCATCTCGCCTGCGTCCACGGCTACCTCTTCCAGGGCCGCGGCGAGAACGTACGCACCGCTGCCCAGGGCACCACGCAGGGCAATGACGACTGGTACGCGGTCTGCGCGCTGACGGGTGGCACCAGCGGCGGCTACGACACCATCACGGTCGGCCTGATCGACGCGATCCGGTACGGAATCGATCGACTGCGGGTGTCGGGCGGGGCCGCGCAAGCCATCACCGGCCATCGCGACCATCACGCGACCGGGTGCCCCGGGAACCTGTACGCCCGCGTCCTCAGCGGAGAGGTGAACCCGGGCGGGGGCCCGCTCCCCTACCCGGGCGTCGCCTTCCGCCAGTCCCCGGCCACGGTGCACGCCAGTGTGGCGACCTGGCAGTACCGGATGAACAGCGCGCACGGCTACGCACTCACCGTGGACGGACAGTACGGGCCGGGGTCGGAGGCGGCCTGCCGCAGTTTCCAGTCGAGCAGGAACCTGAGTGTGGACGGCATCGTGGGCCCGGCCACCTGGGGGGCGACGTTCGCCTGACGGAAGGCAGTCGATCGGGCCGGATCCCCGTCGCGCCGAGGGCCGCGCGATCGGGACGAGGCGGACGGGAGTGTGGCCGCCGCGCTTCGGCGGCTCCGCGACCACGGTGTCCCGCACGGTGTGACCGTGCGGGACACCGCCGTACCGGCCGGGGAGCACGCATCGACAGGCAGCCGGGCTGAAGCGGCGGTCTCGCGGGGTGCTCCGTGGCATCCGCGGGTCGGGGCGGGGCCGGCGGCAGGACGTCTCGGGCGTGATCGCGGAGGCGGGTGTCCGCCGGTGCCCCGCGCAACCTTGGCGGCCGTTCGGCGAGGACTGGGCAGATTCCGTAACAGGCGGTACAGTCGATGACCGTATCCTGATGATCTGAAACGCGAAGAGCCTGGGCTGTGACCAGTCCCCGGTGTCGCCGCCCCGGGGAAAGGTGAACGATGAGTCCCACGCTGGCCGATGAGATCCGCAACAGGCTCGGAGAGCTGAGCCCGGCGGAGCGCAAGGTCGCGCGGGTTCTGTTGGCGGGATATCCCTCCGCGGTCTTCGAGACGGTCGCCACGATCGCCGAGCGGGCCGGCGTATCGGCGCCCACGGTGTTGAGGTGCGCTTCACGCCTGGGTTACCGGGGTTTTCCCGATCTGCAGGCGGCTCTCCGTGCGGAACTCGACGCCCGCAACGCCTCCCCCATCACCTTGTACACGGCCGTGGAGGCATCGGAGCAGCAGCCGGCGGACGCCTCGCGGGGTTCCACCGGATCCCGCCTCGGCGAGCGCGCGACGTTGATGCGGCAGGCGGTCTCCCAGACGTTCGACGAGGTGGCCCCGCACGAGTTCGAGGACGCGGTGAGCCTCCTCGGCGACCCCAGGCGCCGGCTTCACCTGGCCGGAGGACGGTTCACCCACCTTCTGTCCGAGTATCTGGGCCTCCACCTGATGCAGTTCCGCGACCAGGTGGGGCTGGTGCCCCACAAGGACGTGGAGCGGACGTCCTACCTCACCCAGCTCGCCCGACGTGACGTGACCGTCCTGTTCGACTACCGAAGGTACGAGCCGGACAAGACGCTGATGGCAGAGCTGGCCCAGGAGCGGGGCGGCAAGGTCATCGTCTTCACGGATCCGTGGCTCTCCCCCGCCGCCGCGCATGCGGACGTCGTCCTCATCACCCAGGTCTCCTCGGACTCGCCTTACGACAGCTTGACGCCCGCCCTCGCCATCGTGGAGTCGCTGGTCGGCGCCGTCCTGGAGCGGCTGGGCGGTGAGGGACACGAGCGGATGAAGGAGGCCGAGAAGGTCGCCCGTCGCGTCGGTCTCCTGTGAGCGGGACCTTCGCCGTCGTCCTCAGGCCGGCCGTCGGGACCGAGGCGCCCTCGGGGAGGGCCCTGGCCCCACCCGTACCCACGACGGCTCCCGTGGCCTCCGCGAGGCGGGCCGGCGGGTAGGGGGCGTGGACCGCGGGAGGCCCGGTCCCGAGCGGATGCGCGCCTCGCTCCGCCGGCGGTCGGCGGCCCCGGCCCCACCACGGTCGTCCGCGGCCACGGACGCTCCCGCGGGCTCACCCTGGAGGAAGCGGTCCCAGGCCGTCACCTCCAGGATGTGAAGTCCCCTTCGTCGCAGGTCAGTCGAGGGCTCCGTTCACAGTCGCCTCCGCGATCCCGATGCCGGGCACCTGGTAGCTCACCAGGACCTTCCGGTACGAGCCGTCGTCCATGAGGGACTGAAGAGCGGCCTGAATGGCCTCCTTGAGACCCGGGAGTTCCTTCGACACCCCGATTCCCATCGGGGAGGCGCTGTACTCTCCCACCGCCTTGCGCCCCGTCACCGTGGAGAACGACGCCCCGCCGTCCGCATGGGTGGCGACGTGAGCGGCGGTGACCTCGTCGAGGTAGTCGGCGACCACCTTGCCGCTACGGAGGGCGAGCTGGGCCTCGGAGTCCTTGGAGAAGGCGAGGATCTCGATCGGGGGGAGCCCCTCGGCCCGGCAGAGTTCCTGGCGCTGCTGCAGAAGTTTCTGATGGTTGGTGCCGGTCTGTACTCCGACGGGCTTTCCGCACACGTCCGTGACGACGGTGATCTTCTCCGGGTTGCCCTTCCTGACGAGCCAACCGGGTCCGGCGTTCAGGTAGTCGACGAAGTCCACCGACTTCTGCCGGGCCTTCTTGTCGGTCATGGCCGACATGACGACATCGAATTTCCCCGCCTGCACGGCGGGCAGGATGCCGTCGAACTTCTGCGGCTCGAACTCGAACTTGATGCCGAGGCGAGCGCCTATCGCCTGGCCGAGGTCGAAGTCGATGCCGGTGATCCGGCCGCTGCCCTCCTCGGCGTACATCTCGAAGGGGGGATAGGGGACGTCGGTGGCGACACGCACCCTGCCTTTGGCGCGAACGGCTGCGGGGAGCATGGCGTAGAGCTCGGGGTCCGGCTCGACCGTGAGGTCGGGCAGAACGGTGACGGGGCCGCTCATTCCGACGCGGGCGGAGGACGGCGCGTCGGGTCCGGTGCCGCATCCGGAGGTGAGCAACGCCAGAAGCAGTGCGGAGACGACCGCGGCGTGGGAACGGGCGGGCATGGAACGGCCTTTCTCGAAGGTGACAACCGGCGGAGGCGGTTCTGCGGTGTCCGGCTCCGGCCGGCAGGAAGCGGCGGGGTGAAGCGACCCGGCTGGACGGGCCGCGGCTTCACCCCGCCGCTTCCTGAGGGGCTTCTCCTGAGGAGCGGGCGGCTACGAGAGGGAGGACGGCCGCCCCTCGGACGGTGAGCGGGCGGGGACGCCGTCCTGGGAAAGACGGAGGCGGCCGGGCCTGCCGTCCTACGTGCCGGCCGCGGGCGGTGGCGCGCGGAAGGCGCCGGGTCGCGGCACCCGGCCGATCACTCGGATGTGATGTCGATCCGCAGCGAGACGAGGGACTGGGCGGTGGTGCCGTCGCCGGTGTAGGCGGCGAAGCCGCGCGCCTTGGTGAAGGTCACCGCGAACCGCGGTCCGGTCTCGAAGGTCGTCGCGGTCGCGCTGTTCTGGGCGCGCGTCGCCGCGAGCTGTCGGGCGGTGGTGCGGAAGGAGTAGGGGGTGCCGCCGGGATTGGCGGCGGAGTAGAAGACGTCGGTGTTGACCGGTACGGGGGCCGTGGCACCGGGGAGCAGCGGCTGCTTGCCCGGGTGGACGCGCGGCGTCCAGGTACGGGCGTCGTACTGGTCTTCGTCGCTGAGGTAGCTGTAACGGGCCCGGCGGAGGGACCAGGAGCCCGCGGAGTTATGGGCGCGGGCGTCGCGCAGGTCGAGGACGGCGACGCCGTTGGGGCCGAGGACGGTCAGGTGCTCGCGATCGGTGCCGGGCCGGTCGACGACCAGGGCGGTGTTCTCCTCCAGGGCGTAGACGCGGTCGTGGCCGGTGTCGGAGGCGAGTCGCAGCGCTCGGCCCTCGCGGCCGTAGGCGCCGGTGTGGGTGTCGACGAGGCCGGAGCGGAGGAAGCCGAAGCCACCCCGGGGGATGTATCCGAGGCGGGTCGGGTCGTCGAAGTAGCCGGGTGCGCTGCCGTCCCGGAGGGCTTCGTAGGACTCGCCGCCGCTGACCATGTGGGGTCCGGAGGCGATCTGGGCACCGGCGGAGGATCCGGAGACGACGGCGCCGTGGGCGAGCTTGGCGCGGATGGCCGCGAGGACCTTGGAGTCCTTCTGCCGGTCGCCTCGGAGGAGCGTGGTGACGTAGCGGTACTGGTCGCCTCCGCCGAAGAAGAAGCCGGTCATGGACTCGACCTGGGCGACGACGGCGTCCGAGTCGGCGTTGGCGACATGGTCGATGTCCAGGGGGAGCCACTGGGCGTCGGCCGCGCCGTGCCGCTTGAAGAGCTCGGCGTAGTAGGCGCCGTTGCAGGCCGAGTTGCTGCACAGGTCGGGATCCGCGGCGTTGGGGTCCTGGCTCTCGGGTACGGACGCGGCGGTGATGACGCCGATGCGGGCCTTCGGGCCGCCGGCCCTCTTGATGATCTCGCCGTAGACCTGGGTGTTGTTCTCCTTCAGGCCTCCGCCGATCAGGACGAGGGAGCCTGCTTGGCCGCGGGCGGGCCGGGAGTCGGCGCTCGCCGGTGGGACGGCGGCGAGGAGGGCGACGGCGAGGCCGCCGGCGAGGATGGTGCGGCGCGCAGGAGTGGAAGGGACGCGCATCGTGTCTCCCGGTTCGAAAGGGGTGGTGGAGGAGCTCGTGCGGCCGGCGTGGACACGGGAGCGTGGCGATCCGGCGGGTCGGTCGGAGCCGCGGTGGAGGAAGTGAGACTTCTTTTCACCGCGGATCGCGGCCGTTCAGTCGGTGCCGATGTCGCCGAGGGAGGCGATCAGGTCGGCGAGCAGGGCGATGCGCTGAGGCACGCTGGTGATGTCGAGCCATTCCTGAGGCGTGTGGTCGGCACCGCCGACGGGTCCCAGGCCGTCCAGGACGGGGATTCCCGTGCCGGCGATGAGGTTGGCGTCCCCCACTCCGCCGGTGGCGGCGGCGCCGAGATCGATCCCGGCGGCACGGGCGGCTCGGCACGCGTGCTCGAACATGCGCCGGGAGGCGGGGGTGTCCTCCATGGGCGGGCACAGGTCGAGCTGCTCGACCCGGACGGTGACGCCGGGGACGCCGGGATGGTCGGCGGCTTCCTGGATGGCGCGGGTCACGCGCTGGATGTCGGCGGTCGTGGCGGCGCGGACCTCGACGTGGAGTTCGGCCTGGGGGCAGACGATGTTGGGACGGGTGCCGGCCCGGACCACGCCGACGTTGACGGTGACGTCGTCCCAGTGGCCGTTGAGGGCCTGGAGGGCGACGGTCAGGTGGGCGGCGGCGAGTGCGGCGTTGGCTCCGCGTTCGGGTTCGATGCCGGCGTGGGCGGCGCGCCCGGTGACGGTGAGGCGGAAGTCGGCGACGCCCTTGCGGGCGATGACGAGGTCGCCGTTCTCCCGGGCGCATTCGAGGCCGAGGCCGTGGTGCATGCCCTGCGCGGTGCGCTCGATGAGGCTCCTGCTGGCCGGGGAGCCGATCTCCTCGTCGGGGGTGGCGAGGAGGACCAGTTCGGCGAAGCCTTCGAAACCGAGCTCGCCCAGGATCTCCAGGGCGACGATGCCCGCGAGCAGTCCGCCCTTGTCGTCGCTGACCCCGGGGCCGTGAGCGGTGGAGCCGTCGACGCGGAAGGGGCGGGCGGCGGCGGTTCCGTCGTCGAACACGGTGTCCATGTGGCCGGCGAGGACGATCCTGCGTCCGCCTGCCGTCTCCGGCAGCGCGCCGCGCTGCCGTGCGACGAGGGCGTCGCCGTGCTGGTGGCCGTCCGGTGTGGGCGGGAAGCGGACGCGTTCCACGTCGAACCCGATCGTCTCGAGTCGGTGCTCGATCCAGTCGGCGACCTTGTTGACCCCTGCGGCGTTGTAGGAACCGGAGTCGATGGAGACGAGCTGCTCGAGGTCTCGGAGATAGGCGGACTGACGTGCCCGGGCGAGACCGAGGAGGCGTTCGACGCTCTCCCGCCCGCGGGTGGGGGCGGTCACAGGACCTTGGACAGGAAGGCGCGGGTGCGCTCCTGCTCCGGGTCGACGAGCACCTGGCGGGGGTCTCCGGCCTCGACGACGACGCCCTCGTCCATGAAGACGGCGGTGTCGCCGACCTCGCGGGCGAAGCCGATCTCGTGGGTGACGACGACCATGGTCATGCCGTCGGCGGCGAGCTGCCGCATGACGTCCAGGACGTCTCCGACGAGCTCGGGGTCGAGTGCGGAGGTCGGCTCGTCGAACAGCATCAGCTTGGGCTTCATGGCGAGCGCGCGGGCGATGGCGACGCGCTGCTGCTGTCCGCCGGAGAGCTGGGCCGGGTAGTGGTGCGCCCGGTCGCCGAGGCCGACCTGTTCGAGCAGGGCCCGCGCCTGCTCGCGCGCCTCGTTCCTGCGGGCCCCCGCGACCTTGACGGGGGCTTCCGTGACGTTGTCGAGGGCGGTCATGTGCGGGAAGAGGTTGAAGCGCTGGAAGACCATGCCGATGTCCCGCCGGCGGTCGGCGACCTCGCGTTCGCGCAGTTCGTGGAGCTTGTCACCGTGCTGGCGGTAGCCGACGAGCTCACCGTCGACGGTGAGCTTGCCGCCGTCGACCTTCTCCAGGTGGTTGATGCACCGCAGGAAGGTGGACTTGCCGGACCCGGAGGGGCCGAGGAGGCAGCAGACCTGGCCGCGGTCGACGGTGAGGTCGATGCCCTTGAGGACCTCCAGCCTTCCGAAGCGCTTGCGGACGCCTTCGGCTCGCACCATGGGGGTGCTCATCGGTTCTGCTCCTTGCTGTTCTTGCCGAGCCGCTCCGCGGTTCCGCCCAGGAGGCGGCGGAGCGGGGAGACGTGTCCGGCGCGGGTGGTGCCGCGGCCGTAGCGCCGTTCCAGCCACGCCTGGGGCACGCCGAGGAGGGTGACGAGGGCCAGGTACCAGATGCTGGCCACGACCAGCATGGGGATGACCTGGTAGTTCTGGGCGTACACGTCCTGGATGTTGGACATCAGGTCGTGGGCGGAGATGACCGAGACCAGGGCGGTCATCTTGAGCATGTTGATGGTCTCGTTGCCCATGGGCGGGATGATCACGCGCATGGCCTGGGGCAGCACGATCCGGCGCATGGTGAGCGCGGGTCGCATGCCCAGCGAGTGCGCGGCCTCGGCCTGGCCGGGGTCGACGGACTGGATGCCGGCGCGGACGATCTCCGAGGCGTAGGCGGCCTCGTTGAGGCCCAGGGCCAGCAGGGCCGCGATCGCCGGGGTCAGCAGGGTGTTGGTCTCGGCCTGGAAGAACGTGACGTCGGTGAAGGGGATGCCGATCTTCACGTACTTGTAGAGGGCGGCGGCGTACCCCCAGAAGATGATCTGGACGAGGAGCGGGGTGCCGCGGAAGACCCAGACGAAGGCGTTGGCCAGCCCGTACAGCACGGGGCTGGAGGAGAGCCGCATGACGGCGATCAGCGTGCCGAGGGCCAGGCCGAGGAGCATGGCGGCGGCGGTCAGCCAGAGCGTGGTGGCCAGGCCGTCGAAGATGAGGTCGGCGAAGAGGTAGTCGCCGACGATGTCCCAGCGCAGGTTGTCGTTCTTGGCGAGGGATCCGATCAGGCCGACGAGGGCCATGAGCGAGGCGACGGCCGCGATCCAGCGTCCGTAGTTGCGGACGGGGACGATGTCGAGTTCCGCGGTGGCCGGCCGTGCCGCGGCGGCGTTCTTCTGCGGGGTCGGGGCGGTGGCGGGCATGTCTAGTCCACCGCCGCGTTCTTGGTGGCTTCCTTGATGGCGATCGAGGCGACGCCGTACTTGCCGTAGACGGCGACGACCGTTCCGTCGTCGATGAGCGTCTGGAGCGCCTTCTGGATCGCGTCCGTCAGCTGGGGAAGGTCCTTGCTGACGGCGATGCCGTTCGGGGAGGCGTTGTAGCCGCCGGGTGCCGCGGGGTCCTCGGCGAGGTCGAAGGCCTTGCCTCCGTCCGCCGTCTTGGCCACCCAGCCGGCGGCGGGCTTGGTCAGGACCTGCGCGATCACCTTGCCGGAGCGGAGAGCGAGCTGGGCGTCGGAGTCCTTGGGGAAGGTCTGGATGTCGATCTTGCCCTTGCCGGTCTTGCCGCAGGCGTCCTGGTGGGACTTCAGCAGGTCGAGCTGGTTGGTCGCCGCCTGGACGGCGACCTTCCGTCCGCACAGGTCGTCGAGCGTGGTCACGTCAGCCGGGTTGCCCTCGGCCACGAGGATGCCGGAGCCGGACTGGGAGTAGTCGACGAAGTCGACGACCTTCTGCCGTTCCTTGTTGTCGGTGATGGCCGACATCGCGGCGTCGAACTTGCCGGCCTGGATCGCGGGGACGATGCCGTCGAACTTCTGCGGGGTGAAGGTGAAGCGCACGCCCAGCTTCGCCCCGAGCGCCTGGCCGAGGTCGTAGTCGAGCCCGGTGAGGGCCGGCTCGCCCTCCTTCACGAACATCTCGAAGGGCGGGTAGGGGACGTCGGTCGCGACCCGGACCTCACCGGCCTTCTTGATCTTCTCCGGAAGGAGGTCGTGCAGCTTCTGGTCCTTCACGACCTCCATGCCGGCGACGACCAGCTTCCCGGAGGGAGCGGGAGCCTCGTCGCCTCCGCAGGCGGACAGCGAGGCGAGCAGGGTCGCCGCGACAGCGGCGGCCGCTGCGGGACGTATGGAACGAGCGTTCATCGCGTGGAACCTCTCGGTGATTTCTGTCGACGGAATCTGGCCGCCAGACACAGATGGAAAGTTACAGAAGAACCAACTCAATGACTAGATGTAAGTCTCGTTACGTTCACGTAACGGGCCCCACGCGGCTCACCGGAGGAATATTTAGCCCGATTTAAGGCTTCTGAGAGCTCGAATGAGGAGCTTGATCCGTCATACGGACTTACATCTTCCCCTCGTAGCCCATTACTTGTATGTTCCGCTACCAATCCGGTCGCCTCTGGAAGGTGACCACCGGATCGAGCCATCCCTCAGGAGTGCAGATGACCCACCGTTCCCTCAGATCCACCTCGGCTGCCGCCGTCGTCGTCACCGCGTTGGCATCGGTCCTGATCGGGCATCAGCCCGCCCACGCGGCGGCCGACAGGATCCGCCTCGGCAACTCCTCCGACGTCAGCCGCGGTTCGTGGAACGGTCCGGCGTTCACGATGAACGGCGCCGGCGGGATCGTCACGGCCTCGATGACCAGGGCCATCGACGAGATCCGGGGTGGCACCGGCAGCCTCGACGTCGTCGTCCTGGCGGGCTCGGCGCCCACGTCGGGCAGCAAGACCCCGGAATGCGACACGATCACCGCTCTCTCCGGGGTCAACTCCTGTACGACCTGGACCCTGACGGCAGCGGCCGACGGCAACAACAGCCAGGTCAACACCGACGTGCGCAACGCCGAGTTCGTCTACTTCGCCGGCGGCGACCAGTGCCGCTACACGGCCTGGAAGGGAACCGCGCTGGAGGCGTCCGTCGAGTCGGTCGTCGCCAAGGGCGGCGGATCGGGCGGCGGCAGCGCGGGGCACCACGTCAACAGCCCGATCGTCTACGACGCGTGCAACGGCAGCGTCACCAGCGCCGAGGCCCTCGCCAACCCCTACGACCGGTACATCAGCTTCACCACCGGCATGTTCGAGTGGGCGAACTACGGCGCCGTCATCAACGACTCGCACTTCGTCACCCGTGACCGCATGGGCCGGACCATGGCGTTCCTCGCCCGATCGGTGAAGGACGGCCTCGCGCCGGGAGGCGCCGCCTGGGGCGTGGGCGTCGAGGAGGGCGGCGGCTCCCTCTTCCTCGACCGCAACGGTACGGCGACCCAGTACGGCAAGGACGCCTACGTCGTCCTCGCCGACCACCAGCCGGAGCAGGCCGTCGACCGGAAGCCGCTGACCTACTCGGGCTTCAAGATCTGGCGCCTGACGCCGGGCTCGACCTTCGACTTCAAGAACCGTCCGACGTGCGGCTACTACCTGCGGAGCGTCACGAACGGCGTCGCCGACGCGAACCTCTACAGCGGCACTCCGGTGACCGACTGCGGCGGTCAGGGCGGCGGGGCCGCGCTCGCCGAGAGCGAGCCGAACGACACCCGGGACACCGCTGACGACGCGACCGGGCTCGCCTCCCCCGCGTCACTGACCGGCGGCATGAAGTCGACCAGCGACCGTGACTACTTCAAGCTGTCGGTGAACGCCGGGCAGACCGTCTCGGTGAACTGCGCCGTGCCTTCGGCCTACGACGCCGACCTCTACTGGCTCGACGCGAACGGAAGCACTCTGGAGCGGTCCGTCAACGACGGTGCCGGCACGGACGAGTCCCTTTCCTTCACCCGCACCGGTTCCGGCACGGGCACCTACTACCTCGACATGGAGGCCTACAGCGGTTCCGGTTCCGCGACGTACACCTGCACCGTGACGAAGAGCTGAGACGACCGCGTCCCGCGCGGCCCGGCCGGATGCGGTCGGGCCGTGCGGGGCTGCCCCGGGGCCGTGCCACCCACCGGCAGGACGGCCCCGCACCACCTGCCTCACCTGGGCCGGGCAAGGCGCAGGGGGTCGAGAAGAAGGTCGAGCCCGTCCTCCGGGAGCACCCCTGCGCGCACCGCCAGTTCCCGGACGGGAACTCCCGTCGTCCGGCACTCGCGGGCCAGGGCCGTGGCCTGCTGGTAGCCGATCACCGGGTTGAGCGCGGTCGCGAGACCGGCGCTCCTCTCCACCAGGCCGCGCAGGCGCTCCTCGTCGGCCTCGATGCCGACGACGCAGCGTGCGGCCAGCAGACGGCAGGCCGCGTCGAGGCGGTTGACGGAGTTGAGCAGGTGATGGGCCATCAAAGGTTCGAAGGCGTTCAGCTGGAGCTGACCGGCCTGGGCAGCCGCGGAGACGGCGGCATCCGCTCCGACGACGTCGAAGCAGACCTGGTTGACCGCCTCGGGCAACACCGGATTGACCTTTCCCGGCATGATGCTCGACCCCGCCTGCAACTCCGGCAGCCGTATCTCTCCGAGTCCCGCCCCGGGACCGGAGGCGAGCAGTCTGAGGTCGTTGCAGATCTTGGACAGGCGGAGGGCGAACTGCCTCAGGGCCCCCGAGAGCCGGAGGAAACCGCCCACGCCTTGAGTGCTTTCGACCAGGTCACGGGCGGGTCGGACCGGGAAGGACGAGACGGTGCGGAGGTGATGGAGGGCGAGACGGGCGAAGCCGTCGTCCGCGTTGAGACCGGTGCCGATCGCCGTTCCCCCCAGGTTCACCTCCAGCAGGGAATCGCCGGCCAGGCGGATGAGGTCGGCGTCGTCCCGCACCGTGAGGGCGAACGCGTCGAACTCCTGGCCCAGGGTCATGGGCACCGCGTCCTGCAGCTGGGTGCGGCCGATCTTGACCGTCTTCGCGAACGCCCCGCCTCGTTCCACGAAGGCGTTGCGCAGCACGGTCATCCCGTCCAGCAGGCGTCCCGCAGCGGAGTGGAGGGCGAGCTTGACGGCGGTGGGGTACACGTCGTTGGTGCTCTGGGAGCGGTTCACGTCGTCGTGGGGGTGCAGGTGGTCGTAGCTGCCGCGCGCATGCCCCAGGATCTCCAGGGCGCGGTTGGCGATGACCTCGTTGGCGTTCATGTTCGCCGACGTGCCCGCCCCGCCCTGGAAGACGTCGACGACGAACTGGTCGAGCAGTCGGCCCGCGCGGATCTCCCGGCAAGCGGCCACGACGGCACGCGCCCTCTCCTCGGGAAGGGTGCCGAGGTCGAGGTGCGCGAGTGCGGCCGCCTCCTTCACCGCGGCAAGCGCCGCGACGAGTTCGGGGTGCGCCGAGAGGGGGATTCCCGTGAGGGGAAAGTTCTCCAGCGCGCGAAGCGTGTGGATGCCCCAGTAGACATCCGCCTCCACCTCCCGCGCACCGATCAGGTCCTTCTCCTCGCGACGCATCTTCGCTCCTTCACCCTCGACGCCCTCGACACCCCGGCCTCTGCCGTATGACCTGAAGTATCGTATGTTACAGAAGGGGCTCGCAAGACCAGTTTGGAGTTAGACGTTACTCACCCGGAGGAGCACCCGGGGTATGGGCGACAGCGGCGCCCCGGACTTCCGGCAGAGAACGGCGGACCGGCGCGGGGGGGCGAAGGGGCGATGCCGACAGGCACGCCACCGGATCTCCCGGCGGAGCCGGTGGGGGGTGGATCCGCCCGCCCCCACCGGACGCTCCCGTGTCAGCTGTGCGCGCGGCCGGCGGAGTCGCGGAGCCTGGGCGCGCCCGGCTGCCATGGGGTCAGAGTGGGTCATGCCCCCAGTTCATGAGGGAGTGGCGCCACGGGGTACCGGTGACGTCCCCGGTGGGGCGTTGCGCGAGATGACGGTGGATGTAGCCGGTGACCTTGCGCATGTGGGCGATGTCGTCCTCGGTGAGGTCGTTCTTCTTGGTGCGGAGGAGTTCGACGACGCGCCGTCCGGAGGCGTGTCCGACGCTCTCGCCGCCGCCCGTGCTCTGCCCGACGCTTTTCGACTCCTCCGCCTCCAGCCACTTCTCCAGTTCACCCGGCGGCATGTTGACCGCTTCCTCGAACTCGCTGATGCGTTCGTTCCGGGGCGAGGGCTCGACCGGGACGACCGGGAAGCCACAGCCACCGGCCGGAATCTCGACACCCCTGGCTCCGGACGGCTGTGCGCGTCTCACTCCGGACGGGGAGCCGCCGGCCGCCGTGCGGGTCAGGGCTGGTTGCGCGCCTGCTCCGCCGCCTGGTCCGCCGCCGCCCGCTCGGTCGCCGCGCGAGCGGTGCTCAGGGCCCCGCCGCTGCTTTCCAGATGGGCGCGCACGAACCACTGGAAAAGCTCCAGGCCGCGCAGTTGTTCGATGAGCATGTCCTGGGTGACGGGATCGGAGGTTTCGGTGGCCTGCATGGCCTCCCGGTGGTCCTTGACGACTCCGGTGTAGACGAGGTCGAGGGCGCCCAGGTGCGCGACGGCTTCGGCCCGGCCGATGGAGTAGTCGTCCCAGGTACGGTCCGCGACCAGGGCGCCCGGGGTGCCCTGGGGCTCGCCGCCGAGAGTGGCGATCCGTTCAGCGAGGTCGTCGGTCATGGCCCGGACCTGGTCGACCTGCGGGTCGATCATCTCGTGAACCGCGATGAAGTGCGGGCCGACGACGTTCCAGTGGATGTGCTTGAGCGTCAGAGCAAGATCGTTCAGTGCGTGCAGGCGCCGCTGGAGGAGCGTGACGATGCTGCTGCTGTCCTGGGGCGACATGCCGGGGACCGTGTACTGCGGGACGGACTCAGAAGTCACAGCCGTGCCTTTCGCGAGGAGACATCTCGCAGCCAGGCAACCACTGCGGTGAACCGGCCGCCCGTCGACGACCGCCGTACGGCGGCGCCGGTCACTTCGACGAGTGCGGCGACGTCCGGCCGCAGGGCGCCGAGGGAGTCCCCCTGTGTCAGGAGCCCGGGGAACCCGCGGCCCGGCAGCCGCACCACGGCGTCGTTGCCGCCGTCCGTGAACGGTTCGGCCTCCAACCGTTCCACCGTTCCACCGGTCTTCCGTCCGGTGTCCCTCGTGGGCGGCCGTCGTCCGCGTACGACCGGCAGCCTCGTCCACCTTCCTCGAAAGATCAACAGGCGTCCGGCACGGGATAGCCTCGGCGGATGATTCCCGTGCGGTTCCCGAAGGTCATCACCCGTCACCACGGCGACGGGATCCGTGCCTATCCGGTCGAGGACGGCGTCGCCGGGAGGCTGCGGCCCGCCGCGGTGTTCCGGCCGCTGGACGGCGACGAGGTGACGGGGTCGGCGGTCCGGCCGGACCTTGAGCGCGTCGTCTACACCACTCCGCACCGGGTCGTCTGCCTCGACCGCTCAGGCGGCCTGCTGTGGGAGTCCGGGTTCGCTCCCCGTTCCGACGTCCGCCACGGCCACCAGCCCGGCTGCGCGCTCTCCCTCGACGGCCGGACCGTCTGGGTCTACCGGCCGGGCGCGATGGCGGGCCGCGCCGACGTGGACCAGTGGGTCGTGCACGACGCCGGGAGCGGGGCGGTCCTCGCCCGCCGGGAGGTCCGGACGGCGGGGCACGGCGGCTTCCACCACGTGCACCCCGTGGACGGCAGCGTCTACCTCGACATCGGTGAGGGCCAGGACGGTACGGTCGTCCTCCGCGGCGTGGCCGGC
The DNA here is from genome assembly GCF_043084305.1 of Streptomyces sp. NPDC014656. NCBI lineage: Bacteria > Bacillati > Actinomycetota > Actinomycetes > Kitasatosporales > Streptomycetaceae > Streptomyces > Streptomyces sp. NPDC014656. The sequence goes on from NZ_JBIBZN010000003.1 coordinate 14,906, forward strand.
GGCGACGGGGCCGTGGAGTTCACCGAATACCCCTGGCCGGACCGCTGCCTGATCGCCCTCGCCCCCGGCGGTGAGCAGTTCATGACCGTCGACCACGAGCAGGCGGACGTCGCCTTCCACCGCCACCCCGACGGCGAGGTGCTCCTCACCCTCCCGGTCGAGGCCTTCGGGTACGACCCGGACGAGACCGCCGTGGAGTGGAGCGGCGGCTATCTGACACCGGACACGGCCGTGGTCACCCTCGCCGGCGAGACCGACGACGGGGAGGACTGGTTCCGGTTCCACCTCGTCGACGTGTCCACCGGCACGGTCGGCAGCGAGCCGCTGGCCGTCGAGGCCGCCCATTCCTACGACATCCACCCACTCGGGGACGGATCCTGGCTCACCGAGGGCCCGGTCCGCTGGTTCCGGGAGCCGCCGGCGGCCGTACCGCCGTCCCGGCCGGCGGACCGGCGGACTGACGGGCTGACGGGCTGACGGGCTGACGGGCTGACCGACTGGAGGGTCCGGAGGGTGGGAAGGTCCGGCGGACCGGGAAGTCCGGCGGACCGTCTCTTCCGCCGGGCCCTCGTCTCTCCGGCCCACCGTCCTCCCGGCCCTGGAACGTCGCGGCCCGCGACGGCCCGGCGTTCGCCCGCCGGGCCGTCGCGGGCCACCGGTCGTCCGTTACGCCGCCGCCAGGGCCAGCGTCGGTGACTGGCGGGCGGCGCGGACCGCCGGGTACAGGCCGGCCGCCGTACCGATCGCGAGCGTCGCGACGAAGCCGGCTCCGGCCACCCAGGGCGGGACGACCCAGGGAAGCCCCCCGGCGGAGGCGTGCACGGCCGTCGCCGCCGCGCCCAGGGCCACCCCGGCGATGCCGCCGAGGCCCGAGAGCATCAGGGACTCCGTGCGAACTGGATGCGGATCTGGCCCCGCGTCGCGCTGAGCGAGCGGCGCAGTCCGATCTCGTGCCGCCGCTCCAGGACCGAGATGATCATGGTGTTGGCGACCCCGACGCCCCCCACCACCAGGGCGATCCCGCCCAGGCCCAGGAGGAGGGTGGAGAACGCCCCCTCCGTCGCCGCCTTCGCCTTGAGCGCCTCGGACGGGTCGCTCACGGCGACGTCCTGCGGGTTTCGCGGATCGATCGTCGGGGCGAGCAGCCGCTGGACCTGCCGGACGGAGGCGTCCGTGGACCGTTCGTACACCGAGGTGGGATGCCCGTCGAAGCCCAGCAGTCGTTGCGCCGCGTCCCAGCCGACGAGGGCGGAGCGCTCGATCTCGGGGGCGAGCGGCAGCGGGTCGAGGATGCCGACGACGGTGAAGTACCGGTCGTCGATCCAGACCTGACGCCCCGGCCGGTCGATGCCGAGCCGTTCCGCGGCGACGTGCCCGAGGACGACGGAGGGGTAGCGGCCGGTGGCGGCGTTCAGCCGACTGCCGGAGGCCAGGGTGCCGCGCAGCACGTCGAGCAGCCCCTCCGTCGCCGCCTTCACCGCGATGCCGCCCGTCTCCTCCTCAGGGATCAGCCGCGAGCGGCGCACCGAGTGCCTGAGGTCTCCGGTCGCGCCGGCCTCCTCCACGCCCTCGATGCGGCCGACCATCCCGACGGCGTCCTTGGGCAGTCTCACCTCCTGACCGCTGAACATCCCCTCGCCGGGCTTGGCGACCAGCATGTTCGTGCCCAGCGCGTCGAGCCGCTGGAGCAGCTGCGCCTGGCTGGAGGCCGAGATGCCGACGACCGCGATCATGGTCGCGATGCCGATGGCGATCCCGAGCGCCGACAGCACCACCCGTACGGGTCGGCTGCGCAGTCCCGCCGAGCCGACGTGCAGCACGTCGCGGGGGCCGAGGCGGCGGGCCCTGAGCACGGCGGCTTGCCGGTCGCCCGTCTGCCGCGCGGCCGCCGGGGACGCGCCCGTCTGTTGCGCGGCCGCAGGGAGCGCTGCTCGTTCGCGTCTGCCGGGCATCAGAGCACGACCTTTCCCCGGGTCGAGTCCGCGACGACCCGGCCGTCGCGGATGCGGACCTGCCTCGGCAGCCGCTGCGCGATCTCGGTGTCGTGGGTGATGACCGCGATCGTGGCACCCTCGTCGTTCAGGGCGTGCGGCAGCTCCATGACGGCCCCGCCCGACGCCGTGTCCAGCGCGCCGGTGGGTTCGTCGGCGAGGAGCAGGTCGGGCTGCCCGACGAGGGCGCGGGCGATGGCGACGCGCTGCTTCTGACCGCCCGACAGCTCGTGCGGCCGGTGCCGCATCCGGTCGGCGAGGCCGACCCGGGCCAGTGCCCCGGCGGCCAGCGCCGGGCGCCGAGCCCGGGGCAGGCCGGAGTAGAGCAGCCCCTCGGCGACGTTCTCGACGGCGCTGAGGCCCGGGGCCAGGTGGAATGCCTGGAAAACGAAGCCGATGTGGCGGGCGCGCAGGGCCGAGAGGCGGCGGTCGGTGAGCCTCGCGACGTCGTGGCCGGCGATCGCGACCCTTCCCGAGGTGGGGCGGTCGAGGGTGCCGACGATGTGGAGCAGGGTCGACTTGCCGGAGCCCGAGGGGCCGACGATGCCGACGAGTTCGCCCGCGCCGATGGTGAGGTCGACGCCGTCGAGCGCGCGGACGCCGCCCGCGTACTCCTTCACGACGCCGCTGAGCTCGACGACCGGCGGCCGGCCGGGGGCGCGGACAGGGACCGCGACCGGGCCGGGGTGCGGTGCGGGCTCCGGACCGGGGGTAGGACGGGGGCCGAGGTCCGCGGTGGGGTGCGGTGCGAACTCCGGACCGGGGGTGGGGCGGGGGCCACGCCCAACCCGGAGGAGGCAGGCGGTCTGACCGTCCGCGTGACCTTCTAGGCGGTGGGACCATCCCCACGTGAGCGGGGAGCAGTCCTGGGAACGCGCCGGGAAGCCGGGCAAGCACTTCCCCTTCGACTGGAGCGGGCCCGACCGAGGAGCCCGTCCGTCCACCCCGGTTGCCCGGCGCCCCCGAACCACGAGCCGACGGCCTCCGGTCCTCTTCCGGGTGCCGGAGCTCACGTGGCCCCCACGACGACACGCGCCGCACGCCCCGGCCGGCGTCGCGGGACGTCACCGCCGGGAAGCGAAGGGGACGGGGCGATGCCGGTGCCGTAGACGTCGATGGCGCCCTCGTGGTGGTCGTGCGCGTCGGAGACGGCGAACTGACCGACGCCGAGGTCGCGCAGGTGGCGGAGTTCGTCGACGCCCGAGGAGAACGGTCGGTTCCGGCGTCTCGACGAAGGCCGTCATGTACGTCCGCAGGCCCTCGTTCTGACGGACTTTTCCCGGAATCCGGGGGAAGTTCGGCACGGTCGCGTCGCTCGTGCACAATGTGGCGCATGCCCGACCACCTCGAACTCGAACTCGCCGGTGCCGCGATCCGCGTGGAACTCGCCGGCGTCGGAGAGCCGGCCCCCGCGCTCACGCCCGCCGGCCCCTCCGACGACTCCGCCGACCTGCCGGAAGGCTTCGGGGCCGTCATCCCGGTCGCCCGCGGCCGACGGGCCGCCGTGCTCGCCCAGGACGTGCTCCAGTCCGCCCTCCGGCCGCTCGGCCCGCTGCTCGAAGAGGTCCACACCGCGGTCACCGCCACCGCGCACCCGCCCCAGGAGCTGACGGTCGAGTTCGGCATCCAGATCGGCCAGGACCTCAAGCTCGGGATCGTCGGCGCCAACGGCCAGGCGACCATGACCGTCAGCGCCACCTGGCAGAACCAGGGCACCGGCGACGCCTCTCCGGCGTAGCCGATGGGCTGGTTCAGCCGGCCGGCAGCGCCGGTCTCCTACGCCGCGCTGCTGCGCGAGGGCGGCGAAAAGGCGGCAGGAGCCGCCGCGCTCCTCTCGCCGAACCACCTGCTGACCTGCGCACACGTCGTCAACGACGCGATGGGGCGGGACCTGCTCCACGCCGAACGCCCCACCGAGGAGAAGCCTCTGGAGATCGCCTTCCACGGCTCCGGCAGGCCCTCTCGGTACGGCCGGGCCCGGCTGTCGGTCTGGATGGCGCCCGAGCCGCGACCCGGCGACGTCGTGTGGGACGGCGATCTGGCGGTGCTCGAACTGGAGGAGACGGCTCCCGAGTGGGCCGCCCCCGTGGTGTGGCGGGACATGACCGAGGGGCTGGAACTCCGCGCCTGGCACGGCGGCGGTGTCGGCGTCACCTACGCCGACACCGTGGCCGGCTTCCGGGACGGCCCCGGCTGCTACCTCGACGGTTCCCTGACCGGCGCCGCCATCGGCCCCGGCTACAGCGGCGGCCCCCTGTGGGTGAAGTCCGACCGCACCGTCGCCGGGCTCGTCATCGCCCAGGTGACGTCCGGCCAGGGCCCTTTGCGGGCGCAGGAGACCGTCCGGCGCAGCTGGGCGGTGCCCTGGCAGACGGTACGGGAGCGCCTGACCCTGGCGGGCGCACACGACGTCCTCGCCGGATGCGAAGTCGTCGCAGCGGATCACCTCGCCCCCACGGGACCGGCCGAGGACTCCGTACGCCAGATGGTCCCGCCGCTGCGGGCCCTGCTGGACGACACGGCGCGCCGTGCCGACCACTGCAGGGACCTCGCCGCCCGCCTCGGCCTGGAGGCGCCCTCGGGGGGCGAGCGGTCCGCGCCCGCCCTGGACGAGCTGGCCACGCTGCTGCTCACCGAGGAGCGGGCACTGGCCACCCTGACGGAGTCACTGGCTCCCGTGGTCGGCCGCCACGGCGGCGAGCGCGCGGCGCTGAACGGCCTGCTGGCGCTCGGCCGCGTCGAGCCCGCCGTCAGCCTGCTCTCCGTCACCGAGCACAAGCAGCTGCACACCGCCCTGCTCGAGATCGCCGGGGACGAGCCGGAGCTGATCCCGCGCGCGGCGCAGGAGGCACTGCGGCTCCTGGAACTCCCGGAAGCGCTGACGCGCTCTCCCCGCCTGGCGGTGAAGGACGTCGACGCCGTCGTACGGGCGCTGGAGGAGTACCCGGACGGGCGCGGCGCCACGGCCGGCTCCCTGCCCGTCCCCGCGCTGCTGCGGCTCGCGGAGTTCGTGGCCGCCGCCGTCGCCGACCCGGACCGACGGCGTCGGCTGCGCGACTGGTGCGAACGTGTCGCCGGACGCCTGGACATCAGCGTCGCCGCGCTCGCGGAACGCCGTGCGGACGCCGAGGCGTGGGCCGCCCGCGTCCCGTCGCCCGTCACTCAGGTCATCGTGCGGCTGCACCGGGCGGGGGCCGCCGGTCCGGACCGCTTCCTGTGCGAGGTCTGGCTCGGTCACAAGGACGGCGGGCGCACGGCGGTGGCCACCCCGGAAGGCCCCCTGGAGCCGGGAGCGATCGGACGGCTGATACGCCAGACGGCGGACGGCAGCGGGGCGGCGAGCGGTCAGGCTCCGATACGCGTCGACGTGGTGGTGAAGGCCGACGGACTGGACATCCCCGTCGACGAGTGGGACGCGGGCAGCGTACTGGGGGACCTCTTTCCCGACCTCGCCGAAGAGGGCACGCCGCTGGGCGGCCGTTACCGGGTCGCGCTGCGCTGCCCCGACCTGACCGGCAGCACCCTGACGGCGGCGAGCGAGATGCGCAGGCGCTGGGCGGTCGGGGGCGACGGGACACTCGTCGTCGACGAGTCGTGCCACGACGTCAGGAGCCTGCACAAACTCCTGGACGAGCCCCACCGCGACACCGCGCGGGTCGTCCTCCACGGGCCGCCGGAGCATCGTCCCGACCTCCTTCGCGTGTGCCTGGCCATGGGGGTGCCCGTCGTGCTGTGGGACCGAGGCGCCGGGTCGTACAAGGACGCGCCCCTGATGGACGCCCTCGACCCCACCGGTCCCCTCGACAGGCTCCCTCGACGGCTTCAGGAGTTCCGCATGTCGCGGTACACCGCCTCGGGCGGAGCGGCGCGGCCGGCCCTCATCTGGGAGGAAGGCGAACTGGCGCTCCCAGGACCGCTGCGGCTGGCCGACCCCTCATGACGCACCACACCCATCGAGACCCCGCACCACGGAGAAGGACGGACACCCGATGACGGCCCACGAACCCCACGGGCAGCAGGACCCGGCCGACGACGGACAGGACGCCGACTGGCGGTTGTTCAAGGGTGACGGCCGCGCCAGGACCATCACCTTCCCCGAGGCCCCGCCCTGGCGGCGGTTCGGAGGCGGAGCGGACGGGGAGGCGGACGCCTCCCACCGCAACCGGCCCTATCTGATCGGCCCCCAGGAGGCGGACGTCGTCAATGCCGCACTGCTGCTCCGCCGACCGCTCCTCGTCACCGGACACCCCGGGACGGGCAAGTCGTCCTTGGCGTACGCCGTGGCCCACGAGCTGTCCCTCGGTCCCGTCCTGCACTGGCCGGTCAACAGCCGCACCACGCTCCAGGACGCGCTGTACCGCTACGACGCCATCGGCAGGCTCCGCGAGACCAACATGAGCCGTGAACCCCACGGCGGTGACGGCTCCACGCCACCGGACCCGGGCATCGGCTCGTACGTGCGGCTCGGCCCGCTCGGCACCGCCCTGGTGGCATCGGGGACGCCGCGCGTGCTCCTCGTCGACGAACTCGACAAGGGCGACGTCGATCTGCCGAACGACCTCCTGAACGTCTTCGAGGAAGGCGAGTTCGAGATCCCCGAGCTCGCCCGGCTCTCCGAGGAACAGTCCTCGGTGCGCGTGATGACCGCCGACTCCGGCAAGTGGACCGAGGTCGTCCGCGGCCGCGTCCGCTGCTCCGAGTTCCCCGTCGTCATCATCACCAGCAACGGCGAACGGGACTTCCCGCCGGCCTTCTTGCGCCGCTGCGTCCGCCTCGACCTGCCGGAACCGGACGAGACCCGGCTGCGCGCCATCATCTCCGCCCACCTCGGCCCGAAGGACGGTTCCGAAGCCCACGGCACGCCCGAGATCGACGACCTGATGCGTGCCTTTCTCGCCCGCAGGGCACGCGGTGAGCTCGCGACGGACCAGCTCCTCAACGCTGTCTTCCTCCGGCGCGGCGGCGTCGAACTCGACGCGGACGGACTGCTGGACGCCGTCCTGCACCGGCTCGCGCGCACCCTGTGACCGGGGCCATGCTGCACCGGGTGCGCGACGCCCTGTCCGGTGACGGCGAGCTCCTCGACGCCGAGGAGCTCCGCGACGCGCTGTGGCTCGCGGCCCGGTTGCCACCGGCGGCGGCCACCGCGCTGGCACGGCTGGCCCGGGCCGCGGAACCCGCCGCCGAGGCAGCGGTTCCGGCCCCGGCCGGGTCCGCCGCGTCCCCGCTGTCCGAGGGCGGGGACGAGAACCGGGACCCTCCCCCGGACGACCACCGGAACGGGACGGCCCCCGGCGTCACGACGGCCGGCGGCGGAGCGCGCACCCCGCAGGAGGACGGGCTGCACGGGGCCCCGGTGCCGCCGGGTCAGGCCGCCTCCTCCGACCGGTCCGCGATGGCCGTACGCGTCCCGGAGATGAAGGCGCTCGACGGTGCGGAGCTCCGGATCGGGCGCGCCCTGCGCCCCCTGCGGCAGCTCCGTCCCGACGCGCTGCGCACCGAACTCGACGTCGACGCGACGGTCTCCGCCATGGCCGAGACCGGCCTCCCCGACGCCGTGCTCCGTCCTGCGCGGACCCGCTGGCTCGACCTGGCGGTGCTCGTCGACGACGGCGTCTCGATGCTCCTGTGGCAGCGGCTCGCAGGCGAGGTCCGTGCCCTGATGGAGCGGTCCGGCGCCTTCCGGGACGTACGCCTCCACGGCCTCGACAGCCGCACGCCCGGCGGTCCCCGGCTGACCGGCCGTCCGTACGGCGGGAGCGACGGGGCGCGTCCGATGTCCACGGTCCTCGACCCCTCCGGCAACACCCTGCTCCTCATCGTGAGCGACGGCGTCGGACGGGCCTGGCGGGACGGGACGATGCACAGGGAGCTCGACCGCGCCGCGTCGACGGGACCCGTGGCCGTCCTCCACGCGCTCCCGCCGCGGCTCTGGGCAGGCTCGGGCATCGACACGCGGCCCTGGCGCGTGACGACCCGCCGCAGGGGCGCGGCCAACCGGTCCTGGCACGTCGAGGACCCCGTCCTGCCGCCGGAACTGGCCCCCTACGACGGCGTCCCGGTCCCGGTGCTCTCCTCGGAGGGGAGCGACATCGGCACCTGGGCCCGGCTCACCGGCTCCCCGGGAGAGACCGTGGTGCTCCCGCTCCTGACCGGTCCGGACACGCCTGCCCCCGCCGTCGGCGCACGGACGTCCACCCGGCCCGTCGGGTCCGCCGGGTCCGTCGGGGCGGAGGAGGCCGTGCTGCGGTTCAAGGCCTCGGCGTCCCCGGAGGCGTACCGCCTCGCGGCACACCTGGCGGCCGTGGCGCCGCTCCCCGTCCCGGCGATGCGGCTCGTCCAGCACGCCCTGCGGCCGTCCGTCGACACGGCCCACCTGGCGGAGGTCTTCCTCGGCGGCCTCGTCCACGGCGTCGACGGCTCCGCCGACCTCCCGCACCAGAGGACCTTCGACTTCGCCGAGGACATCCGCACGGTTCTGCTGGGCACGGTGCCGGCCTCCGAACTGGTCAGGACGGCACGGGAGGTCACGGCCCGTCTCAGCGGACTCCCGAACGCGTCGACGGGGTTCCCTGCCTGGTTTCCTCACTCCGAGGGCCCGGAGCGGGTCGGATCGGGCAGCCGCAGGCCCTTCGGCCGGGTCGACGAGACCCTCCGGCGCAGGCTCGGCATCGCCCCGCCGGAACCGGAATCCGCACCCGAATCCCCCAGCCCGCACGTCGAGCTGCGGGAGCTCCCGGACGGCTTCGTCTTCGACGAGGAGTCGACGGGATGGCGCCGGCTGGCCGTCACCGACCGTCGCTACGAAGGCCCGGGCGGCCTGCCGTACGAGGTGTTCGCCGAGTACGAGGGGGGCTGGTCGGACATCGGGCTGCTCCTGGCGCACGACGGCGAAGGCCGCGTGCTCGTCATCCGCACGCCCGAGGTGCGCAACGCGCGGTACGCCGTCGACCTCGTGACGACCGAGGTGACGGCGCTGAAGCGGCTGGAAGGCCATCACGCACCGCGTCTGCTGGCCTGGGACGCGACCCGTGTCCGGCCCTGGCTCGCGGTCGAATGCGCCCTGGACGGCGAGTCCGAACCGGCACCGAACCTGCATGACTTCGTACTGCGGCACGGCGCCCTGCACCGGGGAAGCCTGCTCTTCGTCGCCCGCCGACTCGCGAGGAGCCTGGCCTACGCTCACCAGAGCGGCCTGATCCACGGGTCGCTCACGGCGCGCAGCGTGCTCGTCGCGGGGCGGGAGATCCAGATCACCGGGTGGCTGACGGCCTCGATAGACGGCAGGACCAGCCCGCACCGGGCCGCTTACACGCCGGACGCCCGGTACCTGGCGCCGGAGCAGGAAGCGCCCGGCGCCGAACCGACCGGTGCGTCCGATGTGTACGCCCTCGGTGTCATCCTCCTACAAGCGGCGACGGGCACGGAGCCCGGGGAGCACCTGGCCGGGTCGCGGGAGGCGCTGCGTGCTGGGCTCCCCGCCGAGTGGATCACCGTTCTGGAGGAGTGCACGCGGAGGGACCCCGGGCGCAGGCCGTCCGCCGAGCGCTTGCTGCAGGTGCTCGATTCTCTTGAGGAGGACGAGTTCAGGGGCCACGGCACGACCGTGTACCTCGGGCTGGACCGCCACCTGGAGCCCGTGCGGCTGGACCTGGAGAGCGGACACCGGCAGGGCCACGGTCCTCACCTCCTGCTCCGCGGGCTTCCGGCCGCGATCCGCGGGAGCGTCCTGCGCCGCGTGCTGGACCAGCTGACGCGGCAGAACCCGACGGGGCTGGAAGTGGTTCGCGCGGACTACGACGGACGCAGCGGACTCGCCCTCTTCGAGGACGTCGTGCACGGTGCCTCCTTCCTCCGCCTGCGCGAGGGCCCCGCACACGTCCTCTCGTTCTGCGAGAAGCTCAGACAGGAGGTCACGAAACGCTGGGACGTCCTGGGGAAGGGCATCGACGATTCGGACTTCGGGACGCTCGAACACGAAGCGGACGAGTACGGCATCCCGCACGTCCTGCGGCGCCTGGTCATCGTCGTGGAGGACTTCCAGAAGGTGCTGCGGCTGGCGCCGGAAGTGGTGACGGCGCTGAACCAGATCGCGGAGGAGGGGCCGAGACTCGGCATGCACCTGATCGTCAGCACCGACGACACGGACGGCCCCCTGACGGACCGCGCCTTCGCCGGAAGGATGCCGGCGCGCATCGATCTGCGGGACTCGTGGGATGAGCACGCCGAGCGGACCGAACCTCTGATGGCGCAGGCGACCCTGCGGGTTCCGTCGGCAGACGGGCCGGTGTTCTTCCTGGCCGGAGTGGAGGACGGCTTCGAACCGACGCCCGGGAACTGACGCCGAGCGTACGACGACCGGTCAGGGCGGCACTCCGGAGGGTTCCTCGCACGGCGGCCGGTCCCCGTCTTCACGGGCGGCGCCACTGTCCTCGTCGCCGTCATCACCGAGCCCGCGACCGGGCCGGACTCACCGCCGGGAACCGCCGCTTCTTCCCCGGGCGCCGGCGCCGGCCCACGCCGGGTGATGGCGATGCCCCCGCGTCCTGCCATCCCGCCCCACCTCGGCCCGCCCCGCCCCCGCCGGTCGCTCCGCCGTGGCCGCGTACAGCCGCCCCGACGGCCGGAGCCCCGCCAGCCGGCGCGGTGCGGGGCGGCGGGACTCGGGGGGGGCGGGACGGGGGTCACGGATCCCGGTGCTCGACCGGCGGGTCCGTCCGGCTCCCGGTAGTGCCGGACGGACCCGGCGGGGGGTCCCCCGCCGCGAGGTGTTCCAGGACCTCCGCCAGCTCCTGGCAGGCGCGGCGCACCGACCGGCGGGTCGCGCGCTGCTCGGTGATGACGGCGGCGAGGAGCAGGGCGGTCAGGGCGGCGGACCCGTTGAAAGCCTGGAGCTTGACCATGATCTCGACATCCGACAGACGGAGGAACGCCCCCCGCCCGGAGGTCGCCTCGAAGGTGGTGAGCACGGAGGCGAAGAGCGCGCACAGCATGCTTCCGGCGAGCTGGAAACGGAGCGCTGCCCAGATCAGCAGGGGGAAGACGAGGAACAGCATGCTCATCGGGCTGAGCACGGCCATGGGCATGAGGACCAGCGTCGCCAGCCCCAGGAAGGCGGCTTCCTTCCAGCGCCGTACCCGGAACCGTCCGGCCGGCCTCCCGAGGACGAGCAGAAGCGGGGCGACGAGCAGCACCCCCATCGTGTCGCCCACCCACCAGGCCAGCCAGACGGACCAGAACTCGCTCCTGCCCAGGGAGTCCGTCGCCACGTGCAGTCCGACCCCCGCGGTCGCACTGATCAGCATGGCGCCGAACCCGCCGAGGAAGACCAGGGAGAGCCCGTCCCGCAGCCGCGCCATGTCGAGCCGGAAGCCGACCCGCCTCAGCAGCAGGAAGGCGCAGAGCGGTGCGACGGTGTTGCTCGCCACGGTCACCAGCGTGGTGGGCCCCGGGGTGGTGAGGGAGGCGATGACGAGGAAGGACCCGAGGGCGACTCCGGGCCAGACCCGCGCGCCGAGCAGCAGCAGGGCGGCGACGGCGACGCCGGTGGGGGGCCAGATGGGGGTGACCACCACGCCCTCGACGACGAGGCGGCCCAGCAGGCCGAGCCGCCCGGCCGCGTAGTAGCACACTGCCACGGCCAGCGACGCCAGGGCCGCCTCCGTGGAACTCCGGAACTGCCGAGTGACCAACACGTCAGCCATCAGACACCGGCCAGGCCGCCACGACCGGGCAAGGTGCCCCTGCGTGTCGGGCGCCCCCGTACGGCACGAGCTCGGACCGCTCCGACATCCGCCCGGGGACACCGGTGGACCGGGGCGGTTCCCGTCCGATGCCGCCGGATCACGCGCTGGAGGCCGCTGGACGCCCGCCCAGGAACGGGGCCTGCCAGGGACGCCCCCCTCTCCCCTTCGCGCCCCTCTCTCTTCAGCCCTCGTCCTGCGACCGGTCCGCTCCGCCGTCATGGCCCACGACCAGGACGGCCGCGTCGTCCTCGTGCCCCACCGTGGCCGCCAGCCTCATGACGGCGGTGGCGAGCGCGTCGACGCCCAGCCCGGCGACGGCGGTGATCCCGGCGAGCCGCATCACCCGGTCCAAACCGTCGTCGAGGTGGAGCGAGGGTCCCTCGACCACCCCGTCGGTCAGGAGGACGAAGACGCCGCCGGCGGTGAGCCGGTGGAGCGTGGTGGGGTAGTCGACGCCGCGGAGTACGCCGAGCGGAGGCCCGCCCTCTCCGTCGTCGATGCCGGAGCGGCCGTCGGCGGTGGCCCAGATGTGGGGGATGTGACCGGCCCGGGCGCACTCCAGGGTGCCGGCGGCGGGGTCGAGCCGCAGGAAGGTGCAGGTGGCGAAGAGGTCGGCGCCCAGAGAGATCAACAGGTCGTTGGTGCGACCGAGCAGCTCTCCCGGGTCTTCGGTGACGGAGGCCAGCGCGCGCAATCCCACGCGGACCTGTCCCATGAAGGCGGCGGCCTCGATGTTGTGCCCCTGCACGTCGCCGATGGACATGCCGATCCGTCCGCCGGGCAGGGGGAAGGCGTCGTACCAGTCGCCGCCGACGTTGAGCCCGTGGTTGGCGGGCTCGTAGCGGACGGCCAGCCGGGCGCCCGGAAAGCGGGGAAGGTCCGAGGGCAGCATGCCGCGCTGCAGGGCCACGGCGAGTTCGACGCGGGAACGCTGCGTCTCGGCCAGCTCCCGCACCCTGGCGGTCAGCGACCCGAGCCGGACCAGAAGGTCCTCGCTGCTGTCGGCCGGCCGTCTGCGGAACATCGATCACTCCGGCGTCACGAAAGTCCTCGCATCGGTTCGTCCCGTCTCCAGCGCTCAGGGCCAAGGGGACCGCCTCGGTAGGGAAGGTCCTCCCCCACTCTGCCCGGAGGGGGCGATGTCCGCATCTCATCGAGCCCGCGCCCCGCCCCACGGCCGTCGCCACGGCGCCCGTCCCGCCCGGCGGCTCCGCGAGCTCCGTGCGGCCGTCCGAGGAACGACGGGCGAAGGCTCGAAGGGCACCGCATCAGGATCAAGGACACCGCACAAGGATCCCGGCGACGGATCCACCACGCCCTCGTCACACCGTTCGATCGGCCCATGACGGACGGGGCCGTCCGGTAGACAGCGCCCATGACGGCGGTCCGGCACCACGACGGAGCTACGCGAGAAGCGAACTGGCTCCCTCTCCGTCCGGGCGTCATCGCACAGTGGTGACCATGCTGAGCCGAGTAGCCGTCCTCTCTGACATCCACGGAGTCCTGCCCGCTCTGGAAGCGGTGCTCGACGAGCCGGAAGTGCGCGCGGCGGACCGCATCGTGCTCACCGGCGACATCGCGGCCGGCCCGCAGCCGACCCAGGTCCTGGACTTGCTGACGGGGCTCGGGGAGCGCGTCGTCTGGATCAGCGGGAACGCCGACCGCGAACTCCTCGAACACCGCCGCGGCCGACGCGACGCCGTCCCGGACCCCATCGCGCCATGGGCCGCCGAGCGGCTCCGCGGGGATCACCTCGACCTGCTCGCCCGCTTGCCGAGGTCGCTCGTCCTGACCCTGCGGGGCATGGGGAAGGTCCTGTTCTGCCACGCCACCCCTCGGGACGACGAGGAAGTCGTCCTCGTCGACTCCCGCCTCGACCGCTGGCAGGACGTGTTCGGTGACCTCGACGCCGACATCCGCACCGTCGTCCTCGGACACACCCACATGCCCTTCGTCCGCCTCGCCCATGGCCGCCTCGTCGTCAACCCCGGCAGCGTCGGCATGCCCTACGGGCGGACCGGAGCCCACTGGGCGCTCCTGGGTCCGGGCGTCGAACTACGGACCACGAACTTCGACGTCGAGGCCGCCGTCGCCCGGGTCACCCGCGACTCGGACTATCCAGGAATCACCGAGTGGGCCGACTACTTCCTCCGGGCCCGCGCAACCGACGCGGACGCCCTCACCGCCTTCGGCCCCCGGGACGGACGCACTGACACCGCGTGACGACTGGATGATCGTCGTCCGGCAGCGGAAGTCGTGCCGGAACCGCTGTCCGCCTCGGTACGGCGGATCGCGCAGCCGCGTATCGCGCGGAACGGGCGGCTCAGCCGAGTCGGTCGGTGGGCTCCGTCGCCCGGGAGCGGGTCGCCGCGAGGCCGGCGAGGAGCTTGAGGTGGTCTTCGGGGAGCTGTCCGGCTCGGCGGTGCAGAGGGCTCAGGTCGTGCACGGCTCACCCGGACACGGGCAGGTCCACGGACTGGTGAGTCAGCTCCAGGGGGCCGGCTTCGGGGTGCCGCAGCCGTTCGGTGCCCTCGTGGCGGATGCGGCCGTCGTGCGCGGCCCACAGGTGCGGAAGCCGACGCTGAGGGTGGGCAGCTCGCCGATCAGCTCGCGCAGGCCCGGTCGTGGGGCTCGCGGCCGTCCTCGGCACGCAGCAGGGCGACGGTGTGGGCGGCGCCGGCGTCCCGGTCGACGAAGAGGTCGTGTGAGCCGGCGTCGAGGAAGTGGTAGCGGGCGAAGTCGGGGCGGCCGCGTTCGTCGGTGGTGGGGCTGTCGAACATCGGCGCGTGCAGGGCGCGGCCGAGCGCGTTGCGGGCGATGACGTCCAGGCGGCCGTCACGTACGAAGGCGGCGGACAGGGCGGTGGAGTCGTCGATTCCGCCTTCGGCGATATGCCGTGCTCCACCCGTAGCGGCGACGGCCCCCTTCCGCCCTGACGGCTGTCCGCACCGATCCGCCTCAACGGACTTTGACGGCGTCTCAACGAAGTGTGCCCGGCTCGGTCAGCTTTCGGGTTCAACCGGCGGAGTCGACGGCGTCACGGGCGGAACCTGAGCGACACACCGCAATCGGCATGGGAGATCATGCGGGGTATGACTGCCGAACTGATCACCTGGCTGCACGAGCAGATCGACGCCGACGAAGTGGCAGCCGCAGACCAGCCACCCGGGTCGTGGCTTCCCGAAGGGCTGTCCCCCGACAACCCGCTTGCCGCGCTTTACTCGCCGGCCCGCACCATCGCCATGCGCCGCGACTTGCTCGCCGCCTGGCGCGACCAGGAACACGCCGGGACCCAGGACCACGACAGCCACAGCAACGACTGGTCGCTGCGGGTCCTCGCAGCGACCGCATACTCCGATCGCCCGGGATACCGCGAAGAGTGGGCCCCTGCCGACGACGAGCCGGCCTGACGCCGTCGACTCCGCCGGTTGAACCCGGGGGCTGACCCAAGCCGGTCAAGCTTCGTGGGCCCCGAGAGCGCGGCAGGAGAGGCCGGCGGTCTCCTTCAGCTGCCCGAGCAAGCCGGCGAGGCGCTCCAGCCAAGGGGTGCGACGGCGTCAGTGCGAGGCGTCGGGGGGCTCCGGGCTTGCGTGGTCCAGGAACTGACCCCGTGACCGCCGGACGGCCGCACAAGGGTGCCCCGGTACCGAGAGAGGAGGCGCAGGCCCTCGCTGCGGCCCCAGGGCGAGACGGACTGGTCTGTGGCTATCGCACGTGGACGACGTCGGTACAGCCGGGGTCGACGCGCTCCGGGTTCTGGTGGGCGACGGCGTCTTTCCATCGTGCCCGCTCGGCCTGTAGTTGCACGCCGTCGGCGCTGGTCGCGAAGAACGCGGAGCGGGCCTCGGACAGCGTGTCGTCGGACGGGCCGCCGAGCACGCCGATGACGTACCGGTGACCGGGCACCAGCGGCTGCCGCAGGAGGTCCGGGCGCGCCTGCTCGGTGGCGCCCTGAGTGACGGGCATGGTCTTGGGCAGCGTCCCCTTCAGGACCTCGTCCACCGTGACCCGCACGGTGACCCGCTGCTCGCCGTCGCTGCCGTGGGTGGGGCCGGACTGCTCGCCGGCCGTCACCACGGCGACGTGGTCGACGACGCCGGCCTTGTCCCGGTCGGTATCCATGATCGGCACGCAGACGGCCGAGACGGTGACGTCGCCCTCCTGGAGGACCACAGCGACGGTCGTCGCAGACGCCGCGAGCACGACGGCGCCGGCGAGCGGCAGGAGCACGGTGCGCTTCATCATCCCCACAGCTTCACGTAGTTGGCCTTGTCGCTCGCGTTCTCACGCAGGACGGAGTCGGCGGAGTCCGCCTTGTGACAGAGCCCCGGCGCATGGCCGAGCTCGTGCACGACGATGTTCTTCCGGTACTCCGGCGTACGGGGCGTTCGCGGTGCCGGGCGAGGGTGGTCGCGGCGCCGAAGACCCCGATGGCCTGCGGAGACATCATGGGCGTTCCCCTCGGCGGTACTGACGGACGCCGACGATGGCGACCAGCCGCCGCACCACGCCCTCTCCCCGGCCGACAACGGTGCGCGCTTCCCGGGCCCTGCCTCTGCTCTCGTCATGCTGGACGACTGAGTTGGACAGCCTCCAGGGGTGCGGTTCTGGAGGTTCGACGCGGTTGTTTCCGCATCTGTCGGGTGCGGTGGTGGAGTCGACCTCACGGAATGCGGGTGTGGGCACATTTCGTACGCGGGCTCCGGCCCGGGCCGGAGCCCGCCTGGGCCGGATCTGCCGTCCCTGCCCGGCAGTCCACTGCCGTCCACTGCCGCCGGCAGCGGACGGGTGACTTCCTCGGCGGCCTTGCCACCGCTGTCCGGCACGTGATCATCCGGTCTTTCCCGGTTCTTCCGAGCGGCGTCTCCCGCTCGGGCATGCCCGCCCCTTTCTCCTCGGCGCCGCCGGCGGTCAGGCCCGGTCGGCCGCGATGACGCGCAAGGTATCGTCGGCGAGCTGCTGCGGGTGGGCGGTCTTCAGCGTGGTGCTCAGGGTCTGCCAGGTCCTGAAGGCGATGGAGCCGTCGGGCTGCTCCTCGCCCTCCGACTGCCGGGTGAGTGACCATTCGGATTCGCCGCGGTGGAAGGTGTACTCCTCGCCGCCGTCGGTGATCGTGATGGTGCAGCCGCATCCGAAATCTTCGTCGGCGTCCTCGTACGCGCCGTCGGAGTGGTGCTGGTTCAGCATCACCTCCTGGTCGTGCCGCTCGGCGAGCAGGGCGGCAACGGCCACCACGGTCTCGTGGACGTCGGTGGGCAAGGGAGCGGTGCCGGGGGCGGCGTGCAGGGCGCGCACGGTGGTGGAGGCGTGCCGGTCGACCAGCTTGTGGACCGTATCGGCCACCGTCCGCAGCGTCGCCAGGGCGTCGGCCAGGTTCGCCGGCTGCCCGGGCCCGGCCGGGGCGGGCAGCTCGGCCTCGCCGCGCTCGACGATTCGGCCGACCGAATGCACGAGCTCCTGGAGGGCGTCGGCGTTGTGCCGGAGCTGGACGAAGAGCGCGGAGGCGACCGTCGCCGCGTCCTGCGGCGTGTAGAGGGACCAGGCACTCGACAGGGAGTGGACCGAGGCGCCGGCGGTCTCGGCGGCCGCGCAGGCCATCTCCACCGAGTCCCGGGGATCGTGCAGGCCGTACTCGACCGCGCTGCGCACCTCCGAGACGTAGTCGCCGTGTCCGTCATCGGTCCGCTCGTACAGGGCGGTCCAAGGGGTGTCGTCGTCGAGGCCGGTCTCAGCGGCCTGGTTGATGAGCATCCCCGGATCTTTCCAGAACCTGGCTGGTCCCGGCGCCGCAGGAAGGACGGAGGGCTGGCTTTGTGCGCACGTGTGAGCAGTGTTCATTCACCAGTTCGGGAGGCGGCGAAGCCTCATGGGGATCGAACGTCGCCCTGATGCCCGTGTCTGACGCACGCCCACCGCTCGGCGGAGCGGCGGAGCGGGCGTGTCTCCCGGGGGAATTCGGGGTCTTACTGGGAGAACGCGTAGGTCCGGACGGGGTCGAGGTGCAGTTCGTAGGGTCCGAAGCAGTCGGCCGCGAGGGTCGCGACCGGAGCACCGCAGGGGCAGGCCCGGTTGAGCCCCTCGTCGCCTGCCGGTCCACAGCACCCGGTGCTGTTCTCCCCGTTGGGCAGTGGCTGCAGGCCTGCCGCGTCGTCGGGGTGCACCACTACTGTCCGTCGGCGGCCCGCCGAGATGACGAAGCCTTCTTCGCGACAGATCCGATGCCCTCGCGGCTGAGCCGGCTTGGGGTTGTCCTGATCGTCCTGCACGACGTAGGGGGTCCCCAGGGTTCGGGATCGATCGCGTAGCGGCCCTGCGGAATGATGGAAGGTGCCCGGCGCGTCTCCTTGTCCCGGTCGCGCTCGCCGACGGAGAAGTCGGGGACGGCGGCCAGCTCCGCCAGCTCCGACGTGATCGCGGCGCCGCACTTGGAACAGAGGAAGACGGTCATCCCCTTGTTGTAGTCCTCCGGGCTGCCGCTTCGCATCCTCGTTCCGCCGCTCGGATTCGATGCGCGCGTCGAGGGCGGCCACCGGGGTCCGTCATCGCGCGGGGACGTCTCATCGAGCATGAGAACAGCGGCGGCCCCTGACGCTGCTCGAAGCCGTGGGCACCTGCTGTCCGTTCTCGCGTGAACGAAGCCAGTGAGCGGGAGGCGGGTGGTGGCGTCGGCCAGGAAGGTGCCGCAGGTGTCGCCGTAGAGCGCGAAATCGTCCACACCCAGCATCCGGGCACCACCCCGGTCCGCCGGCACCACACCGGTGACCTCCACCAGGCGCCGCAACGGCGAGGCGTCGTGTGCAGCGGCTGTGACACCACTCGCCGAGCCGGCCGCATCCCGTACATGCCTGCCGTGGGCGCGCCGGGCCTCGTCCAGGTGTGAACCCCCACGCCCGCGTCAGAGGCATCGACAGGATTCTTGCCAGAGCCGTGCGGTACGACGGGAGCACCGCCACGGCACTTGACGGTGCGGCGCGACGGGTGCCCGGCCGTCGGCGCGGCGGCCTCCGCCGGATGCCGGAGGGGCCGGCAGCGGCCCGGTCGCGCTGTGCGGCCTGCGGCGGGAGGTGCCCGGGTCAGTCTGGTCGGCGGGAACGTCTCGCGCCGGAAGGCGCGGGCTCCTGCGCCCGGTGCCGTTTCGGTCGGTGAGGCCCGCCCGGCCGTGCGCGCCGTGCGGTCCGGAGGAGTACGGCCGCCTCGTCGTCCCGAAGAACCGCCGCGTCCCGGGAAACGTATCCGTCCTCGCCTGGAGCATTCCGCCTGCCCGCCTGCCCGCCCGCCCGCCCGCCCGCCCGGGGAGTTCTGCCAAACTCTCCTTCACGAGAAGTAAAATGACGGTCAAATATCACGTGAAGAATGGCGCACCGAAACGCCTTCGTTTCGCCCGCGACCTTTTCCGGGGGTTCGCGCGCGGGTCGGGCCCGGGGGTGGTCGACCCTGGGTGACCTGTGGCTTCACGACTTCTACATGTCTAGATATGGCCGTTCTTGATGCGGCATCACCTCTTCTCGGTGGGGTTGCTGTGAACGCGTACGGAAAGCCGTGCGACCTTGCTCAGTTCTTCCTCAAATATCGAATCGATCTTTGACCCGCGTCACATGCCTGGGGCAAAGTCCAACCCCGCAGCGGCTCTCGCGCCCCGGCTGTCATTCATCGGTTCATCGGTTCGTCGAAGACGATTGCAGGTCCCCGCGGGCGCCAGAGGCGCGAAGGGCGGTCGCGGCCCTGCCAGGAGAAGAGTTGAAGCACGACTTGTCGTGGGAGGGTCCAGGCGTGTCCGCGCCCGGCCGCTCCCCCTGGAAGGGCGCTTCCGTCGCCCTCCAGCGCCGCCGCAGACTGATCCCGTCGGTGGCGATGACCGTCGCCGCGGTGCTCGGCATCGAGGCGGCACTCCTCGTGGGCGACGCCGGCCAGGCCGTGGCGCTGTCCCCCACCCCGCGCGCCGCGCCGGCCGCCGAACAGCCGGTCACGTACGCCACGGAGGCCCAGGACCTCGCCTCCGCGCAGGTCGCGGCGAAGCTGTCCGGCAAGCGGGTCGAGGCGCTGTCCGAGCGCACCGAGAACTCCACCAGCTACGCCAACCCGGACGGGAGCGTCACCGTCGAGACGGCCGGCGGCCCCGTGCGGTTCCGCGGCGCCGACGGTGAGTGGCGCGACGTCGACGTCGACCTGGTCAAGAACGGCGACGGCAGCGTGACCGGCCGCGCCCACCCGCTCGGGCTGAAGCTGGCGGGCCGCACCCCCGCGGCCGGCCGGGCGAAGTTCAAGGCCTCGGGCGCGAAGGCCGGACAGCCCGCCTCCCCCGCGGTGCCGCTGGTCACCCTCGACGACGCCAAGGGCCGCGGGATGACGGTGTCCTGGCGCGGCACGCTCCCCGAGCCGACGCTGTCGGGCACCACCGCCCGCTACGCCGACGCCCTGCCCGCCACCGACCTGCTGATCGAGTCGACCCGTACCGGCTTCGAGCAGTACCTGGAGCTGAAGAGCCGCGACGCCGTCGCCGCCAACGGCTCGGTCACCCTGTCGCTGGACGCGAAGGGCCTCAAGGCGCGGGCGAACGCGGACCGTTCGGTCACGTTCCTCGACGCGAAGACGGGGAAGCAGGTCGGTCAGCTGCCCGCCCCGGTCATGTGGGACGCGCGCGTCGACAAGGCCTCCGGCGACCACACGCACCGGGCCGACGTGGGCCTGAAGGTCACGCAGACCGGCGACCGGGTCGACCTGACCCTCACCCCCGACGCGGCGTTCCTGGCCGACCCGGAGACCGTCTTCCCGGTCACCGTCGACCCGGCGGTGAACCTCGGCACCAGCTTCGACACCTTCGTCCAGCAGGGCTACGGCACCGACCAGTCCGCCGCCACCGAGCTGAAGCTCGGCAACAACGGCTCCGGCCAGGTCGCCCGTTCCTTCCTCTCCTTCCCGATGTCCCAGATATCGGGCAAGGTGATCCAGTCCGCGAAGCTGAACCTGTGGGCCACCCACTCCTGGTCCTGCACCGCCAAGCCCTGGGAGGTGTGGACCACGAGCGCGGCGAGCACCGCCACCCGCTGGACCGCGCAGCCCACCTGGAGCACCAAGCAGGCGAGCAGCACCCAGACCAAGGGCTTCTCCTCCACCTGCGCCGACGGCTGGGTCAACGCCGACGTGACCTCGATGGCGCAGAGCTGGGCGAGCAACGGCAACGGAAGCAACCACCTGGGCATCCGCGCCACCGACGAGACCGACCCGTACGGCTGGAAGCGCTTCAACTCCGGCAACGCGGCCTCCAACACCCCGTACCTCTCGGTCACCTACAACACCAAGCCCGGCGCGGCCACCCCGGTCTCCCCGCTGAGCGGCACGGCCACCAACGACGCCACGCCGACCATCACCGGCAAGGCCACGGACGCCGACGGCAACACGGTCCAGCTCTCGTACGAGATCTGGACGGCGACCGGCACCGCCGCGCTGCAGACCGGCAAGTCCGCCTTCGTCGCCTCGGGCGCCAACGCCCCGTGGACCCCGACGACCGCGCTCGCCCCGGGCGCCTACAAGTGGCGCGCCGCCGTCTACGACGGCTCGGTGTGGAACGGCACCTGGTCCGCCTGGCAGAACTTCACCGTCGACACCACGGCGCCCGGCACCACGGCCATCGCCTCGACGGCCTTCCCCGCCGACACCTGGTCCGGCACGCCCGGCGCCGACGGCACCTACTCCGGCGACTTCACCTTCACCCCGCCGGCCTCCGACGTGAAGGACGTCCAGTACGCGCTGGACGGCGGCGCCTGGACGACGGTCGCCACCACCGGCGCCGCGGTCACCCGGACGCTGTCCTTCGGCGCCGGCAAGCACACCCTGTCGGCGCGCACGCGGGACGCGGCGGGCAACGTCTCCGCCGCCACCAGCCGCGTCTTCTACGCCGGTTCGGCCGCCGCGCTGACCACCCCCGGCGACGGCGAGCGGTCGGCCCGCCGGGTCGGCCTCTCGGCCCAGGCCAAGAACACCTACACCGGCGTCACCTACCAGTACCGCCGCGGTGAGACCGACACGTGGACGAACGTGCCGGCCGCCCACGTGACCAAGGCGTCCGACGGCTCCGCCGTCACCGCCTGGCCGGTGGCGGCCCCGGGCGGCGTCCCCGCCGGGCTCACCTGGAACATCACCGACACCCTCACCACCGACGGCCCGGTCGAGGTCCGCGCGGCGTTCACCGACGGCACCTCGACGGCGTACTCCCCGGCCAACACCGTGACCGTCGACCGGAACGCGGGCACCGCCCCGTCGGCCGAGGCGGGCCCCGGCTCGGTCAACCTGCTCACCGGCAACTACACCCTCCAGGCGACCGACGCCTCGCTGTTCGGCGTCTCCGTCAGCCGCACCGCCGAGTCCCGTCCCGTCGGCACCCCCGAGACCGACGGCCAGGCTCCGATCTTCGGCACCGAGTGGAACGCCAACACGGTCGCCGAGGTCACCAAGTCCGAGTGGGCCTACCTCAAGCAGACCTCCGCGACCTCGGTCGTCGTGATCGACCACGAGGGCGGCGAGACCGGCTTCACGGCCACCACCGGCGGCGGCTGGAAGGCCGAGCCCGGCTCCGAGGAGTACACCCTCACCGGCTCGCCGACCGGCACGTTCACCCTCAAGGACACCGAGGGCGCCGCCACCGTCTTCACGAAGCCGGGCACCGGCGCCACCGCGTGGCAGGTCTCCAGCACCACCCTCAACGGCCTCTCCAACACCACCACCCAGGTGGTCTCCGAGACCGTCACCGAGAACGGGAAGACCCTGGCCCGCCCGAAGCGGATCGTCGCGCCGACCTCGGCCGTGCCCTCCGCCACCTGCGCCGCCACTCCCTCCACCAAGGGCTGCCGCGTCCTGGAGTTCGTGTACGCCACCTCCACCACCGCCACCGGCTGGTCCGGCGGCGCCGAGTTCGGCGACTACACGGGCCGGGTGAAGGAGATCCTGGCCTGGTCCACCGAGCCGGGTGCCGCCTCCGCCACCTCCAAGGCCGTCGCCACCTACCGCTACGACCTGGGCGGCAAGCTGCGCCAGCAGTGGAACCCCACCCTGTCGCAGGCCACCCAGACGCAGTACTCGTACGACTCCGCGGGCCGCGTCACCTGGCTCCAGGAGAAGTCGCAGCTGGGCTGGGACTTCGACTACGGCAAGGCGGGCAACGCCGCCACCGCCGGCGAGGGCATGCTGCTCAAGGTGCGCCGTCCCGGCCTCCGGCAGGGCACCCGTGACGTCGTCGAGGGCGAGGCGGCCACCAGCATCGTCTACGACGTGCCGCTGACCGGTTCCTCCGCGCCGCACCGGATGGGCGCCGCGGACGTGGGCGCCTGGGGCCAGCTCGACGCCCCCACCGACGCCACCGCGGTCTTCCCGGCCGACGCCGTGCCCTCCGCCCACGCCGGCTCCGGCCTCACCGCCGACGCCTACCGGCGGGCGAAGATCACCTACGTCAACGCCTCCGGCCGGCAGGTCAACACCGCCGCGCCCGGCGGTCACATCACCACCACCGAGTACGACCGGTTCGGCAACACCGTCCGCGAGCTGACCGCCGGCAACCGGGCCACCGCCCTGGGGCTCTCCGCCGCCGACAACGCCACCCTCGCCGACCTCGGCATCAACGGCATGACGACCGCCGAGCGGGCCGAACTGCTGTCGACGCGCACGCACTACGACGAGAACGGCACCCGTGAGCTGGACAGCCTCGGGCCGCTGCACCGGATCACCCTGACCGGCGACCTGAAGTCCGGCACCACCACCCTGCTCCCGGCCGGTGCCTCGGCGCCCGCCCGCTCCTGGGTGCTCAACGAGTACGACGGCGGCCGGCCCACCGACGGCACCGCGACCGTCCAGGACCAGCTGACGAAGATCAGCACCGGCGCGCAGGTGCTCCAGTTCCCGACCGTCCAGGCCGACCCCCGGGTCGTCCAGACCGTCTACGACTGGGCGAAGGGCGTTCCGCTCCGGTCCGTCGAGGACCCGGCGGGCAAGGCCATCACCAGCGTCGTCGAGCGCGACGCGCAGGGCAGGGTCGTCAAGGAGAGCCGTCCCGGCTCCACCGGCACCGACGCCGCCACCCGCCTCACCACCTACTGGTCCGCGACCGGCACCGGCACCTGCCAGGGCCGCCCCGAGTGGGCCGACCTGCTCTGCTCCACCGGTCCCGCGGGCGCCGTCACCGGCGGCGGCACCAACCCGAGCCAGCTCCCCGTCACCACCACCGAGTACAACTGGTGGGGCAACCCGGCCAAGGTCACCGAGACCGCCAACGGCGTGACCCGGACGACCACCACCGAGTTCGACGGCTCGGGCCGCGTCGTGAAGTCCGCGATGACCGGCGGCACCGGCCAGGCGGTCCCCGAGACCACCACCGAGTACGACGGCGAGACCGGCATGGTCGTCAAGACCACCTCGGCGACCGGCGGCACCCTCTACAAGGGCTACGACAAGCTCGGCCGCCTCGTCTCCTACGTGGACGCCGACGGCGGCGAGACCAGGACCGAGTACGACCTGCTCGGCCGTCCGGTGAAGGTCACCGACGGCACCGGCGCCACCACCTCCTACGTCTACGACCACACCGCCGACCCGCGCGGCCTGCCGACCTCCACCACGGACTCGGTGGCGGGCACGTTCACCGCGACGTACGACGCCGACGGCGAGGTCTCCGCGCAGAAGCTGCCCGGCGGCTACACCATGACGCAGCGCCAGGACCCGACCGGCTCCACGCTGACGCGGACCTACACCCGTGACAGCGACTCCGCGCAGGTCTACTCGGACATCGTCACCGAGTCCGCCCACGGCCAGGTCGTCAGCCACTCCGGCTGGTCGGTGCAGAACTACCGCTACGACCAGGTGGGCCGGCTCACCGACGTCACCGACACCGTCGGCGACGTGTGCACCACCCGCGGCTACGCCTTCGACAACCGGGGCAACCGCACCGGCCTGACCACGGCCACCGGCGCCGAGGGCGCCACCTGCCCGACCACCGGCGGCACCACGACGGCGTACGCCTACGACAGCGCCGACCGGCTCGTCGACAGCGGCTACGTCTACGACGCCTTCGGCCGCACCACCGCCCTGCCCGGCACCACCATCGGCTACTACGCCAACGACCTGGCGTACCGGCAGACGGCGGCCGGCAAGCGGCAGACCTGGCAGCTCGACGCCGTCCAGCGCGTCCGCTCCTGGACCGTCGAGGAGGACCTCGCCGGCACCTGGACGCAGACGCAGTCGAAGGTGAACCACTACGGCGACGACTCCGACGTCCCGCGCTGGATCACCGAGGACACGGCGAGCGGCGAGGTCACCCGCAACGTGGTCACCGCCGACGGCGACCTCGGGGCGACCACCAGCGCCGAGGGCGACGTCGTGCTCCAGCTGAACAACATCCACGGCGACGTGGCGCTCCAGCTCCCGCTGGACCCCGCGGCGGCCCCGCTGGTGCTCGACAACGACGAGTACGGCAACCCGCGCGCCGGCCAGCCCGGCACCCGCTACAGCTGGCTCGGCGGCAAGCAGCGCTCCGGTGAGACCCTCACCGGCCTGACGCTGATGGGCTCCCGCCTCTACAACCCGGTGACCGGCCGCTTCCTCCAGCCCGACCCGGTCTACGGCGGCAACGAGAACGCGTACGGCTACCCGGGCGACCCGGTCAACTCCTACGACCTGGACGGCCACAAGAAGAAGCCGCGCAAGTGCGGCTGGCTCTGCGAGCTCGCCTTCGAGGCACTGGACTTCGCCATCGGCAAGATCCTGTGCAAGGGCGCGGGCCTCGGCGCCGTCGCCTGCTCCGGCGCGGTGGGCGGCGTGCTCGCCGTCGCGAAGTACGCCTACCAGTGCTACAAGCGCTGCTGGAGCACGTCGACGGCCGCGAAGCGGTTCCTCCGCGGCTTCATCAGCGGCGCGGGGGTCGAGTACGGCATCTCGACCATCCGGCGCAGATGGGGCCGGCAGATCCGCCGGGCCGTGGGCCGGCTGCGCGGGCCCATCGTCCGCTACCTCGGCGCCCGGTACTGGGTGTACGTGCGGAGGGCGCTGGACGCCGCGCTCTGACCGGCGGCTACCGTCCTGACGGATGACCTGGGGTCCCCCGCGCCTGCGGGGGACCCCTGCCCCGCTCCCCGGAGCGGGGCTGATACATGGAGCGTGTGATGAGGATGTTTCTGCTCGTGGCGGGCCGCTCGCTGCTGTACGCGCTGCCGTACGGCCTGATCTCGACCCTGGCCGTGGTCACGCAGCTCGAATGGACCGGCCGCGCCCCCGACCGCGGGACGGCGGAGGCGGTCGAGGTCACCGCCCTGGTCGGCGGGATCGTCACCGTCGGCATCTTCCTCGCCTGTCTCTGCCTGGGCGCCGAGCACCTGCTGAAGCTCCGCCGGGCCGGGGTCCCGCTCATCCCCGCCGAGGCGACGGTGCCGTACCGGCTCGCGTTCGCCCTGCCCGTCCCGCCCGACGAGGCGCTGCGGCTCGCCCGCGGCGCGGCCCGGAACCTGGAGGAGGACGCCGAGGTCGTGAGGTACGACCGGGCGGCCGGCCGCCTCAAGAGCGTCTGGCACCCCGCCCACCGGGATCTCGTCCTCACCGTCCACGTCACCGCGACGCCCACCGGTTCGGCCGTCACCGTCGCGAGCCGCCCGCGCTTCCGGCTCACGCCCTTCGACGCGGGCCAGGGCCGGGCCGGCGTGCGCGAGGTGGCGGTCCGCATGGGCGCCACGCTCTGACGCGCCCGGACCCCGCGCTCCGGGAGGGGCGCGGGACGCGCGGGCACGGTGGGTCGCAGTCGGCCGGGGAAGTACGCCGGCACCCGCTGGTACGGGCCATGCGGCCCTGCGGTCCGTAGACGCTCGTTGAACCGCGGGGCGCCGCACGCCCACAGCGCTCCGAGACCGTCGGCCGTTCTCGTACCAGACCTCACCGGGGATGCGCCCCCACGTAGCCGCGGGCCACGCTTCCGTCGGGGGCCGGCAGCAGGATGCGGTGCCGGTCCTGTCACCGGTCTCGGCGACCTGGGGGACACGGAAGTGCTGCCCCGGCACCGGCCTCCCCCGCCCAGTGGGCGCGCTCTTTGCGGCTGACGGCATTCCCGCGTCGGTCCCCCGATGGGCCACGTCGTTCCCCGGTGGGTGGACGACGGACTCTCCACGCGGTCGGCCGGGCGGTCCCGTCGAAGTGCAGGGGGGAGCACTTCACGCCTCACCGAGCGCGGCAGAGGTGTCCGGACAGGAAATGACGGGCTGCCCGTACGGCGAGCGGCGGGGCGGGAAACGGCGCGAACGACCCTCTTGACGGGCCCGCCCGGCGTCCCGGGACGGGCGGCGCCGCCCCCGGCGCCGGCCACCGGGCCGCCGTCCCACCTGGGCCTCCCGCGTTCCCGCCGGACCGTACCGGCGCCCCGGAATCCCGTCCCCGGCCCGTCGGCGGTGCTGGGAGCATGGCCGAACCGACGCCTTGTCACCGGATGCGCCCCTCCCTACTTTTGTCCAGCGAGTTCACGGTCCGACGGGCCCACCGGCCCGCGCAGGGCCTTCCCGCTCCTCAGCGCACGACCGACCCTGGAGGCGTCACATGCCCGTAGCCGTGCCGGAACTTCTGGAAG
The DNA here is from genome assembly GCF_043084305.1 of Streptomyces sp. NPDC014656. Lineage (NCBI taxonomy): Bacteria > Bacillati > Actinomycetota > Actinomycetes > Kitasatosporales > Streptomycetaceae > Streptomyces > Streptomyces sp. NPDC014656. Next base: position 42,229 of record NZ_JBIBZN010000003.1, read on the forward strand.
CCGACACACCCCTCGACTTCCGCGACGCGGGTCCCCTGGAGATCGACGACGCGGCGATCGCGTTCGAGGACGACGACCGCGGCGACCGCGAGTACACGGCGTGTCTCTCCGACCCCTGGGTGACCGCCACCACCCGCTTCGCCTGCGACTTCAACTCCTAGCGGTGGCCGTCTCCATCGCCGGCCGCGACGGCTGGTCCGACGACACGTGGGCGTACCTCAACGACCCCCGGATGCCGGCGATGGAACACGGCTGGAAACTGCACGTCTCGACGCGCCCCGGCGAGCTCGACGCCGTGACCCGGCTCGTCCTGCCGGTACTGTCCCGGCACGTCTGCCACGCGAAGTTCGCCCGCGACCCGGAGACACTGCGCCGCCTCAACTCCGGCACGGTGAGCGCCGCGGCCGTCGGCAAGGCGATCACCGTCTACCCCCTCGCCGGGACCGTGGTGGCCCTCGCCCGGGAACTCGCCGCCGCCCTGCGCGACCGGGAGGGTCCACAGGTCGTCAGTGACCGGCGGGTCGACCCGAGGGCCCCGGTCTACTACCGCTACGGCCCCTTCACCGGCGACTACCGGACAGGCCGGACCGGACGGCTCGAATCCGTCATGACCGGCCCGGACGGCCGGATCTTCGACGGACTGGCCACCGGCCGCTACCGCCGCCCGCCCTGGGCCGAGGACCCCTTCGCGGCCGCCCCCGCGCACGCCGGGGGATCTGTCGCGCCCGCCCTCGGAGGCGGCCGCTACGCCGTCACAGCGGGCATCGCCCGTACCCCCCGGGGCAACGTCTACCGAGCGTCCGACCGCACCCTGGGCCGGCCCGTGGTGGTCAAGCAGGCGCGGGCCTTCGTCGGCGAGGAGGAGTCCGGCGCCGACGCCCGCCACCACCTGCGCAACGAACACGCCGTCCTCACCGCCCTCGACGGCGTCCCCGGCGTACCCCGCGTCCTGGACTACTTCGCCCACGGGGCCGACGAGTACCTGGTGACGAGCAGCTGCGGCGACCGCGACCTGCGCCGGGAGATCCTGCGCAACGGCCCCTACCGGGACGACGGCCCCCGGCCGGGACGCTCCCTGTCCGTGCTCGCCGCCCGGCTCCTGGAGATCCTGGACGCGATCCACGCCCGGGACGTGGTCGTCCGCGACCTCAAGCCCGACAACATCGTCCTCGACGGCCCCGGCCACCTCGGCCACCTCGGCCACCTCGGCCGTCCCGGCCGTCCCGGCCGTCCCGGTCACCGCGTCCACCTCGTCGACTTCGGGACGAGCGAACGCAACGGTACGGGGCCGGGCGGCGCGACCCCCGGCTACAACGAACCGGTCCTGTCCGCGACCGGCCCGGCCACCCCCGCCGACGACCACTACGCCCTCGGCGCCACCCTCTTCTTCGCCGCCACCGGCCTGGACCCCGTGATCGTCGACGCCGACCGCGTGACCAACCGGGACCGGACCCTGGCCTGCCTGGCGCAGGTCCTGCCCGCAGACGCCCACCAGAACGTCCGGGCGGCGATCACCGGCCTCCTGAGCTTCGACCCGGCCGTACGGACCGCCGCCGCCGACCGCCTGCGCACCGGCGCCCCCCACCCCGTACCGGCGCGTGGGCCGGTACGCGGACCGGCCCACCGCCCCGTACCCCTCCGGATCGACGACGATCTGCTGGACGAGGTCATCGCGCACACGGCCGCCTTCTGCGCCGCCGAGGCCGAGGCGATCACGGACCCGGTACGGGCCGCCAGGCTCTCCGTCCCCACCTCGCTCGACGTCTACGGCGGCAGCTCGGGCCTCGGCCTGGAACTCCTCCACCACACCGACCGGCCCCACGTACGCGAGACCGTCGCCGCGCTGGCCCGGTGGACGGCGGCACAGTCCAGGAACCTGCCGCCCGGCTTCTACACCGGCCGCACCGGCGTCGAACTCTTCCTCGCGGAGGCGGAGGCGGGGGCGGGCGCGGCGCCCCACGAAGGCGGGGAGTCCGGAGCTCTGCCGGGCCCCGCGCCGGATGGCGGGCCGCCCGAGGCAGACCTCATCGCGGGCGCCGCCGGCATCGGCATCGGCCGTCTGCTGCTCGCCCGGCACGCCCTGCGGTCCGGCGACCCGCACGCCGCCGACCGCCACCTCGCCGTCGCCGCCGGTTGCGACCGCATGCTGGCCTCGGGCACCGCCCGGCTCACCCCGGCCGGCCCGGACTCACCCGGCAGCGCGGCACTCCGCGAGGGCCTCGCGCACGGCGAGGCGGGCGTCGTCTCCTTCCTCCTCGCGTACGGCGCGTGGACCGGCGACCCGGACACGGTCACCCGCTCCGAGCAGGCAGCCGCACGCCTGGCCGCCGTCACGCCGGACGTCATCGCCGCGGCCGCCGCGCCCGGGGCGACCCGCCGCTACGGCTCGTGGTGCCGCGGCCTGGCCGGCATCGGAGCCGTACACCTCCAGGCCGCCGGGAACCTCAAGGACCCCCGCCACCTCGGCCTCGCCCGGCAGGCCGCGCGCGCCTGCGTCGCCCTGGCACCGAGGATGCCGCTGGTCACGCAGTGCTGCGGTCTGGCCGGAGTGGGCGACCTGCTGGTGGACGTCGCGGAAGCGTCCGGCTCGGAGGAGTTCCGGGACGGGGCCGAGGCCGTCGCCCGGCTCGTTCTGAGCCGCAGCGGCGGCACCTGGTCCCGGCCCGTCTTCCCGGACACCGGCCTTGCCCGTCCGAGCGCGACCTGGGCCGGCGGCTCCGCAGGAGTCCTCGCCTTCTTCCGACGCCTGCGCCACCGGGGCGGCCCGCGCCTCGGCCTCACTTCCTGAGCACCGAGGGACGCCGCACTCCACCCGCAAGAGGAGGACCTCGCCCAGCGGGGGGGTGCGGCTCAGCTGGTCGGAGCGTCGTGGGACCGACCAGGGGTCCGTCCGACCGCCGCGGGTACCGGACTGCCCCGCAGGGCAGCGAGATGACGTGCGGCCTGCCCGGACGTTCCTTCTCGCCCCCTGCGGGAGGCACAGAGGTACAAAGGTGGTGTTCACCGTACGGGTGGGTACCCGGTCACGGGACCGTCGCCCGGTCGGAGTCATCACTGTCCACTACTACGGCTGCGGGTGCCGACATGGACCTTTCCGGGCAAAAGGCCGACTACCTGGAGGAGTTCCGTTGTGAAGTGGCGGACGGGCTGCGAGAAGAGCTCGACGAGCGCGGGGCCCGTCTGAGGGACCTCGCGTTCGCCGAGGCCGAGGAGGGGGTGTGGGCCACGGCGGTCGTCGACCTGCCGGAACGAAGCGGACCGTGGGTGCGGCGCCGGCTGGCCGTGCCGGCATCGGGGCCGGACAAGGACGCGTGGCCGGCGGGGGCCGTCTTCGCGTCGGCGCCGGTCCAGGAACTGGATGCCCCGTCCGGACCGGGGCGAGGCGACGGAGAGACGTAGTCCGGGTCGCTCCCGAGCAGCGTGCCGTCATGGTGAGGACAGCTCCCGCGAAGACTCCGGAATCAGCCGCACCCCAACCGCTCTCGCTCCCAGGGGGACGGCGCCCGGGGCGGATGAGCGGACGGGGCGGGAGGAAGGACGGCTGCTCCTCCACGAACTCGTCGAGCACGCCGCCTGGCCGCTGTACGAACACCGCCGGGCCGGCACCCACGGCCTGACCGCACACGCCCAGCTCCGCCTTGTTCGTCCCTCGCGCGGGACCTCCCCCGACCGTGGGGCGGCCGTGGGGCGACCGCCGGATCCGCACAAGCTCACCCATGGGCGAAGGCCGGCACACCAGCGAGTGCGCCGAAACCCATCCGGTCCGGCCCCGGACGAGTTCCTGTTCCTGGACCAGCAGACCGGCGGCAAGACTCTGGACCTGTTCCGCAATGCCTCCGAGTGGGCGATCAGCCGGCGGCAAGGATGTCGGCGAGACTTACAGCGGGGCGGCCAAGCATCTCGGTCAACGCGCGCCGCTGGCGCTCTGTCAAAGCGGTGGCGAAGATCACTGCAGCGGCTTCGGCCTGTTCACAGGCCTGAGCCACCTCGTGGACTTTGCCACGGCTCAGCAGAGTCCGCGAGGAATGGGGCAAGCCCATCCTCCGGGCCCCGCCGTCCGAGACGCCTCGTCGTTGCACGATCTGCACGACGACCCGGGCACCACGTGCCGCCAGTTCCGTGGCTGCCGACGTCATCAGCGTTTCGAAGTCCTTCTGCTTCGCAGAGAAGTAGCCGACCAGGACCACGTCAGCACCTGCGGCCGTGAGCCGGAACGGCCGGCGCCGGGCCTGCTGGCGCCGGGCCGACTTCGATGGTGCGCGGCGGCCCGGGCACCGGTCGCGCCTTCGTGGCTGATGCATGCGCCACAGGCTAAATGCCCGGCCGTCTGCGGCGACACCGCGTTTCCCTTGACGGAGGCCGGTGATGTGCACGTGTGGCTCTGTCCACGAGAAGGGGTTCTGGCTCAACTTCCGTGCAGCGGCCACTGTGAGTGACGGCTGAGTGTCTGAGGCTGGGTGCTCGAAGTCGCCCGAAAATAGGCCGTGGCCACGGCAGTTGGGCTGACAGTTCGGGGCCGTGGAAGAGATCGTGCTCCGTCTGAAGGAGCTGTTGTTCCCGTCGGTCGTGAACATCGCGGTGCTGTCGGTGGACGTGAACATTGCGATAGTGCGCGTTGATGTGCACTGCCGCTGGCGCCTCCTGCCCGGGATGTGGGATCTGGTCGACCTGCGTTCACAGCTCCTACCTGCGGTTTCCTGCCGATGTGCCGAGCGGTGGGCGAAGGGTTGTCCTGCAACTTCGCGTCCGGCGGTTCCGGTGCCGGAACACGATGTGCCCGCGCCAGACCTTCGTGGAGCAGATATCCGGCTTGACGCGCAGGTACGGCCAGCGGACGGAACGGCTGCGCTCCGCCCTGGCCGCAGTCGGCCTTGCCCTGGCCGGCCGTGCTGGCGCCCGGCTGGCATCCGTCATCGGCGTGTCCGTGAGCCGGAGCACGGTCTTGCGCCTGGTCAATGCGCTTCCCGAGCCGGAAGTACCGGCGCCGCGAGTGGTCGGTGTCGATGAGTACGCCACCCGCAAGGGCCGCCACTACGGCACTGTTCTGGTGGATGTCGAAACCCGCCGCCCGATCGATCTCCTCCCGGACCGGGAGGCGTCCAGCCTGGCCGCCTGGCTCTCCCGGCGGCCAGGCGTCGAAGTCATCTGCCGCGACCGAGCACCGTTCTTCGCTGAAGGCGCCGCTGCCGGAGCACCGCAGGCGGTTCAGGTCGCGGACCGGCGGCACCTCTGGCACAACCTGAGCGAGGCCGCTGAACGCACCGTCGCCCAGCACCGCCGCTGCCTGCACGTTCTGACACCTGCGGCACCTGAACCCGAGCCAGCATCCGCTCCGGCCTCGGGCCCGTCCGACTCACCCTGGCCACGCGGGCACCGGTTCGCCGACCGGACCCGATCCCGTCACGCCGCGGTGCACGACCTGTTGAAGGTAGGGCACAGCCGGCGCTCGGTCGAACGGCAAACTCGGGATGACCTGGCGGACCGTCAAGCAACTTGCCGACGCGGCGACGCCGGAGGAGCTGTTCAACGGACAGTGGCAGAACCGGCGCTCCGTCCTCGACGACTACAAGCCTTACCTGGACGACCGCTGGAGCGAGGGCTGCACGAACGCCTGGAAGCTCTGGGAGGAGATCGTGCCGCTCGGCTACAAGGGCAGCTACCAGCGCGTCCGCGCCTACCTGCGCGAGAAGCGCACCTCGCCACGGCCGGTGACCGCCAGGCCGCCATCGGCCCGACCGGTCGCCGGATGGATCCTCCGGCGCCCCGACACCCTTGCCGAGGCCGAGCAGCTCCAGCTCAAGTCCGTCCGGACGCACTGCCCCGAACTCGACGCCCTCACCCGGCACGTCCGGTCCTTCGCGGCCATGCTCACCGAGCGCCAGGGCGAGCGCCTGGCCGCCTGGCTCGATGCTGTCCGTCAGGGCGACCTGCCCAGCCTCCACACCCTCGCCGCAGGCATCGACCGCGACCGCAATGCTGTCATCGCTGGCCTCACACTGCCCTGGAACTCCGGTGTCGTCGAAGGCCATGCCAACCGGATCAAGATGCTCAAGCGCCAGATGTTCGGCCGCGCAGGCTTCGCCCTCCTGCGGAAGCGCGTCCTCATGTCCTGATCACCGACGACGGTAGGAACTCGATGGCAGCCGGGGAGGCGGATGTGTAAGCCTTCCCCTTCCAGATGCCGACGGAGAAGACCTTGATGACCAGCGACGACGCCCTCGATCAGTTCAGACGCATCGCGCGTGAGAGGGCATTTGGCAGGCATGTCGGGTCGGACAGGCTCATCCAGGCAGGTCTGGACGCGCTGGTAGCTGGGGTCGAAAGCCCGTCCCTGGCCATGCTGGCGGGACTCCTCCGAAGCGAAGAACCCGAAGCGCCAGAGCTCTTCGACCAAGTCCTGGACGAGCTGGGACTGCTCTTCCACCCACCCACGGACCCCCGGGCCACAAAGTGGGCGATGGCCTACTGGATCGCCGGTCAGATCGCCGACGGATCCCTGGATCCCGCCACCGGCACTCACCTCATCTGGGCAGACATCGCCTATGACCTCGGCTACCCCGAAGAGCTGGCACCACTGGTGTCCTGCGCGCACAACCTGGACGGCTGGGAGGAGAGCTGGGGAGTATCCGTCGAGGAACTCAACGGAGAAGCGGTTGAGGCAGCGAAGCAGTTCCTTAACAAGGGGGCGGGAGCCGAGGCGCGGGACTGACCAGCGGTCCCTTCTCGCCACCGGGATTCGTCGCCCGCGAGCTGATCCGCTCACTCAGCGTGGCCGCGTCACAGAAGTTGAGCCAGAACCCGAGAAGGGACAGCAACTGTTCATCGCTTCGGACAGCAGACGGCGGCGGTGCGCGAATCGAGCATCTACCAGTTACGACAGCATTTGCACCGGGGCTGTCGGGTACTCACCGGCACGTGGGGCGAGCAGCCGAGCGATGACCATGTGGCTGCCCGTCGTGAATGCCTCTGGGCAAAGCTCAAAGGCTCTTTCGCATGAGGATGCACATCGTCTCGTGGCGACGGATCGATCCGTCGGGCCCTTCCTCGTCCCAGGCATCCGGTTCGCGGCTGTATGCGACGTAGCCCAAGCGCTCGTACAGGGCGCGTGCCCTGGAGTTGTCCTCCTCCACGGCGAGTTCGGCCGTGCGGAGCCCGCGGTGCCGGATTCGTTGTTCGGCAGCACGGACGAGCAGCGTTCCCAAGCCACAGGACTGCAGCGCCGGCAGCACGGCGAGCTGCCACAAGGTTCCGGCTTCCGGGGAGACCTGATAGTCGATGCCGCCGATCGCCACCGGCAGGTTCGCGGGAGTGCAGACAGCCAGGTAGTCCACCTCCCCTGCCGCAGCACGCGTCAGCTCTCGCTCCACGTGGCGTAGATGGGTGGCCGAGCCGGACCAGGTGCACGCCGGCAGATCCTGAGGCAGCAGATCGCGCACGGTGACACGAGTGGTGACGGTGGCGTACGGGGAATCGTCTTCGGTGATCACGCCCCGAAGCATGCAACCTTGGAGAGGACACGACAACGGGTTTCACCCTGCTGGGTGCCGTGTGCTGTCGTTCCGTTTCTCGTGAACATCGAACACGACGGAGCCGGGGTGGCTCCGGAAACGCTGAACGAGTGCTGTCGAAGCTGGGGTTCTGGCACGGGTTCTGTGCAGCAGGGCCTGGGCATTGCGAGCGGAGAGACGGTTGCCTCGCTGGTCAGGGCTGGATTTGCTCCGGCTCGACGAGATTAGGGTGCTGATTCACCGAACCGAGGAGAGCTGGCGTGCCCGACAGACCGCGGATGGAGGAGGCCCTTGATGTCCTACGTGCCGAACTGGAGGTCGGGCGGTCGGCGACGGAGTTGACCACGCGGGCTACGTGGCTGGCCTTCATGCGATTCGCGCGACAGCGCTTTGCCACCGCGCCGACGCCCGATTCAGACGGCTTGCTCTTCCAGTACGGGACGTACGCCTTCAGCGGGCGGCCGATGTTCACTGTGGACCTCACGCGACAGTTCGACATCAGTGACGACGGCGGTGAGCACGACCGCTACGTACAGATTCACTGCGAACTCCACTACGAGTGCGAACCCGCCCTGGACGCCCTGGGAAGCTTCAACTCATGGTTCTTCCACGACGCCAACGCGGGCCTCGACGAGTGGCTAGCCGCCATGGAGGGGCACCTCGAACTGCTGCTGGCTCGTGTGCCCTCCGAGATCGACGTGTACGAGGAGCCGGTATAGGCCGTCACGCAAGCAGGACTCGCTTGCGCAGGAGGTCGAAGCCTGCGCGGCCGGACATCTGGCGTTTGAGCATCTTGATCCGGTTGACGTGGCCTTCGACGACACCGGAGTTCCAGAGCAGGGTCAGTCCGGCGATGACGGCGTCGCGGTCTCGGTCGACGCCTGCGGCGAGGATATGGAGGCTGGGCGGTCACCGGCTGCGGTGAGGTGCGTTTGTCGTGCAGGTAGGCGCGAACACGCTGGTAGCTGCGCTGATAGCCGAGCGGCACGATCCCCTCCCACAACTTCCACTGGAGTACGACGCTTCGTCCTGCGCTCGTTACATCGGCGGGAAACCGCAGGTAGGAGCTGTGCACCCGGGTCGACCAGGCCCCACACCCCGGACAGACGGCGTCGGCCGTGGGGCAGTGCGCGTCGACGCGCACCATCTCGATATTCACGTCCACCGACAGCACCGCGACATCCGCGATCGACGGGAACAACAGCTCCTTCAGCCGAAGCGCGACCCCTTCCACGGGCCAGACTCTGAGCCCAGCCGCCTCGATGAGGGCTCATTTTCGGGCGACTTCGATGCCACCCTGAAGTGCTCTATCGACACTCAGAGTGGTCATTGCACGGAGGTTGTGCCAGAGCCGAAGCTGGTGAGCAAAACCCGTGTGCCATGTTCATGTGCACGCCGACACGCGGCTGACCGCCGCTGCTCCGGCCGTGCCGGTGCTGGGGTGACACGTGTGCTGGGGGCGTCATGTCAGGGGCGGCGGAACTTCACGATGTGCGGTAGGCGTTGGCGGGGTGGTGCGTGATGACGCGCGGCCGTTAAAAGACGACACGACAGAAGCTGGGTGGAACAAGTGGCGATGTGGGATCGGATCAAGGACCAAGCGGCCAGGGGTCTGCAGCAGGCCCAGGGAGCGCGCGGCGGCTCCGGTGGCCATGGGCCGTCCGGCGCGCGGTCCGGCGGCGGTTCCAGGGCCGAGCTCGTGAGTGCGCTGAAGTTGCAGCTCACGTCGTTGAAGACAGAGCTGAAGAGCGGCGCTTTCCGGGATGCCAGCATGGCCATGTGCGCGTTGGTGGCCGCTGCCGACGGGCGGATCGACCCGGCCGAGCGCCAGCACGTCGAATCGCTCATCGTCACCAACGACGTCCTTCAGAACTTCCCCGCCGACCAGCTTCGCCAGCGTTTCAACAAGCACGTCGACCAGCTTTCGGCCGGTTTCGTCATGGGCAAGGCGGCGGTGCTCCAGGAGGTCGCCAAGGTGGCGAAGAAACCCGCCGAGGCGCGGGCCGTCATCCAGACCGGCATCGTGGTCGCGGGTGCGGACGGCTTCATCGAGCCGGCCGAGGAGCAGATCATCCGCGAGGCGTGTGCTGCGCTTGGCCTGTCGGCGTCGGAGTTCGGCATCTGACCCGCTCCCCCTCGGCGAAGACACGTGCGGCGGCGCGCGGGTGACGGGAGAAGAAGAGGGTGGGGGGGCCTCGATGGCATACCCCCACAGCTATGAGCTCGTCTTCCAGGAGCCGACGGCGGCCGACGACGTGGTCGTGGTCCGCCGCGAGGAGCGTGCCGGGCCGAGCGGCTGCCCGCTCTACGAGAACGATACGGACGTCGGGCTTGGCCGGGATCGGCGAGCACGGAGACGTCCGCATGCCCTCGGGCGGCGGTCATCGGGACCCTCCCTCCCGGTGACGGCCCGTGCGGGGGTAGGCGCGGGCAGGAACATCCGACCCGGCCGTCGTTCCGCGACCACCGGACTGCGCTCCGGATCTGACCGGCCCGGGCGCCGGCGAAGCCGGAGCGGATCGTCAGGGCCCGGTGATGCGGAGCTGAAGGCCGTTCGGTGGCCGCTGCCGAGGGGCCAGGTCAGGCGGACTTTCCACGGCGGGCGGGCGACCTTCATGAACGAAGTCGCCCGTGCCCCCGATGACGTCGGACAGAGCAGTGCCCCCATCTCGGCGAGCTCACCCGGTTCCGGGTCTGGCTCCGCGGCGGCCTCGGCGCTGTAAAGCACGTAGCGGCTGCTCGGGGCGAACGGTCGCGTTCTTGAGACCGCGGGGTGCGGTCTTCCCGTGCAGGTGCTGGGGCTGGAGCTGGGGCTGGAGCTGGGGCTGGAGCTGGGGCTGGAGCTGGGGCTGGAGCTGGGGCCGAGCCACTCGCCAGCGGTGGTGGTACGGAAGAAGTCGAGCATGCCGTCGTCACGGGTGAAGGCGTGGCCGCCGATATGGCCGTGCAGCGCGAGAGCGCCGGACCGGATGACGACCTCGAACCGGTACGCCGGGCTTTGCCGGTACGCCGGGCTTTGGGGAGGTGACACCCCAGGTGTCGGTATAAGCCATCCCCCAGGAGGGTCACGGTGTCACCGGCTGACTCCCGCTCGAACAGCTCCCTGATCCCGGCCATGCACGGATCCCGGCCATGCACGCCTTCAGCGCCCCGTACGGGTCGACGACGGTCATCGCTCGGTGTCCGTCCCAGCTCGGACGCGCTCTGCCGCCCCCCTGCCGCGGGAACCTCAGTCGTTACAACGACCGTGCCACGCGGGAGGACGCGGCGCCGGTCCCCGAACGCGGCCGGCGGCCGTCAGGACCACAGCCTCGGCGCGGCCGACCGATTCGAGCTGATTCGAGCGAACCGGTATTCACGAAGGTGCCTATCGATGCATACTCGGTGGCATGGCAGACACCACGATGAAGGTCAGCGCCGAGACCAAGGACCGGTTGGCCGCCGTCGCGGCCGCGCACGGGATGAGTCTGCGCGCCTTTCTCGCGAGCCTGGCCGACCAGGAGGAGAACCACCTGCGGCTGACCCGGGCGACCGCCGAGTTCCGCGAGGTCACCCGGCAGCCGGGCCTCGCCGAGGCGTTCGACGCCGCGTTCCCTGACGACGCCCCGGCCCCCCGAGACGCTGCCCGCCGGGCGGCCTGACCTTGGAACTGCACGTAGACCTCCGCTGGCTCCTCGACCGCCAGGAGGACCTGCTCGGCAAGGAACTCGCCGTCCGCGACTACTCAGGGCTGATGGCCGCCGTCGCACGCCACAAGGTCAACACTCCCGGCCTCGACGCCGGCGAACCTGACGCCTACTGGCGCGCCGCCGCACTGCTCGACGCACTCGTGCTGCTGCGCCCGCTCGCCGCACGCAACGCGTTCTTCGCGTACGGCGTGACCGTGGCGTACATCCGGGCGTCCGGGAAGACCGTCGACGACACCTTCGAGCCGTGGGAGGACCTGGTCCGCGACATCCGCGGGCTACGCCTGTCGGTGTACGACATCTCCGACCGGCTGCGGGCGATGCAGCCTGACGTGTAGCAGAACCGGCGCCTGCTCCGTCCGCTCAGTACCTAACGGCCTTCTGTCCTCCCGGCGGGGGCCTTCGTACGGCCCGAAAGCGCCTGGTGAACACGACGAGCACGGCCTCGCCTCCATCACGGCCCATCGTCCTCACCGACCGCCCTGACCACCCCGAGCCGGGCACAGCGCCGCTGCCGAATCCGGCCCGGCCCCGGCCGCGGCACCCAGGACCGTACGTGTGCGAGCCGCGGGAACCACTCGTCCGCTCGGCGGCTGAGGGCCATGACGGTGGGACCGCCCTCGCTCGGCCGGGAGCAGGAACGCGAAACGCTTTCTCTCCGGGTCGCAGAAGCGAGCCGAGCCCCCACACAGGCACCCCGCGCAGGCACCCCGCGCAGGGACAGGTACTGGCCCCTCCAGGAGGCGGTCGTCGAGGCTGCGGCGGTCGACTCGTCCCTGCGGGGCGGCGGCGTCGTCGGTTTCCCTCGGTCAGGGGTGGAAGGCGGTGGTCGCGATCTCGATGAAGGGGGCGGATCAGCGGGTTGGTGTCACCCTCGCACCACGCCGCCCCCACGTGGCTCGACGGCACGTCGAGCAGCGGCACCACGGTCAGCTCCGCGGGCAGGTCGTGTCCGAGCGGGGCCAGGCCGACCGCGCTGTTCCGCAGCACGGCCTACAGGCGTTCCTGGACGGCGCGTGCCACGAGGCCCTCGCGCGGCTCGCCGCCGTTCCAGTAAGGCTGTCAGAGGGGGCCGCGCCCTGCGGAAACTGGAACCAGCGACGGTCGTTCAGTTCGACCAGGCGCAGCCCGTCGCGGCGGGCCAGCGGATCGTCGGCGCGCAGCCCGCAGGTCGGGTCGGGTCGGGTCGGGTCGGGTCGGTCAACTTCCCTGCAACAGCTATCACTTGATCGAACGATCCGATTCAATGTGACTGCCGGACGCGACCATGCCTGAGGGGGAGTCACATGAGCAGCAATGCTTTACCACCGGACAACGTGCCACCGGTCCCGACATCCCCGCCCACGCCACCACCGCCCCCATCGACCATGCCTGCCCCACCGCCATCGGCCACGCCTCCCCCGCCACCGGCCACGCCGCCTCCGCTCTCGCCCCCAGCCGCCGCCCCTCCACCCCCTCCGCCCCGCAGGGTGGGAGAGATCGCGGCGCTCATTTCGGCCCTGGCCGCCGTGGCGGGTGTACTCCTGGGCTTCTTCGGGCTCCCGACTGTGATCAACTCGCCCACGGCCCGCAACCCCGCGCCGCAGGCACCGGTCGTCACGACGGCCCCGTCCTCCCCGACGGTCGAGACGACAGCCCCGTCGGCCAGCCCTGACGCCGAATCGGAAGAGCCCCCGGAAGAGCCCTCGGAAGAACCGTCGGAGGACCCGTCGACAGCACCGCCTCCCGCCCTGCCGTCGGGCACGGTGCCGTTGAGCGAACTCGACCCGGTCTTCGGAAGCCACAGCTACGAGATCCGGTCGGTGAACATGGGAGCCAAGCTCTACGACCAGGCGATGGTGTTCCGCGAATACTGTGACAGCAGCGTCGAGTACAGCATCAACCAGCGCTACAAATCCTTCTCCTTCGTGGTGGGGCTGGACGACAACGCCACAGCCGAATCCATCAGGTTCACGGTCAAAGGCGATGGGCGGGTACGGAAGGCCGTAGGCGCTGAGATCAACCGGCCGCAGACGGTGACAGTGGACATGACGGACGTCGTCAAACTCACCATCAAAGTCGAAATGCCGGATGTCTGTGATTCCTCCGGCGCCGTTCCCGCCATGGCGAACGCCACCCTCCATTCATAACGGCGGACGCCGGACACCGCCGGAGCGAGATCGTCCCTGAACTCCACCAGCCGGGCGCCGGGCCCGGAGGGCTCCACACTCTCCGGCGCACCGCCTGCGCTCACCCGCCCCTCACTTCCCCCCTCACCCTCCCCTCGCGCTCATCCCCGCTGGTCGACCCGCCCGAGAACAGGCCCGCGCCCACGAAAGGGACCCGGCAGACGGAAACTTCCGAAAGGGCAGCCCGTGACGGGCCCCGAGGAGGGCGTGAAGAGCGGAGATGGCTGGTCGGGAGGTGGGCGACCGGATCTCTGACAGCCTGGGGCGGCCCCGGGACCGAGTCGGTCGCCACGATGTCCTCGCGGAGCGCATGCAGTACCTGCCCCCGTCCCGGCCTTGCCGACGTGGACGGCACGCCGGCTGTCGTCGCCGCCACCGTGCCGTCCGCGTCCGCGTCCGCGTCCGCGTTCGCGTTCGGCCGCGCGCGGCCTGGGCGCGGGGAGCGTTGGACACGGGCGAGGGCCTGCCACGCAACACCCGGCAGCAGTCCGAACGCCGCGCCGGGCCCGTACCGACCGGGCTGAGATTCCTGGACACACCCATGCGAACCCTCCGCCGCATCAGGGGTGCGTCCGGCGCGAGCTGCCGGGCACGTCAGGAGCATCTGGGCCGGCGCATGGCCATGCCCATGTGCCGCGCGTCATGGCCCCTCGCGTGATGGAACAGCCAGGCCCATTCAACATGAACGTCCGAGAATGCCCGCTCCCCGCGCGGGAGGGGCAGGCATGCCGTGGTTCCGTTCTTGCGCCGGCTGTCCTCGTCAGGAGGGTGCCCGTCTCCGTCCGACGGGTCCATCTGGGCCATCCCCTGTCGCACACCGCTCGGCTCCGTGATGCGCTGGGGCAGGCGGGGGCTTCCGACCAGCCGATCTCCCCGAGTGGCCAGTACATGACCATGATCCTCACCATCGTCATCATCGCCACGGCGCTCGCCGTCGGCCTGTTCGCCAACCAGCTCCGGCGCCGGCGGCGCAGGGACGGCGGCAGCGACAGCGACAACGACAGCGGCGAGGAAGCGTCCGTCAGCGACCTGGTCAGCCCCCTGGAGACCCTCGCCGTCCTCCTCGTCGCCTTCGTCATCGTCCTGGCGGCCGAGTCGTACGGCTCCGCCTCCGCCGCCGTCGAGGCCGAGGCCGGACGGGTCGACCAGCTCTACGAGGTCGCCGACTACGCGCCGGAACCGCAACGCGAACGCCTTCAGGCCGCCGCCGTCTGCTACGCCCGCGCCATCCAGGCCGCCGAATGGCCGCTCATGGCCGAGGGCGGGGAGAAGTCACCCGTCGCGTCCGTGTGGTCCAGCGGCTTCCGCACGCACTTCAAGGAACTCGCCCACCGGGACGACCCCACCTTCGGCCTCCTCGTCGAGGCCGACGACGAACGCTCCAAGGCCCGCCAGACCCGCATCTCCGAGGCCAGCCCGGCCATCCCGCCGTCCGTCTACTGGTTCATGGTCGTGGCCCTGGCCGCCACCGTCGGCGCCTTCGCCTTCGGCCTCCCCCGCGACCGCGGGCCCTCCCACCTCACCCTCTTGTGCGTCCTCGCCGTGCTGTTCACCGGCTCACTGCTCCTGATCGAGGACATCGACACTCCCTTCTCGGGCCAGATCAAGATCACCAGCGAGACCATGGCGCAGACCGCCGAGGACATCTCCGAGGACTACGCCGCCGACCACCCCGACGACACCTTGCCGTGCGACACGGAAGGGAACCGGACCTGACCCGGCCGGAGCCTCTCGTCAGCGAGAGACCAGGGGCCGCTCGCCGGTGTGGGCGGTCCAGTGGCCGGCTGAGGTCTTGGTTTCCATGAGGAAGGCGCTCGGATAGCCGTCGTGCGGAAGGCCGGCCTGGTAGTGGGTCCCGGGGCCGGGACCGACGTGCGGGGCCCGGACGGTGGGGCCGGCGGCGTGGGCGGCCGCTGCCTGACCTACGGCGATCAGTGCTCGACGGTTCCGGGCGAGGTCCACCACGGTTGCTTCTGGGGCGCTCTCACGGCCGGTCTTCTGGCACTGGCCTGGCCCCGAGCACGATGGACAGGGTCCAGGACTGGGATCGTCCTGTTGCAGTGGGGTGCACGGATCACCTTGGGGGCGCTCATCCTCAGTGGCGCGTAACGCCCACTTCCTCAGGCCACACCGCTGCTCATCGCTCCCGCGTCTGCAGTGCATTGCATTGCACTGCATTGCACTGCACCAGTAAGGCAGGCGCACCGGGGACGGCGGACCACCACCGGTGCCGCAGAGGCGCCCCGTCCCGTGCCTGCTCGGCCGCCGCTCCTCAAGCCCGGGCGATCAGGGTGACGATCGGGCACGTCACGGCGGAGAGAGCGAGCAGATCGCCCACCGGACTCCAGGTGAACCGGCGGATCAGCACCGTGGACGACGTGTGCACCGTGCCACGGGACTGGCGCGCATGCGCCCGCATCGCGTCCTCGCACACCGCCGAGAAGTCATACAGCAGATCCCACAGCGAGTTCTCGAACCACAAGAAGTCGACCTCTTCACCCGCCCGCGTCTCCAGGACCAGACCGCCGTGCCAGGAGTCGCGGTGCAGGCGGCGCACGGCTCCCGCCGGGACGACCGTATGACGGAGGATCGAGCAACGGACTATCTCTCCCGGGCGCAGCACGATCCCGATCAGCGAGCATCGCCAGCAGAACGCGGCAAAGGCCAGCGGCAGAGCGGCGGCGAACATGACGTCCTTCCGGCCGGTGAACCACAGTTCCACCGCCCCGGCAACCGCACCGAGGGCGACAGCCCGCAAGAGGACCACCCGCAGCCATCGCCGCAACACCAGCCGGCCCCACCGGTTCGGCCGACAGAACCGTATCCGCCGCACCCACGGCGTCGCCGGCCCGCACCACGCGTCCAGCCCCGCCTGCCGCAACCCTGAAGACATGCGACGAACCTACGGCTCACCCTCCCCTGCTGGCATTG
Organism: Streptomyces sp. NPDC014656; assembly: GCF_043084305.1. Lineage (NCBI taxonomy): Bacteria > Bacillati > Actinomycetota > Actinomycetes > Kitasatosporales > Streptomycetaceae > Streptomyces > Streptomyces sp. NPDC014656. The sequence continues at coordinate 58,522 of NZ_JBIBZN010000003.1, forward strand.
CCAGAACTCGGCAATCAACCACCCCCTTCATCGCAACAGGGCCGTATGCCGGTCCCGGTCAGAAAAGCCGCACCACATGCACGTCACCACACCGCTCCACGCCGCCCCACACCGCTCCGCTCCGCTCCGTTCCGGCACTCCGCACTCGCGAAGCCGACGGGCGACGCACCCGTCCCGGCGAATTACCGGAAGGACTCGAATGTCGGGCCGGGTACGGGTTCGGGTGACAGGTGGAGCCACGCGGCTTGGAGGGCCGGTACGGTCATGACGGTTTCGAGTTCGACGGGGGTCTTCGACAGGGGTCGGCCGGCCGCGTGCGGCTCGTCCGTGGTGGTGGGTCCACCAACCGCTACACCCTCATACCGACCAGCTCTTTCCTCGCACGTCCCGTGACCAGCACGGCTCCTGGCGACCACTCGTGGCGACGCTGGAGGAGGCCGCGCGACGCATGGCGCGCCTGGCCGACCGTCTGGAGAAGAAGCCCGCCCCGGCCGGCGTCGGAAGGACCCTCGACGCCGACAGCCTCGCGTACACCGTCGGCGACCGTCCCGACCTCGGTACTGATGGCTGGTCTCCGCTCGTCAAGGCCTTCACCGCACTGATCGACCACAACGACGACCGTCCGCTGAGCGAGGGCGCGGACGACACCGGCTTCGCCGACCACGCGGTTGCCCCGCGCGACAACAGACACGCCGCCCAGACCGCGATCACCTGCGCGACCACCTACGCGGACTCCAGCCTGCGCCCGGACTTCTAACGTCTCGGCCGGGGCGCGGCCCGCGTGAAAGCCGCCTCCCCGTCTTCGGCGCAGCCTGGGCGACGGTGTCGGCGTACTCCTGACGGCTGAGGAGGAGGGGCACGGCGCATACCCGCGGTACCTCTGCGTCACGGAGACGGTCGCCTGGTACCTCCGCACGGCCACGTCCCGGCCCCAGGAACGGTGTGCCGGGGCAGCATGCCCTGAGACCCGTACGGATCCACCAGGCGGCCGGCAGCACACCGGCCGGCAGCACACCAGTGGGCAGCACGTCGGCGGGCGGCTCATCACGGAGCGCTGCGCGACAGCGTGCTCCGCGCATGGTGCGCCAGGACTTCAGCTGTGCGAAGGCCCGTTCACCCGGGGCCCTCAGCCGGGCGTGATGTCGATTCAACTGCTGGCAGTGCTCGGGGTGTTCGTGGTGGCGGTACGGGGGTGCGGAACGTGGCGCCGGTGTCCCGGTAGGCGTGGTCCGCGAGGACGGGGATCCGCCGGGTCAGGCAGGTCTGGACGACGGCTGTGGGCGTGGGCCGCGGTCAGGCCGCGGGTCCGGGCCCGGCGTCACTCGGGAGAACCGGAATGGTGTGCCGTTCGGGTGGGCGATGGCCTGCGCGTTCATCACGGGCTTGCGGTGCTTGCAGTACTTACGGTGCTTCATGGAGTGGTGCGGCTCGCCCGCGCGGAACCTGGCGCTGGGGATCAGGGCGGTTGCCGAGTGGAATCACCGCGCTGGCGGCCAAAGGGGTCCCGCCTCGTCCCCACGCCCGCTGACCGGTCCGTTTCATCCTCCCGGCGCAGGATGGAAGGAGCTCGCTGGAACAGGTGTCTCCGCGTGCCCGCCCCGACCGCTCTCGGCATCTCGGGGGCCGATTGTCGACGTCGGTAACCTGCCAGAAGATGGTGGCCGTTCCTGCTGGACTGGAAGTCGCACTCTCCATGTGATGTCCAGTTCAGGACGGGATTCATGTCCACAGCAACCACCCCTTCTGTCCAATCTCCCACACCGGCGGACCGTTCACCTTCCATCTCCTGGCTGGCCGTCATATCGGTGATGCTGGGGATCTTCTCCATCGTCACGACCGAAATTCTTCCGATCGGCCTTCTCACGTCGATCGGATCGAGTTTCACCGTTTCGGACGGAATGACCGGCCTCATGATGACCATGCCGGGATTCCTCGCCGCGGTCTCGGCCCCTGTGGTCACGGTGGCCACAGGACGTGTCGACCGGCGGGTCATGCTGGGCGTGTTCATCCTTCTGCTGTCGATGGCCAACTTCCTGGCCGCCGTCGCATCGAGCTACTGGCTGGTCCTGGTCTCCCGCGCCGTGGTGGGCGTCACCATCGGCGGCTTCTGGTCCATCGGGGCCGGGCTCGCCGGTCAGCTGGTCCCCGCGAAGTCCGTGGGGCGCGCGACCTCGGTGATCTTCTCCGCCGTACCGCTCGGCTCGGTACTCGGAGTACCCCTGGGCACGTTCATCGGCGACGTCGCGGGCTGGCGGACGGCGTTCCTCGTCATGGGCGGCTTCACGCTGGCCGTCCTCGTGCTGCTCCTCGCAGTCGTCCCGCCCCTCCCTTCCGACCAGGCGACGCGCCTCGACGTCCTCGGCGGCATGCTCCGAAGCTTCAACACCCGCTTCGCCCTGGTCATGACCTTCCTCGTCGTGCTCGCCCACTTCGGCACGTACACGTACGTCACCCCCTTCCTGGAGCAGGTGACCCACGTCGGTTCGGGTCTCATCACGATCTACCTGCTCATCTACGGTGCGGCCGGCATCGTCGGCAACTTCCTCGGCGGATCCGTGGTGGGCCGCTATCCGCGGTCCGCCTTCGCCTCTGCGGCGGCCCTGATCGCCGCCGCGACCCTGCTCCTGCCCGTCCTGGGACGGTCGGACGCCGGCGCGGTGGCGCTGTTGATCGTCTGGGGCGTCGCCTACGGTGCCGTCCCGGTCTGCTCCCAGACCTGGTTCTCCAAGGCCGCCCCCGACTCCCCCGAGGCGTCCTCCGTCCTCTTCACCGCCTCCTTCCAGGCCACCATCTCCATCGGGGCCCTGGCGGGAGGGGCGGTCCTCGACCGTTCCTCGCCCTCCACGGTGATGGCGCTGGGCGGGTCGGCAGCCGTCCTGATGGTTTTCGCGGCCTGGGCCCACCGGGCGGGAGGGTTCACATGGCCGAAGTCCTCCTAGCCACAGCGCGATCGGGGCCGCCGCCCGCCGGAGCCCGACGCGGCCGGCTGCGAGTCAAAAGCGCCGGTGTCGGCCGTGGCGGAACCGTGGACGGTGTCGGGGTAGATCTCAGAGGTGTAGTCGACTCCCTCGGCGTCCAGGGCCTGGTTGAGTTCGGTGTGGGCCTGAGCGTCAGGTCGGTTTCGGCGTCGCCGGGGTGGGCCGCGGCGGTGCGCACCGCCGGGTGACCGCCTACGCAGGAGCCGGTCACCGCGTCGGGTCCGGCTCCGGGCCGGGTGGTGAGGAATCCGAGGCAGGCGTCGGCGTGGCGCGAGGTCTGTTCGATCGTGGGCGCCTCGATCAGGGGCATCGGCCGGACCATGACCGCGGTCCGGGCCCCTTCTCCGATGTGCTCGGGGAGTTCGACCAGCGGTGCCGGGCCGTGCCGGGGGAAGGAGCCGGGGACGGGTACGTAGGAGCCGTGGCCGGTCAGTCGGCGGGGCGTCTCCTGCGGCACGGGCCGGATGCCGAAGCCCTCCGCGTACATCAGCGCCCCTGACGAGCTCGTACACGGTAAGCGGCGAGACGTCGAGCCCCGGATGGCCGATCATGGTTGATCATGGCCGGGTGGTGGGGACCGTGACTCGCGTAGGGGTCATCAGCGACCGCCGGCCACCGGGCTGTCGGCCGATGTTATAGATGAACTCCCGCCCGAAACATGCCCGTTGTTACATGAGCGTCACCAGGCCAGGCCAGGTCAGGTCAGGTCAGGTCAGGTCAGGTCAGGTCAGGCGTGCCTGCCGGCAGCGGAAGCGGGCGGTGGGCGCCGGTGCGAAGCACCGGCCGGTGCTCGTCGACCGGCTCCTGGCCGTCCTCGGCCATCTTCGTCACGGGGTCACTCACGATGTGCCGGCCTGCTGGTTCGGCGTGGACCGTTCCGCCCCCACCCGGGCCCTCGGCAAGGTGCGGGCGTTGCTCGGCCGGGCGGGGACGCACGATCGGCCCGGGTGTCCGGCTGTGGGCTCCGGCCGAGGTCATCGAGCACCTCGGCGCCGGCGGGCAGACCGGCATCGCCGACGGCACCGAGACCCGTGTCCGCCGCCCGGCCGTCGGCCGTAAGGACCGGGATCGCTTCATCTCCGGGAAGAGCAAGCAGAACGCCGTCAGATCCATGCCGGTCACGAACGGCGAAGGCCGCGTGCTGTGGTGCAGCCCGACCAGACCGGGAAGGTGCGCGGACACCACCCACGCCCGCGAGTCAGGGCTGGTCGGGCTCCTGGCCGACGGTCCAGCAGCCGAGATCCTTGCCGGTGCCGGCTACCAAGGACTCGGCGCCCAGACCGGCGTACGCGTGGTGACGCCACCGCGCCACCGCGCCACCGCGCCACTACGCCATTCCGCCGCAGCCGGCGACGGCCGGGCACGGCCCTTGGCTCTGCGCGTCACCGCAGGCCAGGCAGGCGATGCACCAGTCTTCGAGACCGTCGTGGCCGCCATCCGTGTTCCGCAAAGCGGCCCTGGAAGGCCAAGGGCCCGACCTGATGTCATCCTGGCGGACCGCGCCCATTCATCCCGCGTGATCCGGAGTCACCTGCGGCGACGCGGGATCCGCGCTGTCATCCCCCAGCCGTCCGACCAGGTGGGCCATCGCCGTCGGCGCGGCCGCGCCGGCGGCCGCCCGCCCGCTTTCGAGGCCGAGGAATACAAGCAGCGCAACGCGGTCGAGCGATGCGTCAACAGTCTCAAGCAGTGGCGCGGCCTGGCCATGCGGGCGGACAAGCTCGCCATCGCCTGCCAGACCGCGCTCCAGTCCGCCGCCATCCCCATCCGGGTCCGGCGCTGATCACGAAGGCGTCGCTCAGTCCCACCACAGCGACCAAACCGTCGAACGCGCCATGCCGTCGCCTACTGTCCGCGGGTCCTGCACGGTGTCGGAGCAGTAGCCCAGCAACTCTGTGGCTGCCTGCGCTGCGGCCCGGGGGGTCAAAGGCGGTCTGTCGACAACCAGTTCCAGATACGCGCCATGGGCGAGGAAGAGCTCGGCACCCCACTGTTCCTGCCAGCGCCTGAGCAGCGCCGCGTCGTCGGTCGGAGCGAGGAACCGGTCGCCGTATCCGAACCAGTTGCCCGTCCCGATCAGATGGGGCAGGACCACGGGCACCTCGTAACCTCCTCGCGCTGGAACAAAGTTGAGCCACCGGGGCCCCCAGCCCCAGCTGTCCCGATCGCCGGTCCCCCATCGCGACACCCCTGGCAGCGGTTTCGCGATGACAGGTCCCAGTTGCGGTGCGAGACGGTCGGCGTCGTAGTCGTCTCGCCAGCCCTCCCGGTCCTCCTCGTCCCCACCGACGCCCTCCATCGACCACCGGAAGCTCGACACCACCACGGACGCCGCACGCGCGTCGTGGTCCTGACACACCACCTCGGCCATCAGGTTCTCCAGAGCAGCGGCGTCCACGCCGTCGTGAAGACTGGCCACGGCCTCCGGCGAGCTCAGGCTGACGTGGGGCCACCAACCGGTCTCACCGTGCTTCCCGCGCCATTCGTTCCAGACGTCACGCATCCTGTCCCGCGCCACAGACACCCCAATGACCTCAACGCCTGCGGCTGTAGTGATCCGCTGCGGAGGCGACTGGGGAAAACAGGTGCGCAGGACGCGGAAAAGCTCGCCAGCGGGGAGGCGTGGCTGATGGAGGAACGTGTTCATGGTGTCCAGACCCTACGATCCACCCACTCACGGCGCACTCCGATAGTGGACGTCGTGGCGTGGGGTGGGGTGGGGTGGCCCGGGTGTTCTTTCGGCCGGGGATCGTCCGGGCCCCGGGCGGGTGGGTTTCGGGCGGGTGGGTCTCGACGCCCGGCCGGGGAGACGGCCTTGGGGCGGATGCGCCGGAAGTCAAGGCGGACAGGTGCGGGCGTGAGCCTTTCCGGGGAGGAGGGCCTTCCCCACGGACGGCGCCGGTCGGCTGTGGGCGGCCGGACCGGTCGTAGTCGGGTGTAGGCGGCGAGGATCAGCCAGGTCCAGCCGAGGGTCTGCTTGAACAGGCGGGCCGTACCCCTCACCCTTCTAATCAATTTTGACTAGAGTGATCAGCATGAGCGAGAAGACGATTCCGATCCTGCCGTGTCGGACCATCCAGCCCGTTCTCGACTTCTATATGGCCCTCGGGTTCGAGGTGACCTTCCAGCAGAAGAGCCCCAACCCGTACGCAGCCGTCCAGCACGGCGGCATACAGCTCCACTTCTTCGGCATGAAGCACTACGAGCCGGCCGAGTCGTTCAGTACCTGCATCGTCCAGACCGATGACGTCGACGGGCTGTACGAGACCTTTCGGGCCCGGTTGAAGGCGGCGTACGGGCGAGTACCGAACCGCGGTCTGCCACGAATCGGGCCGCTGAGGAACACGTCACATGGTGTACGGCAGTTCCTCATGACCGATCCGGGCGGCAACTGCATCCGCGTCGGGCAGCAGATGAGCGACAACCAGCACCACCGCCCCGCCCCCGAAGAGACCTTCGCCAGGGCCGTGCACCACGCTTCCCTCCTTGCCGACTCCAAGGAAGACCTGACGGGCGCCGCGAAGATCATCGACCGGGCGCTGCGCCTGCGGGACGAGAGGCCCACATCTGTGCAGCTGCTTCGTCTTCTCGTGCTGCGGGCGGACGTCGCCACCCGTCTCGGCGACCAAGAAACCGCGACGTCAGCGCTCGCCTCGGCCACCGCAGTCCACCTCACCGCGGAGGAACAGGAGTCCGTACACGACGACCTCGAACGGCTCACGCAGCTGCTGGACTGAGGCCGGGAAAGTGCTGGTCACAGCCACTCACCGAGGACTGCAACCAGCACGGTCGGCTCATGGCGGACGGCAGGCTTGCCGTATCTCGTCACCACGGCTCGGTGACGCTCGAGACGATTGATCCCGCACTCGTCACTCCAAACAGCCGCAGAGCGCCCTCCTCTCACTTGGACTCGATCAGCCGTGCCGACCGGTCCCAACAGAACTCACCCCCGGAAGCTTGACGGTTCCGCCAACGGCTCTCGCCGGGCATCGGGATGCAGCAGACTCATCTCACTGCCTTCGCGCTGGACGTGTGTGCTCCTTGGTCGGAACACATGTTCAGGCGAAGGCCGCTTCCGCGTACGGCGGACACCGAGCCGAGTGATCAAGTACGACGCACCGTTCGACGGCGCACGTTAAAGATCAGGCCAGCCGCCGAGCAAAGGCGGAGACCCAAGTCGATCGTGGTCACGGCAGGGCAGCGCGGGGGCTCGCCGCAGTTCGAGCTCGCGCCGGAGAGGGGCCGCGCGCCCGCGGCGGTCGGCCACCGCGCTTCGGCCCAGCCGACTACCGCGGGCGCCATGCGGTCGAGTGCGGGATCAACCGTCTCAAGAGGAACCGTGCTGTCGCCGCGCGCTACGACAAGCCGGCGGTCCGCTCCGAGACGACCGTGCCGGTCGCTGTGATCGGCGAATGGCTACGACCCTGTCTCGCGCGTCATCACGTACATGTTCCCGATGTCCGGATCGCCGTACATGAAGAACAGCACCAGCCCGTCGTGCGCATCGCGGTCCACGTAGAAGAGCCACGAGTATGCCGACGGGGGCTCCGGAGCCGAGGGGGCAGCCACTGTCACGGGAAGCCGTCTTTCCACCCGTGTCCGGGTCGTCAGCGCGAGCCGGACGACCTGTCCCCCTTCTTCGTCAGCCAGTTGCCAGGTTCCCGTACCGGAGAGGCGCCAGCCGTCGTCGAAGTCGAAGTCCTGCCCGTCGAGCTTCTCGAGAAGGGCCGTTCCGTCTTCACGAAGCACCACGCGGGTCCCCTCGACGCTCTCCCAACCCCCAGCGACTTCCGCCGCCTTGGCATCGTGGAGCCCTGTCCCCTCGTAGTACTGATACGGGCCGGCGCACGCCGTCAGAGACGCCAGAACCGCCATCAGCACGCCGAGAGCCGCCCCCCACGCACGCAGCCTGCTTCCGCCCGCCACCAAGACCTCCCGCTTTCAGCCCGTATCGGCCAACCGATAGGAGCGGCCGCGGGAGACACCCTGCCAGACCAGTTGAACGCGTTCAACTCTGGGGTCGCAGGGGTGACGTCCACCTCTGCGGCTCGCACATCCAGCGCTGACCGCGACCGTTGACAGGCAGCAGAACAGCACTTTCGACACACGGCCCGGGTGTCGCTCGGCGTCGTCGGGAAGACGGCGAAGGCATCGGCCTGGCCGTCCTCGGTGGGAATCCGCAGCATGTCGGTGGGCATGGTTCTCCTCCTGCCGTGATTGATGTGTCCCGCGATCAACACGACGAAGGCGGAGCCCGCGCAGTCGCGCGAGATCCTCGTTCGAACAACGGACCCGCGCTGGCCCGTACGGCGCTCAGAAGCAGCGGGGCGCCGGGCCCCGCCGGGGCGCCGATCCGCGTGGGGCGCGACGCCGTCCCGGCAGTCATCCCCGCAACCATCCCCACAACGTGGTCCACCGAGCGAAGCCGGCCACAGCCGTCGTCGTGACCGTCCCCGTGCGAGCGGGAAGTGACGGGGATCAGTCGCGCAAGCCTCGCAGCACCACTCTCGGGTAGTGGCGGCCGGAGTCCAGGCGGTCTTCTCGGCGGTCGGCGTGGATGGCTGCGGTGTAGGCGATTCCACGCATGAGGGGCAGCAGGACGTCCCAGGTGACGAAGCCCTGGACGGGTACCGCGGCCCGTGCGCGTTCCAGGAGGCGGCCGGCGCCCTGGGCGGCCCGCGCGACGACCTGCTCGTCGCCAAGCTGGACGTCAACGTCAACGTCAACGTCACCGGTCTGGACGACGCGCGCGCCGCCGTACAGGCCGCCGGCGACCGCTTCGGTCGCATTGGCGTCCTGATCAGCAACGCCGGAAACTTCTACGCCGGCTTCTTCGAGGAGATGTCCCCGCAACACATGCGCCGGTAGGTCGCGACCCACCTCTACGTCGTCCTCTCCTCGGCCGCCGGCCTCGTCGGCGCGGAGCTCGGCGGCGTCCACGCCGCTTCCACGTTCGCCGTCGAAGGCTGGAGGAAATCCCTCCAGCCCGACATCGCCCGGTTCGACATCCGCGCCCCCTCGTAGAGCTCGGCTCCTTCCGCACCGAGCCGCTCGTGGACGCCTCCACCACCTGGCCCGAGCCGACCATCGACGACCACACCGAGCGCATCACCACCACGGCGGAAGTCTGGGGGAGCATCAACGGGCAGCAGCCCGGCGACCCCGCCAAGCTCGCCCGCGCCCTGCTGACCCTCGCCGACCAGAACGAGCCTCCGCGGCGGTTCTCGGCAGCTCCGACGTCATCGAAGACGCCACGACCAGGGTGAGGGAACTCCTCGTCCAGGCCGAAGCCTTTCGTGAGCCGGGCGGCGGCCTCGGCCACGACGACACCGACGCCTGACACCAGCCCGATGCGCCGGGCAGGACAACCGTCCCGCCCGGCGCGCTGGTACGGGCCGGCCCTCCGCAGCGCCATTGGGGGAACGGGGGCCCCGGCCGCTGACGACGGCCGCGGTCGCAGCCCCGTCCGGGCCCGCCGGCCGCCGGCCCGGGGCCGGTCTTCCGGCCGGCGGGGCGGCTTCCCGGTGGTGCTGGGTGCGTTCCGTCCGTGGTGGCGTGTGCCGCCCTGGGGCCGGGGCCCGCTCCGGCGCCGGGCCGCCATGGCCGCAGTGGCCGCACCGTGAGGGTGAGGTTCTCACGCGTCCGGCCCTCCCGGGCTCTCCGGCAGCGGCGCCCCGTAGGGTGTGGCGTCGTGAGCGCATGGCAGATATCCGATGAGGAGGGCGGCGTCCTCGCCGCCCGCTGGTGGCAGTGGGCCCTATCGGCCCCCGACGACATGAGCCCGGTGGCCGACACGACCGGCGCGCACGCCGCTTGGCGGCAGCCGGACGATCTGTGGTTCCTGGCGGGCACCTACGGAGGCCGGGTGGTGCGCCACTGCGAGATCCCGGCCGGGCGCCCCGTGTTCTTCCCGGTGCTCAACGTCCACCACACCAAACTCCACTCCCGCAAGCCCCTCTCCCTCGACGTGACCCAAGCCGAGGCGTACCTCAACGGCGCCCCTCTTCCTCTCCGCGAGTTCGTCGCTCCGCCCTTCCGCGTGGGTCTGCGCATGCATCTCGCCTGGGGTCTCTGGTCCGCCCTCACCCCGCTGGTCCCCGGTCAGTACGTCCTTGAGATCAGGGGCACCACGATGGAGGGCTTCCAGGTCGACACGACCTACCACCTCACCGTCACGACCGGCTGATCCGAGGGCCGGGACGCCTTTCCCCGTCCGCAGGGTCGCCCCTCCGTGCCGTTCCTGGGCATCGCCCTCGGCACGTTCCGCGACGTCCTCGGCGTCGACCTGACCGGACCGTTCCCGCGCGCCCAGCGCGCCACCCCGATGACCGGGCAGCCCATTCGGCTGCTGGCTGTTGGCTGTTGGCTGTTGGCTGTTGGCTGTTGGATCCGTGGTACGGCGGCGGCCGCGGTGCTCAAGCCAGGAACTGTGTCAGCAGGCGGTTGAGCTCGGCAGGCCGCTCGGTGGGAAGGGAGTGATGGGAGGCGCCCGGCAGGATGGCGACGTCGGCGCCGGGGAGGAGGCGACGGGCCGTGGCCGCCACCCGTTGCACGTTGTGGACCCGACTGCGTTCGGCCAGGAGCACCAGGGTCGGAACGGTGCAGGCGCTCACCTCCTGCGGCCGGGGGCGTCGCATGCGGACGACCTTCGACCGCCGGGCAGTGGCGGCGCTGTCCAAGAACGCCTGCCAGACCGGATCCTCAGGCGCGCGGCCGGTTTCCCACCGGTGGAAGGCTCGCGACCGCTCGGAGGCGGGCTTGAGGAGCATCGGCACTGCCTTCATGAGGTAGTGAAGACTCATGCCGGCAAAGCAGTTGGTCGGGTCGAGCAGGGCGAGCCGGCCGAGCCGTTGGGGTGCGTGCAGCGCGTAGGTCAGGGATATCCAGGCGCCGTAGGAGTGGCCGCACAGGTCCGTGCTGTCCAGGCCCAGCTCGTCCAGGAGTGCGTCGAGCCACGCCATCAGGTCTCCGGGGCCCCGCAGCGGCGCCCCGTCGTGCACGCTGCGGCCGATGTCGCCCATCACGTCGACGGCGTACACCCGGTGGGTGCGGGCCAGGTCCCCGATGTTGGCGAACCACGCGACCGAGGTCGTCCCGCCTCCGGGCAGCAATACGAGGGGGGCGCCGTCCTGCGGGCCGCAGACCTGGACCCGCGTGCTGCCGTAGGGGGTGGGTGCCTCGACGCTGTGGACCTCCACGGGCCACTGCCGCAGGACCGCGTCGTACGCCGCGAAGAATGACGCCTCGTTCCCCATGGCTCTCCTTATGATTACTCGATAAACGAGTGTCTCGGTGTTCGAGATAATAGCTCTGGAGGAGAGCGTGGACGACCAGGAACCCGGCCTTCAACTGGTTCATCTGCTGCGAGCCGTCACCGTCGAACTGGACCTGTTCGCCGCCGAGTTCGCCGGTCGCAACGGACTGCATTCGACCGACGTGCGTGCGCTGATCCACCTGCTGGACGCCGGCCGGGCGGGGACGACCGCCACCCCCGGGTGGCTCGGCGCGCAGTTGGGGGTGAACTCGGCTTCGACCACGGCCTTGGTCGACCGGCTGGAGCGATGTGGACTCGTCCGCCGGGAACGGGACACCCGCGACCGCCGACGAGTGCTGCTGGCCGTCACGGACGAGGCCGTCGCTATGGGCTGGTCGTTCTTCGGGCCGCTGATCAACGAGATGGTCGCCGCGACGCGCTCTTTCGACGAGAAGGACCTGACCGCGGTACGACGCTTCCTGCTGGCCATGCGCGACGTTGCCGCCGCCGGGCGACGAACGCCGGAGGAGGGCCCTGCCGGCCGACGCTCGCAAGGCCGCGGCACCTCACCGGTCGACGCATCCCCCTAGACATCGTCGTCAGTTATGGGCGTGATCGGTCGCTGAACCGTGCATGGCGGAGCCGGGAACGGCTCCGGGCCCGGTGGGACCGGGGCGTGCTCGATGCAGCGGATCGGCCGGGCTCCGGCTGGGGACGTGGACGGGGAGCTGAAGGGCGCGGTCCCTCCACTACCTCGCCTTCGAGGTCACCGGCACCGGCCGGAAAGAGATCCACGCCGCCTACGTGGTGGACAGCGGAGCCGGCCTCGAAGCGGCGGCCGCCGGGCCAGCCGGGCCGGGCGACATCGTCCGCGTACGGTGGGGCGTCCGTGAGGGCGGTGCCCTCGGACTGCCCACCACGCTTGTTTCCGTACGCCGGGGCAGCCCGGTCGACCTCGCGGACCTGGGCCCGGGCCTTGGAGGAGCGGCGCGGCGCCCCGTGCCGGTCGCCTACACCGGCACCGGGCCGAAAAGACCTCTCCGCCAGCCGGGCCGGCCGCCCCATCGCCCGTCCCCGCCATCCGTGACGCTCATGCCTTTCTTCAACGGTCGGTCTTCACCGACCGGCTTCTCCGCCAGCGCACCGACAAGGGGGCCCGCCGGCCTTCCTCCGAAGTTCCGATCGCGGGACCGGCACGCGGGGCAACTCCCAGCCTGCTCCGGCGCCGGCGTGGTCCGGGTCGATGTAGCGTCAGGGCCGTGGGGGTGAGATGTACTTCGACGAGAACGAACCACAGTCCGTACGAGACGAACGTTTCGCCGCGGAACGCGCCAAACGCAGAAGACACGCAGGACCGCACGTCTGGACTCCAAGGGAGCCCATATCGGCGCGGCGATCGTGACCATCGGTCTGGTGCTCCTCGGCTGGAACGGCGAGACGGTCGCTCTGGGCATCGTGAGCGGCGTCCTCCTGCTCTGGTTCTCCGCGGCGCTCGCATGGGCCTACGCCGACAAAGACCACGGTCGGCACGCGCTCCAGCGCGCGTACGACACCACCTTCGGATGGGGCGACGGATTCTGAACCCCCAAGGAGTGGGCGTGCTCCGGCGACGGACCGTCCCCGGTGAGCATGGCGGTGGGTGACCGGACCGGCATCTGAGCGATCACTCACCACGGCCCGGACTCGCGAAGGACCCGCACGACCGGCCCGGCGCCCTGCCCGCACCAACACGGACGCGGACGTGGACGTGGACGCGACCGACCGTCGCGTCGGATCACCAACGGGGGGACGACAGCCGGCTGAAGCCCAGAATGCGTCGGCGTCGGCGTCGACGCCGTGTCCCGAGGAGCCGCCTTCCACCGGCGAGCGCCCAGGGGTCAGGGGGCAGGGGGGCTCAGGGGTCAGGGCAGGGGCCGGGGACCGCACCCCGCCCACGCCCGTGGGAAGGGCGCCGTGGCCGTGCACATCGAGCGGGGCTCCTGAGCGCTCCACAGGGTCGGGGCTCCCGGATCCCACCCGGTCCGCGCCGCCCCCGGCGCGTTCGGTGGGGCGTGCGCGAGCGGTGCCCCGCGCAGGGGGCCGGCAGCGTTCTTCGGCGACAGCGGCGGTGACGGCGTGCGGGCGGGGCGACCGTGCGCAGCGGCGTGGTTCAGGTCGTGGTGTCCAGCTGATCCGGCCGCCCCGATGGTCACGTATCCCGTCCTTCATGGTGATGCCCGCCGATCGGGGTTCGGGCCGGCGGGCATCACCATGAAGGACGGCTACCCGTCGGCGGACCCGGGCTCCGCCATCCGGCGGTGCGCTTCCGCCTTGAGGCTGTCGGGGAGGATCTTGTCGGCCATGCCCTGCGCCCTGGTCTTCAGCGAGCCGGCGACGACCTTGTCCTTGCCCGCGAAGAGGGCGTCCAGCCCTTGCTTCGCCACCTGGGCGGGATCGTCCTTGTCGCCCTGGCCGACCTTGGTGTCACCCATGTCGGCGCGCCGGAAGAAGTCGGTGTCCGTGGGGCCGGGCATCAGGGCGGTCACCGTCAGGGGCGTGTCCTTGAGTTCGTTCTGCAGCGCCTGGGAGAAGGACTGCAGGAACGACTTCGAGGCGTTGTACACGGCCTGGAACGAGCCCGGCATGGTGGAAGCGATGGAGGACGTGATCAGCAGCCGTCCCTCACCCGCCGCCGCCATCGACCGCAGCAACCGCTTGGCCAGGTGGACCGTGGAGCGCACGTTCAGGTCGACGATCTCGAACTCGTCCTCCAGGTCCGTATCGAGGAACGCTCCGCCTTCTCCCACTCCGGCGTTCAGCGCGGCCACGGCCACCGGGCGTCCGGCGGAAGCCACCGCCCCGACGAGACGCTCAGCCTCGTCGTAACTGCGCAGATCGGCCCGCACGGGCCGCACGGTCGCCCCGGTCCGCCGCTCGATCTCCTCCGCCGCGGAGCGGAGGCGCTCCTCATCGGCGGAGTTCACGATCAGGTCGAAACCCCGCTCGGCGAGCTGCCGGGCGAGCTCGAACCCGATGCCACTGGACGCACCCGTCACTACCGCAAGTTCTCGGTTCTGGGTCATGTTCCGCGCCTACCCGTACCGGCCGCACCATGCACAGGCGTACGTATCGCCCCGATCCGGGAGCGCGACCGGGGCTCCGGGCGGGACCCGACGCACGTCGTCGGGCCGGCCGGCGCGACCCGCCTGAGGGGGCGGCCCGCCCTGCTGCTGCACGGCCCGGCCGCGGTGGGCTTCTTCCACGACGAACGCCACGTGCTGCGGCACGGCGCGCTGCCGGGCCCCGTCCTCGACACGCTCTTCGGCAGGGGGCGTGCATGCCCTGGACGGCGGGGCGCACCGGGGCCGCAAGGAACTCCTCACGGCCCGGCTCATGACGCCCCGGGGCGTGGGCGCCCCCGGCCGGCCCGGGAGCACTGGCTGCGCACGGTCGACGGCCTGCGGGGGCGCCGGGCCGTCCTCTTCGACGAGATCGCCGTGACCCTCGCCGCAGCGGTGTGCGAAGGGAGCGGGGTGCCCTGCTCCTCCGGGGCCGCCGTCCGCCGTCTCGCCGAGGACTGCGTGGCCGTGGTGGACGGGTTCGCCACTCCCGGCCCCCGCCACGTGGAAGGCCCGTCGCGCCCGGAGCCGTCAGGGACGCGACCCCGCCCGGACCGTGGAGGACGTACGCCGTGCGACGACGGGCTCCGATCACGGCGGGGGTCCTCCACCGTGCTGCGGTCCGGCGGTGGGCGGCGGCGCGGTGCGGCTATGCGACGTGCGGGAGTCGCCGGCGACGCACGGTCAGCACCGTCGGCAGGTGACGGCGCAGGGCCGCCCTGGCCGCGTTGGCGCCCGGCGCGCCGTGGACGCCGCCGCCGGGGTGCGCGGACGCCGACGCGAGGAAGAGCCCCTTGACCGGGGTCTCGGGGCGTCCGTTGCCGGGGACGGGCCGGAACACGAGCTGCTGGTGCAGGGCGGCCGTGCCTCCGTTGAGCGCGCCGTCACGCAGGTTCGCGTCCATCGACTCCAGCGTGGGTGGCGCCAGGATCCTCCGCCGCAGGACGCGCGCGCGGAAGCCGGGGGCGTAGCGCTCGACGACTTCTTCCATGCGGTCCGCCATCGCTTCGCTCTCGCCGCCCTCCCAGCGCCCCGTCAGCCCCTGCCCGCCGGCATCGCCCTTGATCCGGTGCGGCAGGTGCGTGTAGGCCCAGGCGGATTCCGTGCCCGCCGGGGAGCGGGTGGTGTCGGCCGCGGTCATCTGGCCGAAGACGAGGAAGGGGTCCTCGGGTACGAGTCCCGTGGCGATCCGGGCCGCGAAGGCCGTCAGGCCGTCGATGCCGCCGGCGAGATGCACGGTGCCGGCGGTCGCGGCCTGCGGGGCCGTCCAGGGCACGCGGGAGTCCAGTGCCCAGTCCACCTTGAAGGTGGCGAAGTCCCACTGGAAGCGGCGCAAGTGCCGCAGGAAGTCGTCGGGCAGGTGCTCTTCGCCGACCAGTGAGCCGAACAGCGCGGGGGCCGACACGTCGGCCAGGACGGCCCGGCGGGCGGGTACGCGTTCACCGGCGGTGGTGCGTACGCCGACGGCCCGGCCGCCCCGGACGACGACTTCGACGACCGGCGTGTCGCAGCGGACCGCGCCGCCCCGGCGCTCCAGCCTCCGTACCAGGGCTGCGGTGAGCTCGCCGGCGCCGCCCGTGGGGACGGGGAATCCGTGGTGCTGGGCGAGCATCGACATGAGCCATCCGTAGCCGCCGCTGCCGGCCGCCTCGGGTGGCAGGTCGGCGTGCAGGGCGTTGCCCGCGAGGAGGAGGGCGCCCGCTTCGGCGCGGAACTCCTCCTCCCCCAGCCGTCGTACGGGCAGCAGCAGGCGGCGTACGAGCCCCAGTCCCCCGGCGTGACGGACGCCGCGCAGGAGCCGGGCCGTGGGGACCATCGGCGGGAAGGGGGTGAACAGGGCCCGCACGATGTCGGGGCCGAGCCGGTCCCAGGCCGCGCACAGGTCCGTCCACGCGGCCCCGTCGCCCGGCGCGAACCGTTCCAGGCCCGCGGCGGTGTCGTGCGGCAGCCGGTCCAGCACCGCGCACCGGCCGTCGGCGAGGGGGTGGGCGAGCACGCGCGGGGCATGGCTCCAGACGAGTCCCTCGCGGTCCAGCCCGAGGGAGGCGATGACGGGCGAGGCGGCGGCCAGCGGGTAGAAGGCGCTGAACAGGTCGCTGACGTAGTCGGGGTGCACGCCCCGGTCACTGCGTACGGCGCCTCCGGGTTCCGGTTGCGCTTCGAGGACCTCCACGCTCCAGCCGGCGTCGACGAGCAGGTTGGCGGCGACCAGTCCGTTGGGCCCGGCTCCGATCACGATCGCATCGGGCATCGCGTCTTCCTCCCGTCCTCAGGCGCGTTCCTGTGCGGAGGCTTCGACGTGGTCGTCGACCACGCGGGCGAGCCGTCTGAGCATGTCGCGGTGGCGCAGCTGGATCAGCGCGTCGAACGCGGCGTTGTGCAGGGCGCCGCCGATCCCGCGCAGCGGGTGCTCGTCCACGATGACCAGGGAGTCCTCGCCCCAGGGGCGGATGTCGATCGCCACCCGGGCGGTGCCGAGGGGGCCGCTGTCGACTTCGAGTTCGAGTGCTCGGGGTGCCTCCGCCCTGCGGACGATCGTCGTGCCCGACGCCGTCCACGGCCCGATCCTGACCGTGTACGCGAGGGTGGAGTCCAGTTCGGGCCACAGACCGCGGGCGGCGTGCGAGTCGCTCGTGCCGACCACCCAGTCCGCGTAGAGGGAGGCTTCGGCGAGGACGGCCCACACCTGGTGCGGGGCGGCGTGGATCAGTCGGTGGCGTACGGCCATGATCGCTCCTGGGGATGGGGATGGGGGTGGGGATGGGGGTGGGGGTACGCATCGGGGTCCGGGCCGCCGCCCCGGGCCTGGTCCGCGGCGGTGCCGCCGGGTCCCAGGAGCCCGGTCGCGGGCAGGGGGCGCTCCCCGCGGTCGGCGAGGACCCGCCGGGAGCGGTGCGCGACGACGGACGGCAGGAGGGACCGGGCCGCTTGCGCGCCGCGCAGCCAGGGCGGGGCGTAGATGTGCGCGGACCGGCGTTCGATGCCGTGGACCATCACCCGGACGTAGGAGGCGGGGTCGTGGACGGCGGAGGCCGGCCGGGGCAGGTGCGTCCGCAGTTCGCGGAAGACTGCGGTCTCGTCGGCTTCGCGGATCATGGCGGTATCGGCCCAGTTCAGGTACGCGACGCCGACGCCGACGCCGCGGTGCAGGACTTCGGCGCGCAGGGCGTGCGCGAATGCCTCCGCTCCCGCCTTCGACGCGCAGTACGCCGTGAGCAGGGGCGCGGGCGCGAGGGCCGCCATGGAGGCGACCTGGAGGTAGTAGCCGCGGGTGTGCAGCAGGTCCGGCAGGAAGCAACGCGCCGTCAGGGCGCTGCCGACGAGGTTGACGTCGATCACCCGTCTCCAGGCGTCGGTCTCGCAGTCCAGCAGGGGCCCGCCGAGAGCCACCCCCGCGTTGGCGACGACCACCGAAGGCCTGCCGAGCGCCCGGCGCACTTCCTCGGCCGCCCCGGCGAGCTCGTCGGCCTCTGTCACGTCGACGGTCCAGTGGGCGGCCGTGCCGGGGAGCTCCGCCGCGAGGCGGGCGAGACGCCCGCCCTCCAGGCCCACCAGGGCCACCCGCGCACCGCGGCGGGACAACGCGTGCGCCAGCCCTTCGCCGAGTCCGCGTGCGGCGCCCGTCACGACCGCGACGCGGCCCTTCAGGGGCCCCGAGCCGTCCTCGTCCTCACACCGGCCGTGGCTGGTCATGCCGGGCGTCTGCCCGCCCGAAGGGCCCCTACTCGGACCGACCGCTCAGTCCGACCGCTCGGTCCGGCCTACGCGGCTCCGCTCGGCCCTTCGTACGCGGCTCCCCGGGGCCCGGCGGAGGGGCCGGTGCGGGGGTGTGCCGGCGGCGGGCGTCCGGGCCCGCGCCAGGGGGCGTGCCGCCGCGGGGGCGCGGTCCCGGCCTCTTTCCGCCCCCCTCAGGCCGGCGGCAGCCTCTCGGGCGCCGGGGAGAGGGGCCACCGCGGTCACGGCCGTGTCCGCGGCGGCGTCCGCGCCCGACCGTGCCGTGGTCATCAGCGCGGGCCGGGGCCATGCGGCGTGCCGTCCTGTCGGGGAGCCGGGGCCGTTCGGGTGACGGGACAGGTCCCCCTCCCGGCCCCGGCCGGTGCGACGTACGACGCCGTGCCCGGTGCCGGTGCCGGTGCCGGTGCTGGTACTGGTGCTGGTGCTGGTGCTGGTGCGCCAAGCTGGTCCAGGATCTCGTCGGCGAGCAGGTCCTGCGGGCCCTTGAGCGCGTCGGCGGCCGCCCGGTCCGAAGGGAAGACCAGCTCGGCCGCGATGTTGTCCTGCACGATCCGGGCGAGGTTGTCCAGGGCCACGAAGACCGGGTCGGAGAGCGGCTCGGCGGCCGGCAGGTCGATCAGGTGGGTGGCCACCTTCGCCGGGTTCATGCACGGCCTGATGATGATCGAGTTCTGGTTCAGTTCGGACGTGGCCCACTGGGACAGCACGACCGTGTACAGGTCCTGCCACGCCTCCTCCCCGATCCGGGCCCGCCACTTCCGCAGGAGGCCCCGCACACCGGCGATCTGGGCCTCGGCGGCGTACCTCATGTTGGTGCGGATGCCGGCGTGCACGCTGTGGGAGAAGTCCTCGAACGACCTGATGTCGAAGGACCGGGCCGCGGCGGAGGCCTCGATGAACGCGAGTGCGCGGTCGAGCACCCACGCGCACGAGGCCACCAGTTCCGGCGGGAGGCCGGCCCGGCCGAGCTGACGCCGGGCCGCGGCCAGCGTGTCGGCGTACTGCCTCAGCGGTGTGATCCAGTCGGTGGCCGCGGCGTCCGCGAAGGCGACCATGGCGAGGTCGTGCGGATCGATGCGGTCCGCACCGGGGAGGTTCGGGATCCTGTCGCTCAGGTGGGGCGCGATGATCGAGAAGACACCGAGCGGCACGTGGCTGACGGACTTCGCCAGTTCGAACACCTCCCCGACGGGATGCAGCGACTCCTGGGTGTCCTCGTGGACGAGGGTGAACCTTCCGCCCCTGGCGTCGTTCTGGACCACCAGTACGGGACTGAGCCGCGTGATCAGTTCCGACTTGAGCGCGGCGTAGTGCGACCTCATACCGCTGTTGACCGCCACGATCGCCTCGCGCGCCCGAGCGCGCCGAGCGCCCGGGCCGCCGGCGGGCGACGGCCCGCTCCCGTCCTCGGCCGCCGCCGGTGAGGCCACGAGGCCCGCCATGACGCCGGCCGCGGTGGCGCTGCCGAGGAAGCTTCTGCGTGTGGACATTCTCCGCCTTCCGTAGGGGCCCGCTCGTCGGGCGAGGGGCGGGGAACAGCCGACGGCGCGCGGCCCGCCCTCCCGGCGGGGACGGCGCCGCCGCGCCCGCGTTCCCGGCAGAGGGACAACGATCGCGGGCACGCTCGGGCATCGGGTGGTCACGCGTCGAGGCGTGCGGCGGGGCCCGCCCGTGGGGGCGGGCCGTCGTGAACGCGGGGGTACGTGGCGGACCGGCCCGCGCACGTGGACGTGGATGTGGATGTGGATGTGGACGGCGGTCTCCGGTCCCTGCCCGGTCGCCGGGCTCCCCCTGCTCCACGGGGTGCGCCGCACGGTCCGCGGCACGTCATTCGCCGGGTCCGCCGTCCCCCGTCGCGGCGGTCTCCCCGACGGGGGCGGCGAGGGCGGCTTTCCTCGTCCCGAGGGCCGGGCGAGCCGTTCGCGGAGCCGGAGGAGCCCCCCGCCCCGCGTGCCAGGATCCTGCCCCACAGTGCCGCTCCGGGGTGTCCTCCCGGGCGTCCGGTCGGGGGCGCCCTCCGCCGGTCCCGGAGCGGTACCGGGCACGGGCGCGAAACCGGCGAGCGCTCCGTACCGCTCCCCGCTCGCCGCCGGTTCCGCGTCGGCTCCCTCACAGGGGGCGACCGCCGCGATGGGCTGGGCGGGGTCATCGACGGCCGGCTCGCCGGCACGCGCAGCGACAGGCCCGCTGCCCCGGCCGGGGTCCCGGCGCGGAACAGGAGCACGCCGGGACGGCGCGCGGAGGCGAGGACGAGGGCAGCGGCCGTGAGGAGCAGGGCGACGGGGACAGCAGGGCGGCGAGGGGAAGCCGGACCGGTGGCGGAAACGGTACCCGCGTCCCGGGGACCGCGTCGGCGAAGGCGAACTCGAATCATCGGGGTGGAGCGCCCGGCGGACGCCGTCCGGGAAAGGCCGGTTTCCGTGGCGGGGTCCGCCACGGTCCGGGGCGCTGCCGGGTTCTGGTGGACGGGGTGGAGGGCGACGGCGAGCGCCGGGGCGTCGAGTGCCGCGGCCCAGCCCGTCATGGTGCGGGGGACGGGCCGTTCGGCAGGCCGGACGCGGGGGGACGCCCCCCAGGGAGGCGAACCGCTGCCCCGCCGGGCACTCCCCCGCACGTACGCCGACGGTGACCGGCCGGCCGTATGTGCGGGGTGCAGCTCACACCGCGGTGCCGCCCGGCTCCGTCTCCATGGTCATCCGGGCGACGTGAAGCGCCAGGTAGGAGACCTCGTCCTCGCTCAGGCGCGTTCCCAGGCGCAGTTCGACGATCGTCGCCAGCTGCTGTGCGGTGCGGGTCGCCTCCGGGTAGTGGTGGCGGATGCCCTGGCCGATCGTGGACTCGTGGCCCTTCAGCTGCCGGTGCTGCTGGATCCGCACGAAGAGGTAGCGCACGTGGGTGATGAACCGCGCCGCGCTCATGGACTCCTGGGAGACGGACAGCCCGTGCCGTTCCCTGACGACGGCGAGCATCTGCTGGATGACGCCGGTCATCGTGTACGTGAAGGACAGGTCTCCCTTGGCGAAGCCCGCGTTCACCAGGTGCAGCGCGAGCGCGATCGCCTCGGGGGGCTCCAGCCGCGGGTCGACGCGCTCGTTGATGGCCGCGAGGAGGCGCTGGGCCTGGGCGTACTCGGTGGCGTACAGGGCCTGGACCTCGGCGCGCAGCGGGTACTCGACGACGATGCCCCGCGCGGCCCGGTCCAGCGCGCCGGCGACGTGGTCGGCGACGGCGATGGCGAGGGTCGGCCGGGTGGACTCACGCCCCTCGATGCCGGCCTCGTCGAGGGCGATCACGACGGCGCGCAGTACCTCCTCGTCGATGAGGGCGAGGGCTTCGCTCAGGTGGTCGGGGTCGCGGCCGTCCACCGGGACGAAGACGCGGACGATCAGCGCCGGGTCGACCGGCTTGCCCTGACGGGAGCTGAAGCCGATGCCGCGTCCGGTGAGGATGACCTCCTGGCCCTTGTCGTCGCGCGCGAGGACCACATTGTTGTTGAGGACACGCAGCGCCTTCAAAGCCTGCTCTCCTTGTCGTCCGCGGTCCGTTTCTCCCCCAATGATCCCGCATGGTCCGCGGCTGCCCCGCCGGGGCCGTACGGACCGGTGCGCGCGGCCCCGGTGCGGGCCGGGCCCCGTGCGGGTACGCGCTCCGCGGGGTGCGCGTACCCGTGTCGGGGCGGTGGCCGCTCGTCACCGCCGTACGGTCACCACGGGTGCGCCGACGGCGACGTCCTGCCCGGTGTGCGGCTCGACCGAGGTGAGCTCCGCCGTGTTGGTGACGGTCATGAGGGTGACGGTCGGGTGCTCCGCCGCGCGCACGGCGTCGAGGTCGACCTCGACGAGGAGGTCGCCGGCACGGACCGCCTGACCGGTCTCGGCCCGGACGTCGAAGCCCTCCCCCTGCATCTGCACCGTGTCGATGCCGACGTGGATGAGCACCTCGACGCCCTCGGCGGTGCGGATGCCGAAGGCGTGGCCGGTGTCGGCGACGACCATCAGCTCCCCGTCGACCGGGGCGACGACACGGCCGTCGGCCGGTTCGATGCCCACGCCCTCGCCGAGCGCGCGGGAGGCGAAGACGGGGTCCCCGACCTCGTCGAGGTCGACCACACGGCCCGCGACCGGTGCGGCGAGCTCGATGTCCTTCCCGGCGGTGGCGACCGGAGCGGCGGCGACGGGAGCGGGGGCGGCCGCAGCTGCGGCGGGGGCCGCGACCGCAGCGGGGACGGCGGGCGCCGCGGTCGGGGCGGCCTCGGCGCTCGCGGGGGCGCCGACGGTGACGAGCTCGCGGTCGTCGGCCGCCGCCGTGGCCGTGGCCGTGGCCGTGGCCGTGGCCGTGGCCGTGGCCGTGGCCGTGGCCGTGGCCGTGGCCGTGGCCGTGGCCGTCGGGGAGGCCGCCTCGGCGGCGTCGCGCTCGGCGTTGGCGCGGGCCCGGTCCTGCGGGGTGCGGAAGTCGGAGAAGTACACGAGGGCCATGGCGGTGAAGAAGGACGCCGTGATCGCGATGACGTAGACCACCATCGGGTCGAAGACCGGGATGGTCAGCAGCGAGGTGAAGGCGAAGGCGTTGGTGTCCACGCCGCCCAGGACGCCCACGATGACGCCGCCGACGAGGCAGCCGACCAGCATCCGCGGGTAGATCCGCTTGAAGCGCAGGTGGATGCCGTACAGCGAGGGCTCGGAGATGCCGCCGAAGAGGCCGGCGGCCAGGGCGCCGGTCGCGGTCTGGCGCATCTCCTTCTCGCGGTGGCGCAGCGAGAGCAGGAGCACACCGGCGGTGGCGCCGAAGCAGGCGAAGTTCCACGCGCCCATGGGGCCCTGGATGAAGTCGTAGCCGAGGGTGCTGATGTTCTGCAGCATGAGTGCGTTCAGCGGCCAGTGCAGGCCGAGCGGCACCAGGAACGGGTACAGCAGCGGGATCATGATCGCGAAGACGATCGGCGCGTTGTTGTTCAGCCAGGACAGACCCTCGCCGAGGCCGTTTCCGGCCCAGATGCCCAGCGGGCCGATGAGGAAGGCGGTCACCGGGATCATGATCAGCATGCTGAAGAACGGCACGAAGACCATGTGGACGCTCTCGGGGAAGACCCGCTGCAGGCCCTTGTAGACCAGGGCGAGCAGGGCGACCATCAGCAGCGGGACGAAGACCTGGCCGCCGTAGTCGTTCAGCTGCATCGGCAGACCGAAGACGTGTGCCACGGACTCCGTGGTGCCCAGCGTCTCGTTGGTGGTGGTCGTGACGCCGGGGATCTTGGAGTTGATCAGGCCCGTGAAGTTCGGGGTCATCACCGCGGCCATCACGGCGGCGCCCACCCACGGGTCGATCTTCAGTTTCTTGGCCGCGTTGTAGGCGACGAAGACCGGCAGGAAGTACAGCACCGAGCGCCACATGGCGTCGACGAACACCCAGGTCGCGGACTTGTCCGCGGCGCGGAAGTCCACCACGCCGAGGGCGTCGAGGACGGAGGCGATCGCGATGATCAGCGAGGAGCCGAGCAGCACGCCCATGAGCGGGCGGAACGAGTCCGAGAGGTACTCGAAGAAGTTGTCGATCCAGACGAAGCGGCCGCGGCTCTTGGCCCGCATCTCGGCCTTGACGTCGGCGTCCGACTGCCGCGGCGGCGTGCCGCCGTTCGTCATCGACGGCAGGTTCATGATCTCGGAGTAGACCCGTGCGACGGCTCCGCCGATCACGATCTGGAGGCGGTCGCCGGACTGCGGCACCGTGGCCATGACACCGTCGAGGGCGTCGAGCGCGGCCGCGTCGGCCTTCGCCCCGTCGTGGAGCTGGAAGCGCAGCCTCGTCGCGCAGTGCGTGAGGCTCTCGACGTTCTCGGCTCCGCCGACGCCGCGGAGGATCAGCTCCGCCGGCGTGCCGTGACCGGTTGCGGGTGTGTTCATGATGCGTCCTTGCATCCTCGGGCTGTCGCCGTCCTGGTTCTGTCCGCGATCTCTCCCGCCCGGATCCGGGCAACAAAAAAGGCCCGGGTCGCGCACACGGCGCTACCCAGGCCTTGCCTTCCCTCAAGCGCACACCACCCTGGCGTCGCGTGGGCGACGAAGACGGTGTCCTCGGGAAGTAACAATCCTGCGATCGAGATCGATCCGACCATACTGTAACACCGGGTTTCGGCCGGACAGGACACGTGGCCGCCGGCCTCGCGGCGCGCCCGCCCGCTCGCCCCCCGCTCGTCCCCCGTACGGGCCCCGCGACGCGACGGCGCGACGGCGTGGAACCAGGGGACGGCCCGCCGGACTGTGAGGGCCCGGTGATCTCCGCGCAACATGAAACACGACGGAAATGCCCGTGTACGCATCGTGAAACGCGCCGCCGTGAGGCTCTGCGTCGAACCCGTACCGGAGGAGACCGTTGATGCCCCTCGCCGCCGCACCCCGGCTCGACACCGGCGACACCGCCTGGCTGCTCGCCGCCACCGCGCTCGTCCTGCTGATGACCCCGGGCCTGGCCCTGTTCTACGGGGGCATGGTCCGCACGAAGAGCGTCCTCAACATGCTGATGATGAGTTTCGTGTCGATCGCCCTGGTCACGGTGGTCTGGCTGGTCGCGGGCTACTCCCTCGCGTTCGGCGACGACGCCTTCGCCGGCCTGATCGGCGGCCTCGGCCACCTCGGTCTGGCGGGCATCGGTCCGGACACCCTCACCGGCACGGTTCCCACGCTCCTCTTCGGCACCTTCCAGCTGACCTTCGCGATCATCACGGCGGCGCTGATCAGCGGCGCGGTCGCGGACCGCGCCAAGTTCGCGGGCTGGCTCGTCTTCGTACCGGTTTGGACGCTTCTCGTATACGTTCCCGTGGCGCACTGGGTGTGGGGTCCCGGCGGCTGGATCACGCACTCGCTGGGGGCCCTCGACTTCGCGGGCGGGCTCGTCGTCGAGATCGCGTCGGGCGCGTCGGGCCTCGCGCTGTGTCTGGTGCTCGGGCCGCGCATCGGCTTCAAGAAGGACGCGATGAGGCCGCACAACCTGCCGATGGTGCTGCTCGGCGCGGGTCTGCTGTGGTTCGGCTGGCTCGGCTTCAACGGCGGTTCGGCGCTCGGCGCGAACGGCCTGGCCGCCGCGTCCCTCCTCAACACCCTCGTCGCCGGGTGCACCGGCCTGCTCGGCTGGCTCTTCGTCGAGCAGCGGCGCGACGGCCACCCGACCACGTTCGGCGCGGCGTCCGGCGCGGTCGCCGGGCTCGTGGCGATCACTCCGGCGTGCGGGGTCATCGGGGTGCCGGGCGCGGCGGCGGTCGGTCTCGCCGCGGGCGTCGTCTGCTCGTACGCGGTCGCCTGGAAGTTCCGCCTCGGCTACGACGACTCGCTCGACGTCGTGGGCGTGCACTTCGCCGGAGGTGTCATCGGCACGCTGCTGATCGGCCTGTTCGCGACCTCGTCGATGACCGGCGGCACGGAGGGCCTGTTCTACGGCGGCGGGTTCGGCCAGCTCGGCCGGCAGGCCCTCGCGGTGGCGGCCGTGGCGGCGTACGCCTTCCTCGCCACCTACGGGATCGGCAAGGCGCTCGACCGGGTGATGGGACTGCGGGCCTCCGCCGAGGAGGAACTGACGGGACTCGACCAGACGGTGCACGCGGAGACCGCCTACGATCACGGCGTGCTCGGCCATGGCGGCGCGCCGCTGCACGCCGCGTCCCCCGTCACCTCGCCCGCCAAGGACAGGAAGCCCTCCGCATGAAGCTGATCACCGCGATCGTCAAGCCGTTCCGCCTCGACGAGGTGAAGACCGCGCTCCGGGAGCTCGGCGTCAACGGGCTCACGGTCACCGAGGCCAGTGGCTACGGGCGCCAGCGCGGGCACACCGAGATCTACCGGGGCGCCGAGTACCAGGTGGACCTGGTCCCCAAGGCCCGCATCGAGATCGTCGTCGAGGACGCCGACGCGGAGCCCGTCATCGACGCCATCGTCCGCGCCGCCCACACGGGCAGGATCGGCGACGGCAAGGTGTGGGCGGTGCCGGTGGAAACGGTGGTGCGGGTACGCACGGGACAGCGCGGCCCGGACGCGCTCTGAGCCGGAGACACTCTGAGCCGGAGACGCTCTGACCCGGAGACGCTCTGAGCCGAGGACGCCGGTCCGGCGGCGTCGACGGCGTCCGGGTGCAGCGTGGGCGCCGTGAGCCGGGCGGTCCGGCACGCGGCGCCGACGGGCGCCGCCGGCCGTGCCGAGGACGCGGGGTCCTCGTCCGCGCGCAACGCGAACACCTCGGCCTCGGGGCCGGGTTGGCCGCACCGGGAACGCGGACCGTCCCCGGCGGACTCGACGGGCTCGGCCTCGGGCAGGGAGCGAGCCGTGGTCCGGCCCTTCGGTCACCGCCTCATCAGCTCTGGTGCGATCCTCGTCCGTCCGCCGATCACGGCGTGCTCGCGAGCGGTGGACGGACGAGCGCGGACGGGCAGCGGCCGCCCGCGCCGGGGCGCGTCCCGCGTGACGGGCTCGCCCGGCCGGTGCGGCCGGGCGGTGTCCTGGCCCCCGCGTCCGGCTCCCGCACCTCATGGCTCCGAGGACGCGGAACCGGGCGGGGGGCGCCTCACCGCCCGCAGATGGCGGCGGTCAGCAGCGAGCCCCCGTTCGCCTCGTCGTCCGTGCCGAGCGCTGCCCGGCGGGTGCCGGGCACGCAGTCGAGGGCTTCGACCTTGTGACCCTCGAACTCCGCCAGCGTCCGGGGGGCCTCGGCGGTGGCGAGGCGTACCGCCCCCGAGGCGTCGAGGCCGACGTGACCGGCCGCGTAGACGGCAGAGTCGAACGGGCCGTCGTCGCCCGGGTCCGACGCGGAGCTCACGAGCAGACCGCCGGAGGCCGTGATCTTGAGGTCGGAAGCGTGGCGGACGTCGTCCGAGGGGTACGGGGCGCGGATCTCGGCGGTCCGCACCGCGCCGAACCTGGGCTCACCGTACTGGTCGAGGACCATCCGGGCGGCGTACAGGGTGGCCGGACGGTCGTCCTGGCCCCGGTCCGCCCAGACCGCGACCATGACACCGGGCTGCGCGGTCGGCGCGAGTGCGAAGCTCTCGAAGTTGTCGCCCTCCGCGATCGCCGGGAGCGGGAACAGGTCCAGGACCTCCACCCCTGCACCCCCTGCATCCCCCGCATCCCCGACGACCCGTACCCGGTAGCCGATGCCCTCGCCGGCGAGGGCGATGTACTCCCCCGGCCTGCCGGGCACCCGGTCGATGGCCTCCAGGTCGACGGGCTCGCCCGCGCCCCTCCAGTCGAGCGGGACGACGCGAGGGGCCTTGCCGGGGCGGTAGGCGTACTGAGAGATCCGGGGCTCGCCGGGCTTCTTGCTGTCGTGCACGACCAGGGCCTCGAAGCCGCTCCCGGTGCGCTGGGTCACGGCGATCCCGCTGATGCCCAGGGCCGCCGCCGTGGCGCCGCCGGGGTTCCGTTCGCGGCGCTCCGCCCCCTGGGCGGTGAACGCGGCCATGAGCACGGCCAGGGCCGCGCCCGTGGCGACGACGGTGCGGGCGAGGGCGGTTCGGGGAAGGGCTGTTCGGCGCATGTGACCTCTCGGCTCCGTGATGGCGTACGTGCACACCGCCCCGCGTCGACGCGCGTAGACAGGAGGGCGACCCGGACGGTAACGGCCCAAGGCGACGCGGCGCAAGGCCTGTTCACCATGCGGCCACCGGGCCGGCCGGACCGGCGCCGTCCGGCGACGGTCCTCCCGCAAGGCCGTGTGCGGCGGTGCGGAAGCCCCCTGCGTCCGCACCGCGCGCCGGCTCCCGCCTCAGCCTCCGAGAGCCGGCGCCTTCTCCTTGTCCGTGGCCTCAGCGGCTCCTGTGGCCCCCGTGCTCGCGGCGGTCGCGACGGCCGGGGCGCCCGTCCCCTCGGTACGGGGCGCGTGGCCGCCCCGCAGACCGACGCGGGCGATGACCGCGACCAGGGCGAAGGCGGCGGCCCCGATCCAGAAGGTGAGGGCGAAGCCGGACTCGGCGGGCAGGGCGGGCACGCCTGCGGGCAGGTGCTCCAGGGTCCGGGAGGCCAGGATCGTGGTGACCACGGCGCTGCCGATCGCGCTGCCGGTGGAGCGGGAGATGGAGTTGATGCCGTTGGCGATGCCGCTCTGGTGGTGCGGGACGCTCGCCATGATGACGGCGGGCATCGCCGCGTACCCGAAGCTGACGGCCGCGCCGACGACCACGCCGGCGCCGATCACCGAGGCGGTGTGGCCGTGGTCGAGGGCGAGCCAGGCGAAGCCGAGGGCGCCGAGGCCGGCGGCCAGGCCCAGAGCCGTACGCGGACCGCGACGGCGGACCAGCCGGCCGCCGATCGGCGAGGCGAGCAGGGAGACGATCGCCCCCGGCAGCAGGAACTCGACGGAGGCGCGCAGGATGGACGCGTCGAAGCCGTAGCCGGTGAGGGCCTCGGGCATCTGGACGAGGTAGGAGACGCCGAGGAAGTTCGCGAACATGCCGAAGCCCACGAGGACGCCCGCCAGGTTGGCCATCAGGACCGGCCGGTGGACGAACATGCGCATGTCGACGAGGGGCTCGCGGACCTTGAGTTCGGTGAACACCCAGACGACGGTCATGACGGCGGCTCCGGCGAAGCCGCCCAGGGTGCGGCCGGAGGTCCAGCCCCACTCGTGCCCCTGCGAGATGGGCAGCAGGAGCAGCAGCAGGGTGGCGCCGAGGGTCAGCGCTCCGAGGAAGTCGGTGCGGCCGCCGGCCTTCTGCCGGGTCGCGGGGACCAGGAGGACGACCGCGAGCAGGGCGAGGACGGCGAAGGCGGTCGCCATCCAGAAGGCACTGCGGTAGTCGGCGTCGGACCCGGAGGTCAGCAGGCCGGTCGCGACCAGCGCGAGACCGCTGCCGAACGCGAGGGTGCCGCTGACCAGCGACATCGCGCCGGGCAGCCGCTGCGGGCGGACCTCCTCGCGGAGCACGGACAGGGCGAGCGGGAAGATCGCGGTGGCGGCGCCCTGGAGGACCCGGCCCACGATCAGCACGGGGAGCGAGGTCGCCAGGGCCGCGACGACGGAGCCGGCGACCATGACGCCGAGGACGACCACGAGGGTGGGCTTCTTGCCGTGCTGGTCGCCGAAGCGGCCGAGCAGCGGGGTGAAGACGGCGGCGGAGAGCAGGGTGGCGGTGGTCACCCAGCTCGCCCCGGCGGTCGTGGTGCCGAGGTCGGAGCGGATGAGGCCGAGGATCGGGACCGGCAGGGTCTGCATCATCGACACGACCATGGCGGCGAGGCTCAGGGCGAAGACGACGAGCGTCTCGCGCCGCCGCTCGCCGGCGGGCGGGGAGGTCACGTGGTTCATGGGCGGGTGGGGGCCTTCCCGGTGCTTCAGGGCATGGATCGTTGACGTCATCAAGTAAGAGGTTCGAAGGTAGGCCCGGATAGTTGAGTAGGTCAAGTAAACAATTGATAATGTCAAGCACCGCGAGTACGCTCGAAGGATGCGCGCGACCACCCCCGAGACGCCCACCAAGCTCCAGCTGCTGGAGCTCCTCGCCGCCATCGGCACCGCCCAGTGGCGCGACTTCGCCGTGGCGGCGGCCCACCACGGCCTCACCTCCACCCAGGCCAAGGTCCTCGCGCAGCTGAACGGCCCGCTGCCGATGCGCGCCCTCGCCACCCTGCTGGTCTGCGACGCGTCGAACGTGACGGGGATCGTCGACCGCCTGGAGGCCCGCGGCCTGGTGCGCCGCGAGCCCGACCCCTCCGATCGCCGGGTCAAGAACGTGATCGCGACGGACGAGGGCCGGGACGTCATCCGGCGCGTCCGCGAGGAGATGCAGACCACCCACGGCGCCCTCGACACGCTCGACGCCGACGACAGCGCGACCCTCTACTCCCTGCTCGCACGGCTGCGCCCCGGCATGGAGAAGGACGCCTGACGCGGAGCCCCGCTCAGCGGCCGGTCCGCTGCGCCTTGTAGGCGAGGGCGTAGGCGAGCTTGCCCGGCTTCGCGTCTCCGTACGGCTTGGAGAGCTTGCCGAACTCCCCCTTGTCCCGGGCCTTGCCGTCGTTCCACGCGGCCAGGACGCCCAGCTCACGGGCGGTCCGGCCGCCGTCGACCACGGTGTCCGGGGACAGGGCGGTCTGTGCCTTCGTCAGGGCCTCGACCGCCCCGAGGTATCCGGCGAGGTCGTCGGTGTTCCAGTCGTCGAGGCCGGCGGGCCGGGTGTCGCGCAGCCAGGCGCCCCAGAAGAACTCTTGGAACGGGATCGTCCCGGCCGCGTAGCCGATGTCGCGGCCGAAGTAGAGCAGGCTGCGGTAGGGGTCGTCGTCGAACTCGGCGAGTCCGACGTTCCTGGGCAGCTCGGCGACGTCGACGTCGTTCCCCCGGGCGTCGCGCAGCCACACCCACTTCTCGGCCTTCATGCGGTCCCAGAAGGCCGGCCGGGGCAGCCGGCCGAGGTTGTCCACGACACGCAGCCGTATCCTCAGGTCCGCTCCTCCGTCGGGGAGTTCGTAGAAGGACGTGAGGGTGTGGTGGCCGTCGGTCAGGAAGAGGCTTCCGCCGGGGCCGATGACCACGGTCTTCATGGCCGCGACGCTCTCCGGCGTCTCCTGGCCGACGGGCAGTTCGCAGCGGAAGGAGTCCGGGTCGTCGAGCCGTGCGTCCGGGGCGGCGCTCGCGGCCTCCGCCTGACCGTTCGTCTCGCACCAGTCGTCGAACTTCTTGTTGATCTCGTCCTTGCCCAGCGTGTAGCGCCCGAGCTTGTAGTACACCTCGTCATGGCCGAGCGAGGGCTGCGTCGGACGCACGTCCCCTATCCGGACCTCCACGAGGTCGCCGGGCTCGGCGCAGAGGTACTCCCGGGGAGTCGGCCGCTGGTCGTGGCCGCAGAGCGAGGGCCGGAGACCGGGTTCACCGGGCGCCGCCGAGGCGGGGCCCGCGGCCGAGAGGACGTTGCCGGCCAGGGCGGAGGCGGCGAGCACGGCGAGCGTGCTCGTCAGGGGGCGACGGGCGGACTTCAGCGAGAACATGCGGTGACGGTTCCTGACGGATCGCGGGAGCGTGGGAGGCGCGGCCACGCTCCCGGGCACACGCGGCCCGTGGCGGGCCACCACACGTCTTCGCGGTGAACACCCGCCGAACCCCGGCCGGCCGGTACGGTCGGCGGCCCGCGCGGGTGCCTCGTCGCGGGCCGCGAGGGGGAAGTCTTCGTCTCTCCCGGTGCCTCTCCCCGCGCCGTCCGGCCGAAGAGCGGGGTGACACGGGCCGTCCGTCCGGCGTCGGTCACCAGGGCGACGCGTTCCACCCGCGCGGGCGCTCGGCGGCCGCCTTCGGCGCCGTCCGGCGGGTTCTCCGGACGGCTGCTTCCTGGACGGCTGATCGCGGGGGCTCCCACGGGCGGCCGGCGGCTTCCGTCCGGGAGCGCCCTGCCGGGGCGCTCCCGGACGGGGGATCAGAGGCCGCCGGTGTTCAGGAGGCGGTTCGGGCTGCCGGTGCTGAGGGAGGTCAGGTGGTCCTTGGTGGAGTTCGTGAGGAGGGCGGAGTAGATCTCCTCCGGCTCGGCGTTCGGGTGGGCCTGCTTGTACAGGGCGGCGGCGCCCGCGACATGGGGCGCGGCCATCGACGTACCGTCCTGGGCGATCGAGCCGCTGCCGAGGCGGGCCGAGCCGCAAAGCAGTCGAGGTGGCCGCCGCCCGTGACGAGCAAGGGGCGGGCCGGCCGCGCATGACGGGCCGCCGGGCGGGCAGGGGCGGGGGGAGTCGGCGGTGGCGGGGCCCGGACCGCCGGCCCAGGGGTGTGCCGACCGGCCCCGGGAGGCGATCATGGGGTTTCCGCTGCCCGACACCGTCGAAGAGCTCAAGACCCTCATCGGCGACGAGATCTCCAGCCTGAGGTCCGCGGTCCGCCGCACCGCGGACCGGCCCGCCGTTCCCACCCCAGGGCCGGAGGTCACCTCCCCCGTCCAGACGCTCGCCGCCGCGCCCGAACTCCCGGCGCGCGGCAACGCCGGAGCGACCTGCCTGTGCGGCACCCACGATCCCGACGCCACCGGCACCTGCGCCGTCCTCGACGCCATCCCGGCGTCCGCCGTCCTCCTGGAGCCGCTCCACGACGAGACGGGGGCGGTACGGGACTTCCGCATCGTGGCGGGCAACAAGATCCGCTCCGCCGACTGGCTGGAGGCACCGGACCGGCAGGTCGGACAGCGGTTCCTGGAGGCCCGGCCCGGCGCGGCCGCGAGCGGGCTCCTCTCGGGCCTCGCGGACGTCGTCGCGGGCGGCGGGCCGCTGGAGGGCCGGGTCGTCGACTACACCGAGCAGCGGCTGGGCCGGCTGCACCGCGCCCCGCTCCTCTACTCCGCAGCGCGCTGCGGCGAGCAGGTCCTGGCGACCTGGCGGCCGGTGCAGAGCCAGACCGAGCTCATGACGATCGACGCCCAGTACCTCGCCTCCCTCGGCTGGGGCAACTGGGACCTGCTGTCGGGGAAGGTGACCTGGTCGGAGGGGCTGAGCCGGATCTTCCACGCCGAGATCCGGATGCCGTGGACGCTGGACCAGCTCTGCGACGCGCTGCTGCCGGGTGACCTCACCGCGTTCTCCGAGTTCCTGACCTCCGTCCTGGCCGGGGAGGAACCCGCCTGGACCCGCATCCGCTTCCTCGTCCTCGGCGAGGTCCGCACGCTCGACCTCCTCGGCAGGCCCGTCGCCGGCACCGACGGGCGGCCCTGGGCCGTGAACCTGGTGGCCCGCGACCTCACCCCGCAGATCCGCAGCCGGCGCAGGATCGCCGAGACGGAGCGCGAGTCCGACCGGCTCCGCCGCCAGGCCTGGGCCGAACGCCGGGTGGCCGACGCCCTGCGTGAGGCGCTGCTGCCGACCCACTCCGAGGCCCTGGCCGCGGTCGGGCTGACCGTGGCGGCCTCGTACCGGCCCGCCGAACCGGACGCGGCCGTCGGAGGCGACTGGTACAAGTGCCGGCTCCTGCCCGACGGGCGGGTCCTCGTCGCCATCGGCGACGCCGCGGGCCACGGGCTGGACGCGGTGGCCCGCATGTCCCAGCAACGGCACGCGCTGGCCGGCCTCGCCCAGACCGGGGCCTCCGCCGGCGAGATCACCACCTGGCTCAACGACCTCCTGTGCAGCGACCCCGCGAACCCGACGGCCACCGTCGTCACCGGCCACATCGACGAGGCCCGTGAGCTGCACTGGGCCGACGCCGGCCACCCCGCTCCCCTGCTGCTGCGCGACGGACGCGCCGAGCCCCTCCGCACCAGTGAGCGCGGCCCCCTGCTCGGAGCCCTGCCCGGCTACGCGTACGAGACCACGACGACGCCTCTGCGGCAGGGGGACCTGCTGCTCCTCTACACCGACGGCATGGTGGAGCGCCGGGGCGAGGACGTCACGAAGGGCATCGACCGCCTCGCCGAACTCGTCGCCCGCTCCGCCGGTGCGGCGCCCCAGGCGTTGATCGACGGGATCCTCGCGGACCCGGAACAGACCGGCCTGGAGGACGACACCTGCATGCTGGCGATCCGCCTCGACTGACCCGCCGGCCTCCGCCGTGGCCCGGGGCGTCCGGGGCGTCCTGGGCGTCCGGGCAACGGGGCGCGCGCCCGTACGGAGCCCCTCGCGCCCGCACCCGCCCGGCGCGCCCCGGAGGGCGCGCCCCCGGTGTCAGCCGACCGAGAGGAGGTCCACCACGAAGATCAGGGTCTCGCCCGGCTTGATGGCCGGCGACGGCGAGCGGTCCCCGTAGGCCAGGTGGGGCGGGACGACCAGCTTGCGGCGGCCGCCGACCTTCATGCCCCGTACGCCCATGTCCCAGCCCTTGATGACCTGACGCCCTCCCAGGACGAACTCGAAGGCCTGGCCGCGGTTCCACGAGGCGTCGAACTCCTCGCCGGTGGAGTGGGCCACCCCGACGTAGTGGACCGACACGGTGGCCCCCTTGACGGCTTCGGCCCCGTCTCCGACCACCACGTCCTCGATGTGCAGATAAGGGGACGGCCGGCCCTGGGGGGAATCGATCTCCGGTCGCTCAAGGCTCATCGCCCGCTCCTCGCTCTCGTCGTCGGCCGACCTGCCGTCGGCCGAACTGCCTGGTGATCATTCTCTCCGACGGCCGCCCGCGCCTGCACCGAGGCGGAGCCGTGACGTCTTCCGGCCCGGCAGGACCCTCGGTCAGGGGAGCAGGGGATCGAAAGAGCAGGCGGTCAGGCGATCGGGCGGTCAGGCATCCGGACGGTCAGCCCTTGGCGTACGTCGTCTTCAGCTCGCGCTTGAGGACCTTCATGCTGGGGCCGAGCGGGAGCTCGTCGGTGATCTCGACGCGGCGCGGGTACTTGTGCTTGGCGAGGTGTTCCCTGGACCAGGCGATCACTTCGCCGGGATCGAGGTCAGCACCCGGCTTCGGGACCAGGACGGCGCAGACCTCCTCGCCGTGCACGTCGTCGGCGAGGCCGATGACCGCGGCGTGGCCGACGCCGGGGTGGCGCATGAGCACCTCCTCGACCTCGCGCGGGTAGACGTTGTAGCCGCCGCGGATGATGACGTCCTTCTTGCGGTCGACGATCGTGAGGTAGCCGTCGGCGTCCTTGGTGCCGAGGTCGCCGGTGCGGAACCAGCCGTCGACGAGCGCCTCGGCGGTGGCCTCGGGACGGCCCAGGTACGCGGTGAAGACGTTGTGGCCGCGCACGACGATCTCGCCCAGCTCGCCGGTGGGCAGCAGGTCGACGCGGTCGTCCGTCTCGGCGCGGGCGATCTCCACGTCCACGCCCCAGATCGGGTGCCCGACGGTGCCCGGCCGCGCGCCGTACCAGGGCTGGTTGACGGTGGCGACGGGCGAGGTCTCGCTCAGGCCGTAGCCCTCGTACACCGGGGAGCCGAACAGCTCCTGGAAGCGTTCGAGCACGGTGACGGGGAGCGATGCGCCACCGGAGACGGCGATGCGCAGCCGGGGCAGCCGCTCGGCCTTCTCCGCGGCGGCGAGGAGGTGGACGTACATGGTGGGCACGCCGTGGAAGGCCGTGACCTTCTCGCGGACCATCAGCTCCAGGGCCGCGGCCGCGTCGAAGCGGGGCAGCAGCACGAGGGTCTTGCCCGCGCGCCACACGGCGTTCAGGGAGGCGGTCTGCCCGAAGGCGTGGAAGAGGGGGAGCGAGCCGAGGACGATGTCGTCGGGGCGGTACTCGCCGCAGTCGAAGGCGTCGACGGTCGCGTTCATCACCAGGTTGAGATGGCTGAGCACCGCGCCCTTGGGTACGCCGGTGGTGCCGCTGGTGTAGAAGATGACGGCCGGGTCGTCGGCGGCCCGGGCCGCGTAGACCCGGATCGGGGCGGTCTCCCCGGCCAGGCGGTCGAGTTCGCCGTCGTCGCCGAGGCCGACGACGCGTGCGCCGACGGCCTCGGCGGCCGCGGTGCCAACGGCGGTCTGCGAGGAGTGGCACAGCAGCAGGCTCACGCCGCTGTCGCGCAGGACGTGCTCGGCCTCACGGGCGGAGAGCAGCAGGTGGACGGGGACGACCACGCCGCCGGCCGCGAGGATCGCGTAGTAGGCGAGCGGGAAGTCGACGGTGTTCGGCGCCATCAGGGCCACCCGGTCACCGGGGCGGACGCCGAGCCGCTCGACGAGCGCGGCCGCCCGCGCGCGGACCTGGTCCCACACCTCGCCGAACGTCAGGCGCAGTTCCCCCTGGACGAGTGCCTCCTTGTCGGGCCTGCGGCGGGCGTTGTCGGCGAGGATCGCGGCGAGCGAGAGAGTGGACATGGGGAGGGTGTGCTCCGTTCCGTTCTGGTGCGGCTCTGGTACGGCTCTGGTACGGCGGGGGTGCCGCGGGCCGTTCGGGCCGTACGCCTCCGAGCGGCGCGGTACGGCTGCCGGCGACCTCCCGTCGCTCGTCCGGCGCGGCCATAAATTAGCACTGCTAGTTTTGGACTATAGCCAGCGGCGGTGCCCGTGGAAAGGGGGCTTGCCCGGCGCACCGGGACCCAGTCGACCCGCACCCGTGCCGGCGGAGGTGGCCGAGGTCGCGGCCTGGCCCGCCTTCCGGCCGCGGGAGGGCGGGCGGCCCGCCGCCGCACCGCTGCCCGCGGCCCGGACGGCAGGACCCGACGTCCGGGCGGAGACCGCGGGGCCGTCGAACGCCGGCGCCTCCCCGCTTCCCACGGCCTTTCCGCCACGGCAGGGTTCGGCGCCCCCTACGAAGGCCCGCACGGGATCGACGAGCGCGCCTCCCGCCCGAACTCCCGGGCGTCTACGCGATCCGTCGGCGGGCCGTGACGGACCTGCCGGCCGTCCACCGATCACCGTGACGTGCCGGGCCGCGATGCGCCCACCGGGGGCGCCGCGGCATCCGTGCGGGGAGGCGGCCCGGGCATGCCCACCCGCTCGCGCCCCGGCCGCTCTCCCCCGCGGACGAGGACGTCGTCCGTGCCGCCCGCCTGCGGGCAGTCCTCGAACGGAGAGCGATCACCCGCTGGACGGCCGGAGCCGCAGCAGGATCGTGGCGGCTTCCCGCCGGACTCCCGCGTCGAGGTCCGACGCCAGTTCCCCGCAGAGCAGTTCCAGCTGCGCCGCGGCATCGCCGGACGGCTGGAAGACGCAGGCGAGGGCCGCGTCGAGCTCATCGG
This sequence comes from Streptomyces sp. NPDC014656, assembly GCF_043084305.1. Classification (NCBI taxonomy): domain Bacteria; kingdom Bacillati; phylum Actinomycetota; class Actinomycetes; order Kitasatosporales; family Streptomycetaceae; genus Streptomyces; species Streptomyces sp. NPDC014656. The sequence continues at coordinate 95,147 of NZ_JBIBZN010000003.1, forward strand.
CCGTGTCGTCGTCGGCGACGGCCAGGGCCCCCAGGACCAGACGCAAGCCGATCGCGTCCCGGCGTTCCAGGAGCGCTTCCGCCGTCTCCTGCGTGACCGCCGTGTCCCACTCGTCCAGAAGGAGGCGGCGCAGGACGCCCTCGACGCCCGGCATGTCCGCCGAGGCCGCCAAGCGCCGCCCGGCAGCCGCTCGGACCGCCCACGACGGCGAGTCAGCAGCGCCGAGGAGCCCGTCCGGGCCCTCTCTGTCACCGTTCTCGATCACGCCCGTCATGCTGGCACACGAACCCGGCCGAGCCCGATTCCGCGAACACCACCACGGCTCGGAGAACCGGGAGTCCCGGGGCGCATCGGTTCCCCTATTGACGTCAGCCGATGGTCACCGCCCTCTGCGCCGTGAGGGTTGTTACTCGTGATTACCACAACTACTCCCTGGACGCCGCCACGGACGCCCCGGCGCGGCGAGGTGGGCTTCGCCGGCCGGTCCACCACGGGCGCGCAGTCACAAGCCGGTCTCCTCGTCCGCGTCGAAGTTCTCGCGCGCACGCTCGATGGCGGGCATGTGCTGCGAGGCCCAGGCCAGCAGCACGTCGATGGGGGGCCTGAGGGTCTTGCCCAGCGGTGTGATCCGGTATTGGACCGCCACCGGGCGGGTGGAGACGACCTCGCGCTCGATCACGCCGTTGCGTTCGAGACGTCGGAGCGTCGCGGTCAGCGACTTCTGTGTGACCCGGGGGACGGCCCGGCGAAGTTCGTTGAAGCGGCAGGGGCGTTCACAGAGCTCGTTGAGGACGCTGAGCGACCATTTGTCGAGGATCTGGTCGAGCAGTTCGCGGTGCGGGGCGTCGATGCGGACTTCGCCGGCGGTATCCATGACGAAACCTGGTCTCGTTGAAGTGTCTTTCTTCTCCTAGGTAGCTTCAAGATACCTACTACGGAGGAGAGAAACCCATGGCTGTTCAGCACTTCACCCCGGACGGCATGCTCCGCCCGGTCCCCTACCACCACGTCGCCGTGGGCACCGGGACGAAGCACGTCCACGTCAGCGGCCAGGTCGCGCGCAGGGCCGACGGAACCCCCGTCGCACCGGGCGATCTGGCCGGGCAGGTCGCCCAGGCGCTGCGCAACGCCTCCATCGGACTGACGGGCGCGGGCGCGACGTTCGCGGACGTGCTGCGCCTGACGTTCTACGTGACCCGGTGGGCGCCGGAGAAGATCGGCGACTTCATGGCCGGAGTGGAGGCCGTCGCCGGCGAGATCGGCCTCCCCTCCCCCATGCCTCCGGCCTCCCTCATCGGCGTCGAGTACCTCTTCGAGCCGGACGTGCTCGTCGAGGTCGAAGCGACCGCGCTCTTGGACTGACTCCCACGGGGACCAGCCGTCCCGATCCGGTCCCGTCCGGTCCGGTCCGGTCCAGTCCAGTCCGATCCGGTCCAGTCCGATCCGGTCCGGTCCGGATCGGATCGGATCGGATCGGGACGTGGCAACCGACGGGCAGGCCGTCACGCGCCCGGGGGGGGCGCCTGCCCCTCAGTCTTCCCCGGCGCGCCGCGGGCCGGGGCTCAGGACCTCGTCGTCCGCGTGCGCGCCGAACTCGGCGGCCCTCACCTCCGCGATGCGCTCGTACCGGCCGATCCGGTCGGTCCACTCCGCGTCGACACCGAACGCCACCCGCGCGAAACCCACCCGGCCGATGGCCTCGGCCAGACCCGGATCACCGGGGGCCAGCAGCCGCACCGGCTCGTCGAGTGCCACGGTGTGCGGCGGCACGAAGAACTCGTCCGGCACGGCGGCTCGCGCGTGGACGAGGGCACCCACGGCGACGACCGAACCGTCCCCCAAACGTGCTTCCTGGAGGACCGTCGCCGAGGTCGCCACGTAGACGCACCGGCCGACCCGGCAGCCCAGCAGCGTGGCGTGCGGGCCCACGAAGACGTGATCGCCGACGAGCACCGGCTGGTCACCGGCGACGGCGGATCCGCGCAGCACGGCGTTCTCGCAGATCACCGTCGCTTCCCCGATCTCGATCCGGGCCCCCTCGGCATCGAGCACCGCGCCGTACATCACCCGCGCCCTCGGCCCCACGCGGACGTCGCCGACGAGGGTGGCCGTCGGGGCGACGTAGGCGGTGGGGTGGACCCGCGGTCCGTGTCCCCGGTGACGGATGCGGATTCCCCGCGGTTCGGCGTTCACGAGCCGATTCTCACTCGACGGACCGCCGGTGTACCGGCGGAGATCGGACATCGAGTTCGCCGGGAACCGGGCCGGCCGCGAACCGAGGGATGAGCGGCGGGCGGGCGGGTAGGCGCGCGCGGAGAGCACCTGCGTGCCGCTGGGCCCGTCCCTCGGCACGCAGAAACGGCACGAAGAAACGGCATGGAGAAGCGGCACGGAGAGAGCGGGAGCGCTGTCGTCGGCCGCCGCCGAGGTGCCGAAGCGTTCCGCCCCTGCACGTGGAGGGAAGGTGAGGATGCCATGAGCGCCGCCGGACGGCAGCCCGGCCCCGTCGACACTGTGGAGGCGTCGGTGGGTGAGCTGGTCACACGGGCGTCGCAGCAGGTCTCGGAGCTGGTACGCGAGGAGGTGGAGCTCGCCAAGGCGGAGATGTCGCGCAAGGGCAGACGCTACGGCGTCGGGGGCGGCCTCTTCGGCGGGGCCGGCCTCGTCGGGGTTCTGGCCGCCCAGGCCCTCGTCGCCGCCGCCGTCGCCGCCCTCGCCATGGTCCTGCCCCTGTGGGCGTCGGCCCTGGTCGTCGGGGCCGTGCTGGCCCTGGTGGCGGCGGTGATGGCCACCGCCGGGAAGAAGCAGATCGACAAGGCGGGCAGCATCGCGCCGCGCCGGACCATCGACAGCGTCAAGGCCGATGTGGCCGAGATCAAGGAGAAGGCACACCGATGAGTCAGCAGTCCGAGACCGAGGGATCCCCGCCCACCCCCGAGGTGTTGCGCGGGCAGATCGAACAGACCCGTCAGGAGCTCGGCCGCACCGTCCAGGCACTCGTGGCCAAGGCCGACGTCAAGGCTCTGGCCAGGGAACAGGCGGCCGAGGCCAAGGAGAAGGCGGTGGAGGTGAAGGAACAGGCGGCGGTGAAGGCCGCGCTCGTCACCGACGAGCTCAGGGACAAGGCCGCGCACGCCGCCCGGGTCGTCCATGACAGGACCCCAGAACCGGTACGGGAGAGGGCGGGGCGAGCCGCGGCGACGGCCCGGAACCACCGCGGGGCGCTCGTCGTCGCGACGGCGGCGCTCACCGCCCTGGTGCTCACGGTGCGCACACGGAGGCAGCGATGAACAAGGCCAAGGTCGCCTACAAGCCGGTCGGCATGGTGATCGGGGCCGTCAGCGGCATGCTCGCCGCAGCGGCCTTCAAGCAGACGTGGAAGGTGGTCGCCCACGAGGACGACGCCCCCGACGCCACCGACGAGAACCGTGCCTGGAAGGAGATCCTGCTCGCCGCGGCGATCCAGGGCGCGATCTTCGCCGTGGTGAAGGCGGCGGCCGACCGTTCCGGAGCGACCGCCGTCCGGCGCCTGACGGGCTCCTGGCCGGGCTGAGGAAGAGGACAGGGAAGAGGAAAGGGAGAGGGCCGGGAGGGGGAGAGCCGCGCGGGAGGCACCAGGGGCCGGTCCTCCTCCCCCGGCCCCTCCCTGCCCGCCGCGCCGGTCCGGCTGTCGAGGGCGCCGCCCTGTCGGCCCGTCAGAAAGGCGCGACCGCTCGGACGCCCGCGAGCCGGGCCAGGAACCGGTGGACCTCCTCGTGCCCTTCCGCCGTCGGATGCAGTCCGTCGGCGAGCAGGTCGGGGCGGTCGCGCAGCGGTTCCCACGGGTCGAGGTGGTCGACGTGGCGGGTCTCGCACCAGGCGCGCAGGGCTGACCGCAGGGCCAGGGCCCGGTCCAGGGTGAAGCGCAGTCCCTCGTGGACGGGGGCGTGTTCCTCGTCGAGCCAGGTGGGGCCGACGACGACCAGCCGCGCGCCTGCGGCGAGGGCGTCGGCGGCCAGCGAGTCGAGGTGTTCCGCGAGGCGGGCGAGGTCCCCGTCGCCGGCGGCGGCGTCGTTGATGCCCGCCGCCACGAGCAGCGTGTCGGGGAGGCGGGCCGGCAGCAGCGCCGGCGTCTGGGCGGCCACGTCGGCCAGGGTCGCCCCGGGGACCGCCAGGTTGAAGAAACGGTGCGCGGTCTCGTTCGCGGCGATGTGCGCGGCCGCCAGATGTCCCGCCCAGCCACCGCGCGGATCGCAGCGCCCGTACGCGATGCTGTCGCCGGCGAGCACGATGCGGGCCGCGGGGCGCAGCGGCCTGGCGTCCAGGTACGCCCAGGCCCACTCGCCCGAGCCGAGCACCACCCGGCGGCGGACGGCACCGTGGCCCGCCTCGTGGGCGTCGGCGGTGGTGAGGTCGTCGTCGGTGAGGTGCAGGACGGTGCCCTCGACCTGGGCGTCGATCCGGCGTTCGAGGGTGAGGCCGGTGGCGGGGCCGCCGGTGGTGGCCGGCCGCGGTGGGACGGCATGACCGGTGAGGACCGCCGGGACGGCCGGGATCCGTGGTCCGAAGAGCGTGCTCCGGACGTGCTCGTCGAAGAGGGTGCCGGAGGCGAACAGGCGGTGGGGGCGGGGGACGGGCACGGGGGTGGCGCAACCTTTCTGCACTGCGAGGTGTACGCGCACCCGCAGGGTGTGGGGCTCGCGCTGTCCGCCCGGCGGGGTGATCGGGCGAAGATCGTTTCCCATCCTAGGGCCCGCCTCCGGAAGACCGCCGAGCAGGAGGGACCTCATCCGTTTCGCGGGCCGTCCTTCGTATGACCGGCGGGTGATGCCGGAGTGAGTGCCGAGGTGGGTGGGGCCGCCCCCGACACCGGCGGGCTGACGGTCGTCGCATGGGGTCCGGCCGCCGGTGCGGTCGGCTTGGGCCCCGGCCCCTCACGGGACGGCCCCGCCGTCGGTGGCCCCGCCATCGGCGGCGCGTCCGCCAGGGGCCGTGGCGGGGCGCGGTGGCGGGGCGCGGTGGCGGAGACCGAGGGTCTGCTCGATGCCCCCCGCCCCTCCCCCGCCCTCCGGCGGCTTCCCCGCGCTCCGGCGGCTCCCCCGTGGTCCGGCGGCCGGCAGGGGGCCGGCCGTCTCAGGTGTCGCAGGGGCTTCCGTCCCGGGGGCCCGGGACCGGGTCCGGGTCTCCCGCTGATGCGGCCCAGGGGGGCGGTGCCGTCGACGCGGTCCAGGCCGCCAGTTCCGTACCGTCGACGCAGACGATCCCGCAGGAGGCCGCGTACTCCAGCGCGGGGTCCGTGAAGGAACTGGTGGTGACGAGGACGGCGACGTCGGCCTCGTGCACGGCGTAGCAGGTGCCTCCGAACCGCTGGAGGTCCGGGGATCCCACCCGGTGGTCCTCGCCGTACTGCTTGCACTGCAGGACCACGCGGGTTCCTGCGGGGGTCGTCGCTATCACGTCCGCGCCGAGGTCACCGGCGCCGCCGACCACCTCGACGGGGGAACAGCCGTCACGGGCGCACAGGGCGGCGACCGTGTGCTCGAAGCCGTCCGGGTCGACGGCCAGGTGGTCCAGGGCCCCGGAGTCGACGGCGGGCGGGGCGGTGGGCGGCGGGACGGTGGGCGGGGCGGGGAAGGTCTCCGCCACGGGGTCGCCGGCGTCGGGCAGGGGTGCCGTGTCCGCGACCGCGGCGGCACCGGCCGCTCCCGGGCCGTTCCGCTCCGCCCGGCTCCGCCTCCGGCTCCGGCCGCGTGCCGTGGCGGTCCTGTTCCACCGGATCAGGACCGCCACGACGCCCAGCAGCAGCGCGAGGGCCGTGAGGACGGCCGGGAGGTACGAGCCGGTCGACCGTGCCGTCCTGACCATCAGGGCCGCGCCTCCGGTGACCACTCCCACGAGTCCCACCACGAGCACCAGGTCCCGCGCGGACCGCGCCGGGACCGTCCGGCGCCCCGCGCTCCCGTCCGCGCCCCTGTCGTCGGCCGCCGTCGCCCGGCCTCTCGCACGTCCCCTCATACGGCCCCTCCCTCGTCCGGACCCGTCTCCCGCCGACCGGCCCTCCCCTGACACGGACCCGCCTCACCCCTACGGCACCGCCGAAACGCGTCCGGGCCAGGCTGACGCCGTGCGGGTCCTGGTCATGGGCGGGCGCGGAACGGCCGGTCGTCCCGCGCCCCGGACGGTGTCGGCCGCACGGACCCGCGGGCGGGGGCGCCTACGCGGCCTGGGCGAGTTCGGGGCGGCCGAACAACAGCGCGTACCCGCTGGGGAGCCGGTGGAGGATGCGGGTGGTGAGCTCGGAGCCGGCGTGGGCGGCGACGGCGGTGAAGACGGATCCGGTGTCCCAGCGGGTGGTGGCCAGGGAGGCTCCGGAGCGGTCGGCGAGGTCCTTGACGAAGGCCCATCCGGTCAGGGGTTCGACGTCGGGGATCTGCACGGTGAGCACGCGTGCGGCCTCGAAGGGCAGCCGGGCGGCCAGGTCGACGCGCTCGTCGCCGGTGAGCTGCCGTCCGAGGCCCGCCAGGACCAGCTCGACGGCTTCGGCCGCTCTCTCCCGGGTGGGGTAGGCCCCTTCGTAACGGACCTTCTCCAGCATCTGCTCGTACGCCGTCCCGTAGGGCTGCGCGGGGAGAGGCGTGGGCCGGTCGGTCATCACTGGGGTGGTCGCCTTTCTCGCTGTCGCCGGCGGGGCGCCGGCGGGTGGTCAGGTGGTCCGGGGGCTGCCAAAGAGGAGGTCGTAGCCCTCGGGAAGCTGGAGGAGCATCTGGCCGAGCAGGTCGTCCCCGGCGGTGTCGGCGACGGTGGACAGGACGGCGCTGACGTCCCAGGTGGCGGTCTGTTCGGTGGCGCCCTCGATCCAGGCGGCGGTGGCCCTGACGAACCGTTCCGGTGTCAGGGGTTCGGCGCTCTGGAGGGGGTTCAGCAGGATCAGGGCGAAGTCGTCCGGCAGGCTCGCGGCCAGCCGGGCGCGGACTTCGCCGACCAGATGGGCACCGAGGAGGGCGAGTACCACCCGGGCCGCCCTGTCGGCCTCGTCCAGGGTGTCGTACGTGCCCCGTTCCCGGACGTGTCCGAGGAACGCCTCGCGTCGCAGGGCCATCGTGGTCGCCTCCCGTTCTCCTCGGAGTGCGGTCGGGGCGGGGGGGGGACGGGAGGGGAGGAGGGAAGGGGGATCCGTGTCCCGCCTGCCCCGCCTTCCCCGTCCTCCCGCCTCCGCGTGGTCCCGGGTGGTCCCGGGTGGTGTCACCGGGGTGTCAGCCGGAGATCTCCTTGCGGCCCGAGTCGCCGCCGACGGTGATCCTGCGGCGCTTGGCACGCTCGGCGATGGGGATGCGCAGGGTGAGCACGCCCGCCTCGTAGGCGGCCTCGATGCGCTCGGTGTCCAGGGTGTCGGCGAGGACGATCTGGCGGGAGAAGGCTCCCAGCGGCCGTTCGGACAGCTCCATCTGCACGTCGTCGGCCTTGGCCACGGGCCGTCGCTCGGCCTTGACCGTCAGCATGTTGCGCTCGACGTCGATGTCGATCGCCTCGGCGGTGACGCCGGGCAGGTCGAAGGCCACCACGTACTCGTCGCCCTCGCGGTAGGCGTCCATGGGCATCGGGGACGGCCGGGACCAGGTGGCCGGGCCCATCAGCTGCTGGGTGAGCCGGTCGAGCTCGCGGAAGGGATCGGTGCGCATCAACATGGGAAACACCTCCAGAGGGTCGGGCAGTTGCTGCCAATGCGCCTCACGGAAACCGTTGTAGCATGTCATCCAATGGATGACAAACGCAGCGTCGTCCATCCGACGACACCGGAGAAGACCCTCGTGAACCCTTCCGACCAGTCACCGGGGCCCGGCGGTGCCACCCCCGGGCCGGCGTCGTTCCTCGCGGCCGCCGCGGCCCTCCGCACCATCGACCGCGCCCTGCGCACCGCCGGCGACGAGACCGCGGAGGCGCCCGGACCCGGGCCGGAGCAGGCCCTGGCCTCGCTGATGCTGCTGCGGCAGGTCCGCGAGGAGCTCGCCGGGTGGGAGACCGGACTGATCGAGGCGGCGCGGGACGCGGGCGCCAGCTGGGCCGACCTCGCCCGGCCCCTCGGCGTCGCGAGCCGTCAGGCCGCCGAGCGCCGCTACCTGCGCGGGCGCCCGGGCCCGGCGGGCTCCACGGGCGAGGAACGCGTCCAGGCCACCCGGCAACGACGCGCCGACGACCGCACCGCGGCCGGCTGGGCGCGCGAGAACGCCGCCGACCTGCGGCGCCTCGCCGGCCAGATCACCGCGCTCACCGACCTGCCCGCCGCGGCGCGGGGGCCGGTCGGCGAACTCCACGCGGCCCTCGCCCACGACGATCCGGCCGACCTCGTCGCCCCCCTGGCGGCCACCCGCCGCCACCTCGCCCCCGCCCATCCCGAACTCGCCGCCCGGCTCGACGCCCTGACGCCTCCCTGAGCGGCCGGCCGGCACCGGGGCCGGCGACCGCCCGCAGGGCGCTCGCGCGGAATCCGTACGGAACCGGGGCGGGACCGAGGGGGGACGCACGAGCGGGCCCGGGCGCGGCGCGGGCCGGCGGTCAGCCGCGGGGCGTCCAGGGGGCCGGGGCGGGCTCGGGGCCGTCCAGGGCCTCGCGGAGCTTCTCCTTCAGGGTCTTGGGCGGGGCCGTCTCCTCTTCCCGGGTGTGGACGAGGCGGGCCACGGTCACGCGTATGTGGCACTCGCGGTGGTGCTGCCCGACCCAGACCAGCCAGGTGCCGTCCGGGGTGAGGAAAGCGCGGCGGGCGGGGGCGTCACCGGGCCGCGCGTGCCTGGCCAGGACGGCCGGCAGGTAGTTGAGGGCGGCGTCCTCCGCGACGGCCAGCGCCTGCTCCCGGGTGCCGTCGACCGGGTGCGTGGCCACCAGGGTCCAGCGGTGCAGCCTGAGTTCGACGCCGTCGGCGCGCCGGGTCTCGCGGGTGTCCTCCTCGATGAGGACGTGCCAGTCGTCAGCCATGCCGGGAGCCTAGCCATTCCGCCCCGCCCGGAGCAGGCCGGTTCCCGGCCGGCTCAGTCCCCGCCGCAGCCGCCGCAGCTCCCGCAGGAGTCCGCGTCCGGGCCGCCGGCCCACGAGCCGTCGCCGTTGCGGGTGCGGGAACGGGCCCGGACCCGCGGGGCCGGGGGCGGCGGCCTGCTCTACGGGGGCGGGTTCGATGCCCTCGCCGACCATCGCCACGCCCTCGTCGATGAAGCGGCCGATGATCTCCTTCATGATCTCGGTCGTCCCGCCGTAGACGGTCTGGATGCGGCCGTCGGTGAAGGCGCGGGCCACCGGGAACTCGGTCGTGTAGCCGTATCCGCCGTGCGGTTGCAGACACCGGTCGGCGACCCGCTTCTGCAGCTCGGTCGCCCACCGCTTCGCCATCGACGCGTGGACGGCGTCCAGAGAGCCCTTCGCGTGCCCGGCGATGCAGCGGTCGACGAAGGCACGGGTGACGGCGCACTCGGTGGCCATCTCCGCGATCTCGAAGCGCACGTGCTGGAGCTCGGCCAGCGGCCGGCCGAACGCCTCGCGCTCCTTCACGTACCGCCGGGTGACGTCCAGGACCTCCTCGGCCGCGGCGTCGGGGGCCGGCGCCGTCCGCGCGGATCCTCGCGCGGCGCCGGCCCTCCCGCCCCGTCAGAGGGAAGCGTGGTGCGCGGCCAGCACGAAGGCGTGCCCCGCCGGGTCCATGAAGCGGCGGACGTCGGTACGGCGGTCCGTGCGGGTGCCGTTGTGCTCGGCGGTCACCGGGCGGGCGCCCAGGGAGACCGCTTCGCGCTCCGCCTCGTCGATTTCTTCGGGGGCGACGAGGATCCACAGGTGGGACTGCTGGGAGTCCTCCGGCCGGGGCCAGCTCGGCGGTGCGTGGCCGGGGTCGCGGTGAATGCCGAGGAGGGTTCCGTCGGCACCGGAGATCAGCAGCAGGTCGTGACCGCCGGCGCTCGGCTCGACGGTGGCGTCGAGCAGCGCGGCGTAGAAGCGGGCGAGGGACTCGGGATCGGTGCTGTCGAGGACGAGGACACTGCTCTTCGAGACGGTCATGGGGTCCGTATGCCCCCTCGCCTTCCGCGCAGGCAACGGGAATCGGGCGTCGACCGCCCTCAGGGAAGGAGGCCGGGGGCGGATGGCTCCCGCACGGCCCGGCGGACCCCTGGCAGCCCCGGACGGTTGATCGTCATGGCCGCCGACGCTACGGGCGCGGGTCCGCCCCACCCCCGGCGGAGGGAGGGGTACGCCCTGCCGGGGAACGGTGACCGCCCCGCGCCGGTGGGGGGATCGGGCGGGGCGGTCACCTGCCGTGGGCCCGCGGGAGGGGGGATGACCGCGGGCGGACGGCGGGGAGGCGGTCCATGCGCTCCGCTGCCCCGCCTACCCCCGCTTCTCCCGGGCACACATCCGCGCGTCCCGCCGTCTTCGGACCCGCCCCTGCCGCCCGGACGGGAGCCCGGGGGGGGGCGCGGGCCGTCCGGGCGCGGACCGTCCGGAGGCGGACCATCAGGGCGCGGGCCGTCCGGGCGGCCACCGGCCTTCGGCAGAGCCCTTTGGGCGAGACGGGTGTCTCCTGATGCCGACGGCTCCGGACCGGGTAGACGGGATCAGGCAGTACCCCCGGTCCACAAGTGATCCACAAGTGATCCGCAGGCGATCCGCAGGCGATCCGCAGGAAAGGCCCCCCATGCTCATCGATCTGTCAGGACGGACCGCTCTGGTCACCGGCTCCACCCAGGGGATCGGTGCCGCGATCGCCACCGGTCTGGCGCGCGCGGGCGCCCGTGTGGGGGTCAACGGGCGCAGCGGGGAGCGGGTGGCACGGGCCATCGCGGGGATCCGCTCCGAGGTGGCCGGCGCGGAGCTGGTACCCGTGGTCGCCGACGTGGCGAGCGAGGAGGGAGCGCGCCGCGCCGCGGACGCGCTGCCGCAGGTGGACGTCCTGGTGAACAACCTCGGCGTCTTCGGGGAAGCGGATCCGCTGGCGATCAGCGACGACGAATGGCGGCGCTACTTCGAGGTGAACGTCCTGGCCGCCGTGCGGCTGATCCGCCAGTACCTCCCCGGCATGAGCGAGCGCGGCTGGGGGCGGGTGCAGAACATCGCGAGCGATTCGGCCGTGGTGATCCCCGCGGAGATGATCCACTACGGCATGTCCAAGACCGCCCTCCTGGCGGTCACGCGCGGCTTCGCCAAGCAGGCGGCGGGCACCGGCGTCACCGTCAACTCGGTCGTCGCGGGGCCCACGCACACGGGCGGGATCGAGGATTTCGTGTACGAGCTGGTCGACTCCTCGCTGCCCTGGGACGAGGCCCAGCGGGTGTTCATGCGCGAGCACCGCCCCCAGTCGCTGCTGCAGCGGCTCATCGAACCGGAGGAGATCGCCTCGATGGTCGTCTACCTGGCCTCCGACCACGCCTCCGCCACCACCGGCGGCGCCTTGAGGGTCGACGGCGGGTACGTCGACTCGATCCTGCCGTAGCGCCGGGGCCGCCGGCGGTGACGAGGGCGGTGCCGGGCGGCCGGCAGGGCTCACCGGACGCGGTCCGCCAGGCCGGTGAACAGGATGTCCAGCTCCTCCGCGGCCGTACGCGTCAGCGGGGTCGCCCGCAGGACGCCTCGGGCGGCGTCCAGGTGGCGGCGCGCCTCCTCGCGGGTCGCGGCGCGTCCCCCGGCCTCCTCGACGAGTGCGGCGACGCGCTCGGCGGTCGCGCTGTCGATCACGCCGTCGGTCACGCCATCGGTCACACCGTCGGTCGCGCCGTCGGTGCGCCGGGAGGAGGCGAGCAGCGCCCCGAGCTCGCGCGCGGCGCGGCCTCCGCCGGCCAGCGCGGCGAGGACCGGATGGGTCTTCTTCCCCCTGCGGAGGTCGGCGTGGACGGGTTTGCCGGTCGTCGCCGGGTCGCCCCAGATGCCGAGGACGTCGTCCACCGCCTGGAAGGCGAGGCCGAGATGACGCCCGGCGCGGTCGAGCGCGGCCGCCGTCGGCTCCGGTGCTCCGCCGAGGACCGCGCCGAGCGCGAGCGCGCATCCCAGCAGGGCGCCCGTCTTGCCCTCCGCCATCGACCGGTACTGCTCCGGTCCGACCGCGCCGGGCCCGTGCCAGGGCCGCCGCTCGAACCGCAGGTCCTCCGCCTGGCCCGCCACCAGGTCGTTCAGGGCGCCGCAGAGGCGGCGCACCGCCGCCGCCGTGCGGTCGCTCCGTGCCTCGGCCAGGCCGGTCACCGCCCGGGCGAGGAGCGCGTCGCCCGCCAGGACGGCCGGCCCCGTGCCGTACGCCTTCCACACGGCCGGGCGCCGCCGGCGCAGCGCGTCCACGTCCATGATGTCGTCGTGGAGCAGGGAGAAGGTGTGGACGAGTTCGACGGCCACCGCCCCCGGGACGGCGTCGGCGGCGTCCGCCCCCACGGCTTCCGCCCCGAGCACGGCGAGGGCCTGCCGCACCCCCTTGCCCTCGGACCCTCCGGGGTCCGGGGTCCCCGCCGTGTCGGCCCAGCCCAGGGCGTACGCCGCCATCTCCCCGGTCCAGGGGTGCAGACGGCCGACCGCGCCGACCAGCGCGGGGCGGACCGCTTCCCGGCAGCGCCGCAAAACGCCGGTCGCCGAGGTGCCGCGCTCCGAGGGGGCGCCCCCCTCGTCCACCGCGTCCGGCGCGCCCCTCACCTCCGCCGTGCCGACGGGCGGGCGGATCCAGGAAGCGGACACGGACACGGACGCGGACATGGGCATGGGCATGGGCATGGAGAGGGCGCTCACCGCAGCCCCTCCGGGTCGGCCGCCCGCAGTGCCTCCGCACCGGTGTCCGGCAGCGCCGGTCGCGCCGCCGCCGGCCCGGCTCGGGTGGGTTCCGGCAGCCGGCCGATGCCCAGCTCGGCGGCGGCTCCGTCCACGATGTCCCGGGCGTGGAGCAGTCCGATGCGCTCCAGGTCCGTGCGGAGTGCGGCCAGTTCGGCCGCGGTGTGCGCGGCGTCGCGCCCCAGCCGGGCGTCGGCCTTGACCAGCCCCAGCCTCGACAGGGCGGTCCCCCGGGGCTCGTCCATCGCCCGGAACTCGTCGAGGGCCCGTACGTACAGCTCGCGGGCCTGCCCGTAGCGGCCCGCCCGGTACAGGACGTTGCCGCGCATCTTGTGGTTGTAGGCGAGCGCGCCGCGGAGCCGTATCTCGCGGCAGGCCTCCTCCGCCCGCGACAGCAGCGCCAGGGCGCGTTCGACGTCTCCGTCGCGTGCGGAGACCACGTCGGCGATGCCGCGCAGGGCCCACGCCCAGCCGCGCCGGTCCTCGGCGCGCTCCGCAGTCTCGGCGGCCTCCTCGAAGAGGGCGAGGGCCTCGTCGAAGCGGCCAGCGTTGCGGTGCATCTGCGCGATGCCTTCCAGCGCCCACACGGTGTGCCGGGCCTCGCCCCGGCGGCGCGCCTCGGTCAGCAGCTGTTCGTGCAGGCGCGCCACGCTCGCGTAGTCGCCCTGGATGCGCCCGGTCTCGGCGAGGCCCGCCAGCGAGTAGCCCCGGGCGACGACGTCCCCGCCCCGCTCGCCGGCCTCGGAGGCCAGCCTGAGCAGCCGGTACGCCAGCCTGAAGGCGCCGCGCTGCCGGGCCAGCGTGCCACCGCTCCACAGGGCCCAGGCCATCGCCCCTTCGTGGCCGGCCGCACGCGCCGCCCGGTAGCTCGCCTTCCACGCCCGGTCGGCCTCGCCGGTCCGCCCGAGCCTGCGGCACGCCTCCGCGACGGCCAGCCGGCAGCGCGCCGCCTCGTGCAGGTCTCCGGACCGCTCCGCCTCCCGGGCTCCCCGCAGGCCCTCCGCGAGGACGTCCGGGAGGGAGGCGTTCACCGACAGGGACCCCAGCGCTCCCTGGTACTCCGGCGCGGACGCCCTCACCGACCGCTCGCTCACCCGACCTGTCATCAGAACCTCCTTCCGCCGACTCGACGATCGAGCCGGCACGGGGGTCAAGACGGCTCCGGCGGAAGGGGGTTCCCCATCGGCGGCAATGTCCGTCTCGGTGGGGGCGCGGGGTCCGCCTCAAGTGCTACGCGGGGAGCGGCGGCCTCCTCACCGAGATCTACGCCGGCCCCGCCGCCCGGGTCCCCTACGGCGCCGCGGCGCACCGCGCGGAAAGCGGCGGGACGACGGCCGGCCGAGAACGCGCCGCGCGGGAGAACGGGGGCGCCGCGCATCCGGGCCGACCCGCCGTCGCCGTCACCGCCCTCGCCACCACCACCGTCACCGACCCGACCGGGACCGGCCCGAGGCCACTCCGAGGCCCGACTCGCCCCTCCCACGCCCCATGGGGATGAAACGGACGTCATGGGACAGGATGTGAGGGGTGACGTTGTCTGATGCTGTGTACCTGGCGGCGGGGACCGGCGCTCTGGGGGCGGCCGTGGTGCCCCGGATCGTCTCCCGCCGGCCGTTGTCGACGCCGATGCTGTTCCTGGCCGTGGGCATGCTCGTGGGGCTGTCTGCCGTACCGGCGGTGGATCCGGTGGGGTCCCGGCTGTGGGTCGAGCACGCCACCGAACTGTGCGTCATCGTGTCGCTGATGGGCGCCGGGCTCGCGCTGAACCGGCCCGTGAGCCCGCGCGGCTGGGCGGGGGCGTGGCGGCTGCTGGGCATCAGCATGCCGCTGACCATCGCGGCGACGACGGCCGCCGGCGCCCTGCTGCTGGGGTGGCCGTTCGCCTCGGCGCTGCTGCTGGCCGCCGTCCTGTCGCCGACGGACCCCGTGCTGGCCGCGGAGGTGCGGGTGGGCGAGCCCACCGACGATCCGGACGACGAGGACGAGGTCCGCTTCTCCCTCACCGCCGAGGCCGGGCTCAACGACGGTCTCGCCTTCCCGTTCGTGCTGGCGGCGCTGGCCGTCGCCGCGGCACCGGCGGGGACGGCGGGCTGGGCCGCCGACTGGTTCCTCGTCGACGTGCTGGTCCGGATCGCCGTCGGGGTCGCGGTCGGCGTCGTCACGGGCCGGGTGCTGGGGTGGATGTTCTTCCGGGCACGGCCCCGGGCACTGCGGCTGTCCGAGCACATGGAGGGGTTCGTCGCCATCGGCGCCACGTTCGTCGCGTACGGGGCGGCCGAACTGTCGGGCGGGTACGGGTTCCTGGCCGTGTTCGTCACCGCCTGCACGATCCGAGCCGCCGAACGCGACCACGGCTACCACAAGGTGCTGCACGGGTTCACCGAACAGATCGAGCGGTTGCTGACCGTCTTCCTCCTCTTCCTGCTCGGCGGCTACCTCGTCGCCCACGGCCTGCCGTCGCTGACCTGGCAGGGCGCGCTGGTCGGGGTCCTCCTCGTCCTCGTCGTCCGGCCGGCCGCCGGATACGCGGGCCTGCTCGGCGGCGGCACCGGCCCGCGGGAGCGTCTGGTCACCGCCGCGTACGGGATCCGGGGCATCGGTTCCCTGTTCTACCTGGCCTACGCCCTCGGCCACAGCGGGCACTTCGCCGCGTACACCGACCAGCTGTGGGCCGTCGTCTCCTTCACCGTCTTCCTGTCCGTCTTCCTGCACGGCGCCACCGCCGCACCCGTCATCCAGCGCCTCGACCGCCTCCGCCGCTCCTCCCCCGCCCCTCCCTGACCGTCGCGGACCGGCTCGGCCGACGGGCGGTCCGTTCCGGGGACGGCCCGTACAGGTGTTGTCGGGAGGGCGGGCGGAACCTCGGCCCCGGCGGCGCGTTTCCCGGGTGACTCCTTCCTCCCGTCCCCTGTCCCTGGAGCGGTATCCGTGCGCATGCGTCATGTCCCGTCCGTCGCGCCTCTGGTGTCCGTCCCCGCCGTCGGCGGTTCCCGGTGGGGGTGGTGCGGATGAGCCGGAGCGTCCTGGTGGGGCGGCCGCTGACCGCGGGCGGGGTCGCGGAGGCCTACGACGCGGTGGTGGTCGGATCGGGGGCGGGAGGACTGACGACCGCGGCCTGTCTGGCCCTGCAGGGGCGGCGGGTGGCCGTGTTCGAGCAGCACTACACCGCGGGCGGCTACACCCACGCGTACCGGCGGCGCGGCTGGGAGTGGGACGTCGGCATCCACTACGTCGGCCAGCTCGGGCGGGGCGAACCGGTCCGGGTGCTGTCGGACTATCTGACCGGCGGTGTGCTGCGGTGGGCTCCGCTGGGGGATCGGGTCGACGAGTACAGGCTGGCGGGCGAGGTGTACCGGACGCCCGTCGGCTTCGCCTCCCACAAGGACGGTCTGATCGCGCGTTTCCCCGCCGAGCGGGCCGGGATCGAGGCGCTGTTCCGGTTGGTCGGGCGGTGCCGGGCGGTGCTGCCCGCGCTCGCGCTGGGGCGGCTGTCGGGCCCGGTGGTACGGCGGCAGGCGCGTCTGCTGCGGGCGGCGGCCGTTCCGCCCGAGGCGCTGAGGCCGGCCAGGGACGTGGTGGAGGGCCTGATCGGTGACGAGCGGCTGCGGCAGGCGCTGCTCACGCAGAGCGCGCTGCTGCTGGCCGATTCCACCCGGCGGCTGCCGTTCTTCCTCCTCGCGGTGCTGTTCGAGCACTTCCGGACGGGCGCCTGGTACCCGGTGGGCGGCAGCGCCGCCATCGCCCGCGCCCTGCTCGGCCCGATCCGGGCCACGGGCGGGGAGGTCTTCGTGCGCGCGCCGGTCGCCCGGATCGAGCTGGAGGGCGCGCGGGCGGCGGGGGTGGTGCTGGCGGACGGCACCCGGGTGCGCGCTCCCGTGGTGGTCAGCGCGGCGGGAGCCCACCACACCTACCGCACCCTGCTGCCCGGCAGGCCCGGGGCGGGGGCGGACCGGCTGGAGGGGATGCGGCGCGGGTTCCCGTTCGTACTGCTCTTCCTCGGCCTGGACGGCACGCCGGAGGAACTGGGGCTGCCCCGGCACAACCTGATGGTCACGGACGGCGACTGCGACGCCTTCTTCGACGGCACCGGCGGCCGCACCAGCGGGCTCTTCGTCTCCTTCGCCTCCGCCAAGGACCCGACCTGGGCCGGACGGCACCCGGGCCGGTCGACCGGCGAGGTCCTCGCCTACGTCTGCCCGGACCTGTTCGAGCCCTTCCGCGACTCCCGCCGGCGCCACCGGGACCCGGCCTACCTGGCGCTGAAGGAGGAGCTCACCGCCGAACTCCTCGACCGGCTGCACCGCGAACTGCCCGGCACCCGAGGGCGGGTCGCGTACCACGAGCTCGGCACCCCGCTGACCGCCGAGCACTTCGCGGGCTGGCCCGGCGGGAGCCTCTACGGCCTCGCCAAGGACGTCGCCGCCTTCGGTGACGGCCGCGGTCCCGGCCTCGCGGACTGGCTGCGCCCGCGCACCGAGGTCCCGGGCCTGTACCTGTCGGGCCAGGACTGCCTCGCCGGCGGTTTCCTCGGCGCGGTCACCGGCGGTCTCCTCGCCGCGCACGAAGCCCTCGACCGCGGCGGCCGGGCCCGCCTGTGGGCGGGGCTGCTGAAACACGGCGTGCGACCGCCCGCGCCCCGGTGAGGGCCGCCCTCCCCCGTCCGCCGGGCTCCGCGCGGCCGCTATTCGGCGATTCCGGCGGCCCGCAGGCTCTCCAGGTCGTCGAGCACTCTCTTGAAGTACCTCGACCGGGGCGGGGCCACGCTCACCAGCGTCGGGTACGGGGACCTGCGGGCGCTGGTGAGGTGGGCACGGGCGCCGCGCGAGAAGCCCTCCGGGTCCGCCGCCTCGGCACGGTCCCGGTGGAGGAGGAACCGGGTCTTCGGGTCACGGCGGACGAGGTGACCGGGAATCCCGGAGAACCCGGTGTCGGAGAAGTCCGCGGCGGTGATGTCCAGCGCCCGGTCGACCTCGGCGTAGAAGCGCTCCGCGCCCTTCCGGAAGGCTTCCCGGACCTCCGCCGGGAGGGAGTGGTGGGCGGGCCGCGTCATCAGTTCCGGCATGCGCCCGGAGAGGGTGACGTGCCGGAAGACACAGGCGGCCGGCGTCATCCGGCCGCCGGAGGCCAGGTCGTGCACCGAGACGTCGCTGAACCGCACGCCGTGCAGGACGCCGCCGGCCCGGCAGTCGCGCAGGGAGAGGTCGTGCACCCTCAGCCCGAACTCCGGGTCCTCGTACTGGGCCAGACTCCCGCCGTTGAAGGTGCAGCGGACGAGGTCGACGCCTCCCAGCGAGCGGGGTGAGCCGTTCACCCGCTCCTGCGAGAACACCCTGCCCGTGATGACCGTGCGTGTCACGTCCCCACCCCTCATCGACTGTGCGGCGGCGCGCCTCGATGCGGTGCCACCGTACCCAGCGGGTCCGACACCGCCCCCACGCGGCCGTCCCCGGCCGTGGCGGGTCAGGACGGCGAGGCCGCGAAGTCGTGGCAGGCCGGGCACTCGCGGACCACGGGGTGGGAGCACTCCAGGACGTGGTCGAGGAAGGCCGCGGTCCGTTCGAGCCGGGCGCGCTGCCGGTCGATCGCGTCGCGCTGCTCGGCGATCAGGTGCCTGCGTCCTTGTGGGCGGCCGTTCAGAAGCCGGGCGATCGCGCCGAGGGACATGCCGGCCCGCTGGCACTTGACCGCGATCGACAGCGCGTCCAGCAGTTCCGGGCCGTAGCGCCGGGCACCGCTCGCGGTGCGCGGGGGTGTGACCACCCCCTCGGCCTCCCAGTGCCGAAGGAGGTGGGTGGAGACTCCGAGGCGTTCGGCCGCCTCGCCGATTCGCAGTGGTCGGGTGCGCATGCGTCCATGATCCTTGACTTCGTGTCGGCACGAACTCCTACCGTCCGGCGCATGCGCATCCACGAACTCAATTGCGGAACCCTCGCCGTCCCGGGAGGGGAAGCCGTCTTCGGGTCCTCCCACTTCGTCTGCCGGTGCCTCCTGATCGAGCTGGAGGACCGGCTCGTCGCCGTCGACACCGGGATCGGGCTCGGGGACATCGAGTCCCCCGGCCTCCGTCTGGGGGAGGACTGGGTCGCGCGGGTCGGCCCGGTGCTCGATCCCGGCGAGACGCTGGTCGCCCGTGTCGTCTCGCTGGGGCTGGATCCTCGGGACGTCTCGGACGTGGTCCTGACCCATCACCACCGCGACCACGTCGGCGGTCTCGCCGACCTCCCGTGGGCCCGCGTCCACGCCACGAGCGCCTGCCGGTCCGCCGTCGAGGCGGGTGACGGGGGCGTCGTGCCCGCCCAGTGGGCGCACGGCGTGAGGTGGGCCCCCGCGCCCGTCCCGGCGGCCCGGTGGCGGGGGCACGCCTCCTGGGCCCTCGACGGCCTGCCGGCGTCCGTCCGCCTGGTCGCGCTGGCCGGGCACTCGCCGGGGCACGCCGGCGTACTCGTCGAGGACGCCTTCCGGGGCCGGGAGCTCCTGCACGTCGGCGACGCGGTCCACCACCGCGCCCAGCTCACCCGCACCGCACCGCCCGCCGTCGAGGCGTTCGCCGCCTCCGCGCAGCACGACGAAACCGCCAGGCTCCGCACGCAACGGCTGCTGGCGGAGCTCGCCGACGAGGGCTCGGTGCGCCTGGTCAGCTCGCACGACCCCGTCCCGCTCGACCGGCCGTGACCGGTCGCGACCGGTACCGACGCGGGGTGCGAGGAGGGCTCAGGCGGTGGGCGTGCCGGTGGCCCGGCCGCGGCGGGGGAGCCTCCAGCCGGGGCGGGGGAAGTGGCAGGTGTAGCCGTCGGGGTAGCGCTGGAGGTAGTCCTGGTGCTCGGGCTCCGCCTCCCAGAAGTCCCCCAGGGGCTCGACCTCGGTCACGACCGGGCCCGGCCACAGGCCGCTGGCGTCGACGTCGGCGATCGTGTCGAGCGCCACGCGCTTCTGGTCCTCGTCCGTGTAGTAGAGGGCGGAGCGGTAGCTGCGTCCGATGTCGTTGCCCTGCCGGTCGCGGGTGCTGGGGTCGTGGATCTGGAAGAAGAACTCCAGCAGGTCCCGGTAGCCCGTGACCGAGGGGTCGTAGAGGACCTCGATCGCCTCGGCGTGGTCGCCGTGGTCGCGGTAGGTGGCGTGGGGCGTGTCGCCTCCCGTGTATCCCACCCGGGTGCCCACGACGCCCGGCTGCCTGCGGATGAGGTCCTGCATCCCCCAGAAGCAGCCGCCGGCCAGAACGGCCTTCTCCGTGTCGCTCATGCGCCCTCCATCGTCCGTGATCGTCCCGCCGGCCCGCGGGCGGGGTTCCGCCCCGGCGGCGGCACTGGCCATCATGCAGCAGTCCGGGGAACGGCGGGCGGGCGGGCGGCGGTGCGCGCCCCCGGCGCCTTCGAGGGCCCCGGGGCGGCCGCGCGACTCCACGCGGAAGGCTCCTCTTCTCCCCCGTGAGGGGCGAGGAGGAGCCTTCCGCGTGGTGCCGCGCCCCTGACGGGGTCAGGCGTGGCGGTGTCGGCCGCCCGCGACGAGGCGGTAGAGACCGAGGAGGATCATCGAGCCGATGATGGCCGCGATCCAGGTGGAGAGGTCGAAGAAGCCGTCGATGGAGTCGACGCCGAATATCACCTTGCCGAGCCAGCCTCCGAGCAGGCCGCCGGCGATGCCGATGAGCATCGTGATGATGATGCCGCCCGGGTCCTTGCCCGGCATGAGGGCCTTCGCGATCAGGCCGGCCAGCAGGCCGATGAGGATCCACGCGATGATGCCCATGATGTGCCTCCGATTCGTCGCCGAAGTGGTCGGTGAACTTCGTCTGCGCCGATTCGGCCGCACCAAACCTCTCTTCTCGAATAAATGTGCAGAGATGAATGTGCGGAAACTGGTGAACGGGCGGAGACCGGCGCATGCGCGGAGGCCGGGCGGTGAACCGCCCGGCCTCTCTCCGGTCCCCCTCCGCCCCCGTCCGGGGCGGCGTCAGGCCGCCGCGGGGGTGAAACGGTGGAGTTCGTCGAGGCCGGGCTGGACGACCCCGTAACTGTTCTCCGGCACCTCGTTCCACGCGCCCGGCAGGTCACCCAGGGGCTCGGACACGATCAGCCGGGTCTCCTCCGACAGGTTCCGCAGGAATCCCACATCCGGATGGAGCCGGCGCAACGCCTCCACCCGGCTGCTGTAGAACAACGAACGGGAAGCCCGCGCACTGGAGTAACGAAAAGCCCAGACCCGCTCGCCGTCGGTGAGCGCGAGCGTCATCTGGAGAGGAAACTCCACCCCGTGCGCCCGCCCCACCCGCTCCACCACCCCCGCCATGGCGGCCACGGCCGCAGGCGGATCCTCCTCCAGACCGAAGGTCAGCGCCAGGTAGAACATCACCTCGGAATCCGTCGTCCCCTCGATGTCCGAATACAGCCCCGGATCGACCAGCAGCGCGAGCTCACGGCGCAGACGCGAGAACCCCGCGATCGCACCGTTGTGCATGAACATCCAGCGCCCGTACCGGAAGGGGTGGCAGTTCGACTGCTGCACCGCCGTCCCCGTCGACGCCCGGATATGAGCGAAGAACAGCGGCGACCGGACGTGATCCGCCAATTCCCGCAGATTCCGGTTGTTCCACGCCGGACCCACGTCCCTCAGCAACGCCGGGGTCTCGCTGTGCTCCGAATACCAGCCCACACCGAACCCGTCACCGTTCGTCGTCTCCACGCCCAGCTTGGAATGCAGACTCTGATCGATCAAAGAATGAGCCGGCTGATACAGAATCGTGTCGAGCAACACCGGTGTGCCCCAATAGGCCAGCCAACGGCACATGCCCGATCACCCGCGTCCCTGCGCGGTCACGGCACTGCGCGCCCTCCGGCCCGCCCCTTCCCGGGACCGTCCCCGCGGGCCGCTCCACCGGCCCCGTCCCACTGCCTCTCCGCACGCCCGCTCAGCCATCGTGACTCCGTTTCCCCTCTTCCTCTTCCGGGAGGCCGGCCCGGCGCCGGTCCTCCTCGCTCCACGCGCGCGTGTCACGCGGTTCGACGTACGGTTCCCGGTCCGGCGGCATGCCTCCCGCCACGGCACGGCGGCGCAGCAGCTCGGCGTCGAACTCCAGTCCCAGGAGCACGGCCAGGTTGCTGATCCACAGCCACACGAGGAAGACGACGACGCCGGCCATGGTGCCGTAGACGCGGTTGTACGAGGCGAACTCGGCGACGTACACCGCGAAGCCCGCCGAGGCCGCCGCCCAGATCAGCAGGGCGAGCACGCTGCCGGGGGTGATCCAGCGCCACCCGCGGCCCTTCGCGTTCGGGCTCCCCCAGTACAGCAGGGCGATCATCACCACGGCGAGCAGGAGGAGGACGGGCCACTTGGCCACCGACCAGACCGTCAGGGCGGTGTCCCCGACGCCCAGCACCTCGCCGGCGCGGCGCGCCACGTCCCCGCTGAGCACGAGCAGCAGGGCGCTCGCGGCGGCCATGACCATCAGCGCCGCCGTCATGCCGAGCCGGAGCGGCAGCAGTTTCCACATGGGGCGGCCCTCGGGGACGTCGTGGACGCGGTTGGCGGCGCGCATGAAGGCGCCGACGTAGCCGGAGGAGGACCACAGCGCCACCAGGAGGCCGACCACGGCCATCGTGACGCCCGTGGCGGCGTTGTCCCGCAGGGCCGCCAGCGCCTGTTCCAGCACGTCGCGGGTGGGTCCCGGCGCCAGGTCGCGCAGGCTCTCCGTCACCCTGTCGGTCGTCCGCCGCCCGCTGATCCCGAGCAGCGAGACGAGGGCGAGGAGCCCGGGGAAGAGCGCCAGTACGCCGTAGTAGGTCAGGGCCGCCGCCCGGTCCATGAGCTCGTCCCGCGTGAACTCGCGCACCGCCCCCTTGAGGACCGCGCGCCAGGAGGCGCCGGAGAGGTCGGTCGGGGAGTCGGGGGCGCGTGCCTCGACGGCGGGGTCCGGCCCGGCGCCCTCGGCGCCGGGCCCGTCGGGGGGTGGGGGCCGGTGTTCCGGCGCCCGGTCTTCGGGGATGCTCCGTTCGGCCATGTCCCGGCGGCTACCCTCCCCGGGCGGTCCTACGCCACCCGGCGCCGGGGGCGTCAGACCGGCGGTTCGACGGGGCGCCGGCGTCGCCACCAGCGGGCTCGGGTGCGGGGATGGACGGCGCGGCCCAGCCGCCGGCCGGCGATCAGGTAGCCGAGGAGCGCCCCCGTCGTGTTGAGGAGGACGTCGTCGACGTCGAAGGCGCGGCCCGTGACGAGCGCGCCCTGCACGAGTTCCACGAGCAGCATGGTGGCCGCGGTGAGGAGCGCGACGCGGAAGAAGCCGCGTGCCCTGCGGGACAGCAGGGGCAGCAGGATTCCGAAGGGGACGCCCAGGAGGATGTTCCCCCCGAGCTGTCTGACGGTCTCCACGAAGCCGGGCCGGCCGAGGTATGCCTCGATCGACCGGCCCGGCGTCAGGTTGCTGTGGGTGAGGGGCGCGGACTCCGGTGAGGCCCCCAGGGTGACCCGGGCCAGGACCGCGGCGAACGCCACCATGCCCACGAGGGCCACCAGGGCGACCAGCGCCCGCACGAACCGCCCGGGCCCGCGCCGGACCGGGACCGCCGCCTCCGATCCCCTCTCCGGCCTCTCCTCCGGCCCCCGGACGTCCGGCTCCGCCCCGTCCGGCCCCTTTCCGTCCGGCCCCTTTCCGTCCGGCTCCGCGCCGCTCCGCCGTTCCCGGGGCCCGGCGGGCTCCGCCGCCTTCCCGTCCCCCGCCGCTCCGGCCCGTCTCCTTGTCGGTCTCCAACCGGTCATGTGCCTCTTCCTCCCCTTGGGCGGCCGCTCGGCGACCGCTCGACGACCGCTTGCGAACGGGCCCCGCGTACCCGCGCCGAGGAGCCGTATGCCGCGCGCCCCGCAGGGGCCGCCTCACCCGGCTCACGCACCCCGGGAACACCAACATCCTTCAAAAACAAAGGAGTTGAGTATGGGAGGAGCGAACGCGGGCATCCGGCGCCCATGGGAGAAGACACCGAGAACAGACCCTCGCCGCCCCTCCGGACACGGAAGCGCTCCGGAGGGAGGTGGCGCCTCGTCACCACCGCGCTGCTCGTGCTCGCCGTCACCCTCATGCTGATCGGCTGGTTCCTCGGGCTCCCCGGTCTGGGCGTCTTCGGAACGGACGTGAAGGACCGTTCCGGTCCCGCCGTCCTGAAGTCCGTCCAGGACCTGAGCCGGTACGAGGGAGCCGCGGGGACCTACCAGGTGGTGGTCGACCTGGAGCACGACGCGCGGTTCCTGCCGGACGCGATCCGCGGCACCCGCACCCTGTACGTGGCGAACGGCAGCGTCGGCGCCTACGTCGACCTGGGCGCCCTCGGGGACGGCGCCGTGACCGTCGACGCCGACCGGACCGAGGCCGCCCTGCGCCTGCCGCACGCCCGGCTGGCCGCCCCGGCGCTCGACCCGGAGCGCTCGTACGCCGTGTCCAAGCAGCGCGGTCTGCTCGACCGGCTGGGCGACCTCTTCTCGGACAACCCCGCGAGCGAGCAGGCCGTCCACGTCCTCGCCGCCCGGCGGATCGGCGACGCCGCCCGCGAGTCCGGCCTGACGGCACGGGCGGAGCGGAACACGACCGCGATGCTGGAGGGCCTCCTGGAAGGGCTCGGCTTCGAGCGGGTGACGGTCACCTACGGGTGAGCGGGAGGCCGCGCGGGTTGCGCAATCCGGGTGGAGTGCCGGAGGACAGGCTCATAAGGGGGCACGGACGGGGCAGGGGCCGGACATGAGCACTCACGACGACGGGCGGCACGGCTCCGGCCGTCCCCCCTCCCCGGACGAGACCACGGTGGAGGCCCTCGGTTCGCTGTCCAAGGCCCTGGAGACGGCGGAACGCGCACGGGGCCACCTGTACGGCTTCCACCAGCTGACCGGCACCTCGGACTTCGAGCTCGACCGGGCGGTCGAGCTCCTGCGGGCCGCCGGGCACGACGCGTGGGCGGACCGGGTGGAGACCGAGATCCTGGGACGCAACGTCATCCCGGACCACTGGACCTTCCAGATCGTGGAGTCCTACAACAGCACCTACTACGAGCCGTTCCGGGAACTGGAGCGCGCGGCGGTCACCGACCTGGCCGGCGGCCGCGAGCACCTCCTCGAAGCCCGCTTCAAGGAACGGCGGCGCACCCCGGGCCACCCCGACCACACCACCGGCGAGGGGGTGGAGGGGTGACCGCTCCTCCCCCGGCGTGACGGTGCCTCCGGCCGGGAGGCGGTCAGGGGCGCACCGCCACGAAGGTGTGCGCGATCCCCGTCTGCCATCCCGGCTGGGGCAGGCGGCGCACCCGGACGAACCCGGCGCCGCGCAGCCGGTCGGCGAACGCGTCCGCGGTGTCGAAGGCCAGGACGCTGTGGTGCAGGTGCTCGTACAGGCCCGCGTCCCCGTGCAGCCGCGCCCACGGCCGGACGAAGCCGTTCATGACCGCCGTCCACAGGAGCCGGTCCGCCGCCCTGCCGCTGAGGGCGTACTCGTGGACGCAGAGGCGGCCCCCCGGCCTGAGCAGCCGGCGGACCGCGCCGAGCACGGCGTCGGGATCCGCGACGTTGCGCAGGAGGTAGGCGGCGAAGACCGCGTCGTAGGGTCCCCCGGCCTCGACGGCGGCCATCTCCTCGACCGGCGCGCGGACGAAGGACACCCGCTCCGGCCAGGGCTTCTCCAGGGCGCGCGCGAGCATGCCGGCGGAGGCGTCGACACCGGTGACGGAGGCACGCGGGAACGCGCGCAGCAGGGCCGCCGTCGACGTGCCGGTGCCGCAGCCCAGGTCGAGCAGGGACGCGCCGGCGCCGCCCCGGGGAAGGCCCAGGCGGCGGGCCGAGCGGAGGAGCTGTGCGTGGTAGCCGGGATTCACCGACGTCATCCGGTCGTAGGTCCGCGCAGCGTGGTCGAAGGCGGTGGCGAGTTCGGTGTCGCGCAGCAAGTCCATGCACACCCTTTCGAAGGAGGCCCCCCACCAGCCTGCCCCGTCCGGGACGGCGTCGTCGCCGACGCACCTCCCCGCGCCGCCATCCGGGCGAACAGCGCCCCGGATCGCCGCAGGACCGGTGCATCCGGAACCGGGGGTGGAACCGAACAACAGACGAACCGCATCGCCCGAGCCCGGCAGCAAGGGAACCCCATGCGCACTCTCGATCCGCCGACCGTCGACCGGAACGTCCCGGCCGCCCTGGACCTCGTGCTCGACGACCTGCTCGCCCGCCGCCTCGACGAGGCCCGCGCGCTGGAGGGGGCCTTCGCCGCGGACATCGCCGCACGGGTGGCGGCCTTCACCCTGGCGGGGGGACGGCGCAGGCGTTCCCAGCTGTTGTGGTGGTCCCTGCGGGCGTGCGGCGGGGGCGCGGCGGAGACCGGCGCCGCCCTGCGTGCCGCGGCCGCCGTCGAACTGATCCAGACCTGCGCCCTCGTCCACGACGACGTGATGGACGGATCAGCGCTCCGCCGGGCCGCTCCCGCCCTGCACACGGCGCTCGACGACCAGTACCGGACGGCGGGCCGCCGTCTTCCCCTCCTCTCCTTCGGCGGGGCCGCGGCGATCCTCGCCGGCGACCTGGCGCTGGCGTGGGCGGACGACGCGTTCGCCGAGGTCCTGCCGAGGAGCCCCCACGCGGACGGGCTCGCGGCCGAATGGCGGGCCATGCGGACCGGGATGGTCGCCGGGCAGTACCTGGACCTCCACGCCCAGGCCACCGGTGACCGCTCCCCCGGGCGGGCCCTGCGGACCGCCGTCCTGAAGACGGCGCGGTACTCGGCGGTCCACCCCCTGGTCCTGGGGGCGCGGCTGGCGGGCGCGGGCGAACGGACCCTCGGGGCGCTGCGCCGCGCCGGGACGTCCGCCGGCGTCGCCTTCCAGCTCCGGGACGACCTGGAGGGGGTGTTCGGTGATCCGGCGAGGACGGGGAAACCCGCCGGCGAGGACCTCAGGGACGGCAAGGCGACCTGCCTCCTGGCCGTGGGCCGCGCCCTGTGCGCCCGGCAGGGGGACACCGAGGGGCTCCGCCTCCTCGACGCCGTGGTCGGCTCCCCGGACGCCACGGACGAGGACCTCCGGCGCGTCGCCGCCCTGCTCGCCCGCTGCGGCGCCCGGGCGTACGTCACGGCCCGCGTGGAGGGGCTGTCCGCGCGGGCCGCGCGGACGGTCCGCGCGGCGGGACTCGCCGCCGGGCCTGCCGAGCGCGTGGTGGGCCTGCTGCTCGACGCCGCCGGCGTCGCGGCCGCCGCGCCGCCTCCCGGCCCGGCGGAGGCCGGCGGGGAACCGGTGCGGCCGGGCGTCCCGGTGGCGGCGGGGGGTGCGAGGTGAGGACGGTTCCGGGCAGGACCGATCACGTGGTGGTGGTCGGGGCCGGGTTCGCGGGCCTGTCGGCCGCCCTGCACCTGCTGGGCGCCGGGCGGGAGGTGACCCTGGTCGAGCGGGACGCCGGTCCCGGCGGCAGGGCGGGCCGGATGGAGCTCGGCGGCTACCGGGTGGACACGGGGCCCACCGTGTTCACGATGCCCGACATCCTCGACGAGGCGTTCGCCGCCGTGGGCGAGTCCCTGCGCGACCGGGTCGAGCTGATCCCCCTCCACCCGGCGTACCGCGCGCTGTTCTGGGACGGGAGCGGCATCGACGTGCACACGGAGGCCGACGTCATGGCGGCCGAGGTGGAGCGGTTCGCGGGGGCCCGGGAGGCCCGGGGCTACCTCAGGATGCGGGAGTGGCTGGGCAGGCTCTACGCGGTGCAGAGGCGCCGCTTCATCGACGCCAACTTCGACTCCCCTGCGCAGCTCCTCCATCCGGACCTGGTCCGTCTCGCCGCTCTCGGCGGACTCGGCCGGCTCGACCGCGCCGTGGGCCGCTTCCTCGCGGACGAGAGGCTGCGGCGCGTCTTCTCCTTCCAGGCGCTGTACGCCGGTGTCCCGCCGTCGCGCGCGCTGGCCGCGTACGCGGTGATCGCCTACATGGACACGGTCGCCGGGGTGTACTTCCCCCGGGGCGGGATGCACGCGGTGCCGGCGGCGATGGCCGACGCGGCCCGGCGGGCCGGGGCCGACCTCCGCTTCGGGGAGGCGGTGAGCGGGCTCGAACGCTCGGGCGGGCGGGTCACCGCGGTGCTGACGGAGCACGGGCGGATCCCGTGCGACGCCGTCGTCCTGACCCCGGAGCTGCCCGCCGCCTACGGGATCCTGGGGCGGCGGCCCCGGCGCCCGGTCAGGACGCGGCACTCCCCCAGCGCGGTGATCCTGCACGCGGGGACCGACCGCACCTGGCCGGTCCTCGGTCACCACACCCTCTCGTTCGGCTCCGCCTGGTCCGGCACGTTCGACGAGCTCACCCGCACGGGAGCGCTGATGACCGACCCCTCCCTCCTCGTCACCCGGCCCACGGCCACCGACCCCGCGCTGGCTCCGCCGGGCCGGCACCTCCACTACGTCCTCGCGCCCTGCCCGAACACCGAGATCGGTCCCGGCGCCGCGCACTGGGGCGAGCTCGGGCCGGCCTACCGGGACGCGCTCGTCGCCGAGCTGGAGCGGCGCGGCCTGACGGGCTTCGGGGACTCGATCGACGAGGAGTGCCTGGTGACGCCCGCCGACTGGACGGCCCAGGGGCACACCGTGGGCACGCCCTTCTCGGTGTCCCACACCTTCGCCCAGACGGGCCCCTTCCGCCCGCGCAACCTCGTCCGGGGCACCGAGAACGCCGTGCTCGCCGGCTGCGGGACCACTCCCGGGGTCGGCGTTCCCCCCGTGCTGATCTCCGGCAAGCTCGCCGCCCTGCGCATCACCGGCCCGGCGGCCGGACGGCCGTCGCGGGCCGCGGCACCGGCCGCCGCCCGGCCGGAGGGCACCAGGTGACCGCCCGCGAGCTCGACGCGGCCGGGGTGACCGACGGCGCGCTCCGGTCCGCGTACGCGGAGTGCCGGCGGCTCAACGCGCGGCACGGCAGGTCCTACTTCCTGGCGACGCGCCTCCTGCCGGTCGAACGGCGCAGCGCGGTCCACGCCCTGTACGGCTTCGCCCGGCACGCCGACGACATCGTGGACGAGGACCGGGGCGCCTCGCCGGCCGAGCGGTCGGCCGCCCTGGACGCCCTGGAGGCGCAGTGGCGGGCCGCGCTGCGCGGCGCCCCGGTCACCGAGCCCGCCGTGGCGGCGGCCGCGGACACCCGTGCGCGTCTGGGCATCAGTCCGCGTCACTTCGACGACTTCCTGTACTCCATGCGCAGCGACCTGTTCGTGACGGACTACCCGACCTACGCCGACCTGCGCCGCTACATGCACGGTTCCGCCGCAGTCATCGGCCTGCAGATGGTGCCGGTGCTGGGGACGGTCGTCCCGAAGGAGGAGGCCGAGCCGTACGCGGCCGCGCTCGGGATCGCCTTCCAGCTGACCAACTTCCTCCGGGACGTGGGAGAGGACCTGGACCGCGGGCGGGTCTACCTGCCGGCCGACCTGCTGGCGGCCTCCGGAGCCGACCGGGAGCTGCTCGAATGGAGCCGGGCGACCGGGCGCGGCGACCCGCGCATCACGGCGGCGATGCGGGCCGCCGCCGCCCTCACCCGGGACGCGTACCGCGAGGCCGAGCCCGGCATCGGCCTGCTGGAGCCGGTGTCGGCTCCGTGTGTGCGCACCGCCTTCGTCCTGTACCGGGAGATCCTGAGCGTGATCGAGGAGGAGGGCTTCGCGGTGGTGCAGCGGCGGGCCGTGGTCGGCAACCGCCGCAGGGCGGCGATCGCCCTGCGCGGCCTCGGGGGCGTGCTGGCCGCGCGCGCCGGGCGCCGGAGGCCCCCGGCCGCCGCGTCCAGGGACGTGGCCCTTCCGACCGGGCCGCCGGGCCGGGCGGGAGGCACGAGGACATGAGAGGGGACGTCAGGTGAGGGAACGTCCGGGAAGGCCCGCCCGGTGGCGGGGGGTCCGCTCCCCGCTGCCGCTGACCCTGCGGCGCGGAGCGGTGCCCTGGGAGGACCAGCGGGCCACGTGGCGCCAGGCCCGGCCGGCGACGATCGCGGCCGCGCTGGAGCGGGCTTCCGCCCGGCCCTCGGGGAACTGGTACGTGGCCGGAGCCTCCGGCGACGTCCGCGCCGACCGGCCCGCGGGCCGGACCGTGGCGGGCACCGAAGTCGTGCTGTGGCGCGACGAGCGGGGCGCGGTGCGGGCCGGGCCGGGCGCCTGCCCCCACCTGGGGGCGCCGCTGAAGGACGCGCCGGTGCGGTGCGGCAGGCTGATCTGTCACTGGCACGGCCTGCCGCTGGACGGCTCCCCCTTCGCCGGCTGGGAGCCCTGGCCGGCGTACGACGACGGGGTGCTGGTCTGGGTGCGGCTGGACCGGGCGGGCGGCGAGGAGCCCACGGAGCGTCCCCCGGTCCCCCCGAGGCCGCCCGCCGGGGACGCGGTGGCGGCCGTCTACACCGGGGCCGGCGCCTGCGAACCGCAGGACGTCGTCGCCAACCGCCTGGACCCGTGGCACGGGGCCTGGCTGCACCCGTACTCCTTCGTGGACCTGGAGGTCCTGGCGGCTCCCGGGGGTGAGGTGCCGGACGAGGAGGACGCACTGGTGGTGCGGGTGTCGTTCAAGGTCGCCGGGCGGGCGGTGGTGCCGGTCACGGCGGTCTTCACCGCGCCGGGACCGCGGACGGTCACCATGCGGATCACGGAGGGCGAGGGGACGGGCTCGGTGGTGGAGACCCACGCCACCCCGCTGACCGGCGCCGGGGCGGCCCGCCCCCGCACGGCGGTGGTGGAGGCCGTGGTGGCCACCTCGGACCGTCCCGGGTTCGCGGTCGCCCGGGCCGTGGCCCCGCTGCTGCGGCCCGCGATGCGGTCCACGGCCGGCCGTCTGTGGCGGGACGACCTCGCGTACGCGGAACGGCGCTGGCTGCTGCGCAGCACGGGCCGGTTCCCGGGGTGACCCCGCGTGGGCCGCGCGGCCCGGGGCAGTCGGAGGGAAGGAGGTGGTGCGCGGTGCGGCCGGTGCCGATCGAGCGGGTGCGCGCGAAGGCGGGCGAAGCGCTGCTGCGGCGGGTGGCAGGACCCACCGTGCACCGGAAGCGCGCCCGGATCCACGGCACTCCCGGTCCGCGCTGGTTCGCCCCGGACCGGCCGGTGCGGGCCGTGCACGGGGACGCCTCGATGTACGTCGGCGGCCTCGCGGCGCTCCTCCTGCAGTCGCTCCATCCCGTGGCCATGGCCGCCGTCTGGGCGCACTCCGGCTTCCGGGGCGATCCCTGGGGCCGGCTCCAGCGGACCAGCACCTTCCTCGCCGAGACGACGTTCGGGACGGCGGCCGACGCCGAGCGGGCGGTGCGGCGGGTGCGGGCCGTGCACGCGGGGGTGGCGGGGACGACGTCGGACGGGGTGGCCTACCGGGCCTCGGACCCGGCCCTGCTCTCCTGGGTGCACCTGGCCGAGACCTCCTGCTTCCTGCGGGCGCACCAGCGGTACGGGGCGGCCCCGCTCGGACGCGACGGCCGGGACGGTTACGTCGCGGACATGGCGTCGGTCGCCCGGCGGCTGGGGATCCCGGACCCGCCCGTGACCGAGGCGGGCCTCGCGGAGGCGCTGCTGCTGCGGCGGGGCGAGCTGGCGGCCACCGCCGAGTCGGCGGCCACGGCCCGGTACCTGCTGGCCGATCCGCCCCTGCCGTGGCCGGCCCGCCTCCCGTACGCGCTCCTCGCGGCGGCGGCCGTCGACCTCCTGCCGGCGTGGGCGCGGGAGTTCGTCGTCCTGCCGGTGCGCGTCCGGCTCCTGCTGCCGGTGGCCCGGCCGGGCGGCCGGCTCGTCACGGCGGCGATCCGCTGGGTGACGCCTCCGCTGCCCGCCCGCCTCGCGCGGCAGGCGGAGGACGGCGGGCCGTCCGGCGGGTGACGCCCGGCCGGCGGTTCAGCGGCCGGACCCGTCGCCCCGCGCTCCCCCGCCCGCGCGGGCGAGGAGGCGGAGGGCGGCCGAGCGGCCGGCGGCGGGGACGGTCCACAGGGTCTGTCCGCGCAGTCCCCAGCGCCGGAGGTGGGCGTTGGCCGCGAGGAATCCCGTGGTCGCGGCCCGTTCCATCAGGGCGACGGGGTACTCCGTGCGGACCAGGTCGCCCGCCACGGTGACGGTGGGGTCCGGGGTGTGGACGGCGGGCCGGCCCCGGTGTCCACCGACCTCGAACAGCGGGCAGTCCGCTCGCAGCAGGTGCCGCTCGTCGACGATCCGCGCCGCACGGGTCTCGGGCCACACGCGGTGCAACTGGGTGACGAGTTCGCGGGAGAGCCGGGCCGGGTCGGCGGAGGGGGCGACGGCGTAGGCGTGGAGTTCCACCACCGACCCGCCCGTCCGGGCGGCCCAGCGGGCGGCCTCGCCCTCCCAGCGGTCGAGGACACTGGCGTTGTCGAGGGGGCCGTAGCCGCTGGTGCCCAGGAAGCCCGGCCGGTCCGCGCGCACGGGACGGTCGAGCCAGAGGCGGGAGACCAGGAAGGGCGGTGCGGTGCGGAGCGAGCCGATCCCGGAGCGCCACTCCTCGTCGCACAGCATGGGCGAGCCGGCGACCACGGCGCGCAGGCCCTCGGTGTCGGCGGCGAGGACGACGGCGTCGGCGTGCCAGGGGCCGTCCGCCGAGTCCACGAGGTGTCCTCCGTCGGGGGCCGGGGTGATCTCCCTGACGGCCGTCCCCGTCAGGATGCGGACGCCGTGCCCCCGGAGGTAGGCGGCCAGAGGATCCCAGAGTGCCTGCGGGAAGGGCTCGTCCGGCACGTCGAAGAGGAGTCCTTCGGACGAGCCGAGGAAGTAGATGTGGAACATCAGGACGAGTTCGGCGGCCGAGAGCTCGTCGGGGTCCGCGAAGAAGCTGCGGGAGAACACCTCGAACGCGAGGTGCTGGGCCGCCGGCGGGAACCGGATGGCGTCGAGGAGGTCCCGGGCGCTGATCCGGTCGTACCGCCGGTAGACGTCGGGGGTGCGCACGTCGAGGAGGGGCAGCGCCGCCGGGGCGTTCATGCGGGTCAGGTCCCGCCAGCCGAAGCTGGGGCTGCGGGCCACGAAGCCGAGGGCGCTCCAGGGGGGCGTGCGGGGGACCCGGGCGAAGCTGTCGTACAGCCCCGAGCTGTGCCGCAGCGGGTAGTCCGGCAGGCCGGTGAGCCGGTCCAGGCCGGGGTCGACGCGACGGAGCAGCCCCCGCAGGTTGTAGTACTGGCGGAAGAAGGCGTGGAACCCCCGGCTCATGGTCACGTCCGAGCCGTCGGCCAGCCGGTCCGGCCAGCCCGCCAGCCGCCCGCCGAGGGTGGGCCCGCGCTCGTAGAGGGTGACCTCGACGCCCCGTTCGGCGAGGATCGTGGCCGCCGCGATCCCCGCGATCCCGCCGCCGACCACGGCGCAGCGCGGGCGCCGGCCCGGCAGGGGGCGGGAGAGTCCGCCCGGGGCGGGGACGACGACGGCCTTGCGGTCCCGGCCGCGTGCGGCGGTGCGGGGCGGGGTGGGGCGCATGGGCGGGCTCGCTCTCGTGGGAAGGGGTGGGGGGTCAGGCGCGGCGGGTGAGGAAGGGCAGCTCCGCCGTGGTGCGGAGCATGGGGAGCACGGGGGTGTGCAGGCCGATCCGGAACTCCTCGGCCGGGCTCGTGCCGCCGTCGAGGAAGCGCAGGAGGCGTTCGGCCGGGACCCTCTCGAAGAGCCGCGCGAGGACGTCGGGGCCGGAGACGCGGCCGGTGTCGATGCCCCGGAGGAGGACGGCGTCCATGGCGAGGGCCCGTCGGGGGTAGGCGGGCGGGGGCAGCGGCTCGCGTCCCCGGTGCACGAGGGCCGCGACGGCGCGCGTCTGCCGCTGGATGGCGGCGAAGGCGTATCCGGTGGAAGGCCTCACGGCTCCGGCGGCGCCGCCGACGCGGAAGGTGCTCCGGCCCGCTCTCGGCGCGTGCCGGGCGTCCGACATCGGGATGCGTCCGCGTTCCACCGCGCGCACCTCGAAGTCGCCGAGTCCCAGGACGGAGCCGGTGTAGTGGCGCAGGGCGTCCTCGTACGCCCGGTCGGCCAGGGGGGCCGCGCCGAATTCGGTGTACTCCACGAGGGCTTCGTGCGGCGAGAGGGGCAGGACGTAGCCGAAGGAGAGGCCGTGCCGCGGCTGCGGGGTGCGGAAGTCCATGAGGTCGACGGCGTCCGGCGCGAAGGCCGGCCGCCGGGTCCGGACGAACCACCCCTGGAAGTGCTGGAGGAGACGGACGCGGGCCGGCGGGCCGGGCGCGGGGGGCCGGGAGTCGAAGGCCCAGCGGGCGTGGACGCGGTGCTCGGTGCCGTCCGCCGCGCGGCAGGTCACGGTGACGCCGTCGGGGCGGTCGGCGACGGCGCCCGCGACGGCCTGGAGGCGCCGCAGGCCGGTGAGCCCCGGTTCCACGCCGGCGGTGAAGGACTCGGAGGTCAGCATCTTGTACCGCAGCCGGCCCAGGTCCCGCCGGAGCGGGCGGCCGTCGGGCGTGTGCAGCCGCACCCGGTGCCACGAGGTGGTCAGCCAGGGGTCGTAGTCGCCGGGGCCCTGTTCCCAGTAGCACCAGGTCCGCGGTGGGGGGCGGAGCGGCCCGGGGGGCGGGTCGACGAGGACGACCGTGGGGGCGGTGACGCCGGGCGGCGGGCGCAGCAGTCGCCACGCGAGGGAGAGACCGGCCGCGCCGGCCCCGATGACGACCACGTCGCACCGCATGGAACGGGTACCTCCCGGCGGGGAAAAGGTGTCGGCGCTCCCGCTGGCGGGAGCCGTTCGCAAGGAGGTACCCCCTTGAGGGCCCAACGTACTCCCGGGGTTACTGCGACGGGGCGGATCCGCCGTCGGCGCGGCGGCTCGCCGCGGCGCGGCGGGCTGGTGTGGACGCATCGTCGGGCGCTCCCTCTCCGCTGTCGGACGACAGGGGTTCTCCGTGGGGCGGCTCGCCGGATGCGGCGGTCCCGGTCCGGTTCCCTCCTCTCCCGGCGGGCACGCAAAAGGGCGTCCGCGGCGGGCTCTCGCCCGGCGGACGCCCTGGAGGCGCGCCGTTCGGCGCGGGGGCGGGTCCCGGGGCCGTCAGCCGCGCGGCGCCGCGTGGCGCGCGCGGGTGACGGCCGGCCGGGTCAGCCGGTCTCCAGCAGGCCGGCCCGCAAGCGCTTCATGGTGCGCGCCAGCAGCCGGGAGACGTGCATCTGGGAGCAGCCCAGGCGTTCGCCGATCTCGGCCTGGGTGAGTTCCTCGACGAACCTCAGATGGATGATCTGCCGGTCGCGGTCGTCGAGGTCGGCGATGAGCGGGGCCAGGGAGTGGAAGTCCTCCACCAGTTCCATGGCGGGGTCCTCGCTGCCGATGAAGTCGGTCAGGGAGGCGTCGCCGTCCTCGTCGTCGCCGCTGAGCGCGGCGTCGAGCGACGAGGAGTTGTAGCCGTTGGAGGCCAGCCGCGCCTCGGTGACCTCCTCCTCGGTGAGGCTCATCAGCTCGGCGAGCTCCTTGACCGTCGGCGTCCGGCCGAGGCGCGTGCTCAGCTCCTCGGTCGCCTTGGCCAGTTCCACCCGGGCCTCCTGGAGCCGGCGGGGCACGTGCACGGCCCACGAGGTGTCCCGGAAGAACCTCTTGATCTCGCCGACGATGTAGGGCACGGCGAACGTGGTGAACTCGACCTCCCGCGAGAGCTCGAAGCGGTCGATCGCCTTGATCAGGCCGATCATGCCGACCTGGACGATGTCCTCCATCTCGTCGGCGCGGTGACGGAACCGGCCGGCGGCGTAGCGGACCAGGCTCATGTTCATCTCGATGAGGGTGTTGCGCGCGTACTGGTACTCGTGCGTCCCCTCCTCCAGCACCGTGAGCTCACGGAAGAAGACCTTCGACAGGGCTCGCGCGTCCTTCGGCGCGACCGCCAACGTGTCCGGGATGATCGGCAGCGACCCCGCTCCGGCCTTGACTCCCGTGGCTGACATCGTGGTGATCGTCACACCTCTCCCCTTTCACGTGTATCCCTTGCCGGGATGCGTGGCCCTGTGGCTGCTCGCTTACCCCGGGCTTCCACTTCCACTCCGATGAATTTCCGGAAGGTTCCCGCCGGGTGCCCGACCGGCGTCCCCGGGGGGCCCGTCGAGGTTCCCGGGCGCCGCACACCGGATTCTTCCGGAACTAAACGGGCATATGGACCCTTCGATGTGGTCGTCCTAAGGAGAGTCATGACGCGGGATCCCTCGATGAAGGCGGTCGGATGGGCGCGTTCGCTGCCCCTCGGCAGCAGTGTGAAGACGGCGCGGGACTGGACGCGCGGACACCTGACGGCGCTCGGGTGGGACCGCGTCTCACCGGACACGGCGGACTCCGTGGTGCTGGCCGTCTCCGAGCTGGTCACCAACGCCCACGTGCACGCCCACAGCGACGCGCAGCTCATCCTCACCTGGGACGAGGAGTGCCTGCACGTCACCGTGCACGACGCCTCGCGCCGGGTCCCCGAGCAACGCCGCCCCGACGACGGCGCCACCGGCGGACGCGGCCTGCTCCTGGTCGACGCCCTCGCCGACGAGGTGCGGACCCATCCCTGCCCGCGGGGCAAGGACGTCACCGCCTGCTTCCGTCCGGCCCCGCCCGGCAGGCCGGGCTGAGGGCGGCGCGGCCGGGGCGCTCCCCGGAACGGACCCGTACGGGGACGCGCTCCTCGCGCGTCCCCGTACGGGTGGTTCGCGGTCCGCACCTCAGCGCCTGAGGGAGTCGAGCAGCGGCCGCCAGTCGATGTGGCGCTCCTCCGTGCCCTGCGGCACCAGGAGGAAGGTGTCGCGCACGAAGCGGGCGAGCTCCTCCTGGTCGCACCGGATCACGGCACGGTGTCCTGCGGCCCCGAGCCGCAGGAGGAGCTTGCCGTCGGGGGCGGGCTCCAGGTGGACCTCTCCCTCGCCGGTGGGTCCCAGCGATCCGGCGAGGACCATCTCGCGGTCGAGGCGCCACACCACGGACTCCTCGCCCAGCAGGTGGAAGGCGATGCTCAGGGCGTGGGGGTCGCGGGAGTGGTAGCCGACGGAGGTGTCGATCCGGACGGCGGTGTCCGGGCCGAGCAGTTCCATGGCCATGGGCCGGGTGAGGAGGTGCGGCGAGGGGAGCGGCGTGGCGGGGCGCTGGGGCATGGGATCCTCCGGCTGGGGAACGGGCGACGGGCGGATGCGGTGTCCGCTTGACCCGTCCCGCTCCCGTTACACCTCCCGTACGCCAGACGGATGCGCCGATCGTGTCATGGTTTCGTGAAGGCCCCGGGGAACCGTGACCGATCGTCAGGAACTGCGGCTCCCCCGGCCGTCCGCCCGGCCGGCCGGGACCTCACCGGTGGGTTCCGCCGTCCCGGGGCGGCCCGTCAGGTGCTCGTACGTGCCGGTGAGCAGGAGCAGCCGGTCGAGGAAGGCCGGCCTGCGGTCGAGGTGCAGCCGTCCGCCCGCCGCCGAGGCGAGCCGGTGGAGGGCCAGCAGCGCGGACAGGCCCATCGAGTCGCACAGGGTCAGGCGGGCGCAGTCGAG
Source organism: Streptomyces sp. NPDC014656 (assembly GCF_043084305.1). Classification (NCBI taxonomy): domain Bacteria; kingdom Bacillati; phylum Actinomycetota; class Actinomycetes; order Kitasatosporales; family Streptomycetaceae; genus Streptomyces; species Streptomyces sp. NPDC014656. Next base: position 132,344 of record NZ_JBIBZN010000003.1, read on the forward strand.
GCGGATGTCCGAGGGCGCGGGTGCCCGGTCGAGGCGGGTGCGGACCGCGTCCAGCAGGTCGTCGGTGCTGTCCCAGGCGAGGTCGCCGGCGAGCTCCACGCGCAGGGTGCCGTCCGCCGTGGTGCCGGCCTCGGCCGCGAAGGAGTGGTCGGCCCCGCTCATGAGCGGGGTCCGGGGGCCGGCGGACGCGGTACGCGGACGAGGGCGCGGCGGCCCTCGGCGAGGTGGGCCCGGGCGCGGGGGAAGTCGCGCTGGGCGTGGGCGAGGAGGTCGAGCGCGGCGACCAGGGCGTCTCCCGGTACGCCGCGGGCCCGGAGGACCCCCGCGGTCCAGGTGACGAAGCCGGTGAACAGCTCGGCGTCGTCGGCGTAGAGGGACGCGGCGAGGAAGTCGACGATGTGGGCGATGTCCTCGGCGGTCCGTTCCCGCTGCCGTTCGTCGTAGGAGGCCATGGCCGGGAGCGTGTCCTCTAGGCCCCGCAGGACCTGGCCGACGAGCCTGGGCCGGGCCCGGGTGACCAGGGTGTACTCCTGGTCGGACAGGTGGGGGAGGCCGCCGGTGGAGTCCGTCCGGGGTTCCCCGGGGCGCCAGGGGCCGACGGCGAGGAGGTCGGCGGCGGCACGGGCGTCGGGCGCCCACCCGTCGGCGCCGAGCAGGCGGGCGTACCTGCCGTCGGGGCCGAAGGCCGCTCCGCCGACGAGGACGGGGAGGCCGACGGCCTGGACGGCGGTGACGGCGGCGTGCGCCGTCGGGAGCCGGACCGGCAGCGAGGACGAGAGGGCGACGACGTCCGTGCCGGTCTGGTGCAGGTGCGCGACGAGGTGGGGAGTGGGGACGTGCGCCCCGAGATAGTCGACGAGGAAACCCCGGCCGCGCAGGACCTCGGCGAGGAGGCGGGCGGGCAGGGCGTGCCATTCGCCGTCCACGCAGGCGACGGTGACGCGCCGGGGAGGCCCTCCGGGCTCCCGGTGGTCGCCGGTCCCGGCGGGAGGGGCCGGGGAGCGGAGGGCGAGGGCCGCGACGACGCGGTCCTGGATGGCCGTCGCGGCGTGTTCCTGGGCGACCCCGACGCGGCCGGCGGCCCATTCCCCGCCGAGCCTGGCCTGGACGGAGCCGATCACGTCGAGCAGGAGGGCCTCCGCCGGGACCCCCTCGTCGCGGGCGTCCAGGACCGCGGCGGTGGCCGCGGCCTCGTCCCTCGCCCGGAGCGCCTCCCACAGTCGTCGGCGGGTCGCGGCGAGGTCGGTGGACGGGGTGGTGCGGGTGCTCATGCGGCGTTCCTGTCCGGAGTGCGGTCGCTCCCCGCGGACGGGCGGGCGGTGTGGGGTGCGGTGATGGCGACGACCGCCATGTCGTCGTGCGGACCGTGGCCCACCCAGTCGCCGGCGATCATCTGCACGCGTTCGACGACGGCCTCGGCCGGGAGCCCGGCGCACTCGGTGAGGGAGGACCGGAGCCGGTCCTCGCCGAACATGGACGAGCCGAGCGGCCCGCCCCGGGCCTCCGTGATGCCGTCGGTGTAGAGCAGGCAGGTCTCCCCCGGCGCCAGGTGCACGGTCGCGGAGCGGCAGGGGACGTCGGGGAGCGCGCCCACCAGCGTTCCGCCGGTGTCCGCCTCCTCCACCTGTCCCGTGGTGCGCAGGATCAGCGGGCGCGGGTGACCGGCGCTCGTCAGCCTCAGCCGCACCCGGTCGTCCGCGCGTCGCACCGATGCCAGGACGAGGGTGGCGAAGCGGGTGTGCCGGGAGCTGAGGAGGGCGCCGTTGAGCAGGCTCAGGACGTTCTGGTGGTCGTCGGCGAGGGGCAGCAGGGCCTGTACGGTGCTGCGGATCCTGCCCGTGAGCACGGCGGCCTCCAGCCCCTTGCCGCACACGTCGCCGAGGACGGCGAGCGTCTCCTGGCCGTCGGCGCCGGGGTGGACGTCGTAGAAGTCGCCGCCGATCCGCTCCGTGTCCTGGGAGGTCCGGTAGCCGCCGGCGAAGTCGACGCCCCGCACGTGGTGGAGCTGCGGCGGGAGGAGTTCGGCGATCAGCGCGCGGGTGACGCGCGCCTGTTCCGCGTACAGGCGGGCGGCCGACAGCGCGGCCCCCGCGCGGGCGGCGAACAGCCGGGCGAAGAGCTCCTCCGACGCGTCGAAGGCCCGCTGCCCGCCGCGCCGCAGCAGGACCAGGGCGCCGACGGGCACGCCGTGGCCGGGCAGCGGGGTGATGGCGACGGATCCGGGGGGATCCCCGAAGCCCTCGGGGACGGCCCATCCCGGGAGTTCGGCGGGGTCGATCCAGCGGGCGGGCACCGGGGGGAAGCCCTGGAGGGCCTCTGCCAGGCCGGGGACGGACGCCGGGTCCATCGCGACCTGGCTCCGGTCGGACCTCTCCCCCACCGCGGTGACCACGGGGTACCGGTTCCGCACGGGCGGGGAGATCACGAGCGCCGCGTCGCCGAGGTGGGCCGCGGCGAGCAGGGCCGCCTTCTCCAGGCAGCGCTCCGGGTTCAGCGAGGACAGCAGTTGGGTGGACGCCTCCGCCAGGAGCGCGGTCCGCTCCCGCTCGGTCCGCAGGGCGTCCTCCGCGGCGGTCAGGTCGGAGTCGTCGACCAGCCACCAGACCACGTCGCCGTGGCCGGACTCGGTGGGGTGGGCCCGCAGGAGGCGGCCGTCGTGGTTCCCCCGCAGCGGGGCGCCCCCGGGGCGGGCGGAGGTCGCGGCGGGCGGCGTGCCCGGCGGGACGGCCAGTCGCCGGTGTGCGTCGGCCAGCCATCCCGGGACGGTCCCGTCCAGCCACTTGCCGACCCCCATCCGGGGGAAGAGGTCGGCCGCGGCGTCGTTGAACTCCACGATGCCGCCTTCGCGGTCCGCCACCACCGCCGGGTGGGGGGAGCGGAGCCAGGAGGTGCCCGTGGCTCCCCCGGCGGCCCGGTAACGGCCCGGTCGGTCTTCGGAAACAGTCATATGCGTGGCCCTTGCGCCGTGGCCCGCCACCTCTCCACTCGGGTCGGCTCGTCCGTCCACCCTCTCCCCAGGGCGTGCCGCACATCAAGTGAAGGACCCTCTTCCGGAAGACACCGGGCCTTTCCCGGCCACATCGCCACCGTTCCGGCACGGGGGCTTCACCGGAGGCACACTTCTCCGGGCTCCCGGTCCCGGCCGGCTCCGGGTCGACGGGACGGCCGGCGCCGTCTCTCTCCGTCCGGCCTCGTCCAGCCGGACGACGCTGTCGTGGTCGAGTTCACCGCGCAGTACCAGCACCGTGCCCCGCCCCTCTTCCCTGACGTCGATCGAGAACACCCTCGACTTCCTCCGTGTGCGGCTCCTGCGCGGATGTTTCCGGGCCGGGATCGGCTCCGGCTCTTCCCTCTTCCGCGTTCCCCCGCCCTTCGGATCCATGGCGGGGGAAGGCGTTTCGGCACCGGGTTCGGGGTCATCCGGTTCCTCGGACACGGTCCTCGACCCGGAAGGATTCCGTCGTGCCGGTCGTACTGGCCCTGGTGTTCGGTGTCGGAGTGGCGATGGCGTGGTGGAGCGTCACGCCCGTTCCCGGAAGTCCGCGGAGGAGGTCCGGGTGACGGCGGGGGTCACACCTCGCGCCACTTCGCCTGGCCGAAGGAGAAGAGCCCGAAGAACACGAGGCCGGCCGCCACCGCGAGCAGCAGCCAGGGCCCCGCGGGGGTCTGGGCGAACGAGCGGATGGTGTCGTCCATCCCCTTGGCCTCGCTCGGGTCGAACGCGAGCGCCGCCCGTACGCCGGAGAGGCCGAGCGCGGCGAAGACGAGGCCGCGTCCGACGCCGCCCGCCACTCCCGTCACGTCCATGAAGCGGCGCGGGTAGGTCCCCAGCCGTTCCCACGCGAGGTCGTCCCGGTACTTCCGCAGCACCGCCCTGCCCGCGATCCACACTCCGGCCCCCAGGATCCCCACGGCCACGGCGCCGACCCACCAGCGGCCGCCGGGCAGGTCGAGGAGGCGGCCGGTGACGTCCCGGCTCTGGCGGTCGGTCGCGCCCTCCCCGCTCTCCCGCCGGCCCGCCGCGAAGGACAGGACGAGGAAGGCGGAGCCCGCGTAGAAGACGCAGCGCCCGGCGGACAGGGCCCGCTTGTGCGCCTTGTCCCCCTCCGGGCCCGTCCCGCCGAAGGCCGCCTCCGACAGCCGCCAGACGGCCATCCCGGCGAGGCCGAGGCCGAGGGCCCAGAGCAGGACGGTGCCGAAGGGGGTGGCGGCGACGTGGGCGACGGCTCCGCCCCGGTCGGCCTGCTCGCCCGTCCCCGTCAGGCCGATGTGTACGGCCAGTGCGCCGACCAGCAGGTACAGCGCTCCCCGCGCCGCGAGACCGGCCCGCGCGGCCGCCCGTACGCCCTGGCTCGCGGCCGCTTCCGCTGGTACGGCCGCGTGCGGTCTCGGTGTCGTCATGCCTGCTCGCTCCTCCCGGTCGGTCTTTCGAGTGCCCCGTCCGCGCCGGGCCAATCCCTGCCGGGTTTCACGCCCGGCCGAGTGGTCAGGCGAACAGGAGGACGCATTCCGACTCAGGTGCCAGGAGGCTCACATGGACGGCTGGCGTACGGCCGCGGCCTGCCAGGAGGTCGACCCCGATCTGTTCTTCCCGGTGGGGGCGGGCGCCCCCGCCCTCGCCCAGGCCGAGGAGGCCAAGAAGGTCTGCCGGCGGTGCCCGGTGCGGGAGGAGTGCCTGCGTTCGGCCATGGCGCAGCCGCACCCCCCGGCGGGCGTGTGGGGCGGCCTCACCGAGGCCGAGCGGGGCGCGCTGCGGCGGCGGTCGCGCCGCGGGGCGCACGGGCGGCGGTGAGGGCCGGCGGCCCCGTGCCGCCCGCCGTGATCCCGGACCGGGCGATCGGGTGCGGGCGCCGGTCCGCCGGGCCCGTGCCCGTCGGCCTACTCGGGCAGGAGGGAGAGGCGCGCGCGGACCCGCTTCCCCTCCGGGGCGGGCTCCACGGTCAGGCTCTCGCAGACGGCGACGACGATCTCGACGCCGTGCTGTCCGATGCGGCGCGGGTCGTGCCCGCGGGGCACGGGGGCGGCGGGCTCGCGGTCGAAGACGGAGATCTCCAGGGTGTCCCGGCGCAGTTCCAGCAGCAGCCGGCAGGGGCCGACGGTGTGCCGGACCGCGTTGGTCACCAGTTCGCTGACCACCAGCTGCGCCAGTTCGACGCGCTCGTCCGCCACCGGTTCGAGCCGCACGGACGGAGCGGCCGCGAGGAAGTCCGCCGTGAAGGCGCGGGCGGAGGCGATGGCGCCGCTGTGGGGGGCGTCGCCGTAGACGACGCTCGCGGACAGCAGGGGCTCCGGTGCTGCGCGCTCCGCGGTGATCGCGTCCGTCATGGCGCTGGTACTCCCCTCGTCCGGATGGGTGGGCGCGGTTGGGCACCTCGTACACCGCCTTTCCCCTGTTCTCGGTTCCCACACCGCCCGCAACCGGGATCACACCGTCCGGCGGCATCTCAGGGGGTCGCCGGCGGGGGCGCGGCGGGGCCCCCGGGGCGTCCCGCGCCCGGTGCTCCGGCCTCGGGGCCCCGCCAGTCGAGACAGAGGACGAGGACCGCGTCCGGTGTGTCGCAGGGGGCGTCGCGCAGCGCCCGCACGACGGCCCGGGGGGTGTCCGCGCCGCTCAGGCGGCCCGCCTCGGCCAGGGCGCGGGCGACGGAGCCGTCCGCCGTCCCCCGGTCCCCGGCGGCCGGGGGCTCGTCCGTGCCGCAGGCGACGAAGACCAGCCGGTCGCCGCGCAGGAGCCGGAGCCGCTGGGTGGCGTAGACGGTGTCCTCGAACATGCCCAGGGGCAGCTGGCGGTCCAGCTCGATGCGTTCGGTCAGGGCGCCGCGGATCCGCCAGAGGGTCGGCGACCCCGCGTCGACGGCCTCGATCCCGCCGGTGGTCAGGTCGAGGCGGATCAGCAGGGCGGCGAGCGGGCTCTTCCCCCGGTACTGCCCGTAGAGCGCCTGGTCGGTGAGGCTGGCCTGGGCCACCAGGTCGAGTCCGGCCCGCCGGGCGTTGCGGATCGCCGTCAGGGCGAGGGTGCTCACCAGGGCGGCGGGGGTGCCGGGGCCGGTGCCGTCGGCGACGACGAGGAGGAGTTCGTCCTCGGTCACGCTCCAGTCCAGCAGGTGCCCTCCGGAGGTGTAGGCGGGCTCCCAGTAGGCGTGGAGGTCGAAGGCCGGTCCCGCGCAGGCCCGGCCGGGCAGGGTGTCCCACTGCATCTCCCCGGCGACGGTGAGGGCGTGCGTCCTGCGGGTGCGGCGGTACAGGTCGGTGTGGCGGTCGGCGACGCGCAGGGCGTGCCCGAGCGTCTCGGCGACCCGGACGAGGCTGTCGGCGGTCTCCGGGGTGGCCCGCTCCGTGGGCAGGACGACCACGAGGACGCCGAAGCGGTCGCCGCGGACCGTGACGGGAAGGTAAACGGTCGCCGTGGGCCCGACATCACGGAAAAGATATGGTTGTTGGGTGCGGAAGACGTGGCCCGCGGGCCCGGCCTCCACGGGCACGTGCGACGTCCCGGCGGGTGTCTGTACGGGTTCCACGGGGCGCAGCGACGTGAATCCGTAGTCGACGAGCAGCAGGTCGGCACAGACCGCGGCGTACAGGTGCGCGAGACTGGCACGGAGGGAGTCCAGGAGGAGGTGCGGTGCGGCCCCGCGCAGTGCGCTTTCCACTGTCACGTATCGGTCCACCGGATCGGTACCGCCTTCTGGAGAGATGTGGAGATGACCGGTCCGTCGCAAGGCCGATGTCCTCGGCCCCGGACGTCCGAGGAGTGTCGGCAGGCATGAAGAGCAACCCCGCCCCGCCCCCGCGGGCATCGCAGCAGACGGCCGAGGCCGCCCGGGAGCTCATCGAGCTGTTGGAGGTGCTGTGGGAGCGCGGCCGGGACATGGTGTCGGCGACACCGGTCTCGGCGAGTCAGCTGCGCGTGCTGTACAGCCTGGACCGCGAGGAGGGCATCAGCCTGCGCACGCTGGGCGACCTGCTCGGCTCCGCGCCGCCCTCGGTGAGCCGCATGTGCGACCGGCTGGAGGCGCTGGGGTTCGTCCAGCGCCTGCCCAGCTCCGTGAGCAGGCGGCAGCTGGAGCTGCGCCTGACCGTCCACGGCAAGGCGTACCTGCGGGAGCTCCGGGTCCAGCGCGAGGAGGCCCTGCTCGCGGTCATCGCGGACATGTCGCCGACGAGCCGCAACGCCCTGTTGCGGGGGCTCGCCGGGTTCCACGAAGCTCTGGAGGGAAGCGGACCGGCCGCCTCGTCACGCCCCCGCACGCCGCTGAAGGACGTCAGTTCGGCCTGACCTCCGCACGGCGCCGGCTCCGGCCGGCCGCACACCCCGTGTCCTCATCGCCACCCCTGGTCGTCCTCGACGCGTTCCACCGGACCCCCGCCGGATGTTGCCCCAAGGATACAGTTGTCACAAGGCAACTGTTGACGCGGCGCCGTACCAGTCGAGGCAGACCACGAGGGCGTCGTCGTCCAGCGGGCCGGCCCCGTGGTGGGCGCCGAGCTCCCGGAGCACCGCCTGCGGCACGTGGGAGGCCGGCAGCAGGCGCGTTCCGCGGAGCGCCCGGGCCAGCGCCCTGTCCCCGTAACTCTCCCCGGCGGGCGAGACGGTGGCGTACACGCCGTCGCTGCCGAACAGCAGGCGGTCCCCCGGCCGGACGGTGAACCGCTCGGGTGTGTAGACGGTGTCCTCGAACATGCCCAGGGGCAACTGCGCCTCGAAGCCCACGGATTCCACCGTGTGGCCCCGCAGCCGCCACAGGCGGGGCGAACCGGCGTCCACCGCCTCCACCTCGCCCGTCGCCAGGTCGAAGCAGAGCAGGAGCACCGACACGAAGGCGCCGCCCCGGTACTGCGCGTACACGGCCTGATCGGCCAGCGCGGCCTGGTCCGCGAGGGCGAGACCGGCCCGGCGGGCGTTGCGGAGCGCGTTGATCGCGAGGTTCGTCAGCAGGGCGGCCTCGATGCCCTCCCCCATGCCGTTGGTGACGGTCAGGGTCAGCCGGCCGTCCGAGACCGACCAGTCGTAGTTGTCCCCGAAGATGGCGTAGGCGGGCTCCAGATGGGCGGCGAGGGCGAACTCGGGGCGGGCGCACGAACGGCCGGGCAGGAGCTGCCACTGCATCTCCGCCGCGAGGGTGAGCCGGGTCGCGCGCCGGGCCAGGACGTACAGGTCCGTGTCGCGCTCGGCCACCAGGATCTCGTGGCCGAGCGCCTCGCAGACCTGGGCGAGACCGGGGAACAGGGGCCGCAGATCGGTCCGTGGAGGCAGTACGGCCGTCAGGACGCCCAGCCGTTCCCCACGGACGGTGACGGGCAGGTGGAGCAGGAGCGCCCCGTCCTCCCGGAGGACGTACGGCTCCTGGGCGCCGAAGGCCCGCCCCTGGGGGCTGTCGTGGATCGGGACCGACGGGTCCGCCCCCGCGGTGCGCTCGACGAGCTGGAGCGACCTCAAGCCGTAGTCGGCCAGGCGGAGTTCCGCTCCCAGGGCGCCGCAGTGCTTCCGCAGGGCCTCCTCGACGACCTCCACCAGCTGGTGCGGAGCCGCCCGGCGGAGCGCCTGCTCGATGTCGGCGATCTCCTGCACGCTCTCCTTCTTCCCTCTTCCTTCCTCACCCGGGCCCGGGACCGGGACCGGGCCCCCCTTGCGCTATCTCCCGCCGCCGGCCGCGACCAGCGCCTCCGCCACGCCGTCGTGCGGCGGGAGCGTCACCGTCACGCCGGTGATCTCCAGGATGCGCCGCACCGCCGGGGTCGGCGCGGCGAGGTGCAGGTCGCCACCGGTCTCCCGCGCTCTGTGGAGCACTCTGATCAGGACGTTCAGGCCCGACGAGTCCATGAAGCCGAGGGCGGACAGGTCGAGGACCAGATGGCACCGCCCCAGGCCGAGCTGTTCCGTCAGGCGGTCCTCCAGCCGGGCGGCCGTCTCCATGTCCAGTTCACCCCCCACGGACAGCACCGCCGTGCGGGGATCACGGATCTCTACGCCGACATCCAGGTTCGGTTCCTGCTCGGGCATGTTCCCTGCTTTCCGGGTGGGAGGACGGTGGGCGAACGGTCGGGAGACCGGAGGGTCAGGACACCTGGACGCCGACCACACACGTGTCGTCGTCGGTGTCGGACTTGCTGCGCGCCAGCAGCTGGTCCAGCCGTCGTTCGAGGCTGTCGGAGGGCAGCCGGGCGACGGTGAGCAGCTGGGCGACGGAGTCGTGGACGGCGGTGTCCCGCCGCTCGACGAGCCCGTCGGTGTACATCAGCACGGTGTCGCCGGGTTCGAGCCGGATCTCGGCCTCCTCGTACTCGGCTTCGGCGAGCGCCCCGAGCAGCAGTCCGCGCAGGAGCGACAGGTCGGTCGCCTCGTCCCCCCGGACGAGCACCGGCGGGAGGTGTCCCGCGCGGGCCCAGCGCAGTGTGCGGCTCTCGGGGTCGTAGACGCCGCAGACGGCGGTGGCCGTGACGTGGGCGGTGAGGTGGTGGGCGACGCTGTTGAGCCAGGACAGCAGCTGTCCCGGCCCCGCGCCCGTGACGGCGAGGCCCCGCAGGGCGTTGCGCAGGACCACCATGCCCGTGGCCGCCTCCACGCCGTGGCCCGCGACGTCCCCGACGCACAGGAGCACCTTCTTGGACGGCAGCACGACGGTGTCGTACCAGTCGCCGCCGACCAGCGACTCGGACTCGGCCGGGCGGTAGCGCACGGCGACGTCGAGGCCCGGCGCGTCGAGCGGCGGCTTGGCCGGCGGCATGATGGCGTGCTGGAGCTGGAGGGTGAGCCGGTTGCGCTCCTCGGCCGCCTCCTCCGTGGCGGCCAGCCGGTCGCGGGTGGCCGTGAGGGCGACCTCGGTCCAGTGCTGCGCCGAGATGTCCTGGTAGGCACCCCGGACGGCCCGGAGGCCGCCGTCGGGGCCCAGGGCGGGTTCGGCGGTCACCCTGAGGTGGCGGGTGACGCCGTCGTGGCGCAGCATGCGGAAGGCCGCGGAGCCCACCCGCCGCCGGTTCAGCACCGTCTGGAGGAAGCGCCGGATGGCGTCGGCGTCGTCGGGGTGGGCGTGGACCGCGAGGTCGCGCAGGGCGACGGGCGGCTCCGCCGGACTGCGGCCGAAGAACTCGAAGAGCTGGCCGTGCCAGGTGATGTCCCCGGTGACGACGTCCTCCTCGAAGGCGCCGACCCGGCCGAGGCGCTGGGCGTGCTGCAGCAGTCCGGCGAGGCGCGCCGACTCGTCCTCCACGCGCCAGATGAGGAGGACGGCCGCTCCGTGACGGCTGATGCTGATGTCGGCGGGCGAGGTGAGCGGGACCTGGTCCACCAGGGCGGTGAGCCGGACGCGGCGGGCGCGGAACGGCTCGCCCGTGGCGTAGACCCGCTCGATCCGGTCGAAGAGTTCGCCCTCGCCGGCCATGGCGGGGTACGCCTCCAGGAGCAGCGCCCCGTCGACGGAGCCGCGGGGCCGTCCGGCCGGGTCCTGGAAGTGGGCGTTGGCGTGCCGGACGCGGAAGTCGGCGAGCCTCCCCTCCTCGTCCAGGTGGGGGGTCAGGACGAGGGCGGGGTCGTAGAGCCCTTCGGAGAGTTCGGCCAGTTCCGGCACCCGGTCCCCGGCGGGGACGGGGAGGAGCGCCGGGGCCGGCTGCTCGGGCAGCGCCTCCAGGGTGTGGGCGCAGAGCTCCGCGAGGGCCTCGATCTGGCGCTCCACGGCCTGCGGCTGGGGGTCGAGCGGGCGGGCCCAGCAGATCTCCAGGACGCCGTGGATGCGGCCGCCGGTCCCGGCGGGGACGACGACCCGGCCGCCCTCGGGATGGCGGGCGCGTCCGATCGAGGGGATGCCGGAGACCGCCAGGCAGGGGTACCAGACGGTGCGGCGGCCGGTCAGCGCCTGGCGGGCCGCGGTGGTCACCCCCGGCGGGACGTGGCGCCAGCGGGCGGCCTCGTCGAGGCCGAACCCGGCGTGGCCGCGCAGGCTCAGCGAGGCGTCCGGGCCGGTGGTCCAGATGGCCACGGCGACGGCGCCCAGGGGTTCGAGGGCGTGCGTGAGCAGCGACTCGGCGACGGCCTGGGTGTCGTCCGCGTCGAGCACCGCGCTCTCCGCGGTGCGCAGCCGCACGGCGGAGAGCGCGGGGGTGCCGGTCTCGCCGGCGGCCGCCCTCACGAACTCGTCCGCGGCCTCGGCGACCCGGTCGCGGGCCGCCTGGTTGATGATGTCCGCGGCCAGCTCCAGCCGGGACAGCCCGGCCTGGTCGGCGAGTTCCGCGAGCTGCCGGGCCGCCTGGGCGGGGCCGCAGCCCAGCCGCTCGACGATGACGCCCTTGGCGAGTTCGATCAGGGCGCGTCCCTCGGCCGCCGCGTGCGCGGCGCGCAGCTCGCCGCGCAGCCGCTCCACGGTGGCGGCCAGCCGGCCGTCGACGGAGCGGTCCCGCACCGACGGCCGTTCACCGGCGGGGGCGGGCACCGCGCCGTCGGCCGTCTCGGGCGCCGGGGCGCCGTCGCCGTGGAGGCCGGTGGACGGGTCTCCGCCCCGGAAGCGGGGGCCACTCATGTCGGCGACTCCTCGGTCAGGGCGGCCTCGGGGCCGCCGCACGGGCGGGGACGGGACGCGCCGGGCGGGCGCGGGGCGGAGGGCCGCCCGGCGGGGGCGGTCACGGGGCTATCCATCGTTCAGCCAGCGGCCGACGCAGGCGATGAGCTCGTCGGCGTCGACGGGCTTGGTCACGTAGTCGCTGGCCCCCGACGCGAGGCTCTTCTCGCGGTCGCCCGGCATGGCCTTGGCGGTGACCGCGATGACGGGCAGGTCCGCGTACTGCGGCAGCTCCCTGATCCGCGCCGTCGCCGTGTAGCCGTCCATCTCCGGCATCATCACGTCCATCAGGACGAGGGCGACGGCCGGGTTGGCCAGGAGCGTCTCGATCCCCTTCCGGCCGTTCTCGGCGTGCAGCACCGTCATGCCGTGCAGCTCCAGGATGCCGCTGAGGGCGTAGAGGTTGCGGGCGTCGTCGTCCACGACCAGGACGGTCCGGCCGTGCAGCGTGGTGTCGATGGTCCGGGGCGCCGGGGCCCGGTGGTCCCCGCGGACCAGGGGCACGACGTCGCCGGGCTGCTCCGCGGACAGGTGCAGGGCGATCCGCTCGCGCAGCTCGTCGAGGCTGGAGAGGAGCTCCAGCGGTCGGCGGCGGGCGAGTTCCTGCAGGGTGCCCTCCTCGTCGGCGGGGAGGCGGCGGTTGTTGTGGGCGAGGACGGGGACGGTGCGCAGCGCCTCGTCACCGTCCATCGCGGCCAGGAAGCGCAGGGCGTCGCCGTCCGCCATGTCGACGTCGAGCACCACGCAGTGGAACGGCTGGGTGGCGAGCGCGGCGGCGGCCTCCTGCGGTCCGACGACCGCGATCAGTTCGATGTCCGTCCGCTCGCCGTGCCCGCCGTCGGCGGCGAGCTGGGTGACCGCGTTCTCCGCGACGACGGCGAGGAGTCCCCGTGGGCGCTCCTCGATCACCAGGAGGCGCCGCGTGTGCCGGGCCGTCGGGGCTGCTGCCGGGAGGAGCGCGGCGTCCCGGACCGGTGCCGGGCCGGCGAGGGCGGCGGGGGTTCCGGCCGGAGCGGTCTCGGGGGCGGGCTGCTCCGTGAAGTCGTCGCGGGTGACGGGCAGGTGGAGGGTGAAGGTGCTGCCCTCTCCGGCCGCGCTCGTGACCGTGAGGGCGCCGCCGAGGAGGTACGCGATCTCGCGGCTGATGGAGAGGCCGAGGCCGGTGCCGCCGTACTTCCGGTTGGTCGTGCCGTCCGCCTGCTGGAAGGCGCCGAAGATGGACTCCAGGTTCTCGGCGGCGATGCCGATGCCGGTGTCCGTGACGCGGAAGGCGACGACGGGGCCTCCCCGGCGGACCGAGGCGGGGAGCTCGTCGTCCGCCGCCGGTTCGATGCGGAGCTCGACGGCGCCCTGTTCGGTGAACTTGACGGCGTTCGACAGCAGGTTCCGCAGCACCTGCCGGAGCCGGGAGTCGTCGGTGACCAGGTCGACGGGGACGCCGGCGGCCGTGGAGACCGTGAAGGCGAGGCCCTTCTGCGAGGTGAGGGGACGGAAGGTGGCCTCGACGTAGTCGAGGAGCCTGCGCAGGGGCACGCGCTCCGGGTTGAGGTCCATCTTCCCGGCCTCCACCTTGGACAGGTCGAGGATGTCGTTGATCAGCTGCAGCAGGTCGGATCCGGCCGAGTGGATGATCCCGGCGTACTCGACCTGCTTGGCCGTGAGGTTGCGGGTCGGGTTCTGGGCGAGCAACTGGGCCAGGATCAGCAGGCTGTTGAGGGGGGTGCGCAGTTCGTGGCTCATGTTGGCCAGGAACTCCGACTTGTACTTCGAGGCCAGGGCGAGCTGCTGGGCTCGGTCCTCCAGTTCCTGCCGGGCCTGCTCGATCTGGAGGTTCTTGGCCTCGATGTCGCGGTTCTGGGTGACGAGGAGGGCCGCCTTCTCCTCCAGCTCGGCGTTGGAGCGCTGGAGCTCCTCCTGCTGGACCTGGAGCTCCTCGGTGCGCGAGCGGAGTTCGCCGGCCAGCCGCTGGGACTCGTCGAGCAGTTCGTCGGTGCGGGCGTTGGCGACGATGGTGCTGAGGTTGACCCCCACCGTCTCCATGAGCTGTTCCAGGAAGTCCCGGTGCACGGAGGTGAAGGGGCTGAAGGCCATGAGCTCGATGACGCCGAGCACCTGGTCCTCGACGACGACGGGCAGCACCACGAGGCTGCCCCGGGCCGTGCTGCCGAGCCCCGAGGAGATCGTGACGTAGTCGGCGGGGACGTTCTCGGCGGCGATGGTGCGGCGGCTGCGGGCGGCCTGTCCGACGAGGGACTCGCCCAGCCGGAAGCGGGTCGCGGTCCCGTCGCCGGCGGGTCGTCCGTAGGAGCCGACGAGGCCGAGCTCGACGCCGTCCGCTCCTTCCTCGGCCAGGTAGAAGGCGCCGTACTGGGCGGCGACGAGCGGGGTCAGCTCGTCCATGACGAGTTCGGCGACGACGGTCAGGTCGCGGTGGCCCTGCATCAGCGCGGAGATCCGGGCCAGGCTGGACTTCAGCCAGTCCTGTTCCTGGTTGGCCCTGGTCGTCTCGCGCAGCGAGCCGACCATCGCGTTGATGTTGTCCTTGAGCTCGGCCACCTCGCCCGACGCCTCGACGGTGATCGAGCGGGTCAGGTCGCCCTCGGCCACCGCGCTGGTGACCTCGGCGATGGCGCGAACCTGGCGGGTGAGGTTGCCGGCCAGTTCGTTGACGTTCTCGGTCAGCCGCTTCCAGGTCCCGGAGACCCCCTCGACCTCGGCCTGGCCGCCGAGCCGGCCCTCGCTTCCGACCTCGCGGGCCACGCGGGTCACCTCGGCCGCGAAGGAGGACAGCTGGTCGACCATCGTGTTGATGGTGGTCTTCAGCTCCAGGATCTCGCCCCGGGCGTCGACGTCGATCTTCTTGGAGAGGTCGCCGTTGGCGACGGCGGTGGTGACCTGGGCGATGTTCCGGACCTGGCCGGTCAGGTTGTTCGCCATGGAGTTGACGTTGTCGGTGAGGTCCTTCCAGGTGCCGGCCACGTTCGGCACCCGGGCCTGGCCGCCGAGGCGGCCCTCGGTGCCGACCTCGCGGGCCACGCGGGTCACCTCGTCGGCGAAGGCCGACAGGGTGTCCACCATGGTGTTGATGGTGTCGGCGAGGGCGGCGACCTCGCCCTTGGCCTCCACGGTGATCCGCCGGGAGAGGTCGCCGCGGGCCACCGCGGTGGCGACCTGGGCGATCGACCGCACCTGTCCGGTGAGGTTGGACGCCATCACGTTGACGTTGTCGGTCAGGTCCTTCCACGTGCCCGAGGCTCCCCGGACGGTGGCCTGGCCGCCGAGGTTGCCCTCGGTGCCGACCTCGCGGGCCACGCGCGTGACCTCGTCGGCGAAGGCCGAGAGCTGGTCGACCATCGTGTTGATGGTGGTCTTCAGCTCCAGGATCTCGCCCCGGGCGTCGACGTCGACCTTCTTCGACAGGTCGCCGCCCGCGACGGCGGTGGCGACATGGGCGATGGCCCGCACCTGGGCGGTGAGGTTCCCCGCCATGGAGTTGACGGAGTCCGTCAGATCGCGCCAGGTGCCGGAGACTCCCTTCACGTCGGCCTGTCCGCCGAGGATCCCCTCCGTGCCCACGTCCCGGGCCATGCGCGTGACCTCGTCGGCGAAGGCCGAGAGCTGGTCGACCATCGTGTTGATGGTGTTCTTCAGCTCCAGGATCTCACCGCGCGCGTCGACGTCGATCTTCTGGGAGAGGTCGCCCTTGGCGACGGCGGTGGCCACCTGGGCGATGTCGCGCACCTGGGTGGTGAGGTTGCCGGCCATCGCGTTCACCGAGTCGGTGAGGTCGGCCCAGGTCCCGGAGACGCCGGGGACCACGGCCTGGCCGCCCAGGGTGCCCTCCGTACCGACCTCCCGGGACACCCGGGTCACCTCGGAGGTGAACAGGGAGAGCTGGTCGACCATCCCGTTGAACACCGTGGAGATCTCGCCCATCAGGCCGTCCGCCTCGTCGGGCAGGCGGGTGCCGAAGTCACCGTCCCGCACCGCCGTGAGCCCGGCCAGGAGCTGGCGGAGCTCGGGCTCGCCCACCGCGGCCGGACCACCCCGCCCCCGGTTCGAGGAGTCCTTGGTAGTCGTCTCAGGCATGCCCCATCCTCGTTCCACCAGGCTTCCGTTCACGGACCGTGCGGCACCGGACACGGGCCGGACGTCCGTCCCTCCTCGGGACGGCCCCGGCCTGCGATCGTTGCCGTACGGCAATCATGACGACAGTACCCCTCCGTGATCGCCAGGAGGAGGGCGGTCCCGGGTCATCCGGCCGGAACACGCCGTCGGGCAGGTTTCCGGCCGCCTCCGGCGGGCCGGAGGGAACCCGCCGGGCATGCGCTGCCGGAACGGGGGCATACGCGCGTCGAACCGGGCGGTCACCGCCCCGACGACGAAGGGAGCCGTACGTGTTGATGGCCCATCCCGTGGTCCTGCGCGAGCTCGTCGAGCAGTACGAGGCCCTCCAGGCGCTGCAGGCGGAGAAGGGCGGCGCCGAGGCGCGGCGCCGCATGGACGACCTCGCGTACACGCTGTGCGTGTCCACCGGCACCCGCGACGTGGACGCGGCGCTGATCGCGGCGCGCCGCCGGCTCCCGGAGACGCGCGCCGAGGAGGGCCCCGCGCTGACCGCCTGAGCGGCTGAGCGCCCGAACGCACGCCCGAGCCCGGCACGCTCCGAACGGAGGTGCCGGGCTCGTTCACGCCGTGGGGGAGCCGCGCTGCGGGCGGACGGCGGAAGGCCGCCTACCAGCGGTACCAGCGGCCCGTGCCGCCCTTGGGCCGGGCCACGAAGCCCACCAGCCACAGGACGAGCACGATCACGGCGATCCACCAGAGCGCCTTGACCGCGAAGCCGGCGCCGAAGAGGAGCAGGGCGAGCAGGAGCACGAGGAGCAGGGGGACCATGTGTATCGACCTCCGGAAGGACGGATGGGAAAGCATCGGAAAACGGGGGGGACAGCCGGACGGGGCGGAGCGCCCGCGGGAGGGGCGCCCCGCGCGCTCAGAGCCGGCGTTCGAGGAACAGGGCCACCGGCCCGAGACCGCTCCGGGCCGCACGCCGCCCGGAGCGCCGCCCCAGCGCGTACACGAGGCCCAGCGCGGCCCCCGCGCCCACCGCCGCTCCCCCCGACACCGCCTTGTGCGCGTACACGGCCGTCCGCAGCCTGTTCCCGGTACCGCGGGCCGCCAGCGCGGCCGTACGGGCGTGCTCGGCGAACGGGGCGGGAAGCACGTGCGGCTCCCCCACGCCGCCCGGGCCGTACGTCTCCTCCGGGTCGGAGTGGTCCGGCACCGCGTACGGGCCGGGGTGGTCCGGCACCGCGTACGGGCCGGTCCGGTGGGACGGGTTCTGTTCGCTCTTCTCCGAAGCACTCATGGGGGGTCGTCTCGCCGTCCACGCCCGGACTAAACCTGCCGCGCCGCCCGGCCCGGGTGCCCCGGTGTCCGCATCGGTCCCGGCTTCACGGGCAGGCGACTGGAGGACAGCCCGTCCTGACCGGTTCGGCCTCCGGCGGACCGGTCGGCGTCCTTCGTGAAGGGAGACCCCATGACCCGTACCGTCGCACAGGTGATCGTCGACGGTCTCGCGGACCTCGGCGTCGACAACGTCTTCGGCGTGGTCGGCGACGCGCTCAACCCGCTCACCGACGCCATCCGGACCACCGAGGGGATCGACTGGACCGGCTTCCGCCACGAGGAGGCGGCGGCCTTCGCCGCCGGGGCGCGGGCCCAGCTCTCGGGCGGCCTCGCCGTCTGCATGGGCACGGTGGGGCCGGGCTCGGTGCACCTGCTGAACGGACTGTACGACGCGGCCAAGAGCGGGGCGCCGGTCCTGGCGATCTGCGGCCAGGTCCCGCTGTCGGAGCTCGGCGGGGACTACTTCCAGGAGGTGGACAACGACCTCCTCTTCCGGGACGTGGCCGTGTACCGCGCCACCGTGACCTCCCCCGCCCAGATGCCGCGGCTGCTGGAGTCGGCGGTGCGGGCGGCCGTGACCCGGCGGGGCGTGGCCGTGCTGACCGTGCCCGGGGACCTCGGAGACCAGGAGGTCGAGGAGGACCGGCCGCCGCGGTTCGCACTGCCCCGCCCCGCCGTCACCCGCCCCGACGACCCGGCGCTCGCCGAGGCGGCCGAGGCGATCGGCCGGGGCTCCCGGGTGACCCTCCTCGTGGGACGCGGCGCCCGGGAGGCCCGCGAGGAGGTGCTGCGCACCGCCGAGCTCCTCTCGGCGCCGATGGTGCTGACCCTGAAGGGCAAGGAGGGCTTCGAGGAGGAGAACCCGTACGAGGTCGGCCAGACGGGACTGATCGGGAACCCGGCCGCCGCCCACGCCATGGACACCTGCGACACGCTGATCATGCTGGGCACCGACTTCCCCTACCGGGACTGGTACCCGGAGGACTGCCGTGTCGTGCAGATCGACACGCGGGAGGAGCACCTCGGCCGCCGGGTGCCGGTGGACGTGGGGCTCGCCGGGGACGTGGGCGCGACGCTGCGGGCACTGCTGCCGCTGCTGGCCCCCGTCCCGTCGCGGTCCCACCTCGACGAGGCCCGCGAACGCTTCGCGCGCTGGCAGGAGGGCCAGGCCGGCCTCGCGGACCCCGCCCACGACAGGCACCTGCTGGGGCGGGTGCGGGCGATGTTCGACAACCGGGCGGAGGAGATCCGCCCCGAGGCCCTCGCGGCCGCGGTCGACCGGCACGCGGCCGACGACGCGATCTTCACCTCCGACACCGGCATGGCCACGGTGTGGCTCTCGCGGTTCGTCCGGATGCGCGGCACCCGCCGGCTGCTCGGCTCGTACAACCTCGGCTCCATGGCCAACGCCATGCCCCAGGCCATCGGGGCCCAGTCGTGGGCGCCGGACCGCCAGGTGGTGGCCTTCTGCGGCGACGGTGGGCTCGGCATGCTGCTGGGCGACCTGATGACCATCCGCTCCGCGCGGCTGCCGGTGAAGCTCGTCGTCTTCGACAACCGCCGTCTCGGCATGGTCAAGCTGGAACAGGAACAGGCCGGGCTCCCCGAGTTCGGGACGGTCCTCGACAACCCCGACTTCGCCGCGGTGGCCGAAGCGCTCGGACTGACCGGGATCCGCGTCACCGCCCCGGGCGAGCTGGACGAGGCCGTGCGCGAGGCGCTCGCCCTCCCCGGGCCGGTGCTCCTGGACGTGGTGACCAATCCGGCGGAGGTCGCCGTGCCGGGCAGTCCCACGGTGTCGCAGGGCTGGGGCTTCGCCATCGCCAAGATCAAGGAGAACCTCCCGTAGGGCGCCGGCTGAGCAGGACCGTCGCGACCCTTGCGGGTTTGTTCCCGCCGATACCGGTCATGCGTCTCATGTCAGATGCGCCATATGGGCCGTACGCGCCTTATGCGCCCCATGGAGAAGGAGTGGTTTCCGTGTCCGGTGAGCAGAAGATGAAGGCCAAGGCCGAGCAGGCCAAGGGCAAGGCCAAGGAAGCGGTCGGCCGGATGACCGATGACGAGCGTCTTGAGGCGGAGGGCCGGGCCGAGCAGGCCAAGGGCGACGCGCGGGGCGCCAAGGAGAAGGCGAAGGACGTCTTCAAGCACTGACCCGGCCCGGCCCGGTCCCACCTGGCCGTCCTGGCCCGGTCCGGCCCGAGCCGCCGGACGACGGACCTCGTCCGGCACGACGGAGGGGCGGCCCACCGGTCGGTGGGCCGCCCCTCCGTCGTGCCGGGGGGATCAGCCCCCGTTGCTGTAGTGCGTGCGGACCCACAGGGGCAGGGCGAACCAGCAGACCAGGTACCAGACGAGGACGCCGGATACCAGCCAGGGCACGTACGGGTCGTGCGTCGCCACCCTCAGGATGAGGAAGAGGGCGGACGTCAGCGTGGCGAGGAGCAGCACGATGCCGGTGAAGGTGAGCCGGGAGGCCCAGACGACGGCCTGGGGCTTGACCCGCTTCCCCGACACGATCCGGTGGAAGGAGACGGGGCCGATCAGCGCGCCCGTCGCCAGCGAGCCCAGGATGACCGTGACGAGGTAGATCGTCTTGTCGGTCTGCTCCAGCTCGTGGAAGAGCGGGGTGAAGACCACCGTGAGAAGGAATCCGAGGAGGATCTGGACGCCGGTCTGGGCGACCCTGATCTCCTGGAGGAGCTCCTGCCAGCGCCGGTCCGCGCGCTCCTCCTCCGTCTCGCCCCGCCCGTCCGCGCCGGCGCCGGCCCCTCCGGCGCTTCCGCCGCGCCGCACGTCCCGCTCCGCGTCCCCCTCCGCGCTCCGCCCGTCCTCCTCGTACCGTTCGCCCTTCGGCGTGCCACCGTTCCGTTCGTCCATGAAGATCCTCCTCTGAGACCCGGGGCGGGGGGCGAACCCCGTACCGCCCCGGTCCGGCGGTGCTTCGCCCATCATCGGACGCGGACGCCGCGAAGGCACCGCGCCACGGGGCTCGGCGTGTGTGGGTGCGCGCGCCCCGGGCACGGAAGGCGGAGGACCCCGGGCTGGAACCGGGGTCCTCCGTCCCGCGCGCCGGGGCGCCGCGTCAGGCACCGCCCGGACCGGCCGGCCCGGCCACCGCGGCGGGTCCGTCGGCCCACCGCTCCGGCCCGTCTCGCCCGCGCGGCGCGCCGGGGGGCGCGGTGGGAGCGCGCGTACGGCTCCCGCCGCTCCGGCCCGGGGCGCTGGGGTCCTCGGACGGGACCGCGGACTCCGGCCGCCGCGAGGGCGGCGCCGCCGGAGGGCGGAGCGGACGGGAACTCCGGTGGGTTTCGCCGTGGCCACCCTCCCGGGGTGTGGTACCGGCCGACCGCTCGTCACTTCTCTTCCGGTGCCTTTCGGTTCGCCTTGCCGCTCCTTCGGCCGTCAAACCCGGCGGATCCGAATGGCGGGCCGTGCGGGGCGGATCGGGAACCGGGGCGCTGGGGGCCGGGACGGGAAGCGGACCGTCGCCCTGCCTCCGGGGTGCCGGCCGGTCTCCCCTTCCGGCGCCCGGAGACGGAGTCACGTCCCTCTCCCCCGGCCGCCGGCCCCGCGGGCAGACGACCGCCCCGCGCCGGGGGGCCCGGGCGGGGCGGTCGCGGGGCCGTCGGCCCGCGGAAGGGGCGGCCGTTCGGCCGGCCGCGATATCCCGTGGCGCCGGCCTCGGCCGGGGTGGGAGGCTTCCCTCACACCGAAGGGGTGTAGCTCAGACGGTCAGAGCGCCGGTCTCCAAAACCGGATGCCGCAGGTTCGACTCCTGTCACCCCTGCCACACCAGGTCTCCACGGCGTCTCGTGGGCGCCTCTGGGGCGCCTCTGGGGCGCCTCTGGGGCGCCTCTGGGGCGCCTCTGGGGCGCCTCTGGGGCGCCTCTGGGGCGCCTCCAGAACGTCTCGTGGGCGTCTTCGGGGGCGCCTCCGGGCGTCTGCCGGGGGCTCACGGCGCGGATCGTCCGCGTCGGCCGGGTTCCGGTCCCCCGGGCGCGTTCACCGGCCGCTCAGACCGATCCGCGCCAGGCGCCGGTCTCCTGGCCGCCTCGCTCCTCGATGAACGACTTGAACCGCTTGAGGTCCCCGGTCACCTTGCGCTTGACGAACCCGAGCTTGTCGCCGACCTGTTCGGTCAGTCCCTCGGGGGCGAAGTCCATCTGGAGCATGACCTTCGTGCGGCGCTCGTCGAGACGGTGGAACGTGACCACGCCCGCCTGGCGCGCCTCGCCCTCGACGGTCGTCCAGGCGACGCGTTCGTCCGGGATCTGCTCGGTGACGACGGCGTCGAACTCGCGCCGCACACCGCCGATCTCCGTGACCCAGTGGGTGAGCGTGTCCGTCCGCTGGTCGATCCGCTCCACTCCCTCCATGAAGCGCGGGAACGTCTCGAACTGGGTCCACTGGTCGTACGCGGCACGGACCGGGACCTCGACCTCGACGGACTCCTCTACCTTCGACATGCCGACACCTTTCTTCGGATGGGATGGGGTGGGGTGGGGCGGGGGTGTTGCTCCGCTGGATCGCCGACGGCTCGTCAGAAATGGCTCATGCCGCCCGGGAAGGGGCCGCCCGTCCGGTAGTGCTGGGCGATCTCCTCGCGGTACTGCTGGTCGGCGAGGTGCTTGTCGGAGACGAACTCGGGGGCGTTCTTGACCTGTTCCTTGGACAGGGCGAGGTAGAGCGTGTGCCCCTCCAGGTCGACGCGGTCCACCGTGCTCGCCGGGATCAACACCTCCTTGCCGAAGATCCAGACGCCCGTGTCCACGACCAGGTAGGAGTCGTCCACCTCGTCGGAGTGCTTGTCCACCTTGCCGATGTGCCCGTCGGACGCCTCGACCTTCCATCCGGTGAGATCGGTGCCCGCGAGGTGGCCGGACTCCGTGCTGTAGGACCACAGATGATCGGTCATCGTGTCACTCCTCCGTCGCTGTGTTCACTGTCGCTGTGTTCGCTGCGTTCGCTGTCGCTGGGTTCGCTGTCTCCGGGTTCACGCATGGCCCGGCAGCGGTCGTGCGCGCCGCCTCGGAGCGGGTCGTGCCGGCGGTCGCCGGCGGCCACGGACGCCGGGGACGCCGCGCACGGGCGCCGTCCGCCGACGGCACTCGCGCAGGCGAGCGTTCCCTGGCCGTGTCCGCTCCTCCCATACGGGTCGGACAGCGTCCGCGTACCCGGGGGTCCGGGGATCATTCCGCCGTCTTGAGGAAGACCGGAACCCGGGAAGCCGGATCCCCGGAAGCCGGATCCCGGGGAGAACCGGATCCCGGGGAAGGCCGGATCCCGGCGCCCTCCGGCCCGCCCCGGCACGTTCTCCCGCCGTCCTCGCCCTCCCCCAGGGGATGTTCATGGCGCGACGGGGCACGCGACAGGCGCGAGCCCGCGCACGCCCGAACGGGCGGCGCCCCCGTCGACCGGCCCGCCGGCAGCGGCCGGCCCCACCTCCAGGGAGCATCGATGCAGGTCCGTACGAGGCCCGTCCACCCGGATCCCGCGCCGGCGGCCCACGCCGTCGCCGGCCGCTACCGACTCGACCGCCTTCTGGGCCGCGGCGGCGCGGCCGACGTGTACGAGGCCCTGGACCTGAGGCTGCGGCGTCCGGTGGCGGTGAAGGTGTTCCGCCCGACGGACGCGGGCAGGGCCCACGCGCAGTGCGGTGAGGAGGCCCGGCTCCTGGCGCGGATGCACCATCCCGGCCTGGTGACGCTCTACGACACCGGTGACGACGAGGGCCGTCCCTTCCTGGTGCTCCGGCTCGTGCGCGGGACGACCCTGCGGCGGCGGATAGCCCGGGCTGTCCTCACGCCCGCCGAGACCTGCCGGACGGGCGCGGCCCTGGCCTCGGCCCTCGCCCATGTGCACGCCCACGGGGTCGTCCACCGCGACGTCAAGCCGTCGAACATCCTGCTGGACAGGGGGGAGACCCCGCTCCTCTCGGACTTCGGCATCTCGCGCCGCTTCGGAGGGTCCTCGGCCGACGCGTCCGCGGGCGACGGGACGTTCGTCGGGACCGCCTCCTACATGGCGCCCGAGCAGGCCCTGGGCCGGAACACGGGGCCCGCCGCCGACGTGTACAGCCTCGGTCTGGTGCTCCTCGAAGCGCTGAAGGGCGAGGCCGAGTACGGCGGAGCTCCGCTGGAGGCCGCGCTGGCGCACCTGGACCGCCCCCCGGTGCTTCCGCCGGGCCTCGCGACCGGGCTCGCCGGGCTGCTGACGGCCATGACCGCCCGCTCCCCCGACGTCCGGCCCGACGCGGCGGCCTGCGCCCGGGTCCTCGCCGACCCGCGGACCGCCGGCCGCGCCTCCGCGTCCGCCCCCGTCACCGCCCCGCGCGGGCGCGCCCGGGAGCGACGCCTTCTCGGCCGCCGCTGACGACGGCGTGACGGCGCCCCGCGCGGAGTACGGCGCGGGGCGTCGTCGCGTACGGCTCCCTCCCGGTTCCGGGTGCGAACGGGTCGGCCCTCTCCTCCGGGAACCGCCGGGGCGTGCCGAGGGCCCGGCGGTGCGGGCCGGGAAGCCGTACGCACCACCGGGCCGGATGCCGGGGCCGGATGCCAGGGCCGGGGGCCGGGAGGGGCACCCGGGCGGGGGTCAGGTGGACAGGAGGCGGTGGAACAGGGCGCGGTACTGGCACAGGGCGCGGCGCAGGCTCTCGGTGTCCGCCTCCAGCCCCTGGCTCCACTGGCTCTCCAGGCTGTTCCGGTGCCGGGCGAAGGTGTCGGCCAGGTTCCTCATCACGTCGCCGACGAGCACGTCCGCCGCGTGGACCGCCTGGCGGGGGTCGTCGACGAAGCGGCCCTGGACCTCGTGCCAGCGCCTGAGGAACTCCGCCTCCTCCTCGGTGCCGAGCAGGTCCGGGATGCCCTCCGTGTCCGCGCCGGTGCCGTGCGCGTCCTGGTCCGGGCGCCCGGAAGCGGGCGCGGCGTGACGGGCGTGGCCGGTGGGTGCGGGGCCCGGGGGCGCGGAGGGCACGGGCGGGGTCCGGGGTGCGGACGGTTGTCCGGGCGTGGCCTGCCGGGGGTCGGCGGGCCGGGCGTGCTGCGGCCCGCCGTCGTGCCGGGCCGGGGGCGGGGTGGGGGCGACCGTGGGGCTGTCCGGGGTTTCCGGACGGGCGGCGGGGTCCGGCGGCGCGGGCCGGCGGGGGTCCGCCTCACCGGGACCCGCGGGTCCCTTCGGGGTCGGCGCGACCGTCGGGCTGTCCTCCGGGGGGCGCGCCGCGGTGCCCCCGGTCGTCCCGGACGCGGGGCGCGCGTGGCCGGAACGGTTCTGCCCCCTCAGTAGTGTGTCGGGGCGGGCGGTCTCGTACCCGGGGCTCCGGTCCGTCGGGTCCGGGTGGTACGGCTGGTCCGGGCGGCTCGGTGCCTGAGTCGTACGCTCGGACGTGTCGTGGTGTCGCATCTCTCCTGCCTCCGCGTCAGGACCGGCGGGCGCCGGTCGGCTCGCCGTCGGCGAGCAGGTCGTCGAAGAGGGTGCGGTAGCGCGTCATCGCGCCCCTCAGCTGTTCGGTGGTGGCGGACCTGGAGGTGCTCATGGCGTGGACCTCCAGGGCCTCCCTGTACTGCTCCAGAGCGCGGCCGTGTCGTACGGACAGGTCGCGCAGCCGCTGCTCGTACCCCTCGTCGGGGTAACCGCGGTCGCGCATCAGCTCCGCCACCAGCTCGTCGGCGTCGTGGACCGCGGCCTCGGGCCGGTCCACGAACTCCTCCTGGACGCGCGCCCACCGCAGGGCGTACTGCTCGCGCGCCTCACCGGACAGGGGCCTGACCCCCAGGTCGGCGAAGCGGCGTTCGCGGGCGTCCAGTTCCTGTTCCGCGGCCCGTCTGCTGCCGGTCGCCTCGACGGCCCGTTCGTACTCGGCCCCGAAGCGCTCGCGCAGTCGCGCCCGCCGCCGGCGGCGCACCGCCAGGCCGGCGGCGAGCCCGGCGACGACGACCGCGACGACGACCAGGACGATTCCGGTCGACATCGGCTCTCACCCTTTCGCGTTCTCTCGCAGAGTCGCGCTGTTCCGTCCCGCCCTCCTGGGGCCAGGATCCATGGAGGTCCGCGTGCCCCACGGCCCCGGACGCAAACCGGATGTTCAGGGACGGACAGGGAGGAGCGGAACCCCTTCCCCGGCGGAGCGGGACGCGGGTCAGGACACGAGGCGGGGCGCGGCCTCCCCCGCGAGCCGCCCCGTCCCGGCGCATGAGGGGAGGGTGACCGGGTCCGGCCGGTGACCGACGGCGAAGGGCAGGCGGCGCCGGTGGACAACGACCCCCTGGGCTCGGTCCCGGCCGACGTGCCGGCCTCCTCCCACCGCCTCGCGCCCCGCTCGACACCCCGCCTCGTGCAGGACACCGGACGGCGTCTGGGGCTGACCGGCTACGGCATCCCGACCCCGCCGGCGCACACGGCCCACCCGCAGCCCGGCGACCGGCTGCTGTTCTTCACCGACGGCGTCACCGACGCGCGCTCCGCCACCGGCGAGCTGTTCGGCGAGGAGCACCTGCCCGACATCGTCGTCCGCGCCTTGACCGACGGTCTTCCCGCGCCCGAAGCGCTGCGCCGCCTGATCCAGCAGATCCTCGTGCACCAGGACCAGCGTCTCGGCGACGACGCCACCGTCCTCCTCGCCGAATGGCATCCGGGGCGCCGGTGAGCCCCCGGGACGGCGTCGGGGGCATTCGCGTGCGCGGGGGCCGTCTCCGCCCGGCCGGGGGTCGTCTCCGCGTGCGCGGAGGTCATCTCCGCGTGCGCGGGGAGCAGCGGCACGCGGCTCGCCCGGGTTCGCGCGGAGGACGGAACAGCCTTCAGGGCTTGACCGATGCCGCCGACCTGGCGGCCCGCTCGATCTTCGCGCAGTGGGCCGCACGGGCCTCCTCGTCGATCCGCCCCTCCTGTTCGGCGCGCAATCCGGTCCGGCCGTCGAGGCCCTCGCGCAGGATGTCGGCGTGCCCGGCGTGCCGGACGGTCTCGCCGAGGACGTGGACGAGGACGGCGAACAGGTTCGTACGGAGGAAGGGCTCCGGCCACCACGGCACGTGGCCGGGGGCGTCGAGGGGAAGCTCCTCGATCGTCGCGTCCGAGTGTTCCCAGGTGCGCCGGTAGAACCCGACGATCTGATCGCGGGTCTCGTCCTCGGTCGCCCACTGGTCGCCGCCGTCGGAGTCCTGCCAGCGGGGCAGCGGTTCCGGGGAAGGGCGGTCGAAGACCTCGCCGAAGTACCTGGCCTCGACGGTGGCCACGTGCTTGACCAGGCCGAGGAGGTTGGTCCCGGTCGCCGTCAGAGGCCGGCGGGCGTCGTATTCGGACAGGCCGTCGAGTTTCCAGAGGAGCGCCTCGCGGTCCCGCCGCAGCCTGCCGTGCAGGGTGTCCTTCGCGAATTCATCGATCATGCGGCACGAGCCTGCCACGGGCCGCTCCTGGCCTCAAGATCCCTTGCGCGGTCCGCGACGAGCGGCGGAGCGGGGCCCGGCCGTGGCCGCCGCCCCGGCCCGACCCGTTCCGGTCCGCTCCGGCCCGCTGCGGGAAGTCCGCAGGAACCGCCACATGAGACACTCTCCAGCGATCATCAGAGTGACCGGGGGGCCACAACATGACAGGCACCACAAAAACCCTCGGCGGGTCGGCCGCGGTCGACGGCGGGGCACGGAGCGTCACGCGCCCGTTCTACGTGTACGCCGTGCTCGCCAACACGCTTTTCCAGCGCGGTGTATTCGTCCTCTTCCTCCAGCAGCGCGGTTTCTCCGCCGGGCAAGTGGCCCTGCTCCAGACACTGCTCTATCTGGTCAGCGGACTCGCGGAGTTGCCGACGGGAGTCATCGCCGACCGGATCGGCAGGCGTGCCAGCATCGTGATCGGCCAGCTCCTGATCGCCGGATGTCTGATCGGCCAGATGACGTTCTCCAACTACTGGGTGTTCCTCACGCTGTTCATCGGGCAGGGCGTGGGCATGGCGTGCGTGTCCGGTTCGGACACCGCCCTGCTGTACGACCTGCTCGTGCGCCGTGGCGCGACGGCCGACTACGTCAAGGTCAACTCCCGGTTCACCATGCTCGGGACGGTCACCTCGGGAGCCGCCATCGTCCTCGGCGGCCAACTGCAGCGGATCTCCTGGGGATTCGTCTACGCCGGTTCGGCGGCGTGCCTCGTCCTGGCCGTGGTGGTGCTGCTGTCGCGGGTGCCCGAGATCCGCGGCGCGGACGCGGTGGACGAGCGGGCCGGAGCCGGGGAGGAGCACGGCGACGCCACAGCGTGGCGGGCGATGCTCCGGGTCGCCACGCCGGCGCTCGTGACGCTCGTCGTGGTGTCCGGACTGATGCACGCGACTCTGACGCCGTACATCATTTTCACCCAGAAGACCCTCTCCGATCAGGGAGCGGGCACCGCGTTGGTCAGCGTGGTCATATCGGCGGGATTCTTCGTCGGCGGGCTCACTCCCTTGCTGTCGGACCGCGCGGACCGGCGTATCGGATACCGGGTCATCGTCCCGGTGTCCCTCCTGACGCTCGCCGCGGCGCTCGGTCTGAGCGGCTTCGGCCTCGTCTGGGTCACCATCGCCGCGTTCCTGGTCCTAGTCGGAATTCCCGAGATCACCGCCGTGATCGTGGACAACGTGTTCAACGAGGCGGTGCCGTCGCGCCACCGGGCGAGCCTGCTGTCGATGATCAGGTTCGTGGAGTCGGCGCTCATCGGCGTCGGCTACCTCGTCCTCGGCGCGCTCATGGACGGGTGGGGCTCCAGCGTGGGCATGGCCGCCTACGCCGCGGTCCCCCTGCTGGCATGTCTCCTGTGGCTCCCGGTGCTCTTCCGAGGGGCCCGGACGGCGGGCGCGGCCTAGGCAGTGTCTGATGGCTCTTGCTCGGTGGTGGGTCAGCCGCCGTTCCGGGCAGGAGTTCGGCATGGTGCGTCGGCATGAACTGGCGGATGCTCAGTGGGAGCGGATGGCTCCGCTGCTGCCGGAGGCAGGCGGCCCGGGCGGGCGGTGGGCTGATCACCGCACAGTGATCAACGGGGTGCTCTATCGGACACGGACGGGGATTCCCCGGCGTGACCTGCCCGAACGCTATGGAACGTGGCAGACCGTGTATGAACGACACCGCCACTGGTCGACCGACGGTACCCGGTCAAGAATCCTGCGTGCCTTGCAAGCCAGTGCCGACGCCGGTGCGAAGGACGCCGACGGTGCGTGGGCGGTCAACGTTGACTCGACCGCCTGCCGGGCCCACCAGCATGCGGCCGGAGCCAGACACTGGCCTCCGAAGGACCACCCCGAAAAGGGAAAGGGGGTGGCGCACGTGGGGACGAAGACGGGCGTGACGCCTGGGGCGTTCCCGGGGCGGGCTGGCCAGCAAGGTCCATCTGCCGGCCGGCGACCGTTGTCGGCCTCTGGTCTGGCTGTCTCGCCCGGGCAGGGCGGGGACAGCCCGATGTTCATCCCGCTCATGCAGGCCCTGAATGTGGCCCGCATCGGGCCTGGCAGGCCCCGGACGCGTCCGGACCGGGCCTGCGGCGACAAGGCGTACTCCAGCCGCGCCAACCGTGCCTACCGCGCCTACCTGCGTAAACGACACATCAGGGCAGTGATTCCAGAGAAAAGGGACCAGGCCGCCAACCGGACTTCGCCTCCGCGCAGCGACTATCTGGATCGGCAGCCTCCTACAACCCCGTTGATTACGGTAGGTCCTGTCCCCAGAATGGATACGCCATGACCGACGCCTCACCCTCACGTTTCCTTCGCATCATCCTGCGCGCCGACTCCTTCACCATGTCTTCGGCCGGGACAATCACGATGATCACGGCCCTGCTCGCGCTGGTCTTCACAGACACCGTCGCGGGCGCCGTCGCGGCCATTGTCCTCTTCGCCACCTGGGTCGCAGTCGGCTTGACCAGCCGCAGGTACCAGCGGCTCGATGGGAGAAACCGGACCGCTCAGGACCGATGATGTTCACCGATCTGCCGCCTCGTTGATCGCGACTGAAGACAGGCCCTAGAAGCCGGGCATGCGGGCCATGTGCGGCGGTGCCCGGGCGCGCCGTGTACGGAGGGGGGGTTGGTGTGCCGCGCCGTACGGACCGCGCTCGGCGGTCGGAGGGAGAGGGGGCGTCAGGTGGTGGGTACCGCGTTCACTCAGGTGCGGCGCAGGGCCGGGCGGAGCCTCCCCTCGTCGCGGGGGTGCCGGCCGCGACGACCGGCTCACTCCCGTGACGTCCACCGCCACGACGTCGCGGCCGCGCACGACCGGGACGGTGAACGACGGCTTCCGGCTGGACCAGCAGGAACGGAGCGCGCGGACGGGGGGTGAGCGTCGCCTCAAGGCCCGGCACACGACCGATCCGTTTCAACACCACTGTCCCGTGCCACCGGTCCTTGACCGCCCCGCTCAGGGCCTCTCCCAGCGGGTCAGCCTCCTGTTGGATGATCGCCTCATTCTGATCGCGACCAACGAGCGCGGCCACGTGGTGAAGCGCGCCACCGAGCCCGCCATCGGGATGATGCTGGCCAGGCTGCGACGGGGCGATGCCCACATGGTCGTGGAGCGGGTGGAGGAGGGGCGGCCAGGCAGCTGGTACATCCAGGTCCTGCTGCGCGAGAACAACACCTACCAGCTCGAATACCGGGACGGTGTCCCCGAGCAGCACTTCCAGACCCTGACCGTTTCCCAGGAGAAGGTCCTCGCGGCGCTGCTCGGCTGGGCTGCCGCGAAGCCGGGCTGGGAGGACGGCGTCGGGTGGGACAACATCGGTGAGCAGTTCGGCTCCAGGGACCACCCGGCTTCGGAGTCCGCCGACGCCACGGAGCGGACGACGGCCCCCCGAACACTCTGACCGGGGGTCCAGGATCGAGGGCACAGGGCGGCCCCAAGGCACCGTTCCGGGAACTCCGCCTCCCGACCGCGGCCGGGCGGGCGTCCCGGCCGAGAACCGGTCCGGGGAATCGGGGGGGCACGCCGGCGGGGCCGGTGGGCGCGACCTCAGCGGCCGGTCTCCCCAGGGGGCTCAGGGCCTCGCGGAAGTCATCGAGGGCGGGCCCGAACTCGCAGGCGGCAGTGCGGGAGGTCGATCGGTCGATCGGTCGATCAGGGTCCTGGCCGGCGCTCGCGGTCCGCCCACCAGGTCGTGCCGTGACAGCCGGCGGGCCAGGTCCACTCCGTCGTCGACCGGGGAGCGCGCTCGCTCCGGAGACAGATGCGTGCGGTGCTGTCAGTGGACGGCGGAGCGGACCGTGAAGCCCCGGTGCGGCCGGAGCAGTTCGGCCAGGTGCCGGTCCGGATCCTCTGCGGCGCGCGGAGCAAGCGCGTCCACCTGTTCACGGAGGGCATGACCGCTGTCGAAGTAGCGCCGCTCGGCGTCGGGCGACCACTCCGGGGGCGGCGTCCCTGAAGGGGGCGCGGCCCCTCGGACGCGGGCCGATCGCTCTCGGCACCGGGGACGGACAGCAACACCGCCCGGAACGACGCCCGGTAGCCGATCCAGGATGTCCGCGCACCGGTATCGGCCGGCTCCGTCAGCAGGGCGAGTGCCTCTTGCCGGACGAGTGCGGCCCGTCCTCCTCCGCCGTGGGCGTCGAGCATCCGCGCGTACCCGATGAGCGAGTGGGGACGACAGGCCATCGGGCCACGGTCGTCCGATGGCGGGCATCTCGGCGCGCCGGCCCAGGTCGTGCGGCTCTGTCTGGCACGTGTCGAGAGCCTCGTACAGACAGAGCATCCGCGCGGGCGGGTTCGGCCGGGTCCATCAGCACGTTCCCCGCCCGCACGATGTCGTCCTGATCGACTTTCCCCGAGTGGTTCATGACGGAGATCCCGGGCGCTCCGGAGGGGCCGGACAAGGTTGATCGCCCGTGTCGTCAGTCCTGCGAGAAAACGCTCTGACCTGCCGTGATGGATGTGACATCACTCCCGGTCCCGGGACGGACCTCACTGCGGGCCCCCGACTCCGAGCTCACGGGAGACGTCTCCGTACGTCTCGGTACGCGTCGGTCTCTCCTCAGGTGCCGCGCGCCGTCGTCACTGCCGGTCGAGGGCCGCAGCGACCTGGTCCATGACGCGCTGCCAGTGCGACCGCTGCCGTTCGCGCTCTTCGGCGCTCGCCAGGTGCTCCTGGTGGAAGCGGAGCATCGTCCGGGCTCCGTCGGCCGCGGGGGCGAGGGCGACCTGGACCGTGGTGGTGCCGTGGGTGACGCGGATGCGGTCCGCGGGGCGGTAGCCGCGTACCTCGCCCGTCACTCCTCCGGCGGTCCGGTAGGAGGTGCCGCGTTCCGGGGTGAGGAGCGCGCCGGGGCCGAGCCAGAGGGCGAGGCCTTCGGGGCCGCTGATGAAGTCCCAGACGAGGGGCACGGGGTGGGGCAGCGTGCGGGACACGCCGATCTGCCAGCCGGCGTCCTTGGTGAGTCCTGTGGGCATGCGGGTCATCCTTCCTCGGTGTGGCGGGCGCGCAGCGCCCTGACCTTGTGGCGGTTGCCGCAGTGCTCCATGGAGCACCAGCGGCGGCTGCCGGGGCGGGAGGTGTCGACGTAGACGAGGTGACAGTCCTCGGCGGCGCAGGTGCGGATGCGGTGGGCGAAGGGGCCGGTCAGCAGCTCGACGGCGTCCCGGGCCACGGTGGCCGCCAGGTGCGTTCCGGTGGGGGTGCCGGCCCACTGCCGCTTCCCGGCCGGCGTGATGGCGGGGGCCATGGCGGGGCGGGCGGCTGCTTCGTTGATGACCTCCAGGTCGCGGGGCGGGTGGGGCTCGCCGCGCGTGTGGGCGATGACCACCCGGAACAGCGCGTCGCGCAGCCCGCGCACGTCGGCCACTTCCGCTTCGGAGATGTCCAGTGCGGGCGTCGGGGTCAGCCGCGACCGGTCCGCCCAGGCCGCCAGGTCGGCGGGCTCGTGCAGGGCCTCGTACCGGCGGTAGGGACCGGGGCCGCCGGTGGTCAGCAGTTCCAGACACAGCGCGCCGGGGTCGAACCGGTAGGCGACGCCGGTCCGGGAGTGCAGCGTCAGCCCCTTGGTTGCGGAGGAATCCATGTAACTACTATAACTGGTTACATGACGTTGGGTTGGAAGCTGGTCATCGACAGCACGAACGCACCCGCCCTCGCGGACTTCTGGGCCGCGGCCTTGGAGTACGAGGTGGAGGATCCCGGCGCCCTCATCGGGCAGCTGCTGGCCGCCGGTCAGATCGGCGAGGAGGCGGTCACCGAGCATCGCGGCCGCAAGACCTTCCGCGGCTACGCCGCGATCCGCCACCCCGAGGACCCCTTCGACGAGACCAGCGGCGTCGGCCGCGGTCGACGGCTGCTCTTCCAGGAAGTGCCCGAGAGCAAGGGCGGCAAGAACCGTCTGCACCTCGACATCCACAGCGAACCCGGCGGCCTCGACAAGCTGTTGGCCAGGCTGGAGGACCTGGGTGCGACTCGCCTCCGAGAGGTGGACAACGGGCCGGCCGGACACTGGTGGATCATGCAGGACCCGGAGGGCAACGAGTTCTGCGTGGCGTGACCGTTCGTTCCAGAACGGGTCGAGCCGTGGAACTCGTACGTTTCCGTGCCCGGCCCGCGGCAGACGCGTGGCCGCCGCGCGGCTGACCCGTGGCCGGCCGCAGAAGCGCTGCGAAGGAAGCCGGCACGGCGCGTCGGGCGGGAGCCACGGTGGCGGCGATGGGGCCGGGGCTTCTCGCGGTCCTCCCCCGCGCAGGCCGACAGCACGGCGGCCGGGCCACGGCGTTTCGGTTCTCCGCGGGCGGTGGAGCGGTGTGGGTATGTCTCGTGACCCCGGAGAACCGCACCGGGCCTCGGGCGCCGCCGACCGGAGGATTTCGTTCGGGGTTCGCGTGGCCTGCGCCGGCCCGCGCCCGTCCGTCACCGTCACCGTCAGGGTCAAGGGCGGCCGGGACAAGGGTCGTTCACCGGACCGAAGTACACCGCCACCGCCGCCCCCGACCGGAACCAGGTCCATGAGTCCGAAGCCGCCGGGAAGTCCGACGCGGACGCGATCCTCGCCGGGGCCGACGGGCACGCGGCCCGGCACATCGGCACATCGGCGCGTGGGCACGTCCTTCGGACTTCGGAGCGGGTGTGAAGCCGTTTGAACCGGTGCGGCCCGGCGGAAGGTGCGCTCTACGAACCAGCGCGCCTTGCCCTGGCGCGTTCCCCGACGGGGGCGCGGCGGCCGGGGCCCAGCCCTGGACCTCGCGGAACCGCCCCATCACCGATCCCGCACCCGCATCCGCCGCCAGGACGACTACGGCCGCCGCGGCGCAGAAGGAGTCGGGGGTCTGCCAATCGCCGTTGAAATCAGCCAGGAAGGCCGGGCCGGATCGAACAACTCGTGGCGGTGGAGGATTTACGCCGGTGGAAGCCCGCAGTCGGCCTCGGTGACGGCGTTCCACAGGGGCGGGGAACGGGGCCACCGCCGTGCCGCACGAACCGCGCCGAGCGCCACGCGGCCGGCGAGTCCCGCGCGAACCGGCCAGACCCCGACGAGACCCGACGAGACCCGTCCAGATCCTGCCCGGCCACAGGCCGGGTTCGGGCACGTCGAGGCGGGTGCCGGCGTCGGCCCGGTAGGGCTGCGCGGTGTGCTGCCCCGATCAGGGCCGCCAGGAGGGCGTACCGGACGACTCCGGAGTGGGCCGCCGCCGCGGTACGGCGCTCGGGCCGCCGGGGTCGGGCAGGTCATCGGGGGCCGGGCCCGCCCCAATCCGGCCGGCTGGCCGGGCCGCGAGTCGAACCGCTCGACTGGCAGAACACCACGGCGAGCCGGGCGACCGGCTGGGTGCCGACGAGGAGGCCGTCGTCAGGGCCCCGCCGATCGCTGCGCCAGCCCCGCGCCCGTCCAGGAGGTCGAGCACCACGGTGACGGCGATGAGCGCCGGCAGCACACTGGCCGGCCGGAGCGTGAGGGGTCGCGCGTATGCCGGGCAGAGCCTGGGGCCGCTCAGCACCGGCGGCCGGGCCGCGTGTCCGGCGGCGGGCCGGACGGCTCCACCTCGGTGAGCGCGTCACGCTCGGTCTCGCCGGGATCGGCCGGGCCGAAGGCCCCGACGGGGGCGCGCAGTTCATCGGCCGTGTCGTCGCGCCGGCCGGCGGCCTCGACCCGTACCTGTTCCACTCGCCGACGAGCGGTCCCTGTTTCTCCGGAGGGCGCAGCAGCCGGGGCGGGGTGTTGCGCCGTCGACGACGATCCCCCGGCCGCATCGAGCGTCTCCAGGAGGGCGTAGCCGTATGGTGGTACGCCCTCTCCGCATGCCCTCCCGGAGCCGGCCGCCCACATTGCCCGGGGTCAGCGCGGGGCGAGGAGGCAGAATTCGTTGCCCTCCGGGTCGGCCAGAACCGTCCAGGGGATCGCGGACTGGTCGATGCCCGGGTCGGTGGCGCCCAGAGCGCGCAGCCGGGCCGCCTCCGCCGCCAGGTCGTCACCGGGGTAGGGGCGGACGTCGAGGTGGACTCGGTTCCACACGCTCTTGGGGTCGGAGGTGCGGACGAACTCCAGGTAGGGACCGACCTCCTTGGCGGAGCGCATGCGCGCGTGGTCGTCGGTGACTTCGTGCAGCGTCCAGTCCATCGCCGCGTCCCAGAACCGGGCCATCTCCCGCGGGTCGGTGCAGTCGACGACGACCGCGGCGATCGGCCCGGTGCCCCGATAGAGCGGACGAGGTTCCAGGACGCAGAACTCGTTGCCTTCCGGGTCGGCCATGACGGTCCACGGGACGTCGCCCTGGCCCACGTCGGCGGGCGTCGCGCCGAGAGCCTTCAGGCGTGCGACCAGCTCAGCCTGATGGGCGGCCGAGGTGGTGGCCAGATCAAGGTGCACGCGGTTCTTCACCGTTTTGGGTTCCGGGTGGGCGATGATGTCGACGCACACGGCGGCGGGGTCGGGGTACGCGAAGCCGGCGGGTTCGAGGTTGGTCACGCCGGGCCCCTCGCTGTCGACTTCCCAGCCGAGCGCCTCCGCCCAGAACCGGCCGAGCGCGGAGTGGTCCTGGGCCTTCATGTTGATCTGTACAAGTCGTGTCGCCATGCCGCAGATCCTAGAAGTCGCCGGCGGTCCGGGCCGTGGCGATCGGGCACACACGCCCAGGCGGCAGCGCACGGCCCTCGGCCGGAAGGGACGGGGACGGGGAGACGGCGCGGACAGGGGGAGGGGGGGGCGGACAGGGGGACGCGGACGGGCGGACGGGCGGACAAGAGGACGACGTGGAAGATCCCCGTTCCGGACTCCGCCCACGCGTCAGGTCGCGGTGGGGGTGTAGCGGGCTGCCGCGAGCCCGGCCATCGTCCGGAGTCTCCCGAAGTAGGAAGCGCAGTACTCCGAGTCGATCGGGGCCACGACCTTGTCGAGGTCGGCGATGCAAGCCCAGAGAACGGCAACGCCGTTGTCGTCGAGCCCACCGTTCAGCTCTTCCTGGACGAGGCCGGCGACGTCGGCGTCCAGGAGGATCAGTTCCACGCCCTCGACGGCAACGCCGCGGAAGCTGTCCGGGTAGAGGGCGCGCCGGTGTTCCTCCCACAGTCGGGCGAGTCGGTCCTCAGGCCGCGCCCCGCTCGCGCCGACGGCTGCCGCGTCCGTCGCGGAGGGTGGGCGAAGGAGCAGGGACACGGCGTCGAAGACGGCACGCACCGTGGCGACGGCCTTGACCGGGCCGAGAGCGGCACTCGTCACAGTGCCCTGCGCCAGCTTGTCGCGCAGCAGTCGGCCACGGTCCAGGTCGTCGGCGAGTCCGACCGGGACGAGCCCCGCGTCGACGGCCCGCTCGATGAGCACCTGGACCGGCTCATCGACGGCCAGACGCTCGGCGAGGGCGTGCTCCAAGGCGAACAGGGAATGCGTGACGGCAACGGTGGCGAACTCGTACCGGTAGTAGGAGTGCCGAATGAGTTCGCGGGACGTCTCCATCACGCTCATGAGGTACATCGACGCGCCGCCGGGCACGACCAGGCCGGCCACCAAGGCTTCCATGCCCGCGTAGTCGACAGCGACGTCACGGACGCGCGGGTCCGGTGCCGGCGCGGGGAGCGGGCCGGGCGACGGCGGAAGGATGTTCACCGGCGCAGTCTTGTCGGCCGAGGGCTCTGGCACCATCGGTTTTGCCCGGGACGGTCGGCGGCCGGTGCCATACGTCGCCACCGGCCCGCCCGGCTCAGCCCGGCCCGACTCAGTCCACCCGACCCGACCCGCCCGACTCAGCCCGCCCGACCCGGCCCGCCCGGCTCAGCCAGCCCGGCTCAGCCCAGCCCGGCTCAGCCCGGCTCAGCCCGCCCGGCTCAGCCCGGCCTCGAGAACGAGCCGTGGTGCTGGGCCTTCCTCCTCTGCCGAGAGAACCCGGGAGGTCGTGGACGTCCCGTGGGCGCGGCGCCCGGCCGCGGGGCTCGGCGGGGCGGGCCGTAGGGTTCTGCCTCGTGCACCAGCTTGAGATTTCCGACCTGATCACGGCGGTGGACCCGCGCAGCGGCCGTCGGATCCCGGTCCGGCGCGCCGAAGTGGTCCAGCGGCTCCTCGGGAGCGGAGACGAGCGCGGGTCCCGGATCGTCGCCGGGCTGCCCGCGGACCAGGACGGCGTACTCGACCCGCACGCCGTGGACCGCCTGCTCATCAGCGTGCACACCGAGCTCCAGCGCCTGAGCGAGGAGCTACGGATCGGCGAACGCCTGGTCCATCTGCTCCGCCCGCTCTTCGCCGCGATCCGGTCGGCCGGCGAGCGGCCCGGGCCGTACCGGCTGGTCGACGTCGGTTGCGGCTTGGGCTACACGGTCCGCTGGCTGGCGGCCACCAACGCCCTCGGAGCGGACGTCGAGCTGGTGGGGGTCGACCTCGACGCCGCGCTGGTCGGCGAAGCGGAGCGGCTGGCCCGGGCGGAGGGGCTCGGCTGCCGCTTCGTCCACGGAAACGCCTTCGACGTGCCGGAGGCGGCGACCGTCTACGTCTCCACCGGCGTGCTGCACCATTTCCGCGGGCCGGCCCTGGGCGAGTTCTTCCGGGCCCAGGCGGCCTCTCCGGCGCTCGCCTTCTGCCACTTCGACATCGTCGCGACCCGCCTGGCCCCCATCGGCGCCTGGGTGTTCCACCGCGCCCGGATGCGCCATCCCCTCGGCCGCCACGACGGCGTCGTCTCCGCGCGGCGCGCGCACAGCGACGAGACACTGCTGCGCGCCGCCGCCGCGCCCGGCATCCAGCCGCTGCTGTACGAGCCGCGCGGCTCGGTGAATCCGTTCTGCACCACGCTGCGGCCGGTCATCGGAGTGCGCCCGCACCTGGAGGCGCCGCTCCGTCTGGCGCTGGGGCGGGCCGCACGCCGGCTGGTCGGGCCGGAGCACCTGGCGGAGGCCGTCGGATGACGCCCGCGATACCGCTGGTGCTGCTCGGCCTGATCGACGCGTCGTTCAGCGGGTTCCGCGCCTACGCCGGCCGGGACGCCCGTATCCGCAAGCACCGGGCCACGGCGCGAGCGGCCCTGCGCGGGCTGGCCGTCGGGGCGGTCCTGCTGCTCGCCCCCGCGCTGACCGCCGTCCTCGTGCTCCTGACCGCCTCCGACCGGGCCGAGGCCTTCGGCACGCTGACCGCCGGAGGGCTCGGTTACCTGTTCCCGCTCGCCCTCTACACCGCCGTCGTGACGGTCTCGCTCGCGGCGTACCTGGCCCTGCCCTTCCGGGCCGCCACTCTTGCGGTGGTCATCGGCCTCGGCCCGCTGACCCTGCTGCGCCCGCTCGCCATCGCCGCAGCCTGCCTCGGCGCGCTCGTCAACGGGGGCGGAGCCCCGGCCCTCCTGGTCGGCGCGATCGCGGGCGCCGCCGTGCTGTGCGTCGAACCCGTGGTGCACCGACGCTGGTACCACCACGTGCGGTAGTCCCCTTGGGCACCGGGACGGCACGGCCCCGGCCCCCTCCCCTCTGGCGGCGCCTGCCCTGATGCGTCCGGCGCCGCTTTCCGGGAAGGACCTAGCGGGCGACCGAGGCCAGATCCTCCCCCGACAGGGAAGGGTCGGCCAGCAGGAAGCGGTGGACGGTCTCCAGGAGGGGCAGTTCGGCGGTCCCGGTGGCCAGGGCCACGTCCTTGGCGGCGAGGGCCACGGGGAAGTGGGAGCCGGTGGCGGTGACCCGGCCGACGGCGCCGCCGAGCGGCCCCGCCCCGAGGGTACGCAGGGCGAGGTCGCGGGGCAGACCGAGCGCGTCGGCGAGGGCGAGGCTCTCGGCGACCAGGGCGACCCCGCCGATGGCCGCGTTGATGAGGACGAGCTTGAGCGCCGCGCCGTCGCCGGGTCCGCCGCAGGCGGTGACCGTACCGAGCCGGGCGAGGACGTCCGCCACCGGCGCGGTGTCGCCGCCGGCCAGGATCAGCAGTTCGCCGGCGGCGGCACGGTCGACGCTGCCCATGACGGGCGCGTCGATCAGCGTGACCCCCTCGGGGAGGCGGGCGGCGAGCTCGCGGGTGGCGTCCGGGCCGATGGTGGAGGTGTCGATCCAGTGGGTGCCCGGGCGCAGGGCGGGGACCAGGAGGTCGGCGACGGCGCGGGCGGCGGCCGGGTCGGCCAGCATGGTGATCACGACGTCGGCGTCCCGGACGGCGTCGGCGGGGGTCTCGGCGAGGACGGCCCCGGCGTCGAGGAGCGGCGCGGCCTTGGCGGCGGTGCGGTTCCAGACGGTGAGCGGGTACCCGGCGTCGAGGAGGCGGCGGGCCATGGGCAGCCCCATGGATCCGAGTCCGAGAAAGGCGGTCTTCCGCGAGGCGGCGGCGGTGGTGTCCATGCGCCCGACGCTAGAACGCCCCCCTCCATGCGACAAGCGAATGTCTAGCATGGCATCCATGCTCCTGACGCATGCCTCGTACGAGGCCTTCCTCGCCGTCGCCCGCACCGGTTCCTTCACGTCCGCCGCCCGGTCCCTCGGCTACACGCAGTCCGCCGTCTCCCGCCAGGTGCGGTCCCTGGAGGAGGAGTGGGGGGCGGAGCTGTTCGAGCGGCTGCCGCGCGGGGTGCGGCTCACCGAGGCGGGCCGCGTGCTGTTGCCGCACGCGGAGGCGGTACGGGACCGACTGGCCGCCGCCCGGGCCGAGTTGGCGGCGCTGCGCACCCTGAACGGCGGGCTGCTGCGGCTCGGCGCCTTCTCCAGTGCGAGCGCCGCCCTCGTACCGCGCGCCCAGGCGGCGTTCCGGAAGCGGCATCCGGGGGTGGTGGTGACCAGGGTGGAGGGCCCGTCGGTGAAGCACCTGGGGCTGGTGGCGGCGGGAGAGGAGGACCTGGCGGTGGTCACCCCGGCACAGGGCACTCCCCCGCCGCCGGGGGTGACGCTCCACCACCTCCTGGAAGAGCCGGTGCTGGTGGCCCTGGAACACCGGCATCCGTACGCGGGCCGACGGGACGTGCGGCTGGCGGAACTGGCCGACGAGGAGTGGATCGTGGGCGACGAACGGCTGGAGGACACCTTGTTCCGTCCGGCCCTGGAGGCGGGCCTCCGCCCCCGCACCGGCCTCCTGGCCCAGGACTGGATCGCCAAACTGGGCGCGGTGGCGGCGGGCCTGGGCGTCACCCTGGTTCCCGCGCTGGCGGCGGCGTCGGTCCGCCCCGACGTCACCCTGGTCACGATCCACCCCGAGGACGTCCCGTACCGCCGGATCTGCGCGGCCGCCCCGAGCACGCCGACGGCGGCGGCGAAGGCCTTCCTGACCCTGCTCCGGGAGACGGCGGAGGAACTGAGCAAGGAACTCCCCTGAAAGGCCGCCCTACGCCGTACCCGGGAGCGCCGGTGAGGAGCGGGCGCCGGCGGTGGCGGCCCGTCGGTCGTGCGCCGAGGGGACAGCCCGCGTGTCCGGAGTGCCGAAGAGCCCCGGACGCCGCCCGGCGCGCCGGGTCCGGGGCTCGGGGGCAGGGTCAGGGGGCGGAAGCAGGGGCGGAAGCAGAGGCGGGATCAAGGGGCAGGTGGTCGTCGGCTGTTCCTCGGCTCCTCGTCACTCGTCGCCCGGGACCAGAGCTGTGCGGTCGGGAGGGGAGGGGTCGTGGGGCGGGTGGGGCGGAGGACCGCCAGGGCTTCGTCGACGCGATCGAGGTCGATGAGGTGCGTGGCCAGGCCGTGGCCGCTCCCGCCGCCCTGTTCCTGGAGGACGGCGGCGCTTCCGCGGTGCGTCCGGCATCGGCGAGGAGGCGTGCGATGTGCTCCGCCGCGTACCAAGTGCCGCCTTCGGGGTGGGCTCGCGCCCGTTCGACCGCCTCGTCCACCCCGCCGCGGGCGGCGATCAGTGACAGCCGCGTCCAGAAGACCTCCCGCTCGGCCTCGGGCCCGGTGGCGAGGGCGTCGAGGTGGGCCAGGCCGTCAGCGGGGCGGCCCAGGTCGAGGCACAGCTCGGACAGGGCGTGCAGGATCCAGTCGTCCCCCCGGTGGGCATCGGCCTGGGCCCGCATCATGTCGATCGCCTCGTCGCCCCGGCCGTGCCCGGCCAGCAGGCGTGCGCACGCGTGGGCCAGGTTCGGATCCCGGCCCGAGCGCCCGACGGCCTCCACGAGAACCGTCATCGCGCCCTCCGGGTCCCCGCGCTCCTCCAGCAGCTCCGCCAGCCGCTGCACGGCCTCCTCGTGCCCGTCGCTCGCGGCGTAGGCGCGCAGTTCCTCGATCCGGCCGTGTCGGGCCAGCAGATCGGCGAGGTGGTCCCGGCTGTCGATCGAGGTGATCTGCCGGCGCCCGAGCAGGGCGACCGCCTCGTCGACGCGGCCCTGGCGCTCGCGGACCGTGGCCGGCAGACCGAGCGCCGTATCGGAGTCGAGGCCACGGCAGCACCACGGGCCGTCGCAGTGGTGACCGGCCCGGACCCGGGCGGTGAGCAGCTCGGCGGCCTCCTCGTCGCGGCCGGCGACACCGGCGACGTCGACCAGAGCGGTGGCGAGCGCCCAGTCGTCGGCGTGCGGGGCCAACAGCGCGAAGGCCTCCTCGGCGCGGCCGTGCCGGGCGAGAAGGCGGGTGTAGGACTCCAGCGCCGCCGGGTGCCCGGCCTCCATGCGGATCCGGACGGTCTCGATCGCCTCGTCGGCCCGGCCCCATTCCTCCAGCAGCTCGGCCGCGGCTTCGACGGCCGTCCACCAGCCGGTCGCCACGTAGGGGGCGAGCAGTTCCCACGCGTCCGCCTGGCGGCCCTGCCCACCCAGCGACCGCGCACACGCCACCGCGCAGAACCACTCCCCGCGCCCGGCTTCCGATTCCACCACGGCGACGTGGCCCCGTTCGAGCAGCCGGGAGACCAGCTCCGGCGGGATGCAGCCGGACAGCGTCCGGGCCCGGTGGTCGAGATCAGCGGCGTCCACGGCCACGCACGATAGCGCCCGCCCCTGGAATTCGCCGCCTGCCCGTTCGGGCGCCTCGGGCGCCTCGGGCGCCTCGGGCGGAGAACGACGGGGACGGGGAATCCGCAGGCCCGACGCGTCCTCGCACTTCGGATTCGGCATTCGGCATTCGGCATTCGGCATTCGGCGCCGGTTCCCCCGATGGTTCGGCGAGTGCCGAACCGTCCGGCCCGTAGCGTGCGGTTTCCCGCGCGGGAGGTGCCCGCGCTCATGAGGCGGGAGGTCCCTGTGCCGGAGACGGACTTGAAACAGCAGCTTGCCGAACGGTTCCACCAGGTCAACGGCGTCCATCCGATGACCGATGCGGACGACGTGTACGTCAGCGCGCAGTT
The DNA here is from genome assembly GCF_043084305.1 of Streptomyces sp. NPDC014656. Taxonomy (NCBI): domain Bacteria; kingdom Bacillati; phylum Actinomycetota; class Actinomycetes; order Kitasatosporales; family Streptomycetaceae; genus Streptomyces; species Streptomyces sp. NPDC014656. Next base: position 173,929 of record NZ_JBIBZN010000003.1, read on the forward strand.
CGTCGTCCTGGAAGAACTGTGCGCCGGCCACGGTCGCGATGTCGACGAGGTCCGCCGTCTGATGCTGGGAGGGCGTCTGCCGCTCCCGGGATACCTGCGCTCCGACGGTGCCGAGATGGTGCCGGCCGACCTGTTCGCGCTCGCGGACGGGGCCGGCGGCGCGGAAGTGCTCGAAGCGTGGTTCACCGCTCACTGGGCCGACCCGGCCATCGGGAAGGCGGAGTGGAACGCGTATCTCAGCGGCCAGTACGTGTGTCTGCACTCGGTGACGCCGGCCACCATCCAGCGCAAGGAACACCTGACGGCCGCGATCGGTGCCGCGGCGAACGAGCCGGATGCCGGTTCCGCTCCGTGGCGTACGCGGCTGCACGCCCTGGTCGACGAACTCGACGCACTGGAACCGGACTTCACGGCCTACGACCGTCTTCGGTTCGGCGGCCCCACGTCCAGGGACACCTGCGTCGACGCCATGCGCGCCCGCTTCCCGCGCCCCTGACCCGGATCGCGGGGGGGGGGGAGGGCGGGCAGGCGGGGGCGGGGGAAGGCGGGGGCGACGGCGGAACGTCCGCCGGCCGGCGTTGTCCGGCAGGAGGCGCGCCCCCTCAGTTGTCTCGGATCCGACGGGCCTTGGCGACGAGTCTTCGAGACAGCTTCGGCCCTGCGCAGGCGTAGTCGATCAGCAGGTTCCGGTAAGCGGTGTTCGTGAGCTCTGGTGCCAGGGCGATCAGGGTTTTCAGGTCGCCGGACGAGCCGGCGAGGCGTGTGCGGTAGGCGGCGCTCGCCGCGCGCAGGGTGACTTCCCGGGGTTCGTGCTCCAGGCCCTGTGCGACGAGGCTCGCGGCTGCGGCGAAGTCGCCCTGCGCGGCACGCACGTCCGCCAGGTCCAGGTGGAGGGACCAGTTGTCGGGTTCTATGCGCAGGGCGTCCTCGAAGGCTCCGGCGGCCTGGTCCAGGTCACCCTTCACACGCCAGGTGGCCGCTCGTGCGACCGCGGTCCACATGACCCGGTCGACGGCATCGGCCCGGTCGCACAGGGCGAGGGCCAGTTCGTACCGGCCGCAGGCCCGGGGCAGTCGGGACATCGCGGCCAGCGATTCCGGAACGGGATCCCGTTCGGAGACCACGTCGATGGCACGGAACCAGGGCGCGAACCGCGCCCGCGTCTCGTCGCCGTCCAGGGCGTGGCCGTGGTCCAGCGTCCGCAGACACGCCTCGGCCATCGCCCCGGCGCTCACCGCGCCGAGAAAGCGCGCATCGCCGAACCAGGGCGCGTCGCCCCAGGCCACGTCGGGCCGCACGCCCGAGACCGAGCCGAGGGACATCACCGCGTCGTCCATGTCCCCGTCGAGGAACAGGAAGTACGCCTGCGTCGCCACGGCGCTCAAGGAACCGTCCTCGTCGAGGATCTCCTCCAGCTCCGGGCGCCGGTCCGCCCACAGCTCGGCAAGGGTCGCGTACGGCTCCGGTGCCGCCGGCGCCGAGGCCATCGCCCCCACCAGGAGCTCCACCGCGCCCGCCAGGCTTCCGCCGCAGTGCGCCATCACACCGGCGAGGCCGACTCCCGCCACCATTGATTCGTTCGACATCGCCAGAGGCTACCCGCGGCCGGCCCGCGGGGAGCACCATCGCTCGGAGAACAGCACCGCCGGCGGCGCCGCGTCCGTCCGCCGTTCGGGATCTCGGAGTCGTCCGCCGCCCGCGCCGGGCAGTGGACTCCCCTACTCGCCGGCGCGGGCCACGAGCAGCGGCTGGAAGAAATCCGTCCTCCTGCGGCGTCCGCCACTCAGGGACGACGGATCCGGCCTCGGTCGCGAGGGCCGGCCAGCCGGTTCCGGCCGAGTGCCCGGTACGTGGTCCGACGGGCCTGGACGCGCCGTTCTCCGCCTGCCGGGAGGAGGAGTTGGAAGTGCTCCAGGTCGTCGTGCTCGCCATCGGCATGCCGATGGCGATCCCGGTGCCAGTGCTAGTGCCAGAGCTGAGAGGTGACGGTTCGCTCTCCGCCGTCAGTGTCGTCAGCGCCGTCAACGTCGTCGACGGACCTACGGAAGCTGTGCTCCGCATCGCCGGTGTACGCGCGCCGGGCCGCCGCATGACGGCCCCGGTCTCCCCCAGGCGGCGGACCGGCCCGCCGGGGTGAACACGATGGCGAGCGGTCCCCACGGGCGCGGCCGGTGCCCACGAAAGCTCGGCGCGGAAGGCTGCCGCGGGAGGCCGGGCGCCGTACGGAGGGGTCCGCGTGCGGCGGTCGGCGGTCTACGCCGAGGCCGCACCGCGCAGGTACGTGGCCAGGACGGTCCGCGGTGAGGCGGTCTCGTCGATGGCGGTCCGGTAGAACACCAGAGATTCCGTGAGGGCGATCAGTTCCTCGACGTGCCCGTCCGAGGCGGGGAGTCCCGCTCCGGCGAGGGCCGACGCCGTCACCTGCCGGGTGAGGGCGTGCACTTCGGAGTCCGCCGTCAGCTTCGCTCGTACCTGGGGCGCGTCGTCGAGTTCGAGAATGAGGGCGTAACGGGCCCTCATGTCGTCGCGGCGGGACGCGAGGGTCTCGACGAGTCCCGCGATCAGCGCGGCGAGCTCGTCGACTTCGATCCGGCCTTCGCGCTCGAACCTCGCGTTCAGAGCCACGGCGAGTTCTCCGGCGTCGGCCTTCGAACGGGCGGCGAGCGCGTCGACGATGAGCTCCACCAGCGCGAGCCGCGTCTTCGCGTGATAGGAGGTCGACCCCTGGGGGATCCCCGCTTCGCGGTCGACGGCTCGATGGGTCAGGGCACGGACACCGTCGCGGGCGATGATGCGAATGCCGCTCTCGGCGATCGCCTCCCGTCGTTCACTGCCACTCGCCACGTTCGTAGACACCACTCGATGCTACAGGTGTAGAGTCCTCACCCAGAAGGCTCTACACCTGTAGTGGCACGGGGAAGCCAGGCCCGACCGGCTGTGGCGCAGACCGAAGGAGAGCGCGATGACCGGCTTCGTTCCCGACCCGGCCCTGTACCCCTTCGATTCGCGATGGTTCGACTCGTCCGCCGGGCGGGTCCACTACATCGACGAGGGGAGCGGGCCGGCGATCGTGTTCTGCCACGGCTCCCCCACCTGGAGCTTCCTCTACCGGCACATCGTGAGGGGGCTTCGTGACCGGTACCGCTGCATCGCCGTCGACTACCTGGGGTTCGGCCTCTCGGAGCGGCCGGCCGGCTTCGGCTACACGATCGCGGAGCACACGGCGGTGGTGGGTGAGCTGATCGACCATCTGCGGCTCGACGACTTCGTGCTGATGGGCCAGGACTGGGGCGGCCCCATCGGACTCGGCGCGGCGACCACGCGCGCGGACCGCGTCAAGGGCGTCGTCCTGGGCAACACCGCGTTCTGGCCGATCGAGCAGCCGGCGAACCTGGCGTTCAGCGTGATCATGAGCAGCCGCCCCATGCGGCGGCGCATCCTCGAACAGAACCTCCTCGTGGAGAAGTTCCTGCTCGGCCGGACGGGCCCTCACCTGACCAGGGCCGAGGCCGACCACTACCGCATGGCGCAGCCCACCAAGGAGTCCCGACGCGGACTCGCGGTCATGCCCGGCGAGATCCGTGCCGCTCGCCCACTGCTCGAAGACCTCGCCCGGGACGTGCCCGCCCGTCTGGGCTCCAAGCCGGCCCTCGCGATATGGGGCATGCGGGACATGGTGTTCCGCCCGAAGGCGTGCCTCCCCCGGATCCGCTCCGCGTTCACCGCACTCGAGGTCGTCGAACTCCGCCGGGCGAAGCACTTCATCCAGGAGGACGCACCGGACCGGATCGTGACCGCGATCACCGAACACTTCCCACGATGACGGATGGCGGGTGACGGACGGCGGGAAGCCGGCGGCCCGTACCCGTCGGGGCCCGGTCCCTCGGCAAGTCGCTTCCGGGGCGCGGGCGGACGGTGTACGGCGTTCCTCCCGGCCGGTTCCGTCACCGGGCTCGTCGAGGCCGGCTGCCCGTACAACCTCCGCTCCCGGTCGATCGTCATACGGGTCGGTCCGCGCGTAGGGGCGGGCCGACCCGTCTTCGTCTGGAGAGCCCGTGCTTCCTGTACGCGTAGCTCGGCGTCGTACCGCCGCTGCCGTCGCCACCGTCCTCGCCGTCACCCTCGGCGCCGGAGCGCTGACCGTCCCCGCCGCCGTGGCGGACTCCGCGCCCGGCACCGCCGCGGCGGGCGCGGAGGCGCGGGAGGCCGTCCCGCGGATGCCCGTGAACCACGTCATCGAGGCGGGTGGCGGCGCCGGGTTCTTCAGCACCTACTTCGGCGACCCGGGAGGGGTCGTCTGGACGAGCTACGAGGGCGGCACGACAGGCCTTCCCGCCGGGAGCTACCTGATGGCGGCCGGAGGCGACCTGTACGTCGACGAACTCTCCAAGAACGTGGTCGACATGGCGAGCGGGGCCCGCTACCGCCTTCCCGAGAACAACGACCGGGCGGTGGGCATCGCCGGACCGTACGCCTTCACCGCCCTCACCCTCGACTCCACCTCCACCTCCACCTCTACCTCTACCTCCGCCTCCGACACCGGCACCGTCACCGGTTCCGTTCCCGGCACCACTCTCTGGGCCCACACCGCCCAGGGCGCGCGCCTGATCACCGGACTGCCGGCCGGCGCCGGGGAGTTCGAGGTCCGGCCCGGCACCGCCGAGCACGGCGTCGTCGCCTTCACCGGCGCCGACGGCGCTCGGTACCACGGTCTCGTGGACCTCGAAGCGGGGAAGGTCACCGAGACCTACAGGACCCCGGCCGACGACCGGTTCACCGTCTCGGACACCCGGGTCGCCTGGGTGGAGGACGACGTCTCCGGCATCGACCGGGCGGTCGTCGTCACCCGGGGCGCGCCGGCCGAGCGGAAGCTCGTCGAACTCGGGCCGGCGGGTTCCCGGCCCGTGATCGGCCTGGTCGGCGACTGGCTCCTCGACGGCGTGGCCCCCCGGTTCGCGAAGAAGACCACGCCCTACCCCGGTCTGCGCGCCCGGAGCCTCACCGACGCCACCGCCGCGCCGGTCGAACTGCTCGACCGCTTCACGGAGCTGGTGCCGGACGGCAGCGGCGGCATGCTGGCCGGCGGCGGCCGGCTCGGGACAGGCGACGGCGCCTACCGCGTCGCCGCGGACGCGGACGGCAAGCCCTCCGCCGCCTTCGTCGCGGCCAACGGCTCGCCCACGGAGACGGCGGAGTCGAAGCCGGCCTCGGTGCCCACGGGCACGGTGAACCTGGATGACGTTCGGTTCGTCCCGTTCCACTGGTACCTGAACCACTGGGACTCGAAGGTCACGGTGCGGCTGCGGCACGTCCGCACCGGCAGGACCTACGACTGGGTGATGGACGGCTACGACGAGGCCGGCGGCTGGGACAGCGACTACCGCCAGGGCTTCCCCTTCGGCCCGTCGTGGTCGGGAACGCTCGGCGACGGGAACAGGTACGGCGGGCCCGACACCCGCATGGCCTACAACGGCGCGTACACCTGGGAGATGACCGCCGAGCCGTGGACCGGCGTCGGACCGGCCCTGAAGAGGTCCGGTTCCTTCACCGTCACCCGGTCGGCGAAGCCGCACGACTTCGACGACGACGGCGCGCCCGACCTGCTGGCCCGGGACGCCTCCGGTGTCCTCTGGTCGGACACCGGCTTCCGCGACAGCCGGTACCGCAGCGAGGTCGACGTGCCGAAGACCCGGATCGGCGGCGGCTGGCAGATCTACGACCGCGTCGAGGCCACCGGCCACATCGCGGGCTCCGCCCACGCGGACGTCGTCGCCCGCGACAAGGCCGGTGTCCTCTGGCTCTACCAGGGCAACGGGCTCGGCGGCTTCGCCCGACGCGTCCAGGTCGGCGGCGGCTGGCAGACGTACGACAGGCTCACCGGCGGCTCCGACTTCACCGGCGACGGCCGCCCGGACCTCCTCGCCGCAGACAAGACGGGCGTCCTGTGGCTCTACAAGGCCACCGGCAGCGCTGCCAAGCCCTTCGAGCCCCGGAAGAGGATCGGCTCCGGCTGGGGCGTCTACAACCAGCTCACCGCCACCGGCGACATCGCCGGCGCCGCCCCCGGCGACCTGGTCGCCCGCGACAAGGACGGCGTGCTGTGGATGTACCTCGGCAAGGGCGACGGCACCTTCACCCGGCGCAGCCTCATCGGCGGCGGGTTCGGGCGCTACGGCGAACTCGTCGGCGCGGGCGACTACGACAGCGACGGCAAGAACGACCTCCTCGCCTACGAGAGCGCCACCGGGAGGACGTACTACTTCTCCGGCACGGGCGGGCGTGACGTGCCGTTCCTCCTGGCCCGCGTCAGCACGACCCTCTACGGGGCGGGCTCGTACAACCTGTTCGGCTGAGCGCGGCCCCGCCCCCGGTGGCGGGCGACCCGCGGGCACGGCCCGCCCGGTACCCCGGGCGGGCCGTGCCCCGCGTGTCAGCGGCCGTCGGCCGGACTCGGCGGCTCGATCTCCCGCTTGAGGATCTTCCCGGTGGCTCCCTTGGGGAGTTCGTCGAGGAGCCAGACCACACGGGGGTACTTGTACGCGGCGACCTGGGCGCGCACGTACTCGCGGAGTTCACCGGGGGTGGTGGTGGCGCCTTCGTGGAGGGCGACGGCCGCGCCGACCTCCTCGCCGAGTTCGGTGTGGGGCAGGCCGACGACGGCCGCCTCGGCCACGTCGGGGTGCTCGTAGAGGACCTCTTCGATCTCGCGCGGGTAGACGTTGTAGCCGCCGCGGATGATCAGGTCCTTCTTGCGGTCGACGACGGAGAGGTAGCCGTCCTCGTCGACGCGGCCGAGGTCGCCGGTGTGCAGCCAGCCGTCCACGAGGGCCTCGGCGGTGGCGTCCGGGCGGTTCCAGTAGCCCTTCATGACGTTGTGGCCGCGTACGCAGATCTCGCCGATGCCGTCCTCCACGGCGTCCAGGCGGACCTCGACGCCGTGGAGCGGGGTGCCGACGGTGCCGGCCTTGCGGGGGAGGCCGGGGTGGTTGAAGGTGACGACCGGCGAGGTCTCCGACAGTCCGTAGCCTTCGAGGACGGGGCTGTCGAAGGCCTTCTCGAAGCCGTGCAGGACCTCCACCGGCAGGGACGAGCCGCCGGAGGCGCACAGGCGCAGGGCGGAGACGTCGTGGGTGCCGGGGGCGCGGTGGCGGGCGGCGAGGAGCGCGGCGAACATGGTGGGCACGCCCAGGAAGACGGTGACCCCGCTGGTTTCGAGGGCGCCGAGGGCCGCCTGGGGTTCGAAGCGGGGCAGCAGGGTGAGGCGGGCGCCGGCCGAGACGGCCGTGTTCATCCCGCAGGTCTGGCCGAAGGTGTGGAACAGCGGCAGGCAGCCGAGGACGACGTCCTGCGGCCGCAGGTCGAAGAGGTCGCGGGCGCACAGTTCGGTGTTGCGGGCGATGTTGTCGTGGGACAGCTCGGCGCCCTTGGGCTTGCCGGTGGTGCCGGAGGTGTAGAGGATCACGGCGGTGTCCCGGCCGCCGCCCACCGGGGCCGTGACAGGGTCGGGGTGGTCGGCGAGGAGGCCGGCGAGGGCGCCGGGTGCCACGGGGACGACCGCGGTGTCGCAGCCCTCGGCGCCCTTGGCGGCCTCGCCGGCGACCGCGTCGAAGACGAAGAGCAGCTTGGCGCCGGAGTCCTGGAGGTAGTGGGCGATCTCCCGGGCCTTCAGGAGCGGGTTCATCGGGACGACGACCGCGCCGGCCCGCAGCGCGCCGTAGTACAGGGCGGGGAACTCGGTCAGGTTGGGCAGCATCACGCCGACCCGGTCGCCGGGTCGCACGCCGCGGGCGCCGAGCAGGGCGGCGACGCGGCCGACGGTCGCGTCGAGCTCGGCGTAGGAGATCCGGGTGGTGCCCAGCTCGACGGCGGTGCGGTCGCCGTGCTCGGCCGCGCTGCGGCTGACGAGGTCGGCAAGGTTCATCGGGGGTCCTCTCGGGACGGTGAGGGGAGCGGGAGGTCGTGGGAGGCGGTGGGCGGGATGGTGGGAGGCGGTGGGCGGGGTGGTGGAGGGTGCGGCGCGGGGTCAGCCCCGCAGCGCGGACGCGAAGATCCCGGGCAGCTTGGCGAGGGAGGGCGCCGCGGTGAAGGCGGTGACGCGGCGGATCGTGGGGAGGGCGGTCCTGTGGGTGACGTAGAACGGCGGGCGCGGGGAGATCGAGGGCGATCCGGTGAACAGGCCGCGCGGCGCGGGGGCGAAGGGGGCCCGCAGCACGGTCTTCTCCACGTCCTCCAGCATGAAGGCGTTGTGTACGAAACCGATGCCGGAGCCGATGGCGCGCCGGGTGTGCCCGGGGTGGGCGCCCCAGGGGGTGTAGCCGAGCAGGAAGCCGATCGCGGACCAGCAGTTGACGCCGAGGGTGCCGTAGCGGAGGGCTTCGACGGCCTCGGTCACCTGCCGGGGGTGGCTCTTCTCGGTCCGGGGGTGGACGAGGAGGGTGGCGCCGAGGGTTCCGGGGAGGACGTCGTTGGCGAAGGCGACGGCCTCCTTGAGGAAGGCGCCCGGGTCGGCGCCCGGCAGCCGGACGACGGCGAGGGCGCTGCCGAAGACCTCGTCGGTGAGCAGCGGGTCGTTCCGGTCGGTGACGTCGGGGACGAGGAGGCGGCAGCCGTCGGAGCCGAGCACTTCGGCCTCCGGGTGCGCGGCGCGGACGGCGGCGAGGCGGTCCTGGGCGCCGGGGTAGTAGTCGGTGCGGGGCGGGAGGGCCCGCATCACGGCGCGTATCTCGGTGAGGAGCTTCTCCGTGCCGTCCCACTCGGCCGGCACGACGAGGACCTGGCTGGCGATGCAGTTGTGGCCGGAGTTGTTCATCTTGCTGGTGACGATGTGCTCGGCCTGGTGGCGGAAGTCGGCCGGGGTCCAGGGGCCGGGAGTGACGATGCAGGGGCTGACGCCGCCGAGTTCGCTGGTGAACTCCTTGTCGAGGAGGGGCGCGTCGTCGCGGCGGCGTTCCTCGGCCCGGTCGTCGGTTCCCCACACCAGCGCGTCGTGGGTGCGTTCGCTTCCGGTGACGTGCAGGGTGTCGATCCCGTCGTGGGCGGCGAGGTAGGCGCCCTCGGCGGCCCCTCCGGCGACGAAGCGGACCCAGCCGCGGTCGATGAACTCGGCGAACACGGCGGCGAAGTGGGGGCGCAGGTAGTCGTTGACCGGGTTCATCTTGGCGACGACGACCTGGTTCTCCGCGTACAGCTTGTGGAGGATGTCCAGGGCGGTGATCGCGGCGACGTTGCCCGCGCCGAGGACGAGGGAGACCCGGGGCCGGGGCGCCCGGCCCCGGTAGGGGGCGGCCGCGCGGTCGCGCACCTGGCGCGGGGTGGTGCCCGGCCGGATGCGCACCTCGGCGGTGAAGCCGTTGAGCAGGAGGCGGTCCCAGCCGGTGGCGGGGAAGACGTCGACGACGGTGCGGCCTCGGCGCTCGCGGACGGCGCGGGCGGGCAGGGGCTCCCGCCCGGCGGCGAGCCGGCGCAGCACGTGCAGCAGCGCGCCGACGTTCTGGGTCATGGCCCAGGGCGCGCCGATCCAGTCCTCGGCGGCGACGGGGGAATCGGGGCCGTAGCCCTTCGCGCGGGCGCCGGCCGCGGCCATCTCGGCGGCCCTGGCGGTGATGCGCGGCAGCATCCGCTCCAGCAGGGCGATGCGTTCGGCGAGCGGGGTGGCGGCCCAGCCGTCCTGGCCGGCGCGCAGGTCGGCGACGGCACGGTCGAGGGCGTCGGTGTCGACGAGGGGGGTGGTCACGAGGGCTCCAAGGGGGCGGTGCGGTTCACTTGCGAAGGCCGGGGCCGGGGCGGGCGGGGTCGAGACGGGCGGCGTCGCGGGCGGGGTCGACGAGGGTGAGCGAGGCGAGGGCGCCGAGGGTGAGCAGGGCACCGGAGAGGAGGACGGCGCTTTGGTAGCCGGCGTCGCCCTGGGTGTCGACGAACCTGCCGACGACGACCGGTGCGATCAGGCCGGCGGTGGTGACCACCGCGTTCATCGTGCCGAGGGCGCCGCCGCGACGGCGGGGCGGGGCGAGTTCGGCGACGGTGGTCGCCGCGATGGTGGCGTAGGAGCCCCCCGTGCCGAGGCCGAGGGCGAGCAGTGCCGTCTTCGCGGTGGTGGTGTCGGCGAGCGGGACGCAGAACAGGCTGACGGCGCCGATCAGGAGCATGGCGCCGCCGATCCGGCCGCGGGCCGTGCGGCTGCTGACGCCCCGTCGCATCAGCCGGCCGGTGAGCACCGCCTGGCCGAGCAGGACCACCGCCCCGACGGCCCACGGCGACACCACGAGCGTGCCGGCCGTGTCGGCCGAGTAGCCGAGCCCGTTGCGCAGGTAGGACGGGAGCCAGGCGACCATCAGGCCGACGATCCAGTAGCTGCTGAAGTAGGCGAGGGTGACGCCGGCCCAGGTCCGGGTGGCGAGGACGCGGCGGTACCCGGGAACGGCCCCGGCCGCCGTCACGGCCGGGGCCGGGGCCGGGACCGTGGCCGGGACCGGGACTGTGCCGGCGGGCTCCGGTGACGTACGCCTCGGGGGATCCGCGCCGGGGGCGGTGCCGGGGGTGCTGGAACCGCCGGGGACGTCGTCGCTCCGGAAGGGGCCGTCGCCTCCGAGCAGCAGCCACAGCACCGCCCAGATCGCGCCGACCGCGCCGACGACCCAGAGGGCGGCGCGCCAGCCGTGCTCCTGGATGACCCAGGTCAGGCCGGGTGCGGCGGTGATGACACCGAGGGTGACGCCGAGGGTGACCAGGGCGCCGGGGAGGTTGCGGCGGTGGTCGGGGAACCAGGAGAGGGCTGCCTGTTGGGCGACGGGGAAGGCGGGTCCTTCCGCCGCGCCGAGGACCAGTCGGGAGCCGATCAGGACGGCGAGGCCGCCGCCGATCGCCGGCGGGATCTGCGCCAGCGACCACAGCACGGCCATGGCCAGGAGGAGCCGGCGGGTGGGGACGCGGTCGGCGAGCAGGAGGCCGACCAGGGCGCCTGAGACGGAGAACAGCAGGAAGAAGGCGCTGTTGGCCAGGCCGAACTCGGTCGCGGTCAGGCCGAGGTCCGCCCGGATCTCGTCGGCCGCGAGACCGAGTACGGACTTGTCCGCGAAGTTGACCATCATGAAGACCACGAGCAGACCGGTGACGGTCCAGGCGCGGCGGTTCGGGTGCTTCGTGGCCGGGTGCGTCGTGGCCGGGTGCGTCGTAGCCGGATGCTTGGTGGCCGGGTGCGTCGTAGCCGGGTGCGTCGTGGTCGGGTGCGTCGTGGTCGGGGCGGCACCGCTCAGCGGTGGGGGGTCGGTCTCTGCAGCGGTCACGGGGTCCTCCGGGGGTGCCGGGCTGCGGGTGCGCGGGAGGGCTTCCGGCGGCGGGTGCCGCCGCCGGAAGCCCTGGTGGGGCGGGGGGTTGGGGCGAGGGGCTGGGGCGGAAGGGTGGAGCGAGGGGCGGCAGCGCGGGTCAGGACAGGGGGACGCCCGCGATGGCGATGCGCTCCATGACGCGGCGCTGCGGGAAGTAGTCGTTGACCGCGTAGTGCTGGGTGGCGATGTTGTCCCAGACGACGAGGGAGCCGGGCTCCCAGCGGAAGCGGATCTGGAACTCGGGGATGCGCGCCTGGAGGACGAGGATGTCGAGGAGGTCGCGGTTCTCGGCTTCGGACAGGCCCTTGATGAAGCGGGTGAAGGGCTCGTTGACGTAGAGGGTCTTGCGGCCGCTGCGGGGGTGGCGGACCACGACGGGGTGCTCGACCCGCGGCCAGTCGGCGCGGAAGGCGGCCTTCTGCTCGTCGTTCATCAGCGCGCCCCAGCTGGCCTCCCAGTCGTGGACGGCGGTGAGGTCCTCGATGCGCGCCTTCAGCTCCTCGGGCAGGTTGTCGTAGGCGGCGGCCATGTCGGCCCACATGGTGTCGCCGCCGGCGGCGGGCACCTCGACGGCGCGCAGGACCGCGCCGAGGGACGGGTTGGCCATGAAGGAGTGGTCGCTGTGCCAGATGTTCTTGTTGCCCGCGGCCTTGCCGTCCTTGGCCAGGCGGGAGATGCCGGCGTCACCGGTCTTCGGGAAGAAGGGGTTGGGCTCGGTGGGGCCCCAGACGGCGGAGAGGGCCTGGTGGTGGTCGGCGGTGAAGCCGTGCTGGTCCCGGAAGAAGATCACCTTCCATTCGAGGAGTGCCTGGCGCAGCTCCTCGGCGAGGTCGTCGGTGATCGGGCGGGTCAGGTCGATGCCGGTCAGGACGGCGCCGAAGTGCGGGGTCATCGGCTTGACGCCGAAGAGGGTGTAGGCGGTGGGGGCGGTCCCGGGCGCGGTGCGGTTCAGCTCGCGCCGCCCGTAGTGCATCAGGGGCTTGTCGAGGACGGGCCTGGGGGCGGAGACGGCGTCGGTGATCATGCGGTTCCTCTTCGGGGGAGGCGGGGTGGTGGGCCGGCGCGGCGCGACCCACGGCGGGCGGCGGCCGGGGGCAGCCGGGTAGCGGTGCGCGTGAACGGCGGCTCACCAAATTCGTTACCCGGAGTATCGATATTCGAGCGCGGCTCGGCAAGGGGGTACGGCCGAAAATGTGCGGGGCGTCCGCGGGGAGGACTCTCCCGCGAGGATCACCGAGTCCCTTGACGGCACGTGGTGCCACCTCATGGCACGCAGCGCCTTACGGGAGGAAGCGGGACCACTCCCCCGAAAACCCTTCGGCGCGCCCGACGTCCGGGGCGCGGCTGCCGAGCTTCGTCCTACCTGCCGCCCCGCGGACCCCCCGCTCCCCCGCGAGCCGCCCTCGGCCGCATGCGCCGCCGCCAGACCGGCCAAGGGGCCGGCCGGGATGCCTTGAAGCCGTCAGGACGACTGGGGGGCTTGACGGCTTCAGGGAGGCCGGGCGGCTTGACGGCTTCAGGGAGACTGGGTGGCTTGACGGCTTCAGGGAGGCCGGGCGGCTTGACGGCTTCAGGACGGCCGGGAGGCCCCGAAGGCCCCACCGCCCCCGGCGACGACCGTCAGTCCTCCGCTCCGACGGCCCGGGCGACCATGTCGACCACCGCGTCCACCAGCCCCGCGTCCGGCGCGTCCTGCTCCGCCAGCATGCGGAACAGCAGCGAGCCGGCGACGAGCGTCGCCGCCGCCGCCACGTCCGTGTCGGGCCGTACGTCGCCGCGGGCGATTCCGCGCTCCAGGATGCGCCGGGTCTCGCCGGTGACCCGGCCGGTGTAGGCGCCGTACGCGCTCCGCTCCGCGCCCGCCTCTGCCGCGGAACCGATCACGCCCGCGAGGAGCCGGTCGACGCCGGGCGCACGGTACTGCCGCAGCCGGGCGGTGAGCAGCTCCCGCAGCTCGTCCCGGAAGTTCCCCAGGTCCGGCACGGTCAGGGCGCCGACCCGGGCCTCGGCGGCCGCGATGACCAGGTCCTGCTTGGTGGGCCACCGCCGGTAGATGGCGGGCTTGCTGACCCGCGCCCTGGCGGCGACGGCCGCCATGGTCAGCTCCCCCATGCCGCGCTCCGCGACCAGCTCGACGACGGCGTCCAGCACGGCACCGGTCATCCGCTCGTCCCGCGGCCGGCCCGGCCCCTTGCCCTCGGTGTCCGCGCCGGACTGCCTGTTGGTCATGGCCCGACCCTACGAGGCGGACGGCCGGGCCCATAACCCGGCGCAGGGCGCCGGGAAACACAGGGCTCCGTCGGAATGTCCCGGAATATCCTCGCCGGTTTCCCGGCTGCCGCGCCCGAGCCCGCCCGGAGGTCTCGGCGCGGGGCCGTCGTCGCCTTGCGGGCTGTGGCCAGGCAGTTCGGCCGGTGGCCGAAGTCCCCGCTTCCGCGCTCAGAGCCGGTGCGCGGCCGTGATGTCCCGCTCCGGGTCCAGCGCGTCCGGGGCGTGCCGCGCAGGTCGCGGAGCCCGGCGTCGGAGATCTGGAACACCCCGCGTTACGGCTGCCATCGGTGTCGGGCAGGACGTGGAGGAGATCCAGGAACGACCGGCAGTCGGCGACGCGCACGGCGAGGTCCGGGCCGAACTGTCCGTCGACGGCCGTCTCCGCGCCGTGGCCGACGAGGAGTTCCCGGACCTCGGCCACACACTCCTCCCGCTGCCCCGTCGTGACGGGCTCGCCGCACTCGGGACCGAGCGGTTTCCGGCCGGACCCGGGACGTTCCGCACCGGAGGCCGCGGTGGGTCTCGGCACGGCTCGCGCAGGTCGCGGGCGTCGACCGCTCCCGTACGTTCCAGGTGATCAGGGCGGTGACCAGCGCGCCCACAGCCGGCGCGGTCACGGCCAGGGCCGCCACAGCCAGGACCGCCGAGATCCAGGGGCCCCGGCGCCGCGGCTCCAAGGCCGGGGCGGAGGCGGCCGCTCGGGGTCCCCTGCCGGCGGGACGGCCATGACGGTCGTGACGGCTTCGGTGGACGCGCCGCCAGACTGCTCCCGGCACGAGGACTGCGCCGCCGCGCCCGTGACCTTGGGCCCTTCCGGCCCTTCCGGCCCCTCCGGCTCTGAGGCACGCCGTAGCACCGAAGCACCGGAGCACCGGAACGGCTGGGCCTCTTCAAGACCGCCGTGCAGCGGGGACACAGCGCTGCCGAGGTCAGGCGGCCTGTCTCTCCGGGCCCGGCAGGCCGTCGCCGTGCCTCTGCTCGCGGCTTTCCCGGGTGCGTTCAGTCCAGGTCCGGGTGGAGCTCCGGGCGGGACTCCCACCAGGAGCGGTAGAAGGTGTTGCGGGGGACGCTGTCGAGGTACGCGAGTCCTGCCGCGCGGTACAGCAGCCGGGCCCGGTCGTCGGGGAGCGCGGATCGGTTCCAGGCGAGGCGGATGCGGCCGGTGAGCGGGTCGCCGGCCAGCGGGCGCAGTACCGTGCCCTCCGCGTGCGGTGAGGTCGGCTGGCTCAGGGAGACGGCCCGTCCGGAGGCGATCAGGTCGTAGCGCAGCTTGCGGTCGGCGATCCGGTAGCGCAGCTTCGGTGTGAAGCCGGCTTTGCGACAGGCGTCGATCATGGCTTCCGGGCCGCCGTCGTCGTCCTCGACGATCGTCAGCCAGGTTTCCTCCGCCAGGTCGGCGAGGTGGATCCGGTCCCGTCCCGCAAGCGGGTGGGCGGCCGACAGGCGTACGCACGCCGGTTCCTTGGGTATCAGGGTGCGTACCGCCATGCCGTCGGGGAGCGGCACCTCGTGGTCGGCGACCTCCCCGTACATGATCGCGTCGTACTGTCCGGCGCCGAGCATGCGGGTGAGGGTGGTCACCGACTGCTCGATGCCGGCCTCGATCTCGTGGCCGGGCAGTTCCTGCTCCAGGCGTCCGAAGAGCTGGTCGGTCAGGACGAGCAGGATGGAGCCGAGCCGCAGGGTCGGATGCGGTGCGGCGGCCCGGGCGCCTGCCGCGAGGGCATCCATCTCGCGCAGGACCCTGCGCGCCTTGGAGAGCACGAATTCGCCCAGTGGCGTCGGCTCCACACCGCGCTGGTCGCGGACGAACAGCTCTCCGCCCGCGGCGCGTTCGATTCGCCGGAGCTGGGCGGACAGGCCCGGCTGGGACACCCCGAGCAGTGCCGCCGCACGGCTCAGACTGCCTGCTTCCGCTATCCGGCAGACAGCTTCGAGATGTCTCAATTCCAGCTGCACGTCGGCAGCATATGCGGGGAGGGGGCTGACGGAGGGGGTCGGTCACTGCCCGGACGCCTCCTCGGACATCCGAGCTGACCGTCCCGACCGGGCCGACCGACCCGAGCGACCGACCGAGCGTCCCGAACGTCCCGAGCGGCCTGTCGGGTCCGGCGGCGCTCGTCGGTTCTCAGCCGGTGGGGGTCTTCTCGATGGTGCAGGTGGTGGAGGAGGCGGGGCACCAGTGCGTGCGGCCTCCGACGAGGCGGAGCTGCAGGTCGGCGTCGCTCATGCCGGCCCGGTCGAGTGCCGCGCGCAGGGCGGTGGGGGCGGGCTGGGGCGGGAGGCCGAGAACGCCGATGAGGACGACGCCGTTGCGGGCGTCGACCGAGGCGATCTGCCAGGCACCGGCGGAGGCCCAGCGGTCCGCGACGGGACGGGCGTCGGCCGCCAGGGCGCGGTCGCGGGCCACCGAGAGCGTGCCGGTGGTCAGCGGGACGGCCACGAGGAGGACCACGGCCGCCACCGCGACGAGGGTCCGGCCGTGGAACGCGCCCACCGTGAGCCCCGCGGCCCGTGCGGCGTCGCGGACGCGGTACGCGAGGAAGACGAGGGTGCCGGTGGCCACGATGGCGGCGACGTTCGTGGCGAACAGGAGCGCCGACTCCCCCGCGTCGTGGAAACGCCGCACCGTGAGCAGCAGCCCGGTGACGGCCAGCGGCGGGACGAGCGAAATGGCGATCGCGACCCCCGGCAGGGTGTCGGAGATGTCGGTGCGGATCAGGGCGAACGCGCCGACGGTTCCGGTGGCCAGAGCGGCGAGCAGGTCGATCAGGCGCGGGCTGATCCGCGAGGACACCTGGCTGTTGCTCGCGAAGGCGTCGGGCGGAGCGGCGACCCAGCCCAGCAGCATGCCGATCAGCACGACCGCCACCGCACCGCCCAGCACGAGCAGCGCGCTGCGCGTGACGTGCGCCCGGTCGGCCAGGACGAGCGCCAGCGCGGTTCCGAGGATGGGCGTCATCAACGGGGCCACGATCATCGCTCCGATGACCGTGGCGGTGGAGTCACCGACCACACCCGCGCTCGCGATGACGGCCGCCAGGATCAGCAGCACCCAGAACCGGGAGGCGCTGCGGCTGCGCCAGGCCCGCTCGATGAACAGGGCTTCGGCCATCCGCCGTGCGGCCGCCACGTCGACGCTTCCCAAGAGTGCCTGCCTTCCCGACCGGAGTGAGGGCATCACCCTGCCCCACCGGATCGGGACGATCTGTGACGACACGCCCTTCTTCCCGGAGTGGCGGTGCACGGCGGAGGCGACGGCCGGAGGCGATTGCCGGAGTTGATGGCCGGAGTCGATGGCCGGACCGGTGCGATGTCTGGATCCTGTCAGCCTCCGGCCAGGTCTGACGCCGCGATGGTGCCGGCGGGGCTCGTGTCGGGAGGCTCCGCGCGGGACGTCTCGCAGGCCGTTTCCACCGTGAGCCCGACAGCGGCGGGAACCACGCGGGCCGTGCCTGGTCCCGCGTGCGCGGGGAGCGGTGGGGAGCGGTCGCGGCGGCTTGGCGGCAGGCGCCACGACGCGTCGGTCAGCTCTTCCGGGACGGCGGCCTGGGTGCCGGGGGAACCGGGCCTGCGGTCCGGGCGGCGGCGCGCAGCGCTGCTTCGACCCGGCGGTTGTCGGTCATGGAGGCCGTGACGGCCGTCATCGCCAGGAGGAGGCCGGCGGCGGCGTACAGCGGGGTGCGGATGTCGTAGGTGGTGGCCAGCCAGCCGCCGAGGAACGCGCCGACGGGGGCGGCGCACATGGCCAGCATGCGGGAGGTGGAGGCGACGCGGCCCATGAGGTGGGCCGGGACGATCGCCTGCCGGAGGGAGGGCCCGAGCACCATCGTGGCGCCCATGCCGGCCCCGCACACGGCGAGCGCCCATCCGGCCGCGTACGGGTTCGGGGCGGCGGCCAGGCCCAGGATGGCCAGCCCTTCGACAGCGGCTGTGCAGGTCAGCGCGGTTCCGGTGCCGAGTTTCCGGCCCAGGAAGGAGGCGATGCCGGCACCGATGAGGCCGCCGGTGGCCTCCGCCGCGAGGAGCAGGCCGAAGCCGTAGGTGTCGATGCCGAGGCGGTCGTGCGCGAAGAGGGCGAGGACGGTCTCCACGGCGAGGAAGGCGACGTTCCCGACCGCCGGGCGGAGCGCGAGTCCCAGCAGCAGCCGGTTCCGGAAGACGTACGATGCGCCGGCCCGCGCCTGCCGGAGCAGCGACTCGTGGGTCTCCGGCACCGGCCGGGGCAGGGCGGGGAGCGACCGGACGAGCAGGGCGGAGACCAGGAACGACACCGCGTCGGCGAGCAGCGGAACCGCCCGCCCGAGCGCGAGCAGCGCACTGCCCGCGGGCGGCCCCGCGAAGCCGGACATGGCGGTCTGGGCTCCGCGCAGACGGGAGTTGGCTCGCTCCAGGAGGACGGGGTCCCGGCCTAGCAGATCCGGCAGATAGGCGGTGGCGGCCGTGTCGAAGAAGAGTCCGCCGAGGCCCAGCAGGAACGCGACGGCCGCGAGCAGCGGAATGCTCAGCACGTCGAACGCCGCCGCTGCCGCCGGTATCGCGAGCAGCACCGCGCGCGCCGCGTCCACGACCCACATCGTGCGCCGGCGGTCCCAGCGGTCCACCAAAGCGCCGCCCAGCACGCCGAAGAGCAGCCACGGCAGCGTCCCTGCGGCGGTGACGACGGCGAGCGCCATCGGATCCCGCGTCAACGTCAACGCGAGCAGCGGCAGCGCGGCGTGCGACACCCCGTCGCCGAGCGAGGACACCGTCTGTGCGGTCCACAGCCGTCCGAAACCGGTCGGCGACTTCCGGGGGTCCGACGTCATTCGGCGGCCCCTTCGGCCTGCTCGCCCGGCGCCGGGTGGAACAGCGCGAAGACGAGTGACGCGTCCGGCAGGGTCGGGTCGGACAGCTCCCGGTACTCGGCCACCAGGGCCCGCAGCCGTGCCCCCAGCTGCGCGAACTGCTCCTCGGTGAGCCGCAGGTGAGCCATCCCCACGTGCCGCTGGTCCACCGGCGACGCCTCCAGGTCCGCCACCGCGTGGCGCATCAGCACATCCGGCCCTCCCTCGCCCGGATCCGGCAGCGCGATCGTCCGCGCGGCCATCGCGTAGTACCGCTCGGTGACGCCCCGCACCTTCCGGGTCCGCACCACCTTCACCAGGCCGGCCCGCTCCAGCAGCCGCACGTGGTAGCTGGAACTCCCCTTCGCGAGGCCCACCCGCTCGGCGATCTGCGTGATCGTCGCCGGCTCGAAGCGGAGGACGACCATGATCCGGTGGCGCGTGAGGTTGGAGACGGCGCGCAACTGCTCGTCCGTGGTGACGTGAAACGTCTCGGGAAGGTCGTCGGAAGTCATGCGCCCAATGGTCAACGACTCTTGACCATTGAGCAAGGGAATTCCACGAAGACGCGAGCCCGCGTCCGCCTGCCGCACGCCGACGGGTGCGGCTGCCGCGAGTGCTCAGCGGGCGGTGCGGCGCGCGGAGTTCGCGTGCCACTCCCTGCCGATCGACCGCATCAGCGCCGGGTACACCCCCAGGTACCGGAACGGCTTGATGCCGAGCATGTACAGGGAGCCGAGACGGCCGTTGGGCTTCACCAGGACGGCCATCTGGCCGCGGTGTCCGCCGTTCCCGTCGGGGACCCAGCCGATGTGCATCACGCCGTGCATGGTCTTGTTGGCGTACTCGGCGGCCCACTCGTCGTGCGTCTGGAAGACCGAGGTGAAGGGGGCCGAGGCGAGGTCCGGCCCCGGGGGCGCCTCGCGCAGGTCTTCCGGAAGCCGGTCGCGGAGGGTCTCCACCCGGCCGCCGACGCCCGAGTCCGGCGCGTCCCAGCCGAGCAGTGCCCCGAGCTTCCAGCGCACCGCGAAGAGGAAACGGCCCACGGGGTTGCCGCCGTCCGGACCGTCCGTGCCGCCCGCCATCTGCTCGACCAGGTGGTGCAGGTCGTCGGGGCCGCCCGGAGTCGGCAGCGCCCAGAGGTCCTCGAGCCGGAAGTCGCCGGCGATCTCGTGGATCCGCCAGGGCCGGGACGTGTGGTCGCTCGCGGGAAGACGCAGCGCGTTCATGACGAACCCCTGTCTATACGGTGGCGTATAGATCGAGCATAACCCCTTCATATACGGCGCCGTATACTCGGGTCCGGAACGACGTGAGGGGAGACCTGGCATGGGTGCGATCCGCACGCCGCGGGCCCACTGGATCGAGGAAGGGCTGCGGGCGCTCGCCGCCGGCGGACCCGAGGCCGTCCGGGTCGAGGTCCTCGCCCAGGCCCTCGGCGTCAGCAAGGGCGGCTTCTACGGCTACTTCCGCAACCGCGCCGCCCTCCTCGACGAGATGCTCGACACCTGGGAGCGCGGGGTCACCGAGGAGGTCATCGAGCGGATCGAGCGCGACGGCGGCGACGCCCGCGAACGGCTCGGGCGGCTCTTCGACGTCGTCGGATCGGCCGACACCCCCGTGACCGCCGCGGGGGTCGAGCTCGCCGTCCGGGACTGGGCCCGGCGCGACGAGGAGGTCGCGGGCCGCCTCCGCCGGGCGGACAACCGGCGCATGGACTACCTGCGCGCGCTCTACGGCGCCTTCTGTCCCGACGAGGACGATGTCGAGGCCCGCTGCCTCATCACCTTCTCCTTGCGGATCGGCGACCACCTCATCGCGGCCGACAACGGCCCGCGCCCCCGATCCGAGGTCCTCGCCGCGGTCAGGGAGCGCTTGCTGACCCGTCCGGGACTCCCCGAGGACACGGCCGCCCGTCCGCCGGAACCGGCACAGGCCCCCTCGGGATGAGGGGCGGGGCCCTCCTGGTGCTCGTACGCCGTCCTGGTCGGTCGCCGTGATCAGTCGGCCTGGTGGGTCGCCCTGGTCAGTCGCGCTCGGACGACGGGTGGGTCGTGGCCAGGACGCCGATCTTGTCGATGCGGTGTTCGGGGTTGCCCTGGGCGTCGCGCCAGAAGTTTCCCGCCGCGTCGTCCTCCGGGGTGGCGCAGGTGGAGAGCGTGATCATGGCGCGGGTCGGCCGTTCGCCGGGCTTCCCGGGGACGGCGGCCCGCTGCTCGGCCAGCGAGCGGTCGGAGCGGAACGAGGTGGTGCGGGTCGCGACGATCCGGTACGTGTACGTGGCGCCTTCGGCGGTGACGCGCACCTCGTCGCCGACGTCGACGTCGGGCAGGTCGCGGAGCGGTCCCCCGGCGGAGAGCCGGTGGGCGGTCACCTGGTAGTTGCCGATGTCGCCCGGGCCGACGCCGCCGTGCTTCCCGTACGGGCTGGCCGCGACGCCCCGGTCCTGTATGCGGGTGCCCGCCCGGTCGTCCGTCCTCCCCTCGTACGGCACCACCCGCAGGTCCCCCACCCCGATCGAAGGGATGTCGAGCTCGGCGGGGCGCGGGCGCGGGGTGGGGGTGGCGGCCACCGGTTCGGGCGCCTCGGAGCCGCGGGCGGCCGGCGGCGCGACGGCGGCGGTGGACGCGGGTTCCGGCGAGGTGGCGTCCGAGGACGCGGCGGGAGCCCCCGCGCCGGAGGCGGCGCAGCCCCCGAGCAGGACCAGGAGCGCCGTCGCGGCGGCGGCACGGCGGGCTGGGCGGACGTGACGGGCACGGGTCATGGCTCTCGACCGCCTGAGGGTGGACGGCACCTGCGTGCTGCGACAAACGACGCACCGGCGGATCGTATTCCCCTGCCCGGACGGAAAGCGGCTCCGGCTCCGGCTCCGGCTCCGGCTCCGGCTCCGGCTCCGGCTCCGGCTCCGGCTCCGACGGTCGGCGGCGACGACGACGAGGACGACGGTGCGGAACCGGAGCTTCGGGGCACACGTTCTTCGAGCACCCGGAGCAGGAAGAGCCGGAGCGGGAAGAGGAGGACCGGATGGACGGCGTGAGCGGCTACTGGTGGGCGATCGCCGCGGTGGTCTTCGCCGCGACCCTCGTGGTGGCCGTCGTACTGGCCGTCCGGCTGTTCCGGGCTCGCAGGATGCTCGGCGACTCCGGTGTTCCGATGTCGCGCAAGGTGCTCTTCTGGGGCGCCCTGCTCTACCTGGTCAGTCCCGCGGACCTGCTCCCCGATCCCGTCCTCCTCGACGACATCGGCGTCCTGCTGGCGGCGCTGCGCTCCCTGCACCGGGCCGGGGCGCGGGTGCGGGCGGAGGAGCCCGGCGGAACTGCCTGACGGCACCGGGGCACCCGGAGCGGGTCACGGCCGTCCTGGCCCGGCGCGAGGCGCGCCGGGTGAGCCGTGCACACGGTTCGCCCGGTTCAGCGGCGGACGCCCGCGTACGCCGCCGGGGAGATGCCGCCCTCCGCGCCGGCGGTGCCGCCGACGGTCCAGATCCGGCCCGTCGCGTCGGTCGCCGCTCCGTACAGGTATCCGGCCCCGGGCGGTTCCTCGGTGCGGGTGAGGAAGCCCTGGGGGCCGGGCGTGAGGACGTAGTTGCCGTCCGGGTTGACCTCGGGGTTCATGGTCTCCCCCACCACCACCGGCCGGCCGGAGCCGTCGAAGGCGATGTCGTACAGCTGGCCCGTCTCTGCGGGAGTGCGGACGGTGCGCCACGCACGGCCGTCGAAGCGCACGATCACGGGTCGGCGCCACAGCTTCTCGTCCCTGATGTGGCCGACGGCCCAGACATCGTTCGCCGCCCGGGTCTCGATGCCGTCGAAGAGCGCCCCGTCGAGCGCGGGCGGCAGGCTCTGCTTGGTCCATGACGTGCCGTCGAAGCGGGAGACGCCGTCACCGACGGCCTGGAGGACGCCGTCGGGACGGGCCTCCAGCTGGGAGACCCAGTTGAGCCCGGTGTCCGCGGGCAACCGGGTCCAGTCGCCGCCGCCGTCCGCCTCCCCGCGGAACAGGGCCGGTACGTACTCCCCGGCCGCGTCGGCGTAGCCGCCGTACACCCAGACCGAGCCGCCCTCGTCCACGGCGACGGCGGACAGCGACGTCTCGCTCGCCCCCTCCGGGAAGGGCAGGGCGACCTCGCTCCACGCGGTGCCGCCCCAGTGCTGGAGCAGGGCGCGGCCCCGGTCCCAGTCCGTGTCGCCCACGGCTTCGTGGCGCGTACCGACCGCCCACACCTCGTCGGGCGCGCCGGCGGCGAGGTCGTCCAGGCGGCCGTGGTCGGCGGGCTGCGGGGGCGACTGCCAGCCCGTGCCATTCCAGCGCATGGCCACCGGCGCGAAGGGGCGGGTGGTCGCGTCGCTGCGGAAGCCGACCGCCCAGGTCGTGCCCCGCGTGGTCTCGACGTCGAACAGCACGCTGCCGTCGCCGCCGGACGGGCTGACGTCCCGCCATTTCCCGTCGTGGGCGGCGGCGGGCGAGACGGCGGTGGCGACGACGGCGGCCAGCCCGACGGCGAGGGCCGTGGCCGACCTGGGGAGCGTCAAGAACATGAGGGAACGTCCTCTGATCGGAGCGGAGGTGACGGTGTGTGCGGTCTCAGTACCTCCGACGCACCGGGCCCGCGGAAATGTTTCACCTCCCAGAGCGGTCGGGAGGCGGCCCCACCTTCGACCAGGTGGCGGGGCACGTCGGTCCCCGCGAGGGCAAACGCCATGTCTGACCTCCGACCTCCGACCTCCGACCTCCGATGCCGGGATACCCGCCCGCTTTCGCCGGTGTCAGAGGATGTTCCACCGCAGGAACGGATCCTCGCTCCGCAGCCCGGCCACACGGCGTTGGACCTCCTCCAGACCGGCCGGGGCGTGGTGGACCTTCCGCGCGTTCGTGGTGATCATGCGCAGTTCCCGGATGGCGGCGAGGGTCGGACGGCCGGGCCAGCGGGTGACGTCCCAGCCGTAGGCCCCGGCGAAGGCCTCGTAGTGCCGCTCTCCGTATCCGAAGCGCCTGCAATGGACCTCCACCGTGACCAGGTCCCATTCCGGCTGCCCGAACGCCACCGTGTCCCAGTCGCACAGGACGGCGCCGCCGTCGAGGTGCAGGGCGTTGCGGTGCTGCGGATCGCCCTGGATCACGCCCTCGGGGAGGGAGAACTCCACGGTGGCGAGGGCGGCGTCGAGCCGGTCGGCGCGGTCGCCCAGGAAGGCCAGTGTCTCCGGGGGCAGGCAGGTGATCGCTCCGAGCGAGCGCCGGATCGCCGCGAGGTCGTCGTGGGCGGGCAGGGCCACGGGCGGGGCCGGCAGGGTGCGGAGCGCGCGCAGCGGCGCGGCCAGCTGGTGGGCGGCGACGGGAAGCGGCGGCTGGGGCAGATGGCGCCAGAACGTGACGGCCTGCCCGTCGATGACGACCGGCTGCTCGACGGGGTGGAGGGGGACGGTGGGAAAGCCCGCGTCGGTGAGCCACCGGACGAACTCGACCGTCCGCGCGACGTCGTCGGCCCGGGACCCCTTCCGGGCGATCTTGGCGACGACTCCGTCCTCTTCGAGGAGGACGACCGCGTTGGTCTGTCCGCGCAGCAGACGGGTTCCGGAACAACCGAGCCCGACGGCGCCGGCCGCCCGTTCCAGGATCCGGTACATCTCGGTCTCGGTGAACCCGCCCGGGGCGTCGTGGGTCATGGGGTCCACACTCCCCGATCGCCGGAGGCGCCGTCAGTCCGTCCGGGAAGCAGGACGGGCCTCGCCGGCCGACGCCGTGGGACGACTCCCCGCGGAACGATGACCCGATCCCGGCCAGGGCCGTGCCCGAAGACCTTCACCGGCGTGGATACCGCGGGGACGGCGGGCGGTCACTCGTCCCAGTCCCAGGTGCCGAAGTAGGCCGCCGTCCCGGACCGGCGGGCTTCCATGACGGCGGTGAGCCTGGCGAAGTCCCGCTCCGGCATCAGTCCCCGCCACTGGGCGAGGGGCAGAACCCGGACCTCGTCGTGTTCCTCGGGCGCCAGGGTGATCCCCGCGAGCTGCCGTTCGGTGAGCCGGCCGCCGTCGAAGACCAGTCCTGACGTCGCCAGCGGCCATCCGGTGCCCGGCAGGCCGAACACGGCCGCCAGCAGCCGTGGCGGGCCGGTCACCAGCAGACCCGTCTCTTCCGAGGTCTCCCGCACCGCGGTCTCCCACGGGCGTTCGCCCGCCTCGCTGGTGCCTCCGGGCCACTGCCAGGGGTGCTCGGGGCTGTAGACGCTGTGGAGCTGTACCGGCCGGTCGTGCTCGTCGGTGAAGAACACGCTGCCGAACAAGGTGGCCTTGGGCAGCGTGGCCGCGTACTCCTCCGTGGAGAGCCAGGTGGAGCTCATGCCGTCTCCTCACCCGCCCCGGGGGCGAGCCGCGTCATCCTCATCAGAGCCGGGCTGCTCGCGAACCCCAGCGCCTCGTACAGCGGGGCCGCCTCCTCGCTCGCGTGCAGTTCGAAGAGCGTGGCCCCCTCCCGCCGCACGTGGTCCAGCAGCGCCGACACCGTCGCCCGGGCGTAGCCGCGGCGCCGGAATCCGGGCTCCGTCGCCACGACGTGGATGCGGGCGGCCAGTCCCCGGGGGTAGCGCGGGGCCGGCAGGAGGTGATGCAACAGGCCCAGGGCGCAGGCGGCGAGTCCGCCGGTCGGGGCGTCGACGACATAGGCGCGGGCGTCGCCCGCGGGCCCGAGCCGCCCCGCCAGCTGCTCGCGGCAGAGGGTGAGCCATTCCGCGTCGAGGGGTTCCGACAGGACGAACTCGGAGCGCAGCCGGGTGATCTCGCCGGCGTCGTCGGGCGTGGCCTGCCGGACCGCGCGAACCGTGGGGAACGGGCCGGGTGCGTGGGTCATGACCGGGTACCTCCGTCGGTCGGCCGGTGGGTGGGTGTGGGGGCGTGGAAGGGGCGTGCCGGAGTGGTGGCGGGAGCGTTCCGTACGGGGAGGAACGGCGGGGGCGTCATGGACGGCCCTCCCTGGGGCGGCGGGCGAGGGTGTGCACGAGGCGCGCCATGTCCCGTGTCGGGGAGCGCCAGGACGCGGCCCACTCCACCGCGGCCGCCGCCGCGTACGCGTCCTGGTCGGGCTCCCAGCCCACCAGGTGGTCGGTGAAGATCCTCACGCCCTGCCAGTGCAACGGCCTCAGCCCGTGACCCGCCGCCAGGCGGTCGAGGGCCTCGGCGGTGTCCCCCCGGCTGTGGATGCCGAGGTTGCCGAGGCTGGTGGTGGCGCCGCTCTCGATGAGCCGGAGCGCGGTCCCGTAGTCGCCGGCGAGGGCCTCGCGTACGCCGACGGCAGAGCGGTTCTTCGCGAGGATGCTCAACAGACCCCCGGGGGCGACGAGTTCGGTGAGGCGGGCGACCGCCCGGTCGGGCCCGTCCAGGTACATGAGGACGCCGTGGCAGCAGACCGCGTCGAACCGTTCCCAGGTGAAGGGGAGGGTTTCCACGCCGGCCTCGACCAGGCGCACGCGGTCGCCGAGCCCGGGCCGTGCGGCGAGGCGGCGGGCCGTGACGGCCAGCATGCGGGGGTCCGGGTCGGCGCCGGTCACGTGGTGTCCGGCGGCGGCGAGCCGCAGGGTCATCTCGCCGTTCCCGCAGCCCACGTCCAGGACCCGCACCGGGGAAGGGCCGAGCTCCGCGCGGAGGCGGCGCTCGACGAGGTCGTGGCGCAGCCGGCCGCGGGCGCTGTCGGAGTGGGCGGCGTAGGCGGCGCCGGCGGCGGCGAAGTCGGTCACCGCGACCGTCCCGTCTCCGTGCGGGGTCGGCCGGCGGGGGCGTCGCGCCCGCCGGGGTGCCGTTCGAGGCGGTCGGTGACCAGGGCGCGCACGTGGTCGGGGAACGGGGGCATCTCAGCACCTCACCGGGTTCGGGACGGAGGACGGGCGGTTGGGACGTCGACCGGCTCAACGACCGGGGCCCTCGTACCGAGCACATGTGATTCGGACGGTGTTCGAAGCCCCGGGACATGCGGGGCGGGTGCGTTCGCCGCGCGTCGGTCCGTGCGGGACGCGGGTCGTGGCCGATGCCGCGCGTGGCCGAAAAGCCGCTGCCGCGAGGGGGCGTCAGCCGATCTGTTCGGCCAGGGCGACGATGATGCCCGAGGGGCCCCGGAGGTAGCAGAGGCGGTAGACGTCCTCGTACCGGGCGACCTCGCCGAGGAGTTCGGCGCCGTGGTCGCGCAGGCGGGCGACGGTGTCGTCGATGTCGTCGACGGCGAACATGACCCGGTGCAGGCCCACCGTGTTCGGCGGCGGGTTGTGCGAGCCGTCGCCGATGGCCGCGGGGTGGTGGTACCGCGCGAGTTCCAGCTTGCCGTGGCCGTCCGGGGTGCGCATCATCGCGATGTCGCTGCGGACTCCGTCGAGTCCGACGGCCAGGTCGGCGAAGCGGCCCTCGATGCTCGCCCTGCCCTCGACCTCCATGCCCAGTTCGGTGAAGAAGGCGACGGCGGCGTCCAGGTCCTCGACGACGATCCCGACGTTGTCCATCCGCTGCAGCGTCATGACGGTTCTCCCTCTGTGGTGCGTGGCCCTTCGACGCCACCGGTATACCGGGCACGGGCCCCCGGCCCGTGCCCGACACCCGCGGGCCGGTCGGTTTCCGGAAGCCCGCACATGCTGAAGCGGCCTCCCCCACCGTCCCTGTGGGAGAGGCCGCTGCCGGGCGGCGGGCGGTACGCAGGCGTCCGCCGCCCGGGGCTGTCAGGCCGTCTCGGCGTGCTCCGCCGGGGTGGACGCGCCGGCCCGGGGCGGGACGCCCTCGGCCTTCTGTCCGGTGGCGGCGGATTCCTCGGCGAGGCGTTCCATGCCGCTCGTGGTCTTCAGCGGCTTCTCCTTGACGAAGAGGACGGCGACGAGCGCGAGGAGGGCGAAGGGGGTGGCGACGAGGAAGAGTTCGCCGGTGGCGACGCCGTAGGCGTGCTCCACGATCTCGCGGATGGGGGCGGGCAGGGTCGTCATGTCCGGTACCGCTCCGTGCCCGGCCGCGCCTCCCCCGGCGGGGACGCCCGCGTCCTGGAGGCCCTTGCTCATCTCCGCGGCCACCCGGTTGGCGAGGATGGCGCCGAGGACGCTGGTGCCGATGGTGCCGCCGAGGCTGCGGAAGAAGGAGAGGACCGAGGTGGCCGCGCCCAGTTCGGAGGCGGGCACGTCGTTCTGCGCGGCCAGGACCAGGTTCTGCATCAGCATGCCGACGCCGACGCCCATGACCGCCATGTAGAGGCTGAGCAGACCGAAGTGGGTGTCGGCGCCGATGGTGGCGAGCAGGCCGAGGCCGGCGGTCATCAGCACGCCGCCGGCGACGAGGAACGCCTTCCAGCGGCCGGTCTTGCTGATGAACTGTCCGGCGACCGTGGAGGACACCAGAAGTCCCATGATCATCGGCAGGCTCATCAGACCGGCGACCGTCGGGGACTTGCCCAGCGAGATCTGGAAGTACTGGGACAGGAAGACCGTGCCGCCGAACATGGCCAGGCCGACGAAGAGGCTGGCGACGGTGGTCAGGGTGACGGTGCGGTTGCGGAAGATGCCGAGCGGGATGATCGGCTCGGGCACCCGGGACTCGACGAGGACGGCGGCGGCGAGCAGGACCAGTCCGCCGCCGGTCAGGGCCGCGGTCTGCCAGGAGGCCCAGTCGAAGCTGTTGCCCGCCAGCGAGACCCAGATCAGGAGCGCGCAGACGCCGGCGACGATGAGGAAGGCGCCCAGGTAGTCGATCTTCGCCTCGCGGCGCGTGACCGGCAGCTTCAGGGTGCGCTGGAGCAGCACGATGGCGAGCAGGGCGAAGGGGACGCCGATGAAGAAGCACCAGCGCCAGCCGAGCCAGGAGGTGTCGACGAGCACACCGCCGATGAGGGGGCCCGCGACGGTGCCGACGGCGAAGACGGCGCCGAAGAGTCCGGCGTACTTGCCGAGCCTGCGGGGCGGGATGATCGCCGCCATCACGACCTGCGCCAGGGCCGTCAGGCCGCCGGCGCCGATGCCCTGCGCGACGCGGCTGAAGATGAGCAGCCCGACGTCGTGGGAGAAGCCGGCGAGCAGCGAGCCGACCACGAACAGGCCGAGCGAGATCTGCAGGAGGAGCTTCTGGTTGTAGAGGTCGGCGAGCTTGCCCCAGAGCGGGACCGTCGCCGTCATGGCGAGCAGTTCGGCGGTGACGACCCAGGTGTACGAGGACTGGCTGGCGCCGAGGTCGGCGATGATCCTGGGCAGGGCGTTCGCGACCACGGTGCCGGCCAGGATCGACACGAACATGCCCGCCATCAGGCCGGACATGGCCTGGAGTATCTGTCGGTCCGACATGGAGGTCGGTGGCGCCTGGACCGGCGCCGTCGTTGAGGTCACAACATCCTTCTCAAGTGGTTCGTTGTCCGGAGGACCGCTGGCGCGGGTGCGGGTCGCGGTGCTACGGGGAGGATCCGTTCGGCGGAGCGGGGGGTTCGGAAAGGCCCGCGGCCAGGTGCTCGAACGTCTCCCGGAAGACGTCGGCGAAGGGCGTCTCGGCCTGTCGCACGCACCAGTGCTCGACGGCGATGCGGACGGCGGTGCCGCCGACGGCCGCCAGGAGGCGGGGGTAGAGCGGCAGCGCGTGTCTGCGCTCCCGCTCCTGCGGTGACCCGTGGGCGGGGCGGTCCTCGGTGAAGAGCGGCGAGCCCGCCCCGACGCGCTCGGCGAGCGCCTCCGCGAGGAGGAGCTCGTCGGCCATGTGGGCGCCGAGGGTCCGGGCGAGCAGCTGGGGGTGGGTGCCGAGGACTTCCGCGTGGAGCCGCCACAGCTCGTGCTGCTGCTCGACCTCCTCCAGCTCCGCGGCCAGGGCCTCGCGGAGCGCGTCCAGCGGGGCGAGTCCGGCCGGGGCGGCGAGGACGGCGCGGCGGACGCGGGTACCGGAGTCCGCCCCGATCATCACGAAGACTTCGTCACGGGAGTCGAAGTAGTTGAAGAAGGTGCGGGTGGACACGCCGGCGGCCGCGCTGATGGCGTCGACGGTGACGTTCTCGACGCCGTGCTCGGCCGCCAGGCGCACGGCCGCCTCCGCCAGGGCGGCGCGTGTCGCCTTCTTCTTGCGTTCCCTGAGCCCGCCGCGGGCGGGCACCCCCTCTGCCATGCGTGCATGCTACGCAAAAATGCAGGGACTGCAAAAATTGCGCCGACCCCGCCCGGCGCCCGTCAGGGGGTGAAGACGGCGGGGCGCGGCGCCGCGGGCATGGCGGCGCCGATGAAGAAGCTGGGGTGCGGGGGCTGGTTGTAGGCGGTGTTCTGCCAGGCGAGGGCGGTGCGGTACTGGGTGTCGTGGAGCAGGGTGGTGATCCTGGTGGTCGTCGGGTGGGGCGTCGAGTAGATGCGCAGGGCGGTGTTGTCGCTGGTCCGCCAGACGACTTCTTCGCGCCAGTCGCCGAGGATGTCGCCGGAGAGGGCGGGGGTGGCCTTGGTGGTGTTGTTGGAGGAGACGCCGGAGCCGGTGAGGAGGCGGGTGTCGCCGGAGGGGCCGTACTTGTCGACGCGGGTGCCGTCGAGGAGTTCGCGGACGGGGTCGCCGTCCCACCAGGAGAGGAAGTTGACGCTGGACGGCTCCCGCCCGAGGGAGGCTCCGGCCGCCGATCGGAGGGTGGTGTCGGAGGCCGACCACGCCTCCGCGCCCGGGCTCCCGGCGTAGACGTCGCCGGCGACGCCCCTGCCGTTGTCGGCGCCCGAGGCCGTCTGCCAGAGGATCTGACCGGTGCGGGCGTCGGCCATCCACGAGCCCGGCCTGCTCTTGTCCTCGGAGACCTTGAAGTACTCCAGGCCCGGCCGGGAGGGATCGAGGTCGCCCACGTGGCCGGCGTCGCCGTGGCCCAGCTTGGTGGTCCACAGGCCGGCGCCGTCGTCGTCGACGGTCATCGCGCCGTAGACGATCTCGTCCTTGCCGTCGGCGTCGACGTCCGCGATCGACAGGCTGTGGTTGCCCTGCCCGTCGTAGCCCTTGCCGACGTTGGTGGAGGAGCTGGTGTCGAAGGTCCAGCGGCGGGTGAACCGCCCGTTCCGCCAGTCCCAGGCGGCGACGACGGTACGGGTGTAATAGCCGCGGGCCATGATCAGGGACGGGCGGGCGCCGTCCAGGTAGGCGGTGCCGGCGAGGAAGCGGTCGACGCGGTTGCCGTAGGAGTCTCCCCAGGAGGAGACCGTGCCGCGGGCGGGGACGTAGTCCACCGTGCCCATCGCCCTGCCGGTCTGGCCGTGGAACATGGTGAGGAACTCGGGGCCGGAGAGGACGTAGCCGCTCGTGTTGCGGTGGTCGGCCGCGGAGTCGCCGATCACCGCGCCGGTGCCGTCGCGGGTGCCGTCGGCCGTCTTCATCGCGACCTCGGCCCGGCCGTCGCCGTCGTAGTCGTACACCTGGAACTGCGTGTAGTGCGCGCCGGAGCGGATGTTGCGGCCGAGGTCGATCCGCCAGAGCCGGGTGCCGTCGAGCCGTATGCCGTCGACGATCGTGTTGCCGGTGTAGCCGGACTGCGAGTTGTCCTTGGCGTTGGTCGGCTGCCATTTGAGGACCAGGTCGAGCCTGCCGTCGCCGTCGAGGTCTCCGGTGGAGGCGTCGTTGGCCTCGTAGGTGTACGCCACCCCGTCCGGGGTCGTCCCGCCGGCGGGCGGCGAGATCGGCACGTCCAGGTACCCGGAACGGAACTTCAGCGCGGCCTCGGAGGCGGGCTGTTCGACGCCGCCGATCACGGCGCGGACCGTGTAGTCGGCCGAGTCCGACGCACCGGTGTCGAAGTAGTTCGTCGAGGTGGTGAGAGGCGAGGAGTTGACCCTGGTGGCGCCCCGGTAGACGTTGAACGCCACCTGGTCCGGGTCGGTGGCGAGCCAGCGCCACGAGACGAGGTTTCCGCTGCCCGTATGGGTACTGGTCAGCCCCCGGTCGAGGCGTTCCACCTGGCGGGCGGTGGCGGCGTGCGCCGTCCGCGGCAGGACGACGAGCGCGGAGACGGCGAGGGCGGCGGCCGTGACGCCGCACGTCAGGCGGCTCCTGGACCGGCCCCGCCCACGGAGGGGCGGCGGTGCGGGGCGGGGGCTGCGGTGTGCGTCGGTCATGGAGACCTCCGTGGCATGGGGGCGGTGTCCCTCGGGGCAGGAGGAGCGCGAAGGCCACCCCCGAAGGGCGTGGGAACGCTCCCATGCGGTGCGAGCGTAGGAAGGCACTGACGCCCGGTCAAGGTTCCTGTCGCATCTTGTTGTTCGCCGGTGTTCGGATTCGTGGCTTTCGGGTCGGCTGCTCGCACGACCTCGCTACCGCCAGGTCCGGCCCGCTCCCCGGCCCGCCCCCCGGGGCGGGTCCGCCGGCGGGTCAGAACTCGACCTCGTCGCGGATCAGGGGGCAGGTCATGCAGTGGCCGCCGCCGCGGCCGCGGCCCAGTTCGGCGCCGACGATGGTGATGACCTCCACCCCGGCCTTGCGCAGCAGGGTGTTGGTCTGGGTGTTGCGGTCGTAGGTGAAGACCACTCCGGGTTCCAGGGCGACGGCGTTGTTGCCGCTGTCCCACTGCTGGCGTTCGGAGGCGTACACGTCGCCGCCGGTCCGGACCACCCGCAGCTCCGGCAGGCCGAGGGCCTTGGCGACGACGTCGACGAAGGGGGTCGAACCCTCGTCGGTGATCTCCACTCCCGGTGCCCGGTCGGCGGGCCGCAGGGAGAAGGTGCGGACGGAGTCCATGATCGCCGGGTAGAGGGTGACGATGTCGCGGTCGGCGAAGGTGAAGACGGTGTCGAGGTGCATGGCCGAACGCAGCTTGGGCATGCCGGCCACGACGACGTGCTGGGCGGCGCCGTTCTCGAAGAGGGCGCGGGCCACCTGGGTGATGGCCTGGCGGGAGGTGCGCTCGCTCATGCCCATGAGGACGACGCCGTTGCCGACGGGCATGATGTCGCCGCCCTCGAAGGTGGCCCGGCCCCAGTCCTGTTCGGGGTCGCCCCACCAGACGGTGGCGTCCTCGAAGTCGGGGTGGTGGGTGTAGATCGCCTTCATCAGCAGCGTCTCGCCGTGTCGGGCCGGCCAGTAGAGCGGGTTCAGGGTGACGCCGCCGTAGAGCCAGCACGTGGTGTCGCGGGTGTAGAGCGTGTTCGGCAGGGGCGGCATCAGGTACTCCCGGGCCCCCACGCCTTCCCGGGCCAGTGCCGCGTATCCGGACCGGAAGTCGTCCGGCAGGTCGGCGGTGGACAGGCCGCCGATGAGGAACTCCGCCAGGGCGCGGGGGGCGAGGGAGTCGAGGAACGCCCGGGTCTCCCGCACGAGGCCGAGGCCGACCTCGTTGGCGGTGATCTTGCGGTCGAGGAGCCATTCCCTGGCCGCCGGGACGGACATGGTCTCCGAGAGCAGGTTGTGCAGTTCGACGACCTCGACCCCGCGCTGGACCAGCTTGTTCACGAAGTCGGCGTGGTCGCGCTGGGCGTTCTCCACCCACATCACGTCGTCGAAGAGCAGGTCGTCGGAGTTGGTCGGGGTCAGCCGGCGGTGGGCGAGGCCGGGTGAGCAGACGAGGACCTTGCGGAGCCGTCCCACCTCGGAGTGGACGCCCAGGGCGGGCTTGGCGGGACCGGAGTCGCTGGTGGTCATGATCGGCCTTTCTGGTGGCGCGGGACGGCGGTGGGGTCAGAGCTCGATCCAGCCGGCCGCCAGGGCGGCGACGCCCGCCACGGCACCGGCGACGGAGACGGCACAGATGACGGCCTCCCCCGGGGAGAACGGGCGGCGGTTCTGCTCCCGGCGGGTCTTCACGAACAGGAGGGTGGCGGGGGCGTAGACGATGAAGGAGACGAGGACGAACTTGAGCCCCGCGGCGTAGAGGAGGAAGGCCGTGTAGAGGGTGGCGAGAACGGCGACGACGAGGTCCCGGCGGGTCGTCCGTCCCGTCACCCCCTCCTGGCGGGGCCTCAGGGCGATCTTCACCGCGAAGCCGGCGGCCAGCAGGAACGGAATGAGGCTGAGGGCGCTGGTGAGGTCGAGGGCGAAGTTGAACGCGTCGTCGGAGAAGGCCGTGACGACGAGGACCACCTGGCTCAGGGCCGTCGTCAACAGCAGGGCCGGGACGGGGACGTCGTCACCGCTGGAGCGGCCGAGGAAGCGCGGCATGTCCCTGTCCTTGGCGGCGACGAACAGCACCTCCGCCGCCATCAGCGTCCAGGCCAGGTACGCGCCGAGGACCGACACGATCAGGCCGACGCTGACGAAGACCTTGCCCCAGGTGCCGACGGCCGCCTCCAGCACGCCCGCCATGGACGGCTGGCGGAGCTCGGCGATCTCGCTCATCGGCAGGACGCCGTACGACACGATGGTGACCGAGGCGAAGATCGCGAAGACGCTCAGGAAGCCCAGGACGGTCGCCCGGCCGACGTCCTCGCGGCGCCTGGCGTGCCGGGAGTAGACGCTGGCGCCCTCGACGCCGAGGAAGACGAAGACCGTGGCCAGCATCGTGCCGCGGACCTGGTCGAAGAGGGAGCCGGCGTAGTCCGCGCCGCCGAAGTTGTCCGCGAACACGGAGGGTTCGAAGAGGAAGAGCGCCAGGACGACGAAGACGAGGATGGGGACGAGTTTGGCGACGGTCACGATCCGGTTGATCGCCGTCGCCTCCTTCACTCCGCGCCGGATGAGCAGGAAGAAGCCCCACAGGCCCACCGAGGACAGGACGATCGCGAGGGCCGTGTCGCCGTCGCCGAGGGCGGGGGCGAGGGCGCCGACCGTCGACATGATGAGCACCCAGTAGGTGACGTTGCCGACGCAGGCGCTCGCCCAGTAGCCGAAGGCCGAGAAGAAGCCGAGGTACTCGCCGAAGCCCGCCTTGGCGTACGCGTACACGCCGGCGTCCAGGTCGGGGCGGCGTACGGCGAGGGTCTGGAACACGAACGCGAGCATCAGCATGCCGACGCCGGCGATGGCCCAGGCGATCAGCGCTCCCGCGACGCCCGTCTCCTGGGCGAACCGCCGGGGCAGCGAGAACACCCCGGCGCCCACCATGGACCCGACGACCATCGCGGTGAGGGTCACCAGGGTGAGCTTGGCCGTCGGCGCGGCTCCCCCGGAGACGGTCTCGGCGCCCGCCGGCACGTCCTTCTTCACGTGGACCCCCTCCGAGGAGCTGACAGACCGTGGCGCATGAGCGCCCGCCAAGACGAGAAAATATCCAGGTTTAGTATGTTTTGCTCACATATGGAGCCGCGTCGCCCGAAACTCGCGCGACGGTCGGGGCTTCACGCCGTGACGGCGCTCCTCACACGGACGTCCCGCTCGCGCCCTGTCGGGCCACGAGCGGGACGCCGCCGGCCGCTCCCGGCGCGGAGGCCGGGACGCCGGTCGCCGTGCCGGTCGGCCCGGCGGAGGCCGGGTACCGGGCGGCGGCCGTCCGGGGCGCTCCGGCCTCGCACCGCCCCGCGCCGTCCGGGGCGCGGGGCGGTGCGAGCCGGGCTCAGGCGGTGTGGAGCCGCAGGCCGTAGCGGGCGAGGATCTCGTTGACGGGCTGGAACCACGTCTCGCCGCCGGAGGAGCAGTTGCCCCAGCCGCCGGAGGTGACGCCCTGGGCCTGGTCACCGCTGAGGAACGAGCCGCCGGAGTCGCCGCCCTCGGCGCAGACGCTGGTCTTGGTCATCTGGTACACCGCGCCCTGGCTGTAGTTGACCGTCTGGTTCTTGGCCAGGACGGTGCCGCAGTGCCAGCGCGTGGTCGAACCGGAGCGGCAGACCGAGGCGCCCACCGGGGCCTCCGCCGAGCCGCGTACCAGCTGGTCGGGGACGGTGCCCCAGCCGAGCACGACGGGCACGGTCCACCAGCCGCTGTGGATCGAGACGTAGGCGTAGTCGTCGCCGGGGAACGACGAGCCCTGGAAGGTGCCCATCGCGGACCCGTCCCAGCCGCGCACCGCCGCGCCGGCCCGCCCGCAGTGACCGGCGGTCACGAAGCCGCCGTGCACGGAGAAGCCGATCGAGCAGCGGACGTTGCCCGTGTAGTACGGATCGCCGCCCACGGTGCCCGCCGCGTACGTGCGGGGCGCCTCGGCCGTCTCGGCGACGGTGACGGGGCCGTCGGCGCGGGCCCGGTCGACGAAGGCCCGCACGGCGGGGGTCTGCCGCTCGGCACGGACGACGTCGACCACGACGCTGTTGGTCCTCGGATCGACGTGCCAGCCGGCGACGCCGGCGGGCGCGCGGAGCGCGTCCAGGCGCGCCTTGGCGCGGTCCAGTTCGGCGGCGCTGTGCCGGACCAGCCGGGTGTCGGCGCCCAGTGCCCGCACCTCCGCCTCCTCGGCGCGGTCGGTCACGGCGACGACGAGCCGGCCCGCCGCCGGGTCGAACCACGAACCGCCGTAGGCGGCGCCGGCACGCTCCCTGGCCGTCTTCTCCACCTCGGCGGCCGTCTTCTCGGCGCGCAGCCGCGCTTCGGCCCGCTCCGCGGTCAGGCCGAGGTCCTGCCGCATCGCGTCGAGCAGCCCGGCGGACGCCGACGGCGGCGCGGCGCGCTCCGGAAGGGGGGCGGCGTTCGCCGAGGCGGCGCCGAGACAGACCGTCAGGAGCAGGGCGCCGATGGCGGCGCGCAGGGGGGTGGTGCGTTTCACGGGACCTCCTGGTGTGGGGGAATCCGAACGCTGAGAGCGCTCTCAGAGAGCGCTCTCAATCACGTTAGCGGCCCTCCCTTGTCAGGTCCATACCAACACCGGCCGTCCTTCGGCGCGGCCTCGCCGGAGGCCGGCGTCCTCCGCGGTGGCGTTCGCGCCCCACGGGCGCACCGTCGCGGCGGGCGGTGCCTCCGCCCCCGTCGTCTCGGAGCTCGACGGCCTAGACGTAGCCCCTGGCCACGAGCAGCGCGGCGACGCCGGCGGTGACCACGGCCATGACGGGCAAACAGACGGCGGGGGCCTGTCGTCTGCCGCCGGAGGCGAAGGCGGGGCCGGAAGCGGAGGCGGGGGCGGAGGCGAGGGCGTCGGCCGGTCCGGTCTGCCACCACATGAAAACCACGAGGAGGAGTACGGAGGCCGGGGCCAGGGCGACGGGCGCGCCCGTGAAGTGCGCGACGGCCCCGGGGGCGCCCGCGATCCCGTAGGAGGCGAGCAGCAGTCCGCGGCCGTCGAAGCGGGCACCGGCGCGGCCCGGGCGGTCCTGGACCCGGACGGCCGCTCCGATCAGGGCGACGAGGGCGAAGGGGATTCCGGCGAACAGACTGAAGTGCCAGTTCGGGTGCGCGGAGAGGAACCAGCCGGCCGGCAGGCCGAGCGCCGGGCCGCTGCCGGCGATCGCGAGGTGGGCCCCGAAGGCCCCGCGGCGCTCCCGGGCCCCGGTGAAGGAGGCGGACAGCAGGGCCGGGACGGCGACCGTGCGTCCCAGGTCGGAGCGGCCCGGGCAGACCAGCCCCATGCCGCCCGCGCCGAGGCGGGCGATGAGCCGGTAGGGGCCGATGTGCGCGGGGTCCTCCCCCGTCAGCTGTTCCACGGCGGGGAGGTCAGCCCTTCCGGTCCTGACGCAAGGGCGGGAGGGGGTCGCTCCGGAGGTGCCGCCCGTCGCGGCGCGCGGCGCCGCGCGCGGCGGCCGGGGCGGGCGGCACCTCCGGCCGGAACCTGCTGTGGACCATGCGGTGCCCCCTTGGGCCGATGCGAGGACCCCAAGGTAGACCAACCCCCAAGGCGCCTACACCGAGGGCGAGTTCGGGGAACGGAGGCGGCGGCGCCGGCCGCTCCCGAAGCGTCAGCGGTCGGCAGCCAGGCCGAGGGCGATGTCCACGATCATGTCCTCCTGGCCGCCGACCAGGCGCCGCCGCCCGCATTCCATCAGGATGTCGCGCACGTCGACCCCGTAGCGCCGGGCGGCGGTCTCCGCGTGCCGCAGGAAGCTGGAGTAGACGCCCGCGTAACCCAGCGTCAGGGTCTCCCGGTCCACCCGGACGGGGCGGTCCTGGAGGGGGCGGACGATGTCGTCGGCGGCGTCCTGGAGCTTGGCGAGGTCGCAGCCGTGCCGGAAGCCCGACAGGTCGGCGACGGCGACGAAGGCCTCGATGGGGC
The DNA here is from genome assembly GCF_043084305.1 of Streptomyces sp. NPDC014656. NCBI lineage: Bacteria > Bacillati > Actinomycetota > Actinomycetes > Kitasatosporales > Streptomycetaceae > Streptomyces > Streptomyces sp. NPDC014656. The sequence goes on from NZ_JBIBZN010000003.1 coordinate 211,352, forward strand.
AGTTTCCGGCGCCCGCGCCGTGTCCGGCGAGGGAGGCGTCGACCCGGCGGACGCCGTTCTCGACCGCGACGACCGAGTTGGCGACGGACAGCGAGAGGTTCTCGTGGGCGTGGATGCCGATCTCGGTGTCCGGGTCGAGGACGTCGCGGTAGGCGCGCACCCGGGCGGCGACGCCGTTCATCGTCAGCCGGCCGCCGGAGTCGGTGACGTACACGCACTGGGCGCCGTACGACTCCATCAACTTGGCCTGCCGCGCCAGCTGTTCGGGCTCGGCCATGTGGGAGAGCATCAGGAAGCCCGAGACGTCCATGCCCAGCTCGCGGGCGGCGGCGATGTGCTGCGCGGAGACGTCGGCCTCGGTGCAGTGGGTGGCCACGCGCACCGACCGCACGCCGAGGCCGTAGGCGTGCCTCAGGTCGTGGACGGTGCCCACGCCCGGCAGCAGCAGGGTGGTGAGCCGGGCGCGCGTCAGGACCGAGGCGGCGGCCTCGATCCACTCCCAGTCGGTGTGGGAGCCCGGGCCGTAGTTGACCGAGCCGCCGGCGAGGCCGTCGCCGTGGGCGACCTCGATCGCGTCGACGCCGGCCTCGTCCAGGGCGACGACGACGCGCCGGACGTCCTCGGGCGTGATGCGGTGCCGGACGGCGTGCATGCCGTCGCGGAGGGTGACGTCCTGCACGAAGATGGGGGTGCTCACTTCGCGGCCTCCTTCACGGGAGCGGGCTTCTCGGCGGGCTCGGGGGCGAAGCCGGGAGCGGACTCCGGGGCGGAGCCGGAGGCGGACTCCGGGGCGGAGGCGGACTCCGGGGCGGAGGCGGGCTTCGGGGCGGTCGTCCCGGCCGTCTTCTCGGCGATCTTCTCGGCCATCCGCACGGCGGCGGAGGTCATGATGTCGAGGTTGCCGGCGTACGCCGGGAGGTACATGCCCGCGCCCTCGACCTTGAGGAAGACCGACACCTGATGGGTCGGCCGCGTGGCCGCGCCCTCCGCGAGCAGCGTCCCGACGGGCTGGTCGGCGGGGATCTCGGTGATCTGCACCTCCTGGACCATGCGGTAGCCGGGGACGTACGCCGACACCTCGGCGACCATCCTCCGGACCGACTCGGTGATCCGCGCCTTCGCGCTCCCGGCGTCCTCGCCCCCGTCCAGGGTGACCAGGGCGAAGACGGTGTCGCGCATCATCAGCGGTGGCTCGGCCGGGTTGAGGATGATGATCGCCTTGCCGCGGCGGGCGCCGCCGACCTTCACGATCGCCTCGGAGGTCGTCTCGGTGAACTCGTCGATGTTGGCCCGGGTGCCGGGGCCGGCCGACTTGGAGGCGATGGAGGCGACGATCTCGGCGTACGCCACCGGGACGACCCGGCTGATCGCGGCCACGACCGGGATCGTGGCCTGGCCGCCGCAGGTGACCATGTTGACGTTCGGCGCGTCGAGGTGCTCGTCGAGGTTGACGGCCGGGACGACGTACGGGCCGATCGCGGCCGGGGTCAGGTCGATCATCCGGATGCCGAGCGGGCGCAGCTTCGCGTCGTTGGCCCGGTGCGCTCCGGCGGAGGTGGCGTCGAAGACGATGCCGATCTCGTCGATCAGGGGCGACTTCAGCAGCCCGTCGACGCCTTCGGCGGTGGTCTCGAAGCCGAGGCGCGCGGCGCGGGCCAGTCCGTCGGAGGCCGGGTCGATGCCGACCATGACGCCCATCTCGAGGTGCTGCGCGGTGCGCATGATCTTGATCATCAGGTCGGTGCCGATGTTGCCCGACCCGATGACGGCGACCTTGGTCCTGCTCATGGCCGTTTCCTTACGCGGAGAAGGTGAGCGACACCGTGCCGAGGCCGGTGACGGTGGCGTGGACGGTGGCGCCCGGCGTCACGGGACGCATCGGGCCGAGGGCGCCGGAGAGGATCACCTGGCCGGCGCGGAGCGGTTCGCCCAGGTCGCGGGCCTGGCGGGCGAGCCAGACGACGGCGTTGACCGGGTCGCCGAGGCAGGCGGCACCGCTGCCGGTGGAGACGGTCTCGCCGTCGACGGTCATGGTCATCTGGGCGGCGACGGGGTCGAAGCCGGTGAGGGGGACGCGCCGGGCGCCGAGGACGTAGCCGCCGGCAGAGGCGTTGTCGGCGACCGTGTCGCCGAAGCTGATGTCCCAGTCGGCCACCCGGCTGCCGCAGATCTCGATCGCGGCGACGGCGTGGTCGATGGCCTCGCGGACCTGGGCGTCGTCGAGGGGGCCCTCGGCGAGGTCCGCTCCGAGGACGAAGGCGATCTCGGCCTCGACGCGGGGCTGGAGGACGGCGTCGGCGGGCACGGTCGAGCCGTCGGCGTGCGCCATGTCGTCGAAGAGGACGCCGAAGTCGGGCCGGTCGACGCCGAGCTGCTGCTGCACGGCCGCGGAGGTCAGGCCGATCTTCCGGCCGACGACCGTGGCGCCGGCCCGGATCCGCTCGGCGGTGAGCAGCCGCTGCACGGCGTACGCGGCGGTGACGTCGTCGCGGCCGATCAGGTCGCGGACGGGGGCGGCGGGGGTGCCGGTGGCGGCGGCCTCGCGGAGGCGGGCGGCGGCGGCGTCGATGCTGTCGGTGGCGACAGCGCGGGGGTTCCGGGGCATGAGGTCCAATCTGCGGCACGGGGGGCGGCGGGCTCCATGAAGGCGTTCCACTCAGCGGTACGCTCTTTCGCATGGAGGACAGCGACACCGTCCTGGGCAAGGCACTGGGGATCCTGCGCGCGTTCGGCCCTGCCGATTCCGTGCTGCCGCTCGCCGAGCTGGTCCGGCGCACCGGTCTGGCGAAGGGCAGCGTCTACCGGATCGCCGGGGACCTGGTGCGCCACCGGCTGCTGGACAAGACGGACCACGGGTACCGGCTCTCGGGCGGCCTGTTCGAGCTGGGCATGCGGGCGGCGGCCGAGCGCACCCTGCTGGAGGTGGCGATGCCGTTCCTGCAGGATCTGTACGAGCGCACCCACGAGACGGTGCACCTCGGGGTGCGCGAGGGGCGCGAGGTCGTCTACGTCGCCAAGATCGGCGGCCACCGGCAGGCCAAGGCGCCGTCCCGCGCGGGCGGCCGGATGCCCCTGCACTGCACGGCGATCGGCAAGGTGCTGCTCGCGCACGCCGGGGAGGACGAGTGGGCGGCCGTGCTGACCGCCCCGCTGGAGCGCCGCACCCCGCACACGGTGATCGCGCCGGGGCTGCTGCGCGGCCAGCTGGCGCGGGCGGTCGAGGCGGGCGTCGCCTACGAGCGGGAGGAGTCGACGCCGGGCCTGCTGTGCGTGGCCGCGCCGGTCCTGGCTCCCGACGGGCTGACGGCGGTCGCCGCGGTCAGCGTGACCGGTCCGGTGGGACGCTTCCGTCCCGATTCCCACGCCAACGCCGTACGGGCCGCGGCCACGGCCCTGGGCGCGACCCTCGCCCGCCGCCGGCCCTGACCGCCCGGTCCGGCGCACGCGCGGGTGGCCCGGGGGCGGATACGGCCCCGCCGACCGGGTAGCCGGACGGCATGGACACTCTCGAGCCGACTCCGCTCCGCGCTGTCGCCCTGGTCTGCACCCTCTCGCCCGCCCCGGCCCCGTCCAGCTCGCAGCTGCTCGCGGAACAGACGATGGCCGCCCTCGCCGCGCACGGGGTCACGGGGACGACGATCAGAATCGCCGACCACGACGTGAAACCCGGAGTGAAGACCGACATGGGCCACGGCGACGCCTGGCCGGAGATCCGGGCGGCCGTCCTCGACGCGGACATCCTCGTCCTGTCCACCCCGATCTGGCTCGGCCATCCCTCCAGCCTCGCCCAGCGGGTCCTGGAACGGCTGGACGCCGAGCTCTCCGAGTCCGACGACGAGGGCCGCATGCTCACCTACGGCAAGGTCGCCGCGGTCTGCGTGGTCGGGAACGAGGACGGCGCCCACAAGGTCAGCGCCGACCTCTTCCAGGGACTGAACGACGTGGGCTTCTCCCTCGCGCCCAACGCCGTCACCTACTGGGTGGGCGAGGCCATGCACGGAACCGACTTCCAGGACCTGGACGAGACCCCCGAGGCCACCGCCGGCACCACCCGCACCCTCGCCGCGAACACCGCCCACCTGGCCCGCCGCCTCAAGTCCGCCCCGTACCCGCCCTCCTCCTGACGGCGCCGCGTCCCGCCCGCCGCCCCGGAGCGCGTCAGTCCTGGGAGGGGACGTCCAGGGCGGTGCCGTACAGGCGGGAGACCCGGATCAGGATGGTCACGCGCCGGTCCGGCAGGGGCTTCTCGCCGGGGGCCGCCCCGTCGGCCGGGTCGAGGATCTCCGCCTCGCCCTCCGCCACGGCGAACGACCAGACGTCCGGGCCGCCGACGTGCAGCGAGACGTGCGGGTCGCGGCGCAGCAGGCGGACCTTGAGCCGGTCGGCGGTGGAGGAGACGCGCAGGACGCGCTCCTCCGGGTCCCAGTGGTGGAGGACGGTCGACAGGTGCGGGTGGCCGGTGCTCCGGACGCTCGCGAGCACGCCGAACCGCTGCCGGCCCAGGAGTCCGGAGAGCTCGTCGCCGGTGAGCGCCCGGGGCGCCGGGCCGTCGTTCGGGGTGGTGCCGGGCGCGGCCTCCGAGACGGTGTCGACCGTGGTGGCGGTGGTGTCGAGGGCGGTGGCGTTCTGGCTCATGGGGATCAGTCCTTCGGGAGCTGGCGGAGCGGCCAGAAAAGACATTAGCAGATAGTTTTGTTGTAGACGATCTGCGTAGGGTGGACTTCGCTCGCGACCCGGGCCCGGCGGTCGGCAGTCGGCAGTCGGCAGTCGGCAGTCGGCAGTCGGCAGTCGGCAGTCGGCAGTCGGCAGTCGGCAGTCGGCGGCCGCTCCCCGGGCGATGATGGGAGGGAACACCAGCACGCGGAGACAGGAGCTTTCATGGCGAAGCGGGTTCACCAGCCCCGCGAGGACGCGGAGTTCGACTTCGTCCTCGGCAGGACCGAAGGACCGGTCCTCGCCTACTTCATCGGGACCTGGCCCAAGGCGATCGAGCCCTGCCGGGCCATGGACCTCGTCGTGGGCGCCGTCGCCGACGAGTACGCGGGCCGCCTCACCGCCCTCCGGGCCGACATCGCGCGCTGTCCCGCCGCGACCAGGCGCTACGGGATCACGGAAGCCCCGTCCTGCGTCCTGCTGAAGGACGGGGAGGCGCTGGCGCACGGCACGGGGCCGCTGACCCACGCCGAGGTGCGGGAGCTCGTCGAAGCCCACCTCTGAACGGCCGCCCGCGTACCCCTCAGGCACCGCTCGCGGACGGGACGGCGGCCGGCTCGCCGCGCCGCTGTTCGCGCACCGCGATGCGGGCGAGCTTCGTCAGCATCATGCCGTTCCGGATGGAGACGAGGTAGTCGACGGGCAGTCCGTGCATCCGGGTGCCGGGGCCCCGCAGGGGGTGCCATTCCAGGAGGAAGAGGGTGTGCTCGCCCCAGGGGACCAGGTGCATGGCGATGCGGGCGGCGCCGAAGGGGTCCGCCTTCGCCTCCAGTTCGAGGCGGCGCTGCGGCTCGCAGATGCGGACGACGCAGGTGTCGTCGAGGGCGAGGGGGCCGATGCCCACCCGGACCCGGAGCCGGGCGCCCACCTCGGGCCACCGCGGGTCGGCGGCGATGACCCGCTGCGTCCCCGAGACCCACTCCCCGTACCGGAGGCCGTCGGCGAGCAGGCTCCACACGCGTGACGGCGGACTCAGGATCAAGCGCCTGTTACGGGACACCACGACCGCCTTCGCTCATTTCCGCACGGAACGACATCAATGGCCTTCGGTGAGGCTATCCGTGGCCCGCCTCCCCCGCACGCACGGACGACCGCGTGTTTCGGCGGACGCGGTCCCGGCCGCCCCGGCGCGGGGGAGCGGCCGGGGCCCGCTGCGGCTCAGGGCGCCTGCCGTGCCGTCACCAGGCCCGACTCGTAGGCGGCGATGACGGCCTGGGCGCGGTCGCGGACGCCGAGCTTGGCGAAGAGGCCGGTGATGTGGTTCTTCACGGTGGAGGGGCTCACGGCCAGCCGGTCTGCGATCTCGGTGTTGTCCAGGCCGCCGGCGATCAGCCTCCAGACCTCCCGTTCGCGCGGGGTGAGTCCGTCGGTGCCGGGAGGAGCCGGCGGCGCCGCCGGCCGGCCGGGACGCGTGACGTGCGTGGAGATGAGCCGGGTCAGGAGCCGGGGGGCGAGGATCGCCTCGCCGTCGTGGACGACGCGCAGGGCGGCGACGAGGTCCTCGGGCGAGATGTCCTTGGGCAGGAAGCCGCACGCCCCCGCCCGCAGGGCGCCGATCACGTGCTCGTCCATGTCGAAGGTGCTCAGGGCCAGGACGCGGCAGTCGGGCAGTTCGGCGGAGAGGCGTTCGGTGGCGGCGATGCCGTCGAGGACCGGCATGCGGATGTCCATGATGACCACGTCGGGCCGGTGCTCATGGGCCAGGCGGACCGCCTCGGCGCCGTCCGGGGCCTCGGCCACGACCTGGAAGCCGGGTTCGGGCGCGAGCATCAGGGCGAGGCCGTGGCGGACGAGGGGCTGGTCGTCGGCGATGAGGACCTTCACGGTGGCGTTCACGCGCGCGTCTCCTGACGGTCGGCGGGGAGGGGCAGGCGGGCGCGGACGGCGAAGCCCTCGCCCTCCGGTCCGGTGCGCAGGCTGCCGCCGTGCAGGGCGACGCGTTCGCGCATCCCCATGAGGCCGTAGCCCGAGCCCCGTGCGGCGGGGTGGCCCCGACCGGGGCCCGCGTCGGTGACGGCGACGCGCACCTCGTGGGCGGCGAAGGCGAGCCGTACGTCGACGTGCGCGCCGGGGCCCGCGTGCTTGCGGCTGTTGGTGAGGGCCTCCTGGACGATGCGGAAGACGGTGAGCGCGACGCCGGGCGGGAGGGTCCCGGGATCGCCGTCGGTGGTGAGGGTGGTGGGGAGGCCGGCGCGGCGGCTGTCCTCGACGACGCGGTCGAGGTCGCCGACGCCGGGCTGCGGGGAGGTCGTCTCGCCCCCGTCGTCCTCGTCGCCGGCCCGCAGCACGTCGAGCAGGTGGCGCATCTCGCGCAGGGCGGTGCGACCGGAGCCCTCCAGGGTGACGAGCGCCTCCCGGGCCGTCTCCGGGGACCGGTCGAGGTTGGCCCGGGCCCCTCCGGCGAGCAGCTGCATCGTGGTGAGGTGATGGGCGACGATGTCGTGCAGCTCGCGGGCGACGCGGCGGCGTTCCTCGGCGACGGCGCGCTCGGCGAGCAGCTGTCGTTGGGCCTCGGCGTTGCGCTGCCAGTGTCCGACGGCGATGGCGGTGCCGACGACGAAGAGCGCGGACGCGACGTTGGCGGCGAGCTCGACGGCGCTCGGGGCGACCGCCGCGGGGCGGACGAACTGGATCGCCACGACGCACCCCGCGACGGCCGCCGCGCCGACCGCGGGACGGTGGTGGCGGATGACGGTGTACAGCGCGACGACGGTCGCGGCACCGTAGTGCTGGCCGACCGAACTCAGCCAGCCGAGCGACAGGTTCACGGCGAGGACGCCGGCAAGGATGGCCAGCGGGGCGCGGCGGCGGGCCAGCAGCAGCAGTGCGGCGGCCACCGTGACCAGGCACCCGGCCACCGGCACGCGCCCCTGGTCCATCTGGCTGGTGATGGTGAACCCGACGAGGTCGAGGGCCGCCGCGCCGGCGGCGACGAGCCCGTCCTGCCGGCTCCACACCCTCGGCCCACCCCGCCGGCTCCCGGCCCGGCGGCCCGGCTGCCCGGAGCCGGACGGGTCCGCCCCGTGCCCCGCCCGGCCGGGGCGCGTCTCGTCCGCCCGCCGTCCCATCTCCGCCTCCCTCGTCCCTGGCCGCGCCTGTGCACGGACCGTCGTGGCGGCCCGATGACGTGCGGTTCTTTCCGTCGAGTCTCCCATGGTGCCGGTGCGCCGGAGCCGGGGCGTCGGGTCCGGGAGGGAGCGGGTACCAGGAGCGTGCTCCCAGACGGCGGGTGGTGCGGGGCCGTGCTCCCAGAGGGTTTCTCGTCCCCGCCTCCGAGGCCCGGGTGCGATGCCGCTGATGTGCTGGAGGCGTGCCGGGATCACCCGGCCGGAGCGCTTCCCCGGACCTCCGTGGTGCCGGGAGGCGCTCTCCCGTACTCGCCCTGGAGGCCTTTCCGTGATCCGTGCCCTGACCGGGTTCTCGACCCGCAGACCCTGGCGGGTCATCGCCGTGTGGGCGGTGGTCGGCGTCTTCGCGGCCATCGTGGGACAGTCGCTCGTCTTCCGCGTGACGCACACCGACAGCGCCGGCTTCCTGCCCCAGGAGTACGACGCGGCCGCGGCGCTGCGGGTCGCCCGGGAGGAGTTCGGCGCGGAGCCCGACGCCGACGCGGTGACGGTGCTGGTGGCCCGGCGCGACGGCAGGCCGCTGGAGGACTCCGACAAAGAGCGGGCGGCGGGGGTGGCGCGTGATCTGAGCGTCACCCGCATGAAGATGCCGTGGACGGACGAACAGATACCGGGGCTTTCCACGGACTACTCCCAGGTCCCCCGGGTGACGATGACGACGACCGCCCCCGACGGGTCGTTCGCCCTGCTCGGCGTACAACTGCGGGGCAACTCCACGGACCCCGGCATGCACTCCCTGTACCGGGTCTTCCAGGACCGTGCCGAGCAGGAGTTCGGCGCGGCCGGGCTGCGGACCGGCTTCACCGGGGGCCTGGCGGACGTGGTGGACCGCGCCGACGCGGAGAAGACCACGCAGACCGTGGTCGGTCTGCTGATGGTCGGCCTGATCGTGCTGGTCAACGTGCTGGTGTTCCGCAGCGTCCTGGCCGCCGTCGTGCCGCTGCTCGCGGTGTCCGTGGTGGGCGGCGCCGCCGTCGGCACGGTCGTGGGAGCGGCCCTGCTGACCGGTCTCGAACTGGACCCGGGCACCCCGGGCATGATCGGCACCGTGCTGATCGGCATCGGCGTCGACTACTTCCTCTTCCTGCTGTTCCGGTTCCGCGAGGAGCTGCGGAGGCGCCCGGAGGAGCACCACCGCGCGGTGGCCGCCGACGTGGCCGGACGGGTGGGCACGGCGGTGACCTCGGCGGCGCTGACGATCGTGGCGGCCTTCGCGACGCTGGGCGTGGCGACCTTCGGGCAGTTCCGGGTGCTCGGGCCCTCGGTGGCGGTGTCGGTGCTGGTGATGCTGCTGGCGAGCCTGACGCTGATGCCCGCGCTGCTCGCGGTCGGCGGGCGGCGGATGTTCTGGCCGTCGAAGAGCCTGGCGAAGGCCGAACGGCACGGTCTGGCGGGCCGTACGGGCGAGCTGGTGGCACGCCGTCCGCTGCTGGTGTTCGTGGCGTCGGCCGCCCTGCTCGGCGCGCTCGCCACCGGCGTGGCGGGCATCCGCATGGACTTCGGCATCGGCGGCACGCCGAGCGACACCGCGGCCGCGGAGACGGCACGCGAGATCGCCGGCGCCCTGCCGCCCGGGGTGTCCGATCCGACCACCGTGTACGTGACCTCCGACGACGGCCGCGCCCTGGACCCCGCCGGACTGGACGTCCTCCGGGGGGCCCTGTCCGAGGTGGCCGGGGTGGGCTCGGTGGCCGCGCCCGTGTTCGACGCCGACCGCACGGCCGCCCGGCTGGACGCGTACCTGACGGTCGGCAGCCAGACCGAGCGCGCGCGTGCCCTGGTGGCGGGGCCGGTGCGCGAGGCCGTCCGGGAAGCGACGCCGGCCGGGCTGACCGCGCACGTCGGCGGTACGGCGGCGGTGTTCGCCGATGTGGCGACGGCGGTGGACCGGGACCTGCGGACGGTGTTCCCGGTGGCCGCGGCGCTGATCGCGCTGATCCTGGTGGTGCTGCTGCGCAGCCTGGCGGCCCCGGTGGTGCTGATGCTCGCGGTCGGGCTCTGCTTCGCGGCGACCCTCGGCGCCGCCGCGCTGGTCTTCCAGCACCTGGGCGGCGAGCCGGGCGTGAACTTCGTCCTGCCCCTGGTGCTGTTCCTCTTCGTGGTGGCCCTGGGCACCGACTACAACATCCTCGTCAGCGACCGTCTGCGCGAGGAGATGGCCCGCGGTGGTCCGGCCCGCGCGGCCGTGGCCCGCGCGGTGCGGCACACGGCGCCGGCGGTCGCGACGGCCGGGGTGGTGCTCGCGGCCTCCTTCGGGGCCCTCGCGGTGAACGCGGACCCCTCCACCCGTCAGCTGGGCTTCGCCACCGCGCTGGGCATCCTCCTGTCCGCCTTCGTGCTGTCGCTCCTGCTGGTGCCGGCCGCCTCGGCGCTGCTGGGCCGGGGCATGTGGTGGCCGGTGCGCGCCACCGTGGCGGGCGGGAGGAAGGAGCCCTCGTCCCCGGGGGTGCCCGAGGACGAGCTGGTCACGAGGTGACAGGCCGGTAGGTGAAGCCGCTCAGCGGTGCGAGGGCCTTCCAGCCGATCGCCTCGTAGAGCGCCCGGCCCTGGACGGTCGCGCCCAGGACGCCTTCGGACACGCCCCTCTCCAGGGCGGCGCGGGTGAGGGCGGCCATCACCGCCGTCCCGAGGCCGCGGCGCCGGTGGGCCGGTTCGGTGATGATCTGATCGAAGACGCAGGCGGTGTCCGTCAGGCCGGCCTGGCCGCGGGCGGCGAGTTCGCCGCCCGCGGCCACGACGCGCACGCGGGCCACGCCGTCGGCGGTCTCGACGGCGGCGGTGTACCCGTCCGGCGTGCGCACGCGCGCCGGACGCAGGTCGACGGCCATCAAGAAGCAGGGCTCGGTGGGCTCCCACCCGGCCGGGAACCAGGGTTCCATGTCGGCCGGCGGCAGGAACGCCTTGACGCACGTGGCCGGCTCGGTGACCGTGCCGACGAGCGTGCGGGCGGTGTCGGCGTCGGCACCGAGCAGGACGTGACGGACCGTCCGCGACGGCCGCCCGACCTCGATCCGCAGCCCCCAGGGGACGTCCTCCGGCGCGGTCGCCCCACGGGACACGGCCCATCCCTCGGCCCACGAACGCGCGGTCCTCAACATTTCGGTCACCCCGTGGAGACGCCTGCCGACACGACACGAGGGAGTCCCCGCGGCCGGCGTGAAGACGGCCCGGGCTCCCTCACCACCGCACTGTACGTGAAGCACGCCGGGCCGCCGGGGGGTTCGCCGTGCCGGGCGCCACCGGCGCCGGCGGGTCGCCGGCGCCGCACGACGGACGGCGTCGCGGGGACGGGGGGCTGGCGGGCGCGTTGTCAGTGGCGCCCCCTAATGTCGCTCGCACATCGCGGTTCAGGGGCGCTTCGGCCCCTGGTTCAGGCTGCGTGGACGGATGACGTACGGGTGGAGAGGCGCTGCTGATGGCGTGGCTGGATGCGGGTGAGGGGTACGAGGTCACCCTCGGCGAGGGCGGGCGTGTGGTCGCACGCCGGGCCGGGGGGCGGGAGCTGAAGTCCGTCCCGAAGGCGCTTCGGGACGATCCGGGGGTGGACCGGCTGCGGCGGCTCTCCGAGTGGCTGGACCGGCACGCGGACGCGTGCGTGGCGCAGGTGGACGCCTGGATGGTGTCCTCGCTGCCGGTGCCGACCGCGCTGATCGCCCGGGTCTGGCCGGACGAGGCGTGGCGGTCCGCGCTGCGCGACATGGCCGTCGTGGGGGACGACCCGGAGGAGGTCGGCTTCCTGAGGGACGTGTCCGGGGACGGCGGCCTCAAGGTCGTCGACCTCGACGGCGAGACGGTGCGGATGGCGCCGCGCACGGTCACCGTTCCGCACCCGGTGCTCCTCCCCGACCTCGACGACGTACGGGAGTTCGCGGCCGAGCTGGGCATCACCCAGCGCGTGGAGCAGATCCACCGCGCCACCTGGAAGCGCCCGGAGACCCACCCGGCGAACGCGACGGAGGTGCGGGACTACGCGGGCGGCAAGTTCGCCTCCCGCTTCGGGCTCGCCGCGCGGGCCACCGGCCTCGGCTACCGGGTCTCCGGGGGCTACGCCACCTGCAAGGTCCGCGACGGCGGGCGGGACACCGAGGCGTCGGTGTGGATCGGCGAGCCGTACTGGGACGGGGAGTCGGAGACCGGCGGGCTCAGCTGGCACGACGAGGAGGGCCGCGCGGTGCGGCTCGACGGGGTCGGACCGGTCGCCTGGTCCGAGGGGATGCGCATGGCCGCCGCGCTCTACGCCGGCCGCACGATCGAAGAGGGTGGGAACGCGTGACCGGCACGACCGCGACGAACGTGGACACGGAGCTGCTGAACGCCGGGGCCGTGCTCCCGGCCGACACCGTGGGGGCCGGGCCCTCCGCCGTGGAGCTGACCGCACGGACCTACCGCCATCCGGTGCTCGGCGAGGACCGGGTCGTGGTGCGGCTCACCGCCGCCGAACTCGGCGCGGCGGAGGACCTGGCCGCGGGCTTCCTCGGCCTCGAACCCGCCGCCGAGCCGGCGGTGGTGGGACTGGGACGGCGTCAGGAGCTCGGCTTCCCCGAGTGGGTGCTCGTGCACCACCCGGAGGACGGCCACCACGCGCTGGCCGTCGTGCCCGAGCTGGACCGGCTCGCCCGGCAGGCGAAGACCAAGCCCAAGGCGGCGCTCGACGCCTGCCTCGAACTCTCCGGACGGCTCGCCGCCTCCGTCCCGCACTTCCTGCCCGTCTTCTACGAGCAGGCCGCACGGGTCTTCCTCGCGGTCGAGAACACCACCTACGCGGGGCAGTTGTTCGGCCGCGCCCGCACCAGCGAGGCGCAGCACGGGCTGAGCGTCGACGAGGACCGGCTCGACGCCGTGTTCCTGGAGTTCGCGCTGGCCGGCGCGCTGCCCGTGAAGGTGCTGTCCGGGTACGGCAAGGAGCTGTCGGCGCGCCTCGCGCCGGCGGAGGCGTACGAGCGGTTCCGCCGTCTGTGCGTGCGCCGCACCGCGGGCGGTCTCGCCCCGTCCGCGCAGGCCGCCACGGAGCTGCGGCGGCTGGCCCGCGCGGCGGGGCTGCCCTCCGCGGAGGCCGAGCAGGACCACCTCGCCGAGCTGCTGCCGCTGCCGGCCACCCTGCGGGCGGCGACGGGCTGGTGGAAGGCGCAGCGTCCCGCGCTCGTCGCGCTCGCCCGGCGCGTGCCGGCGGTCCGCGGCACCCTGCTCACGCTGACCCCGCCGTCGGACGACGGCGCCATGAGCGAGCTGTGGCTGGAGATCCTCGCGGAGTCCGGTGCCGACGCGGGTCTCGTCGACGGGGGCCTGCCCGCCGAGGAGCGGTGCGCCGACGGTGCCGCGGGCTGGCTGGAGCGCTACCACGCGGCCCGGCACCGCGGCTGGGGCCGGCGCCCGACCCCGACCGCGCTGCTGGACCTGGTCGAGCGCGCGGCGGGCCTGATCCGCTCCGACCTCGCGGCCCGCCCCGAGGGGAGCCGCGAGCTGCGGGTCGGGGTCGACGACGTCAACCTGCTGGACCTGCTGCTCGCGCTGGACGTCCCCGTCGCCGCCCCGGCCCCGGAGGGCCACCGGCACGCCGCCATGCTGGACCTGACGGACTGGCACCAGTCCGAGCGGCCCCGGGACCTCGTGGCGCTCGCCGCCGACGGGCGTTTCCACAGCGCCTTCGACCGGGGCGCGGACTCGTTCAACGGCGCCGGTTCCAGCACGGACGTGATGCGCCGGCTGGCCGCCTCGGAGGGCGGTGCGGTGCTGCTGGCCCGCTGGACCCGGAGGGTCGCCCGAGAGTCGGTGGCGGCCGGGCTCCCCGCCGTGCCGCGCGTCCTGTCCACGCTGTCGTGGCTGCCGTCCGAGGCGCTGGCGCTGGCGCCGGAGGAGGTGGCCGCCGCGGCGGGCGTCGACCTCGGCGAGACGCTGGCGCGCACCCTGCGCGGCGGGCTGTGGGAGGAGTTCCACTGGCCCGCGTGGGAGCGGGCGGTGGCGGAGCTGTCGCCCGCCCGCTCCGACAGGGACCAGCTGACCGTGGTCGAGGCGTGGCCGTACCTGATCGTGGCCAACGCCACCCAGGCCCGGGTGATCGACGCCGACTCCACCGTCCTCACCCACGACCTGCGCATCCCGGCCTCCGCCGCGTCCTCGGTCCGCGCCCGCGGCTTCCACTACGTGGACGGCGCCCTGCTCGTGTTCTGGAGCGTGTACAGCAGCGGCCAGGTCCAGGGCTACTGGCACACCGCGCCCGACCGGCTGATCACCCTCGACGAGAGCGTCAACCGCTGGTCGCTGCGGTCCGGCCAGGTCAGCCTTCCGCTGCCCGGCGGCGGTCGCACCACGGGCCGCGGCGTGCTGCACGCCGGGGACACCCGGCTCCCGGAGGAGGTCCCCGTGATCTCCGACGGCACGTCGTACTGGGTGTACGAGAACGGCGACGAGAGCGGCTGGCGCGAGTACGACCCCGCGGAGGGCACCTACGGGAGGCGTTCGCTGCCCGGCTTCCTCGCCGACGCCCTGCGGCCGCACGCCCCGGGCGCCGAACTCGGCGCGTTCTCCTCCTGGCTGCGGCCCGCCCCCGCCGTGGAGGGCTCCGCCGTGGGCGCGCCCGTCGACGGCCTGCTGGGCTGGCGCGTGGTGCGGCTGGCGGAGCGCGGCTGGCACGCGGACGACCTCGCCGGGCGCGAGGTCGTCCTCCCGGCGGGCGCCCAGCTGCCGCTCGCGGCACTGACGTTCCCCGGCGACGACCGCCCGCGCGCCCTGACCCGTGAGTGGCGGACGCTGTCGCTCACCGACCCGGACGGCGTCGTCACGGCGACCAGCGAGGGCGGCCGGAGCGAGCTGTTCCGCACCGCCACGTCGCTGCTCCCGCCGCTCGCCTTCCTGTACGCGCTGCGCGCCCGCGACCCGCGGGGTTCGGCGGCGTTGCGCCGCGCCGACGCGGAGACCGCCGGCATCCTGCTGAAGGGGGCCGCCGGCGTCGAGAGCGGGGAGGACGTCGCGACCCTCGTGTGCACCGCGTTCCCCGAGCTGACCACGCCCGAACTCGTCGCCGGCGTGGCGCAGGCGATGGGGTTCGCCGTCCGGCAGCAGAAGGCGCTGGACGCGATCGCCGCCCGCCTCGACCCGGTGGCCGAGCCGGTCGTGACGCGGGAGAAGGGTCCGTCCGACCGGGTCTTCGCCCAGGCGCTCAACGGCGTGGTGGGCTCCGGCTACTACCGGTGGGGCTCCGAGAACGACGTGACCCACCGCTATCTGGAGGAGCTGGCCTCGGTCTGCGCCGACACGGACGCCGAGGCCGTGCCGGGCCGCCTCCACTTCGACCTGCCGTCGCTCCCCTGGTCCGGGCTGCCGTTCACCCAGCTGTTCGACCGGCCGGGCGCGCTCGCGTACCGGGCGGTCGCGCCCGGTACGGAGCCCGGGCGGGCGGGCGCGCTGCTCGACGTTCTCGGCCGGGCCGACGCCCTCGGAGTCCTGTCGGCGGCCGGATCGGCCGACCGCTGGCGGCGGGTCCTGCTGCACCTGGCCCAGCCGCACCTGACCACCCCCGACGGCCAGGACCGGAACCTGTCGCACCGCAGCGTCGTCCCGCTCGGCGGCGGGGCCGCCCTCGGCCTCACCGAGCAGAGCGACGGCGTCCCCGACGGCCGGGAGTTCGGCGCCCTGCTGTACGACCCGAGCGGGCGCTTCGACGTCCCCGGGCCCTACACGGTGCGCTCCTGCACTCCCGTCGGCGACCCGGTGCGCGGCGCCGGGTGGGCGGCCGCGTTCCTCGCGGAGGCGCGGGCGCGGGGCACCGCGCCGTACGTGCCGGCGGCGGCCGAGGAGTTCGGCCGGCTCACCGGGGCCTCCCGGGCGCTCTCCGCGCTCGTCCTGGCCGGCATGCCCGAGGTCGACAGCCACGAGAGCAACTTCCTGCCCGTGGAGCTGCGCAAGATCCTGGGCCTGAAGGTCGTCGAGGCCGGGCACGCGCGGAACGAGCTGCGGGACCTGCCCGTCGAGGTGCGCCAGGAGGTCGTGGCGGCGCTGCTGCCCGAGGACCCGGCGCTGCTGTGGACCGCCGGGCCGGACGTGGCGGCCGCGGCCGAGGTGTGGAACGCGCGCGTCGGCCGCCGGGTCCAGGTGCCCGACTGGCTGACGGCCGAGGCCGCGCGGGCGGTGCGCGGCGGCTGGCCCGCGTCCCGGGCGCTGCCCGCGCTGCTGGACCCGGCGGGCTCCCCCGAGCTGGGCACGGACGTGGCGTGGCGGATCCAGAACGACCGGCCGGAGCCGGTGGCGCCCGCCGACGCCCCGTTCAACGGCACCGTGCTGACGGGTGCGCTGGGCCTGATGACGTGGATGGCGCACCGGCTCCCGGCGGGCGACCCGCTGCGGGCGGCGCTGCCGGGCGCGCTGACGGCCGTG
Source organism: Streptomyces sp. NPDC014656 (assembly GCF_043084305.1). Classification (NCBI taxonomy): domain Bacteria; kingdom Bacillati; phylum Actinomycetota; class Actinomycetes; order Kitasatosporales; family Streptomycetaceae; genus Streptomyces; species Streptomyces sp. NPDC014656. Next base: position 227,563 of record NZ_JBIBZN010000003.1, read on the forward strand.
CGGCAGCGGCTGGCCTCGCCGGACCTGCTCGTCGCGGTGGGGCAGTTCACGAGCCTGGCGGAGTTCCGGAAGGTGGCGGGCGCCCCGACGGAGACGGCGCCGGACCACGAGCGGTACGGGGCGGTGCTGATGGCCACGCACGACGGGCAGCCGCTGCCGGCGCTGCGGACGTCGCTGCTGGACTCGACCGGCTCGGACCCGTACCTGGTCGCGCTGCGCGGGCCGGACCAGGCGCCGACGGCGGTCGAGGCGGCCCTGCGCCGCTGCCACGACCCGGCGTTCGCGCGGCTGCTCGCCGATCCGGGCGCGCCCGTGGCGGGCGGGACGGCCGAGGACGGCACGTGGTGGCCGCAGGACCCGTCGCGCTCGGTGCCCGCGCTCGTGGCGGAGGCCGCCGAGGCGCACGGCCTGGGGGCCGACGCCGCGACGCTGTACCTGATGCTGCTGGCCCTGCCCGACCCGACCGACCGGAACACGGCCCGGTGGACGGGGTGGAAGCCGGCGCGGCTGAAGGCGGCGCGGGCCGAACTCGCCGCCACCGACCTGGTGGTGTCCGCCGTCCGGGCCCGCGCGGGACGCTCGCTGTTCCTGCCGGGTGCCTGGGCGGAGCAGCCGTCGCCCGGGCTCCCCGTCGAGCAGTGGAAGCTGGCGCTGTTCGGCGTTCCGGCGGACGGACGGCCCGTCCTCGGGGCGCTGGTGCCGGCCGAGCCGGTCGCCGAGCTGTACGCCCGGGCGTGGCGGCGGATCGCCGACGGTGACCTGCCGCGCTTCGAGGAGCTGAAGGTGAAGCGCACCCGCCGGCGCCGCTGACCGGCCCGCCACCCGGCCACGGCCACGGCCACGGCCACGGCTACGGCTACGGCTACGGCTACGGCTACGGCTACGGCTACGGCTACGGCTACGGCGGACAACGGCCCCCCCGTCCCCGGGGGTGCCGTTGTCCGCCGGGCCGGGCGCCCCGCCGGCGTCCCCTCTCCCCCGTCCCCGCTCACGGCCCTCCATGCCCTCCCACCCTCCGCAGCCTCCGTCCCGAAGGAACCGCGCATGACCGTCACCGAACACTCCGCCCCCGCCCGGCAGGTCCGTCCCGCCGAGGAGCGTCACGCCGCCGAACTGGCCTTCCTCGCCGCCCAGGACCCGGGCCCCCGTCCGCCGGGCTGGGCGCTCACCCCGCGTGCCGTCGTCACCTTCGTCTGCGGCAGCGCCGGCGTCGAGCTGGCCCTGCCCGAGCGGCGCGAGGGCCTGCCCGCGAAGCTGGCGATCAGCCCGAAGTTCGTCGGCGAGCGGGCCCTCGTGGAGCGCTGCGTCGTCACCCTGGCCGGTGAGCGCGGACTGCTCCTGACCGGCGAACCGGGCACCGCCAAGTCGATGCTGTCCGAGCTGCTCGCCGCGGCCGTCTGCGGCACCAGCGCCCTCACCGTCCAGGGCACCGCCGGCACCACCGAGGACGCCTTCCGGTACGGGTGGAACTACGCCCTGCTGCTCGCCCAGGGCCCCACCCCTCAGGCCCTGGTCGACTCCCCGGTGCTGTCCGCCATGCGCACCGGCCGGGTGGTGCGCGTCGAGGAGATCACCCGCTGTCTGCCCGAGGTGCAGGACGCGCTGGTGTCCCTGCTGTCCGACCGGCGCGTCACCGTCCCCGAACTGACCGCCACCGAGGACGCCGTGGTGAGCGCCGCTCCCGGCTTCACGGTGATCGCGACGGCCAACCTCCGGGACCGGGGCGTCTCCGAGATGTCGGCCGCGCTCAAGCGCCGCTTCAACTTCGAGACCGTGGACCCGATCGCGGACGCCGACGCCGAGGCGACCCTGATCCGGCACCAGGCCGTCGCCGCGGTGCGGCGGGCCGGGGCGGAGTTCGGCGTCGACGACGCCGTCCTGGACGCCCTCGTGACCGTCTTCCGCGACCTGCGCTCCGGCCGGTCCACCGAGGGCTGGGACGTGGAGCGGCCGGGCACCGTCATGTCCACCGCCGAGGCGGTGCAGGTGGCGGCCTCGCTGGGGCTGTCGGCGGCCTACCTGCCCGGCGGGGACGTCCTCGACCTGCTCCCGGGCCACCTCCTGGGCGTCGTCCGCAAGGACGACCCGGCCGACCACGCCCGTCTCCTCGGCTACTGGGACGGGCCGGTCCGCCGCCGCGCGGAGACGGGTTCGGCGATGTGGCGCCGCCTCTGGGACCTGCGCGGGAGCCTGCGGTGACCCTTCCCGACCCCCGGGCGGCCGTCGATGCGCTGGCTGCGTCGCGCGCGCCGTACCTGCTGGGCGTACGGCACCACAGCCCGGCGCTCGCCGCCGTGGTGCCCGCCCTCCTGGACGCGGCGGAGGCCGAGGTGGTCTGCGTGGAGCTCCCCGCCGACTTCCAGCCGTGGCTGGAGCACCTCGCCGATCCCGAGACGGTCGCGCCGGTCGCCCTGGCCGGGACGGGCGAGGGCGGGCGGCTGTCCTTCTACCCGTTCGCCGACTTCTCGCCGGAGCTGGCCGCGGTGCGGTGGGCCCGGGCGCGGGGTGCCGAGGTCGTCTGCTGCGACCTGCCCCTCGGCGCCCCCGGCTGGTCCGCGACGGCCGACCGCACCCCCGGCGCGGACGGCGAAACCGAGCCGGACGGACCGGCTCGGCGTTCCTTCGCCGACGCGCTGACCGCCGCCGGCACCGGCCGGGACGGCGACGACCTGTGGGACCGCGCCGTCGAGGTGCTCGCCCCCGGCTGCGCGCCCGAGGCCGTGCGCCGGGCGGCGCTCGGGGTGGGCTGGGCGCTGCGCGCCGACGCCGTGGTGCCCGCCACCGATCTGGCGCGCGAGGCCCGGATGCGCCGCGTGATCGCGGAGGCGGCGGCGGACGGGCGGCGGGTCGCGGCCGTGATCGGCGCGTTCCACGCCCCGGCGCTGACGGCCGGGTTCGGGCGGGCCGACGGCACGGATCCGGACGGCGGCGACGCGGTCACGGGCCGCCCGGCCGGCTCCTCCCCGGCCGGAGCGGAGACCTCGGACGGCACGGCGGCCTCGGTGGCCGCCCCGGCCGGGGAGGCCGTCACCTCCTTCGTCCCGTACTCCTTCGACCTCCTGGACTCCCGCTCGGGCTATCCGGCGGGCATCCGCGACCCGCGCTGGCAGCAGGCCGTGTTCGAGGCGGGCGGCGCGCCGGACCGGCTGCGGGAGGCGGCCGCCACCGCGCTGACGGGCCTGTGCCGGGAGCTGCGCCGCGCGGGCCACACCGCCGGCACGGGCGAGGCCACCGAGGCGCTGCGGCTCGCCTGCGACCTGGCGGCGCTGCGCGGGCTGCCCGCGCCGGGCCGCGGTGAGCTCCTGGAGGCGGTCACCACCGTGCTCGGGCAGGGCGAGCCGCTCGGCCGGGGCCGGGCGCTGGCCCGCGCCCTGGAGGCCGCGTTCGTCGGCACCGCGCGGGGCAGGCTCACCCCCCGCGCCCCCCGGTCCGGCCTCGGCCCGTCCGTGGAGGACGAGCTGGCCCGGCTCCGGCTGCCCCGCCCGGACGACCCCGAGCCGCGCGAGGTGCGGCTCGACCCGCTGCGGTCGCCGCTGGACGGGCGCCGCGAGGTGCTGCTCCAGCGGCTGCTGGTCATCGGCGCCGCGTACGGCGAGCCGCTCGCGGTCGCCTCGACGGGCGACGGTACGGCGCTGGGCACCAAGTGGCGCCTGACGTGGACGCCTTCGGTGCCCGCGCGGCTCGACCTGGCCGGGGCCCGCGGGGTGACGGCCGCGCAGGCGGCCGCGGGCACGCTGGGCGAGACCGCGCGGCGCGAGGCCGCCGAGGGCGGGCCGACCCCGGCGCAGGTGCTGGCGGGACTCACCGCCGCCGCCCGCTGCGACCTGCCCGAGCTGGTCGCGGACCGGCTGCGGGAGGCGTCGGAGGTCCTGCCCGAGACGGCGGACCTGCCCGAACTCATCAACTCCCTGGACCTGTTGGAGGCGCTGCGCCGCGGCCACTTCCCGGGCACCACGCCCGGGGCGCGGGACACCGCCGGAGCGCTGACCGGTGAACTCCTCGAAGCCGCCGTCCGGTCGTTGCCCGGTCTCGCCGGGAGCGACGCCCCCGCGGACGCCGCGGCCCTGGTCGCGCTGGCCGACCGGGCGGCGGCGCGGCAGCTGGGCTTGCGGATGGACCGCGCGCTGGCCGACCTCTCGGCGGACGGCTCGCCCCTCGTCCAGGGCGCGGCCCTCGCCGTCCGCGTCCTGCTGGACCTCGATCCGGCCGCCGGACTCGGGGAGCGGGCCGCGGGCTGGATCGACGGCGCCGCGGGACCCGACGCGCGCCGTGCGCTCGCGAAGCGGCTGGCCGGTCTGCTCACCGCCGCCGGGCCGCTCCTCGAAGTCTCCCCGGACGCCCTCGGGCCGCTCCTGGACCGGGTCGACACGCTCGCCGACCAGGAGTTCCTCGATCGCCTGCCGGCCCTGCGGGGCGGCTTCGACGCGCTGTCGCCGGCCGCGCGCGAGCGGCTCCTGACGACGGTCACCGAGCGGCTCGGGGACCGCCCCGACCTCTCCCTCGACGCCCCGCCCGAGCTCCTCGCTCTGTGGGCCGCGGCGGACGCGGCGGGCCTGGCCGCTCTCAAGGCGCTGGCGCTGCCCGGCGCGGCGCCCGCGCCCGTACCGGCGGCGGGGGCGGCCGCTCCCGCGCCGGCGGCGGAGCCGGTGCCGCCCGTGCCGGAGCACGGGCTCGGGGCCGCGGACCGGTGGCGGCTGCTCCTCGGCCGCCAGAAGGACCTGCTGGGCGGCCGGGCCCGCCGCTACGCCCATGCGCTGGACGAGCTGTACGGCCACGGTCGCGGCGAAGGCTCCGACGGGCTCGACGGCGGCGCGTCCGGGCGGGGCGGCGGGCAGGAGGCGTCGTTCCCGACCGCCCGTGAGTGGGCGGAGGAGCTGGAGGCCCTGTTCGGGGCCGGCGTCCGCGAGGAGGTCCTCGCCGACGCCGCCGACGCGGGCCGGGCCGACGTCCTGGCCCAGCTGGACCCGGCCGCCGTCCGTCCGTCGGTGGAGCTGCTGTCCTCGGTGCTGTCCCTGGCCGGCGGCATGCCGGAGGCGCGGCTCGCCCGGCTCCGGCCGCTGGTGAAGCGGCTCGTCGACGAGCTGGCGAAGGAGCTGGCCACCCGGGTGCGTCCGGCGCTGTCCGGGCTGTCCTCGCCCCGGCCCACCCGGCGTCCCGGCGGCCGTCTCGACCTGGCCCGCACCCTGCGGGCCAATCTGGCGCACACCCGGCGGCTGGACGACGGCCGGGTCGTGGTCGTCCCGGAGCGTCCGGTGTTCGGCACCCGAGCGGGCAAGGAGGCGGACTGGCGGCTGATCCTGGTGGTCGACGTCTCCGGCTCGATGGAGGCGTCGGTCGTCTGGTCCGCCCTCACGGCGGCGGTCCTGGGCGGCGTGCCGACGCTGTCCACGCACTTCCTGGCCTTCTCCACGCAGGTGGTGGACCTCACCGACCGGGTCGACGATCCGCTCTCGCTGCTCCTGGAGGTGCGGGTCGGCGGCGGCACCCACATCGCCGCGGGCCTCGCGCACGCCCGGACGCTCGTCACCGTGCCCAGCCGCACCCTCGTCGTCGTGGTCAGCGACTTCGAGGAGGGCGCGCCGCTCGCCGGCCTCCTCGGGGAGGTCCGCGCGCTGGCGTCCTCGGGGGCGCACCTGCTGGGCTGCGCCGCCCTCGACGACGCCGGGGCGCCCCGCTACTCGGTGCCGGTGGCACGCCGCCTCGTGGCCGCCGGGATGCCGGTGGCCGCCCTCAGCCCCCTCGCCCTCGCCCGCTGGGTCGGCGACCGCCTCCGTGGAGAAGCCCGATGAGCACCGAACCGCTGCCGCCCGTCGCCCCCGAGGTCCTCGCCGAGGCCGTCGAGCAGCTCACCGCGCGGCTGCGCAAGAAGCTGGACGCCACCGTCGCCGAGTGCGCGGGGAAGGCCGTGGCGGGTGCCGACGGCTCCGTGGAGGTGCGGTTCGGCGAGGACACGCTGGTGACCCTGCGACCGGGCCCGTCGGGCGCCGTGACGGAGCCCGGCCAGGCGGTCTGCAGCTGTCTCCTGGCGCCGCGCTGCCTGCACCGGGCGGCCGTCCTCGGCGCGGCGCCCCTCGCGGACGCGGACGCCGTGGCCCCGGCCGGGCCGCCCGCCCCCGAGCGCGCGGAAGGGGCGTCGCCCCCGGGGGCGGCGCCCGTCACGGCGTCCCGTCCGGCGGCGGCCGAGGAGGCGCGGCCGTCGCTGACGCCCGCCCAGGTCGACGCGGCGTCGGGCCTCTGGCTGGCCGCCGCGGAGGCCCTCGCCGCGGGCGTCACCGCGGGCGGGACGGTCGTCCAGGCCGAGCTGCTGCGCGCCGCGCACTCGGCGCGGCTCGCGGGGCTGCCCCGGGCCGAGGCCGCCGCGCTCAGGGTCGTACGGGGTCTGCGGACGGCGCGCGAGCAGAGCCGGGGGCAGCGGCTCACCGACCTGACGGCCGCCTTCCGCTCCTTGCTCGCCGGGGCCGCCGCGCTCGCGTCCGGCGCGGCGGGGCCGGAGGGGGCCGGGACCGTGCGCCGCGCCTACGCGCAGGGCGGCAGCCTGCGGGTGCTCGGGCTGTGCCGGGAGCCGGTGCTCTCAGCGACCGGCTACGGCGGGGTGACGACCCATCTGCTCGGACCCGACGGCGCCCTCCACACCCTGTCCGACGTGCGGCCGGGCGGCCTCTCGCGGGCCAGGGGGGCGGGCACGGCGTCGGTCGCGCTCGGCGGGGCCGTCCTCGATCACGCCGGGCTGGCGCGCGGCGGGCTGCTGATCGCGGGGGCGACGGTCTCGGCGGACGGGCGGCTCGGCGCGGGCCGGGGGGTGCGCGCCACTCCCGTGCGCGGGGCGGACTGGTCGGAGGAGCCCGTCGCGTCGCTCTTCTCCAGGCCGGTACGGGAGGCCGTGGCGGCGGCGCTCGACGCGGCGGCGGAGGCTCCCGGGGACGTGGAGCCGGCGCTGCTCGGCTGTGACGTGACGGTCCTCGGCGCGGCCGGCGACCACGTGCTGGCGCGCGTCCTGGACGGCGGGCCGCTGGTGCGGCTGCGCGTCGCCCACCCCCACCCGGAGCTGCCGCACGCGGAGAACCTGCGCCGGATCGGCGGGTTCCCCGGTCTCGTCCTGCGGGTCCTGGGCCGCCCCGACCCGGACCGTGCGGCGACGCTCCGCCCGCTGGCGGTGGGCCCGGTGCCGGGCGCGTCGTCCTCGCTGCGGCTGCCGGAGGAGTGGCGGGGCCACGCGGACCTGGGCTACGACCGGCTCCAGGGCGATCACTTCCCGCGTCCGGAGACCGGCGCGTCCGCCGGCGCCCTCGGGCAGGCCGGTCCGGACCCGCTCGCCGACGCGCCGCTGTGGCGGGTCCGGCGGCTGCTGGAGACCGGCGTCGCGGGCGGGCGGCGCGCCGTCGCCGAGGCCGCCCGGGGGGCGGACCGGGCAGCTCTCGGGGTGCCGCTGCGCCGGGCGGGTCTCGCCGGGGCCGCCGACCTCGCGGAGGGCCTGGCCGCCGAGGCGGACCGCAGGCCGCGGGACTCCTTCGGCCGGCTGGTGGACGCCTCCCCCGAGGCGTACGCCCGGGCGTGGCTGGCCTCGGCGGTCCACCTGGACGCCGCCGAGCGTGCTCTGGTGACCGCTTCCTGGTCCTGAGGACCGTCCCCGGCCCCACCGGGGCGGGGCCGGGGACGGTCCTCGCGCCGGGCGGCCGGTGGGCGTCAGGCCGGCGCGGGGGCGAAGCGGTGGAGCTCGTCGGTGCCGGGCTGGACGACGCCGTAGCTGTTCTCCGGCACCTCGTTCCAGGCACCGGGCAGGTCACCGAGGGGCTCGGAGACGATCAGGCGGGTGTCCTCGGACAGGTGGCGCAGGAATCCGACGTCCGGGTGGAGCCGGCGCAGCGCCTCCACCCGGCTGCTGTAGAACAGCGAGCGCGAGGCGCGGGCGCTGGAGTAGCGGAAGACCCAGACGCGCGTGCCGTCGGTCAGGGCGAGCGTCATCTGGAGGGGGAACCCCACCCCGTGCGCCCGCCCGACCCGCTCCACGACGCCCGCCATCGCGGCGACGGCCGCGGGCGGGTCCTCGTCGAGACCGAAGGTCAGGGCCAGATAGAACATCACCTCGGAGTCCGTCGTGCCCTCGATGTCGGAGTAGAGCCCGGGGTCGACGAGCAGGGCGAGCTCACGGCGCAGGCGGGGGAAGCCGGCGATCGCGCCGTTGTGCATGAACATCCAGCGGCCGTACCGGAAGGGGTGGCAGTTCGACTGCTGCACCGCCGTCCCGGTCGAGGCACGGATGTGGGCGAAGAACAGCGGGGACCGGACGTGGTCCGCCAGCTCGCGCAGGTTGCGGTTGTTCCAGGCGGGCCCGACGTCCCTGAGCAGCGCCGGGGTCTCGCTGTGCTCCGAGTACCACCCCACGCCGAACCCGTCGCCGTTGGTCGTCTCCACCCCCAGTTTGGAGTGCAGGCTCTGGTCGATCAGGGAGTGGGCCGGCTGGTACAGGATCGTGTCGAGCAGCACTGGCGTGCCCCAGTAGGCGAGCCATCGGCACATGCCCGATCACCTGCGTCCCCGCCGGCTCCGCGCGTGACGTCCGCACGCCGTCCGGCCCTCCCATTGTCCGTACCCTTCCGTCCCGCCGCCACAGCGGAGCGGTCGGTCAGGCGATGGTCGTCATGCGCTCCCGGCCGTGGGCGGCGGGCGGGTGCGCGGCCAGGGACCGCTCCAGGGTGTCGAGCGCCTGCCGCATGCCGGCGATGCGCTCCGCGAGTTCCCCGGCAGCGGGCTCCGCGGGGGACGTCACGGGGCGGGTGGCGCCGTCGGTCTTTCCCGGGCGGGGTGCGCGGCCGGTGGCGCCGAGGGCGGCCTCGTCGAGTTCGCGGGCCTCGTCCAGGCTGTTGAGGACGACCCCGATGAGGACGTTGACCAGGACGAAGGAGGCGAGCAGGACGTAGGAGCCGTAGTAGAGGATGCTCAGGCGCGAGATGGCCAGCCCGTTGTAGATGGCGTCCTGGAGGCCCTCCAGGGTCATCAGCAGGAACAGGGTGAGCAGGGCGCGTCCCAGGGAGCCGAAGTGGGCCGGGTCGTGGGAGCCGAAGCAGACCCAGCCGACCATGGCGTAGACGTAGAGGACGACGGCTCCGACGAAGAGGAAGCTGACGGTGCCGGGCAGGCTGCGGGAGACGGCGATGAACAGGATGCGCAGCTGGGGCAGGAAGCGGGCGGTGCGCAGGACCCTCACCATGCGGAGCAGTCGCAGGACGGTGGCGTTCTCGCGGACGAAGGGGACGTAGGCGCCGGCCACGACGACGAGGTCGAAGACGTTCCACCCGTCGCGCCAGAACTCCTTGGGCCGGTCGGCGTGGGCGCCGAGGCGGAGCAGCATCTCCAGGGTGAAGAAGGCGAGGCAGCCGTGCTCGGCGCCGCGGAGCCGGGCGGCGTGGTCGGTGGCGAAGCCGTGGTAGGTCTCGGCGCCGAGCAGGACGGCGTTGAACAGGATCACGGTCAGGACGGCGAGGGAGAAGGCGGGGGCTTCGGTCACGGAGCGGCAGGATGCGGCGATCCGGACCCGGGTGGGAGCCGGGGCGGTGGTCATGGGGATCTCCGGAGGGCAGGTGCGGGCAGGGGGAGGCGGGAGCGGGTTTCCTGTCGTCCTAACGCGCCGGGAAGATCACGGGCTGCGGGGGTCCGGAGAATTGGGGGAACGATTCATCCGCGACGGCGAAAGACCGCGCATCGGGCCCCTTTCGGGCCGCCCGGTCCGTGACCGCCCCAGCCCAAGATCGTTAACTCCGTTCCGCTCGCGCCCGATAATGGCGTCGTGACCGAGAGACGACTCCGCGTGGTGCTGGCCGAGGACTCCGTCGTGCTGCGGGACGGCATGGTCGAGCTGCTGGGGGCGCGCGGGTGCGAGGTGGTGGCCACCGCAGGGACCGCGGCCGAGCTGCTCGACGCGGTGGGGGCGCACCGCCCCGACGTGGCCGTGGTGGACATCCGGATGCCGCCCACCCACACCGACGAGGGCATCCGGGCCGCCGTCGGCATCCGGGCGGACCATCCCGGCGTGGGCATCCTGGTCTTCTCCCAGCACATCGAGACCGTGTGGGCCGCGCGGCTGCTGGCGGACGGCGCGGCCGGCGTCGGCTACCTGCTGAAGGAACGCGTCGCGCGGACCGACGAGTTCGTGGAGGCGCTGCACCGCGTCGCCGACGGGGGGACGGCGCTCGACCCGGAGGTGGTCGCCGGGCTGATGCGGGGCGGACGGCGCGGTCCGGTGGACTCGCTGACCCCGCGCGAGCGCGAGGTGCTGGAGCTGATGGCGCAGGGCCGCTCCAACCGTGCCGTCGCGGCGTCGCTGGCGGTGTCGGAGCGGGCGGTGGAGAAGCACGTCGCCGCCGTCTTCGCGAAGTTCGGCCTGCGGGCGACGGACACCGACAACCGGCGGGTGAAGGCGGTCCTGGCGTTCCTGGCGGAGGGCGGCGCCTGAGCCGCCCTCACAGCCGGGCCGGCAGCTCGGCGGTGACCGTGGTGGGGCCGCCGGGCGGGCTGTCGACCGTCAGGACGCCGTCCACCGCCGCCAGGCGCCCGGCGAGACCGCTCAGACCGCTCCCGGTACGGGTGCCGGTAGCCGTACCGCCGACGGTGCCGGTGTCGGTGTCGGTGCCGGGCGCCGCACCGCCCCGTCCGTCGTCGCGCACGACCAGGCGGACGCGCCCGCCGGAGGCGCTCGCCAGGAGCTCGGCGGAGCGTGCGCCGCTGTGCTTGGCGACGTTGGTGAGCAGTTCGGCGGCGCAGAAGTAGACGGCCCGCTCGACCGCCGGGTCCACGTCCTCCCGCAGGTCGAGGCGGACGGCGACCGGCACCGGGGAGGTGGCGGTGAGGCCCGGCAGCGCCTGGGCGAGGCCGCCGTCCAGGGCCACCGGCCTGATCCCCCGGGTGAGCCCGCGCAGTTCGGCGAGGGTGACGTCGGTCTGGTTCCTGGCCCGCTCCACCAGGGCGCGCGACCGTGCCAGGTCCGGGCCGGCGGCGGGCGCGAGCGCGTCGTCCGTCAGGGAGAGGGTGATGGCCAGGGCGACCAGCCGGGCCTGGGTTCCGTCGTGCAGGTCGCGCTCCAGGCGGTGGAGCCGGTCGGCGTTCTCCGCGAGCAGGCCGGCGCGGGCCGTCTCCAGCTCCCTGACCCGCCGTTGCGCGGGGGCGGGGCCGAGCAGCAGCACGCCGAGCCGGCGGTTCGCCCCGCCGAGCGTCCTGATCGTCGCGGGCAGCGCGGTCAGGATCAGCACGCCGAGCGGTACGGAGACGAGGTCCGCCCAGCCGACGGGGCGCGGCCCCTCCAGGAGCCGGGCCCAGAGCGGGAAGCCGGTCAGCCAGCCGCAGGCGAGGGGCAGCCCCACGGCGGCGGCGAAGCCCAGGAGGCCGAGCGGCAGCCGCAGCAGCAGGTAGAGCAGGGCGCGCCAGGCGACCGGATCGGCGAGGACGACGCGGCCCCGGGCGAGCACGCCCTCGGGGCGGGGCAGTCCGGCCGGCGCCTCGACGTGCGTGCCGAGCAGCCGGCCGAGCAGCCACCGGTGCGGGGCGCCGAGGCCACGCGCCCCGAGCAGGGCGGCGGCGACGAAGGGCAGTCCGAGCACGGTGAGCGAGAGCAGCACTCCCGCGTACAGGACGGCGATCGCGTAGCCGCCGCCGACCAGCGCGAAAGGCAGCCCGGCCACGGCGAACACCCACTCGCCGCCCCGGACGGAGAACCACCCCCGATGTCCGGAAACAGCCCCCGGCCGCGACCGCCCGGACGCGGCTCGCGACCGCCCGGACGCGGACCGCCGCCACCACTCCGACGCGGGCCGCGCCCACCTCGACGCCGTCTCCGCACCGGACGCGGCTCGCGACCGCCCGGACGCGGACCGCCGCCACCACTCCGAGACGGGCCGCCACCACCGCTCCGACGCGGGCCGCGCCCGCCTCCGCGGCGTCTCCGCGCCGGTGGTGCCCTCGCGGGACGCGCCCCGGTCCTCGTCGGCCGGTCCTCCCCCGCCGCCGTGCTCAGTCACCGCTGCCGCCCGCCAGTTCCGCCGCCGGGCCGCGTACCGCCCGCAGGCCCGTGACGAGGATGACCGGGACCGTCACCGCCGTGGCACCCGCCACGATCCAGCCGCAGGCGGCCGGCGGGACGACCGGCACCGCGGAGCCGGTCACCGCCGCGCTGTACGCCGACGACGTGGCGCCCGCGACCACGGCGCCGAGCAGGACGCCCACCACGGCGGTCAGCACCGCCTCCACCGTGAGCATGCGCAGCAGCTGGGCCCCGGTCGCGCCGACCAGCCGCAGCAGGGCGAACTCTCGGCGCCGGCCGGCGGTGAGGGCCACCAGGGTGTTGACCGTGGAGACGGACGCGAAGCAGACCAGCAGGGCCAGTTCGCTCTGGCGCAGCCAGACGTCCGTGGCCGAGGTGACGCCGCTCGCTGCCGCGCCCGGGGCGTGCCCGGCGGTACTCGTCATGATCGACATGGTGCCCGACAGTCCCACGAGGAGCGCCACGGGCACCACGGCGGACGACAGGCGCCGGGCGTAGCCGCGCAGGTTGGCGTCGGCCAGCCACCCGGCGCGGGGTGCCAGCGCCCGTGCCGGCGCGCCGGAGACGGCGGCGAGGGCCCGGGCCGCGAGCGGTCCCAGGAGGGCCACCGCGGCCAGCAGCACGAGCGAGCCGAGCAGCGCGGCCTGTCCCGCCTGGTCCGCCCGCCCGGGCGGCCGCGTGGCGGCCAGCCGCAGGAGCAGGCCGCCGGCGACCAGCACGACGGCTCCGGCGAGCAGCCGCGGTGCGCCCGTGCGGTCGTGCTCGGTCGAGCTCGCGGTGAGGGCGGCCGCGGGCGCGATCCGGGAGATCCGCCGGGCGGCGACGGCAGCGGCGGCCAGGCCGACGGCGAGGACGGCGACCAGCGCGACCAGCGCGACCAGCATCGGCAGGACGGTGTCCGGCACGCGCAGGCCCGGCGCTGCCATGCCCCGCTCCTGGAGCTCCGCGAGGAACCGGCGGGCCCCCGCGGCACCGGCGGCCCAGCCCGGCGCGGCGACCAGCAGCGTCGTCGCCACGACCTCGGCGCGGACCAGGCGCCGGGCCTGCCGGGGCGTCGCCGCGACGGTGCGCAGCAGGGCCAGTTCGCGGTGCTGCTGCCGGAGGGCGAAGCCCAGCGCGTTCACCACGACGAAGAACGCGACCAGGACGGCGATCTCGCCGAACGCGCCCGCGATCACCATCGGTCCGGGTCCGTCGACCGGCTCCCCGGCGTCCGGCCCGGCGGTGGCCTCGGTGGCGAACAGCAGGCCGAACGTCGTCACGGTGGCGAGGGCGAGGAAGAGGGCGACGGCCAGTCCGGCGAAGGCGGCGGGGCGGCGCCGCAACTGCCCGAGGGCGAGTGCGATCACGGTGCTCACCCGCCCAGCCGGCTCAGGCGCTCGCCCACCCGCGCGGCGGTGGGCCGGTCGAGTTCGTCGACGAGCACGCCGTCGGCGAGCAGCAGCACCCGGTCCGCGTACCCGGCGGCGACCGGATCGTGGGTCACCATCACGCAGGTCTGACCCTCCCGGTCCACCCCCGCGCGCAGCAGGGCGAGGACCTCGTGGCCGGTGGCCCGGTCGAGCGCGCCGGTCGGTTCGTCGGCGAAGAGCACCCGGGGGCGGGAGACCAGCGCCCGGGCGATCGCCACCCGCTGCTGCTGTCCGCCCGACAGCTGCCCCGGCCGGTGCCGTTCGCGCCCGGCGAGCCCCACCCTGGCGAGCGCGTCGAGCACCCGTGCCCGTTCGGGCCGTTCGCCGGCCAGCCGGCCGGGGAGTTCGACGTTCTGCGCGACGGTCATCGCCGGCATCAGGTTGAACGCCTGGAACACGAACCCGACCCGGCTGCGGCGCAGTCGCGCCAGCCGCCGCTCGGGCAGCCGGGACACCTCGGTGCCGCCCCACCACACGGAGCCGCCGGTCGGTCTGTCCATCCCCGCGAGGCAGTGCAGCAGGGTCGTCTTCCCGGAGCCCGAAGGCCCCATCACCGCCGTGAAGGTCCCGGGCGCGAACGCGACCGACACCCCGTTCAGCGCCCGCACCGCGGCGGCCCCCCGCCCGTACACCCGGAGCAGTTCCTCCGCCCGCGCGGCGGTCTCCGTCCCTGGTTCCCCTGCCGTATCGATCATGCGTCCATCGTCGGCGGGAGGGGTCCGGGCGGTCGATGGTGTCCGCCCCCGGGCCGGGGGTTCGGATTTCCGAACCCCCGGCCCCGGACCCGTCGACGCCCTCGGGCAGGTGCGGGAGGTGCAGGTTCCGCCAGGTGTCCGGATAGGCGTCGACGATCTTCCGCTGGCCCTCCGAGCCCTCGGCGTGACCGGGCGGGGCGGCCGCCCGCCGGCCGCACAGCACGTGGTCCCACTCGGTGAGCTGCCAGTCGCCGTCCACGTCCAGGTGGTCGAAGCCGTGGCTGATCTCCGTGGCCAACAGGTCGGTGCCCACTCGGTCTCCTCCATGCGGAAGTCGTCGCCCGTGCCCCCGGGTTCGCGGCCGCCGCATCCCGGCCGGGGGTGCGCGCACGGCGCGCTGCTAGCGTCGCGTGCCGTGAACAGCAGCGTGTACGTGGGGAACGCGGGCGAGGACGCCGCGCTCGACGGGGGATGGCTCCTCGGGCATTTCAAGGAGGCCGGAAGTCCCCTGCGCAGCGAGGACGTGGAGGTCAAGTGGGGCGTGCATCCACGGGGTGAGGAACGCGCGCGGTGGGCGCGGGGCGAGGTGCGCACGGCCCTGCTCGTGCTCGTCAGCGGCCGCTTCCGTGTGGAACTGCCCGGGCGCAGCGTGCTCCTGGAGAAGCAGGGGGACTACGTGGTCTGGGGCCGGGGCGTCGACCACTCGTGGGTGGCGGAGGAGGACTCGGTGGTGCTGACGGTGCGCTGGCCGTCGGTTCCTGGTTACGCGGTGGTGGAGGAGCAGCAGTAGCGGTGTCTCCTTACGTCCCCTCCGTGTCGCCTCCGCACCGCCTCCGCGCGGGCGGAGGCGACACGAATGTCAGCGGCTCGCAAACGGGCGCGGACGGCTTCGTCGAAAGTCGCGGTCGTCCCCCGAGGCCATCGGCCGTGACGCCGCCGCGCGCCGCTTCGGCCGGACGGACACCGGCCTCGCACCTCTACGGAGCGCCTCCCCGCCCCGGCCGTCGCCGTGGCGGGTCGGGCCGCAGGTAAAGCGCGGTAAAACTCCTCGGGGACGGCCTGCGGTTCCCGTACGCGCCGTTCACGCCCCGTTATCGCGCCGTTGACGCCCGGCAGCCCCGCCGGCCCGGTCCTGGACGACGGATTCCGCAGCCATCAGGCCATTGACCTGCGGGTTCGCGAGGGCTTCCATTCAGCCCGGGAGCCACGGACATCACACCCCCCACTTCACCGGCCGCCTCGGAGGCGATACCGCTCCCCCTCGCGAAGACCGCACGCATCGATCGGAACCGCCTGATGACCGACACCCTCAGCGCACCACACGCCCTGGCACCCCAGACCGGCCCCGTGCCGCAGAAACTCAAGCGTTCCATCGGTGTCGTCGGCGGCACCCTCCTGACGCTCTCGTGCGTCACCCCGGCCTCGACGCTCTTCGTGGTCGTCCCCGACCTCTTCGGCAGCGTCGGCACCTTCACCGCCCTCACCATCGCGATCGGCTCGCTGCTCTGCGTCGGCGTGGCCTTCGTCTACTCCGAGCTCGGCACCCTCATCCCCAGCGCGGGCGGCGAGTACGCGATGGTCTCCACGCTGGCCGGGCGGCTCGCCGGCTGGCTGGTCTTCGTCCTGTCGCTGCTCGTGGTGATGATCGTGCCGCCGGTGATCGCCATGGGCACCGCCGACTACCTGGCGCCGCTCGTGCACGTCCCGGCCCCGCTCGCCGGTGCGGGCGTCATGCTCCTCGCGACCCTCGCCGGTCTGCTCGACCTGCGGGCCAACGCCTGGATCACCGGCGTCTTCCTCGTCCTGGAGGTCATCGCGGCCGGTGTCGTCGCGGTCCTCGGCTTCACCCACTCGCAGCGCGGCGCCGGCGCCCTGCTCCACGGCCAGGTGGCGGGCGAGGACGGCGCCCATTCGCTGGTGACCGCCGCGCTCGTCGTCTCCGGCCTCGCCATCGCGCTCTTCATCACCCAGGGCTTCTCGACGGCCGTCTACCTCTCCGAGGAGCTGGAGAACCCGCGTCGGAGCGTCGCCCGCACGGTGCTCGCCACCCTCGCCATCTCGACCGCCGTCATCCTCGTGCCCGTCATCGCCATCACCCTCGGCGCCGACGACCTGACGGCGCTGACCGGCGGCGACCTCAGCGGCATGATCACCGCCTGGTCCAACTCCGCCGTCGGCACCTTCATCAGCCTCTGCGTAGCGCTCGCGATCATCAACGCCGGCATCGTGATGGTCATCCAGAACTCCCGCGTGCTGTTCGCCTCCGCCCGGGACAAGGCGTGGCCCGAGCCGGTCAACAACGCCCTGTCCCGCCTCGGCCGCTTCGGCTCCCCGTGGGTGGCCACCCTGGTCGTGGGCGTCCCCGGCGCGGCCCTCTGCTTCGTCAACCTCGACACCCTCTACGGCGTCACCGGCGTCTCCGTCACCGGCATGTACCTGCTCGTCTCCGTGGCGGCCCTCTTCAGCCGGCGCGGCGCACACCGCGAGGTCGCGGCCTGGCGGATGCCGCTGTGGCCGGCGATCCCGGTCGTGCTCATCGTCGTCCTCCTCTACGTCCTGTCCATGCAGGACACCGAGTACCTGCTGTGGACCGGCGGCATCACGGCGGTCGCCACCCTGTACTGGGCGCTCTACCTGCGCCCGCGCAAGGAGACCCGCTGGCTGGTCAGCGTCCCCGAGGACGAGCAGCACGCCTGACGGACGGCCAGAACCTCGGGCCCGCGAGCGGCGCGTCCTGTCCGACGGCGGCGTCCGTCCCGTAGCCTCCTTCGGCCCCGCGCGTGGTGCGCGGGGCCGAAGGAGGCGAAGCGGATGACGGCGGCGTACGCGGACCGGATGGCACTCCGGACGGGGCAGGCGGTACGGGAGATCGGCTGGGACGAGGACACGGACCAGGCGATACGGGACGACGTCCGGCGCGCCACGGGCGACGAACCGCTGGACGAGGACTCCAAGGTGCGGGCGGACGCCGTCCTGTACTGGTGGCGCGAGGGCGACGGTGACCTCGCGAGCGAGCTGGAGACCGCCGTCGGGCCGCTGTCCGACGAGGGCGTGATCTGGGTGCTCACCCCGAAGCCGCGGCGGCCCGGCCACACCCCCGCCCCCGACATCACCGAGGCCGCCCACGAGGCGGGCCTCCACCACGCGGCCGACGCCGACCTCGGCGCCTGGACCGGACACCGGCTCGTCCGGCGGCCCGCCGTCCCGTAAGGCTTCGCACGGCCCCGGGGCCCCTCCGCGGAACCGCGTTCAGTCGCGCGGCGCGGCCTGGAGGTGCGGGGCGGCCTGGAGGTGCGGGGCGGCCTCGGCCGCGGTGTAGGAGGAGGTGAAGGTGAAGGCGCGCGGCGACGGCCCGTGCGCGCGCAGGTCCGCCAGCCGCTCCAGGGACTCGGCGACGGTCGGGACGTGACCGGCGGGGACCCACCACAGCACCAGGTGCGCCTCGACGTGCCGCGCGAACCAGTCGCGGCGCCGGCGCATCACCTCCAGGTGCCCGCTGCGGTAGGTGAAGTCCCACAGGGCCTCCTGGTTCTCCCACACGCTGAGGTTGACGATGACGTCCTCCCCCGCCGGGCGCAGGCCGGTGGCGTCGGGCGTCCCTTCCCCCACGAGCCGCCACACGAAGCCGGGCGTGCCGTCGGCGGCCGCGTTGACCGGGTCGAGCATCTCGACGAACGGTGCCATGCGGGGGTCGTCGAGGGGGAAGCGGAGCGTGGCCACGTTGAGCTGGGCGAGGTGGGCGGGCGGCGCGGAGGGCACGGGTGAGGTCATGACCTCATCCCAGCACGGCCCCTTTTCTATGTCAATGAAGGTTGTTTTTAGAAGGTTCGACCACCACGCAGCACTCCCCCGGCCGGGCGTCCATGCGGGCACGGACGGGCCCGTCCGTGCCGAGCAGCCCCTCCAGGAGCGCGAGGTTCATGCCGCAGACGAGGGGCGGGAAACGCTCGGCGACGGCGTGGAAGGGGCAGTTGCGCATCCGGAGGACGCTCGCGCCCGCCCCCTCCGGACCGCCGGACTCCGCCTCGCCCTCCCCGGCCCCGCCGGTGGCCCCGGTCCCTTCGAGGTGCGGTTCGTAGCCCCGGGCCGCCAGCACCGCCATGGCCTCCTCGATGCCGCCGCAGGGCGCGGCCGAGCCGCGCAGGACCTCGCCCCGGCTCCGCGCGGCCGCGCGGAGCCCGGCGTCCAGCCCGGCCAGTTCGGCGGCCTCCGCGAGCAGTTCGGCGGCGGTGCGGTAGTCCCGGGCGGGCAGCGAGACCGACCGCTCGCCCCGCGCCCGCGTGTACACCTTGGCGGGACGGCCCGCCCCCGGACCCGAACGGCCCGTCAGGCGGCGGCTGCCGCTCTCCAGCAGCCCCGCCTCCGTCAGCCGGTCCAGATGGTGCGCGGCGAGCGTGCGCGCCACGCCGGCCGCTTCGGCCGCCTCGTTGCGCCCGACCTCGCGGCCCTGCGCCGCCACGTACTCGTACAGACGGCGGCGTACCGGATCCTGCAGCACCGCGATCGCGTCGATGTCCTCCATCGGACCATTCTAATGACAATGGCGATGGGAGATAGAAAGGCGCGGATCAGCTCCGGGGGTCCGTCGGGATCGTCGCGCAGACCGAACGGGCGGCGAGCACCGCGCAGGCCATCACGTCCTCGGGGCGGGCGGCCGGAAGCATCGTCGTGTGGGCGTCACGCCCGCTGATCTGCGTGTACTCGCGCTTGCGCCCCGCCCGGTCGCCGATCCGGGCGACATCCCCCTGCGTGGTGTTGCTGATCTTGGTCCAGGCCGCGCCGCACTTCGCGCTGTAGCGGAGCTCGACGCCGATCACGGGGTCGGTGTCGACGAACGCCGTCACCGCGTCCGTGCGGCAGACGGTGTGGTTGGGCTCCAGACCGAAGCACTTCTCGCCCTCGCAGGGGGCGAGCCCGGCCGTCGGACGCCGCGAGCCGGCCTGAGGGACCGCGGCACCGGTGGCCCGGGAGGCCCCGTGCGCGCCCTCGTCCGCGCCCGGGGCCCGGTCCCGGCTCCCGTCCCCGCCTCCGCCTCCGCCTCCGTCCCAGGGGCCGGTGAGCCACAGCGCACCGGACACGACGAGAGCGAGGACCGCGGCCACCGCGGCGTACGCGGGAGCGCGGCGCGACCGGCCGACCGGGGCCCCGGCTTCCGGGACCGGCGCCAAGGCCGGGGCCGGGGCCGGGTCGGGGGCCGGGGCCGGGTCCTGCGGGGCGGTCGTCGCCCGGAGCCGCTGCTGCGCCGCGCGTTCGCGCGTGGCGCGCTCCCACAGGTCGAGGGCGACGGGCAGGTCCTCCGGCGGGCGTCCGAGGATCGCGTGGAGTGCCCGGACCACGTCCTCGCGGGCGATCTGCGGCTTCGACGGGTCCAGGTAGCGCGACAGGGTCGCCTGCGTGATCTCGATGCCGCGGAGCTTGAGCTGGGCGACGAGCGCGTCCTGTTTCCGCACCGCCGGCTCGCTCCGCCACCACTGCCGCAACAGCGTGGACAACGCGGCGCCCTCATTCACCTGATCGGGGTGTCCCACCGGTTCCTCCCTCTGTCGCCCTATGCGTGCATGGCCACGAAACAGCAGGTCAGGGCCGTGTATTGACCGTGGATCAGCGGTGTATGGGACGACCCCGAGCGCAGGGTAGAGGATCACCGGCCCCGGGGTGCAAGCTGCGGTCAGCGGTCGGCGACAGAGCCACCGCCCCCCCTCACTCCCCCGCCCCCACGGGCCGCACCGCCGTGCCACGGCGTGCCTTTCCGTGCCCCGGTGCGCGGGAGCGGGGGGCCATGACGCCGAGGAGCATCCCGTGATCCTGTCCCGTTCCCTCTCCCGCGCTCTCTCCCGCGCCGTCGTGACCGCGGCGCTCACCGGAGCGGTGCTCGCCCCCGCGGCGGCCGTCCCCTCCTTCGCGGACACGGCCTCCGCCTCCCGAGCCACGGCCGGCACGGCCGGCACGGCCGGCCCCGGCGCCGCGCGGGCCACGACCGTCGCCGCCTCGTGGCCGGCGCTCCGGCAGGGGTCGCGGGGCGTGGACGTCTCCACCGCGCAGGACCTGCTGGCCGCGGCCGGCCACCCGGTGGGCGCGGACGGCACGTTCGGGCCGGCGACGACCCGCGCCGTGAAGGGCTTCCAGAAGTCCCGCCGGCTGACCGCCGACGGCGTCGTCGGCCCGCGCACCTGGACCGCCCTCGCCGTCACCCTGCGGCCCGGCGCCGAGGGCCGGGCGGTGAAGGCGCTCCAGCGGCAGCTCGTCCAGGAGGGCCACCGGCTCGCGGTGGACAGCGTGTTCGGCGCGGGCACCGGCTCGGCGGTCCGGGCGGCCCAGCGGGCCCGCGGCCTGTCCGCCGACGGGGTCGCGGGAGCGCGCACCTGGGCGGCGCTGCTCGCCGCTCCCGGCTCCCCGGCGCCCGGGCGGCCCTCCGGCGACCCCTCCGCGCTGCGGAAGCGGATCGTGGCCACGGCCCGGGGCCAGGTCGGCGTCGCCGAGCCGTCCGGCTGCCGCACGTACCTGCGGGACTGCGCGCGTACGGCCTGGTGCGCGGCGTTCGTCTCCTGGACCTGGCGCAAGGCCGGAGTGCCGTCGGCGGCCGTGCCGAAGACGCTCGTGGCGCGGGAGGTCGGACTGTGGGGCCAGCGCAACGGCCTCTTCCACCGCACCCACCCGAAGCCGGGCGACATCGTCGTGTGGGGCGCGCCCGCCGCCCGGACCGGCGGCCACGTGGGGATCGTCGTCGCCGTCCACGCCGACGGGCGCGTCGACACGGTCGACGGCAACTACGGGGACAAGGTCGCCCTCCGCAAGAACATCGACCCCCGCACGGCGAGGACCCGCTCGCACGCCGTCTCCGGCTACGTCAGCCCGCGCGGCGCCTGACGTCCCGGCCGCCGCTCCCGCCGGGCCCGGCCATCCGGCGCATCCGGGCTCTCCGGCGGGGCCCGGCTCTCCGGCGCGGCTCGTTCATCCGGCGCATCCCAGTTCTCCGGCCGGGCCTGGTTCTCCGGCCCGGCCGGGCCGGAGCGACCGGCCCTGCGGCTCGCCCCTCCCCTCGTTTTCCGCCGCCACCTCACGACAAGGAGCCGTCATGCGCACGTCCCGTCTCACCGCGGCCGGTCTCGCCCTCGTGGGCGCCCTGACCGCCGCCGTACACCTGGTCCCGGCCGCCCGGCCGGCCGTGGCCGCCGAGCCGTCCTCGTACCGGATCACCGGCGTGGACACGAGCCACTACAACCACGCCGCCCCGGGCGGGGGCGAGACCGCCCGGATCGACTGGCGGAAGGTCGCCGCCTCGGAGTCGTTCGCGTTCCTCAAGGCCACGCAGCACACCACCGGCAAGGACGCCTGGTTCGCCGCCGACTGGAAGGCCGTCTCGGCCACGTCTCTGGCCCGCGCTCCGTACCACTTCTTCGACCCGCGCGGCCCCCGCGACGGGGTCGCGCAGGCCGAGCACTTCGTCCGCACCGTGCGGGCGGCCGGTTACACAGGTGCGCGGCCGGGCGAGCTGCCACCGGTCCTGGACGTCGAGAAGGTCCGGCGCGACGGCAAGGAGGTGTGCCCGCCGGCGCTGCGCGCCGACCAGGTCCAGGCGTTCCTGCGCCGTGTCCGGGCCGAGTTCCGGGTGACGCCGATCGTGTACACCCGCGCCTCCTTCGTACGGGAGTGCATGAACGGCGACGGCCGCGTCTTCGCCGGCCACCCGCTCTGGCTGGCCCGGTACGGCAGCGGCGCGGGGGAACCGCAGCCGGTGCCGGGCGCGGCGCCCCGGTGGACGTTCTGGCAGCACACGGAGACCGGGCGGGTGCCCGGCATCCCGACGGCCGTCGACCGCGACGTGTACGCGGGCACCCGCGCCCAGCTCCGCGCCCTGGCCCACCTGCCGGCCGGCACCCCGACGCCGGCTCCGCTTCCGGTCCCGGCTCCCCCGGCCGACTGGCCGACGGTCCGGACCGGCCAGCGGGGCCCGGACGTGCGCACCGCCCAGACCCTGCTGGGGATCCGCGACGACGGCCGCTACGGCCCGGACACCACCCGCGCGGTACGGGACTTCCAGCGCGGCCACCGGCTGCGGGCCGACGGCGTGGTGGGCCCCCGCACCTGGACGGCCCTGGTCCGGACGGTACGCACCGGGGACAGCGGCGCGGCGGTGCGCGCCGTCCAGCACCAACTGGCCGCCTGCGGGCACCGGGTGACGGCGGACGGCCGTTTCGGCCCGGACACCGCCCGTGCCGTACGGGACTTCCAGCGCGGCCACCGGCTGACGCCGGACGGGGCGGCGGGCCCCACGACCTGGCGGGCGCTGCTGACGGCGTCCCGAGGATGACCCGCCCCTCCCTTCCCCCTCTCCCTCTCCCTCCCCCTCCCCTTCTCCCTCTCTCTCCTCACCGGCAACGACCCAAGGAGCACCCGCCATGACCACGACGTCCCCCTTCTCTGCCCGCTGGACCCGCCTCGCGGCCGGCGTCGCGACGGCCGCGGCCGTCATCCTCGGCGCCGCCGAGGCCGCACCCGCCACCGCGGCGCCCACGGCCTCCACCGCCGGCTCCGCGACCACCGCCACGGCCTCCGTCTCCGCCACGTACACGCCCGCCCAGGCGAAGGCCAAGCTCCGCGCGGCCGGCATCACCTGGCGCTCCAGCAAGAACTGCGAGGACAAGAACCGGAACGGCTGCACCAGCTTCCAGGGCATCCGCAGGACGACCGTCGACGGCGTCATCGCCCTGCGGCGTGCCAGCCGCTGCCCGATCGTCATCACCGGCGCCGCGGAGATCCCGCCGCACAAGACCACGGGCACGTACACGCACGGCAAGGGCTACAAGGTGGACATCGCCCTGAACCCCTGCGTCAACCGCCACGTCCCGCGGCACGCCCGCAAGATCGGTTCCGCCACGTGGGCGGCCGGCAGCGTCGAGTACCTCCGGGAGAGCAACCACTGGGACATCACGTACAAGGGCAGCGGCTCCGGCTCGACCGCCCCGGCCGCCCGGACCTGGCCCACGCTCCGCTCCGGCGCGCGCGGGCACGCCGTCACCA
Organism: Streptomyces sp. NPDC014656; assembly: GCF_043084305.1. NCBI lineage: Bacteria > Bacillati > Actinomycetota > Actinomycetes > Kitasatosporales > Streptomycetaceae > Streptomyces > Streptomyces sp. NPDC014656. Next base: position 250,722 of record NZ_JBIBZN010000003.1, read on the forward strand.
CCGCCCAGCAGCTGCTGCGGATCGGTGCCGACGGGCGGTACGGCCCCGCCACCGTCCGGGCGGTGAGGACCTTCCAGCGCAAGCACCACCTCACCGCCGACGGGGTCCTCGGCCCCGCCACCTGGCAGCGCCTCGCCCCCACGCTCCGCTCCGGCTCGCGCGGCGACGCGGTCAAGGCCCTCCAGACCCAGCTGCGCCGCCACGGCGCCCGGATCGCCACGGACGGCGGATACGGCAACGCGACGGCCGGCGCCGTCCGCGCCTTCCAGCGCAAGCACCGCCTGACCGCCGACGGCATCGCCGGCCCCGCCACCTGGCAGCGCCTCCTCGCCGCCAACTGACCCCGGACGCCCGTCCCGTGGGCCCCGGCCGCCTGGGCGGCCGGGGCCCACGGGTTCCCGCGCCCGGGCCCGTCAGGCCCGGAAGTCGTGGTCCGTCAGGTCGACGGCGATCGAGTGGCCGAGGTTGTTGAAGAAGCGGGCGGTCGTGCCCTGGACCTCCACCCTCTCGAACGGGTTGGAGTCGCTCATCGGCACCACCCACACGAGCCGCCGCTCGGCGTCCAGCCGTGCGACGAACCCCTGGGAGCCGTGCGGGCCGTCGCCCCCGCACACGTACCCGGAGCCGTCGGGGAGGGCGGCGACGCATTCCGGGTGGATGTCGTAGTCGGTGACGCCTTCCGGATCCCCGGCGAGCGACGCGTCCGGGTCGAACGGGTCCCCTAGGGCGAAGCGCGACAGCCCGGCGGAGTCCACTTCCACGTCCCGCGCCGTACCGTCCGCCCGGTACAGCCCTTCGCGCGCCGGCACCAGGCCGGCCTCCCACAGCGCAGTGATCCGGCTCATGCCCCGAGCGTGCCAGACGCGCGCCACAGGCCGGCCGTCAGGGGAAGGACGGGCGGAGGTCAGGGAGAGGGGTGTCAGGAAGAGGTCAGGGAGATGTGTCAGGGAGAGGTCAGGCGGAGAACAGGCCGCCGTCAGGCGGAGGTCATCGCCGCCACGAGCCGTGCGAAGTCCGCGCGCTCACGGCCGGTCAGCTCCGCGTAGAGGGGCAGCTGCAGCTCGTCGGTGAGCCGCTCCGCGTGTTCGCGCCGCGCGATCTGGGCCGGGTCCGCGGGGTGTGGGTCCTGCCAGCCGTAGTGGGCCGCCCGCTCGGCACCCAGGTTGGCGACCATGGCCGTCCGGGCGCTCAGACCGCTCGCACGGACCGCGACCAGGTGGCAGGCGCCGCGGTGTTCGCGCAGGACGTGGACGCGCTGCATGGCCGCGCCGGCCGGGTCGTCATCGGGGCACGGCTGGGCGCGCCAGGCGGCGAACAGGGGCAGGGCGTCCGCGTCGGCGGCGTCGATCAGCCGCCGCGCCAGGTGGTTGAAGTGCTCCACGTCGGCGTCGGCGGGGACGTGCGCCCGTCCCCACGCACGGACGGCCCGCGCGTAGCAGGCGGCCGCGTCCTCCGCCGGCATCACGGGCCGTCCCTCCAGCCAGCCCGTCGTCACCAGCCGGGGGCCGAGGAAGCCCTGCACCGCCTGGACGACCGCGACCGGCACCTCGCCGAGCACTCCGAAGCGTCCGCGGCAGTAGAAGCCGCGGCCCGGGGAGAAGCCGGCGCGCAGGCCGATCCCGGCCGTCGCCCCGTCGGACATGAACTCGTCGCCGAAGTCGTGGAGGGGCCGGGCGACCGCGGCGACGCACTGGGGAATTTCCATGCCCCGAAGGTCGCCCACCCCGACTCGACAGGTCAAGGGGCTCTTTCCTGACACGACCCTTTAGCTAATCTATCGAGTCATGCTCGACGTACGCCGTCTCCAGACGCTCCGGACCGTCGCCGCCCGGGGCTCCCTCACCGCGGCCGCCCACTCCCTGGGGCTGACCGCCGGTGCCGTGTCCCAGCAGCTCGCCGCCCTGAGGAACGACGTGGGAGTCGATCTGCTGCGCCCCGACGGGCGGACCGTCGCGCTGACGGAGGCCGGTCGCGTCCTGCTCGCTCACGCCGACCGGATCGTCGCAGCCGTGGAGGAGGCGGAGAGCGCCGTCGCGGCGGTCAAGGACACGGTGGGCGCCACCGCCACCCTCGCCGCCCTGCCCTCCACCGTGACCAGGATCGTCGCCCCCGCGCTCGCCGCACTCGGCGCGCGCCACCCGCGGCTCGCCCTGACCTGTCTCCTCACCGACCAGGCACAGCTCCAGGAACTCACCCTCGGCACCGTCGACGTGGTGCTGGGACAGCGCTACCACCACCTGCCGGACACCACGCCCCGCGCCGTCGACGTCTCGCCCCTGGTCGACGACCCGCTGCTCGTCGTCACCGCCGCCGGCGGGGGTGACGGCCGGCCGGTCGCGCTGCGGGACCTGGCCGCGCGCGACCTCGCCGTACCGCCCCCGGCCACGGACTGCGGACAGGCCGTCCTCCAGGCCTGCCGGCAGGCCGGCTTCACCCCCACCACCCGGTACGTCACCGCCGACATCACCGCCCAGCTCACCCTCGCGCGCGCCGGCCTCGCCACCGCGCTCGTCCCCCGGACCGCCATCGACCCGACGATGCCCGGCATCCGTACGGCTCCGCTCGCGGACCACCCGGTCCGGCGCCTCCTGTTCGCCGCGACCCGGCGGACCGCCCACGCGGACCCGACGACCGGCGCCGTCGTCGCGGCGCTGCGCGCGGCCGCCCGCGAACTGCCCGCCGAAGCACAGGAGTCGAGATGAAGCGGGCGACGCGTGCGAGGCGGACAAGGAGGACGGCGCGGCCGACGCGGGCGTAAGACCCAGGTCGTACGGCTCCGGTGGCGATTGCGCCCGTGGGTGGAGGCGGAGCACGGCACCGGGACCGTAGCGTCGTCGGCATGAACAAGCTGACCCGGGCGGCAGCCGCCGCCCTCCTCGCCTGCGCGGTCGCGTTACCGGCGGCCGCCACCGCCACAGCGGCCACGACCTCGGCCCCGTCCCCGTCCCCGGCCCCGTTTTCCGCAGCCACCGCAGCCACCGCGGCCGCCGCCTCCGCAGCCACCACCCCCACCGCCGCCTCCGTCCCGGACCGGCCGGCCGACCGGCTCGCCCTGCGGCTGCCGGCGCCCACCGGGCCGTACGGGGTGGGGAGTTCCGTCCTCCACCTCGTGGACCGCTCCCGCACCGACCCCTGGGTGCCCGAGGCCGACGGCCGGGAGGTCATGGTCACCCTGCACTACCCCGCGGCCCGGCCCGCGACCGCCCCGCACACGCCGGGCCGCCCCGCCCCGTACTCCACCCGGGAGGAGGCGCGGCTGCTGCTGGAGGCCATCCAGGTCGACGACCCCGCGTCGGTACGGGAATTGGCCCGGATCCCCACGCACAGCGCGGTCGACGTGCGCCCCGCGGCGGGGCGGCATCCCCTGGTGGTGCTCTCGCCCGGGTTCGGCATGCCGCGGTTCACCCTCACCGGCCTCGCCGTGGACCTCGCCTCCCGGGGCTACGTCGTCGCTTCGCTCGACCACGCCTACGAGTCGTCGGGTACGTCGGTGCCGGGCGGGCCCGCTCTGACCTGCGTCGCCTGCACCGTGATGGAGGAGAGCGGCTGGTCCAAGGGTGCGCTGGTGACCGGCACCCGCGCGGCCGACACCCGGTTCGTCCTGGACCGGCTGACGGGCCCCCGGGCCGCCTGGCGGTTCGCGTCCTCGATCGACCGGACGCGGATCGGGATGGCGGGCCACTCGGTAGGCGGCGCGAGCGCCATCACCGCCATGGCCGCCGACGGGCGCATCGACGCCGGAGTGAACATGGACGGCTCGTTCTGGGACGCGCCGCCCTCCGACCGGCTCGGGGGACGTCCGTTCCTGCTGCTGGGCACCGACGCGTACCACCGGCCGAACGGCGAAGACACGTCGTGGGACACCACGTGGGCGGCGCTCGGCGGGGAGCGGCGCTGGCTGACGGTCGACGGTGCCGAGCACCTCGACTTCTCCGACGCGCCCGTCCTCCTCGGCCACTTCGGGGTGCCCGGCGGAGCGCTCCCGGCCGAGCGCGCGATCGCCCTCACCCGCACGTACGTCGCCGCCTTCTTCGACGAGCACCTGCGAGGTGAGGACCAGCCCCTGCTCGACGGCCCGGACCCGGCCCACCCCGAGATCCGGTTCCACCGCCCCTGATCCGAGGACCGGCGCGCGCCCCCTCCGTCGCCCGGACGCCCGCAGCCGTAGGATCCACAGGCTGCTCGCCTCCCCACCGAGGACACGAAGGACGCGGAGGGGAGGGCACGGAGGGGAGGGCACGGGGGCGCGGGGGGCGCGGGGGGCGCGGGAGCATTCGCAACACGCCCAGCAGGCACGTCAAACGGGGAACGAGCACGTGAGCGGAACCAGAGGGGCGACCGAGGTCCGGGCCACATCGCGCGGCGGCGCGCCGAGGGCCTTCTTCCAGGGCACGGCGGGGAGTTCCCGCGCCGGCGGGGCCGAGCGCGTGGAGGACGGACTCATCGCGGGGAGGCGACCGGTACGGACGGTGCTCGGCCTGGTGGCCGCAATCTGGCTGGTGGCGGCCTGTCACCTGACCGGCGGCAAGGAGGAGGCCGTCCTGGGCAAGCTCGTCGAACCGGGCCGCGTGTGCGCCGTCCTGGCGGTCGGCAGCGTCATCGGCATCACCGCCTTCCTCGCCGCGAGTGCCCGGGAGAGGCGCCGTGACTTCGCGGCGCGCCCGCACGGGCCGGTCCTCACGGCCCTGGCACTCGCTCCCGGCCCCCTCGCCCTGTGGGTGGGCGTCCTTCACGACGCTCCGGGGCGGTCTCGTCAGCGGTGCGGACCTGAAGGGCTTCTTCTCCGCGACCACCGGCACCGAGATCATCTCCACGGTCCTGACGTTCCTGGTCCCGGCGTTCCTGGCCCTGGCGTTCCTGGCCCTGGCCCTCGACCGGCCGGCCGCCTCGCCGTACCGCTCTGCTCGGTCCCGTACACCCCCGTCGCCACGTACGTCCGCGTCTTCACGTGCTCCCGGGCCCCGGACGTGCACCAGCCGCCCCCGGAGGCGCTGTACGCCTTCATGCCCGGCGGCCCCCACTCGGTGACCGCCCTCTCGGCCCGGGAGGTACGCCGCCCGCGCGGCCGTCACGGCATCACCCTGCGCGTGGCGCTGGGCCGCCGAACCTTCACGACCGGACCCGGACGCGGCACACCGCCAGGAGGGGATCACATTGGAACGACGGAAGCTGATCGGGATCGGCGCCGCGCTGGCGGCCCTGCCCGCCTGGTGGGCGCTGTGGCCCTCGGCGGACGGGACGGAGAACGGGGCGGGGCACGGCTGGCACACCGACACCGCCCCACTGGAGCGGGCGTTCCCGCGACTGGGCCCGCTCACCGACGCGAAGTGGGTGAGCAGCCGGGACAACGACCGGGACCTCCCCTCCCCGGAGCTGGTGATCTCCGGCTACGCCCGTCTCGCACCGGGCAGGCTCGCCGAACTGACGGCGGCCCACGCCTTCACCTCCGAAGGGCCGGCGAAGGACTTCTCCTCGTGGTTCGAGAAGCCGCTCGAAGGCGAGGGACCGGAACAGCCCCGGTGGATCCGGTCGCGGGAGCTCGACCGCGAGGGCGCCGGGCACCGCACGGCCCTGTGGTTCGACCGCGACAGCGACACGGTCCGCTTCTGGGCGCTCGATCCCTACTCCTGACGCGCCCTTCGGCTTCCGGGCCGCCGTGCCGCCGGGCGGCCGCGTCCACTGGGCGGGACCAGCGAAGACCCCCGACAGCGCGGCACCCTCTCGGCACCCTCTCGGCACGCGCCGCGAGTACGGCGCGAGTACGGCGCGGCGTCTGTCAGAGCCGGGTGACAGGCTGGGCGCGTGCTGATCGAGGGATACGAGGACGCTCCGCTCGTCCGCCTGCTGCTCCTGCCCCCGGTTCTCGGCGACAGCGGCCTGCCCGGCGACGCGGCCGCCCTCATCGGTGCCGCGCTCGTCCGGACGGGCGTCTCGGGGGAGGCCGCCCCCGGGCCGGCCGACGCCCTCCTCCAGGACCCTCCGCCGCGGGTGGCGGCCGAACGGGGCCTTCCCTCCCCCTCCCCGCTCTCCGGCGCCGAGCAGCGCTCCTCCGGCATCCCGCGCTGCGACCGGCCCGGCGGGCCCCGGTGCGGAAGGGGTCTCGTCCGGGGAATCGGCCACGGACACACCGCCCGTCCGGCCCGGTCCCCCGGTACCCTTCCCGCGCCACGGTCATCCGCTCCGGCCGGCGCCCGCACCCGTGAGGACGGGGACGCCGCATGAGTACGCGCCTCTATCTGAACAGCTCCCGGGAGCCCCGGACGCCTGACGGTTCGTCCGGCGAACGGGCCGGCTTCTTCGACGGGGCGATGGAACTGGAGGCCAAGAACTGGCCGCCGTTGCTGTGGTGGGCGATGTTCGGCTCCGGCGACCTTATGGAGGCGAGGATCGCCGACACCGAGGACGCCGGCAGCGTCGAGCACGAGGAGCTGCTCGACGAATGGGGCGAGGCGACCTACCCGTACCTGGTGGTCGACCGGCGGACGGCACTGGCTCGGCTGGAGGGTCGGAGGGAGGGACTGCTGGACCGGATCGGCCCGCGCTTCTCGCCTCTCTACGAGGAGTTCGTCGCGCTCGTGGACGCCCGGTTCGCTCCCTATGTGCTGCTGAGGACCGAGGCGCTGGCCGGCGACCGTGAAGGCGGCGTCCGCCTGCTCTTCGAGGAGACCCTGGCCGACCTGGAACGCCTGGACGCCGGCCGGGCCCTGCCGGCCGGCGGGCGGGTGGACGGCCTGATCCGTGACTTCCTGCGGTGGCGGCACACGGACCCGGTACGGCTGCTGTCGGGCGTCGGGGACGGCTGGCCGAGCGAGGAGCTGCGGGAGCGCTGCTCCGGCGCCGCCCCGAGGCGGCCGTCCCGCGAGGGCGCTGGGCGGCCCTCCCCCACGGGCGGGGCGCGGGGCCTGCTGGCCGGCCTCTGCGGGATCGCTGCCCTCTGCGGGGCCGGTGCGTACGGGCTCACCGGGAGTGCCTGGCCGATCGTCGTCGCGTGCGGAGGGCTCCTGGCCGCGGTGGCGGCGGCGTACGCCCGGCGGCGGTGAGCGCGGCCGCGGACCACCCGACCCGAGCCTCCCTGTGGGCCGCGCATATGATCACCTGGGTGTCGCCCGTCGGGGGACGGGCCCTATCGAGCGGGGTGACGGGACGATGTGGCCTCGGGTCGACGGGATGCGCGCACTGGAGCTGGGCTCCCCGGGTGCGGTGCGGGACGAGCTCAACTCCCTGGTCCTGGCCGGCGTCAAAACCGCCACGACCGGCCTGCTGGACGAGTACGCCCGGGAGGCCGAGGGGCTCGAGTACGTCGGCGAGCGGCAGGCCCTGCTGGACAACGGGGGCCGGCGGGTCGCCACCCTGGTGTTCACCGGCGTGGAGGTGAAGGCCTTCGGCGAGGTCACCTGGGAACACGCCCGTGCCGAAGGCGAAGGCGACGCGTCCCTTCATGCCTGGCGTGATGTCCACCGGCGCTTCTGGGCCGGGGAGGGCACGCCCGTCGACGACGACACCGTGGTCGTCTGCCTCGCCTTCCGAGTGGTGGAGGACGGCTGATCGCCGCCGGCGGGATCCGCGCCCGGTGCGGCCCGCCGCCCGTTCGCCCACCTGCTCGCCCACCTGCCCTCTCCCGTTTCATCTATCGATGAAACGGTCCGTTGCGATCTCGTTAACTCTTCACTTCTTGACGGCAAAGTGCGGGCCGAGTTGACTTCGTGGCACCTCGGCCGCACCGTCGCGGCCTCGTCAGGGAGGCACCCCCCATGAACGCAACGACCCGTCGTGTCGTCACAGGCACGGCCGTGGTCTCGATGGCCCTCGCGCTCTCCGCGTGCGGCCAGGCCGGTGGTGGCGACACCCAGGACAAGGGAAGCTCGACCAAGATCGGTCTGCTCCTGCCGGAGAACAAGGCGGCGCGGTACGAGTCGCTGGACAAGCCGCAGTTCGAGAAGGCCGTCAAGGCCGCCTGTCTCGACTGCGAGGTCGTGTACAACAACGCCGTCTCCGACGTGGTGAAGCAGAAGCAGCAGTTCGACCAGATGATCGCCGACGGCGTGAGGGTCATCGCGCTCGCGTCGGTCGACTCCGCCAAGTCGGCGGGCTGGGTCAAGGAGGCGAAGGGCAAGGGCGTCAAGGTCGTCGCCTACGACCGCGCGATCGAGGGTGCGGACGCCTACGTCAGCCACGACAACTACAAGGTCGGCGAGCTCCAGGGCGAGGCCCTGCTGACCGCCCTCGGCGACAAGGCCGCCTCCGCCCGGATCGTCATGATCAACGGCGACGAGAAGGACCCGAACGCCGCCCTCTTCAAGAAGGGCGCCCACATGGCGCTCGACGACAGGGTCGGCAAGATCGCCTACGAGGCCTCCGGCGAGTGGGACCCGAAGGTCGCGGGCGAGAAGATGACCGCCGCCGTCTCCTCCGTCGGCAAGGACAAGATCGGCGCCGTCTACTCCGCCAACGACGGCATGGCGGGCGGCATCATCACCTCCCTGGAGAACGCCGGCATCAAGAACATCCCGGTCGGCGGCCAGGACGCCGAGGTCGCGGGCATCCAGCGCATCGTCGCCGGCACCCAGACCTTCACCATCTACAAGTCGCCGCTCGACCTGGCTCCCAAGGCCGCCGAGTTCGCGGTCGACCTGCTGATGGGCGTCCCGATCCACGCCCAGACCATGACCGACGGGGTGCCGTCGAACCTCCTCGACCCGGTGGTCGTCGACAAGACCAACATCCAGTCCACGGTCGTCAAGGACGGCATCTACGCCGCCGCCGACATCTGCACCGCGGACCTCGCCGCCAAGTGCGCCGAGCTGGGCATCGAATAGGCCTGCCGGCCCGGCTCCGCCGGCTCCGCGGCCACACCCGCGGCCACGCCTTCCCGGCGCTCATTTCAAGCCGTGGATTTCAGGCCATGACTTTCAACAGGTGAATTCAGTGCCCCCGCGAGCTCCGCACGCCGCGCAGTTCGCGGGGAGCCCTTCGAGGCCGACGCCGCCGCCTTACGAAGCGACAACCGCCTTGCCGGTCACAGGTCGAACTCGTGCGGCGGCAGGTCGAGCGTGAAGCACGCCTCACGCACGACGGCCTGCTCGGCCTTGTCGAAGTCCCCGTCCGCGCCGCCGATGACGATGCCGATCTGGATCACGGCACGCGCCTCGGCCGGCTTCTTCTTCGCCTTCGCGATCTCCTGGAGCACACTGACCTTCCCGAAGTCGAAGTCGGCCGTCAGCTTGTTCAGGTTCTCGTCGAACCGGCGCTGGAGGTCCAGCGCGTCGAAGTTCTGGAGCACCTCGTTGGTCGCGATGAGCTGGGCGACCCGTCGGCGCTCCGACGGGTCGATGCTGCCGTCCGCGGCGGCCACCAGGGCGCACATCGCCATGGACGCGTCGCGGAACGCCCCGGACTTGAGGTCGTTCTTCTTCGCCGTCAGCTGCGTCTGCATCGTCGACGCCGACTCCTTGATGCGGTCCCACAGGGCCATCGAGAACTCCCTCACAGATATGGACGGCCACCCGGGCCGGATGGGGGTGGGGCGGGGTGACCCGGGCGAACCTTCTTCTACATTACTGTAGAAGTTATCAGGTCCCGCCCGGCCCCTCCCCGGGAACCCCGGGGCCGGCGACAGCGAGCTCCTTCAGGGTGGCCACGGGCAGAGACGGGCCCCCTGCCCGCCACCACCAAGAAGGGCCGGGTCGTCCGCCCCCGGACCTGCACCAGGGGCGTCACCGGAGCCTCCGGCGGTCAGGTCGACGTGCTGAAGCGAGCCCACCGCCTGGACACGGCCGTGGCCGAACGGCCCGCCCTTCGCCCGTCGCCGACCCCGAGGCCCGGTCCATGGACACGGCCCCGGCACGAGGCGGTCGACTTCGACGACGCCGCCGAGCTGAGGCGTCGCCCGGGCACGACGGCGTTCGTGGTGCTGTCCCCCTTGACCGGCGTGCGCCCTGGGGAAGCGCTGGGCCTGTGCTCAGGATGCTGCCCCGGCCCCGAACCGGGCGAGGGCGGCCAGACCGGCCGGCACTTGATCCGGGGCCACGAACACAGGACCGCGATCGACGAGAACGACAACCCCCTGTCGGCCGGAGTCGAACGGGAGGTTTCCCGGGTGGCCATCGCGCCCGCCGTCAATGCCGTCCGTGTACTGGAGCGGATGGTGCCGCCGGGGCACCTGCCGTCCGACCGTCAGGCACACGGCCTGCGTGTCGGCCGGTCCTGACCCTCCGGCCCGCTGAAGCACGCCACCGTCCGGGCCCGCATCGAGTACGTCGTGACGTGGGCGAACGCTGGGGCGGCCCGCCGGCAGCTGCCCAGCGAAACCGTTCCGCCCGATCCGCACGGGAGGATCGGATCCAGGCGTTTCCGCAGGTCGCCGCCCTGGCACATCGCCCGCCGCCTCGGCCCCTCGCAGGACGAGGCCCCGCCGCACCGGGCCGCGCGCCCCGCACGACTCGCACGCGCGGACGCGGAGACGTCCCCTCCTCCTCTCCCCCGGCGCGCGCCTCTCCCGTCAGGCGGGCTCGAGTCCGGCCGGACGCTGAACACCGGCCCTCCCCGTGGCCGGACGCTGAACACCGGCCCTCCCCGTGGCCGGACGCTGAACACCGGCCCTCCCCGTCCGCCTCAGGCGGATTCGCGTACGACGAGCTCGGTGGGGAGGACCTGCGGTTCGTCCGGCAGGGGTGCGCCGCGGAGCCGGGCGAGGATCAGCCCCGCGGCGGTCGAGCCCATGGCCCTCATCGGCTGCCGGACGGTGGTGAGGGGCGGTTCGGTGTGCCGGGCCATGGGCAGATCGTCGAAGCCGACGACGGCGACGTCGTCGGGCACGGTGCGGCCCGCAGCGCGTATCGCGCTCATGGCCCCGGCGGCGATCAGGTCGTTGTGCGCGAACACCGCGTCGAAGTGCCGGCCTTGGGCGAGGGCATGTTCAACGGCGGTCCGGCCCGTCTCCCAGGTGAACTCGCCCTCGCACACCAGTGCGGGAGGGAGCGTGTCGGCGAACCCCTCCAGACGCTCGCGAACGCAGCCGAAGCGGGCAGGGCCCGTGATGACCAGCGGACGCCGGCGGCCGGAGGCGTGCAGTCGCGCGGCGGCAGACTCCCCGCCGGCGCGGTTGGTGGTCGCGACCGACGGAAGTCCGGGCTGGTGATGGCCGTGGTCGTCGATGAGGACCACCGGCATGCCACCCCGTCGCATCTCGGTGACGGCGCCGAGGCCGCCGTCCGGCACGATCACCAGCAGGCCGTCGAAGGCCCGCGCGGAGAACTGGGTGGTGAAGTGGGCCATCGACCTCGCCCCACCCGCCGAGGTGAACAGCAGCAGACCGTATCCGGCCGCCTCGGCCTCGTCGGCGACGCCCTGAAGCACTTCCCCCATCCACGGCCACGTCAGAGACGGGATGAGCATGCCGAGCACCTGGCTGCTGCCCCGCGCGAGATGGACAGCGCCCGACCGCGGCACGTACTCGAGCCCGGCCATAACTTCCCGAACGCGCGTCGCGGTGACGGCGTCAACCTCGCCCCGAGTGTTGAGGACGCGGGACACCGTGCTTTTGCTGACGCCGGCCGCGCGTGCGACGTCGGAGATCGTGACAGGCACCGGTGAGCCTCCCTGGCCTGACATCGTTGCCGGAACCGGTTCCGGGATGCCGGTGGCGAGTCAACAGCTCGCCGGACGCAGCGTCAAGGCTTCACACCGGAATGGGCGGAACAGCAAGCTCCAGGCGCTGTAGGCGAGTTGGGCATTCAAGAACCGAACGCACGGTCTTGACGTGTCTGGTTCAGACCTTTAGGTTCCCGGCTCAGAACACGAGGCGTCACCGGCCTCCTTCGGCTCACGGCCTCGGAAGCACCGAGCTCGTCACGCGACGGCGAGCTTCTGCTCCGACGCCCATCCGGCCTGTTTCCGCGATCCATGCCCCACCGACGAGCCCGTCCGCTAGTCGAGAGGACCCCCCATGCCCTCCCATCGCACGACCAGGCGCGTGCCGCTGACCCTGGCCGCACTCTCCCTCGCCGCCGGCAGTCTTACGCTCTCCGCCGGCACGCCCGCCGAGGCGGCCTCCGGCCGGATCACCGGCATCGGCGGCAAGTGCGTCGACGTCGCCGGCGCCAACCCCGGCAACGGCACGACCGTGCAGCTGTACGACTGCAACGGCACCGCCGCCCAGACCTGGGACGTCGGCGCCGACGGAACGATCAAAGCCCTGGGCAAGTGCCTCGACGTGGCCTCCGGCGGCACCGCCGACGGCACACGCGTCCAGCTGTGGGACTGCAACGGCACCGCCGCCCAGCGCTGGAGCGTCAACGCCGCCCGCGACATCGTCAACCCGCAGGCGGACAAGTGCCTGGACGCCACCGGCAACAGCTCCGCCAACGGGACGGCGCTGCAGATCTGGAGCTGCACCGGCGCCGCGAACCAGAAGTGGACCGCCCCGTCCGGCGGCACCGGTCCGGTGCCCGGCGGGAACATGGCGGTCGCCCCGTACCTGTACAACGGCTGGGGCAGTCCGCCGAGCCCGACGACGGTCATGAACGCCACCGGAGTCAAGTGGTTCACCCTCGCTTTCGTCCTCAGCAACGGCTACTGCAACCCCCAGTGGGACGGCAACCGCCCTCTCACCGGGGGAGTCGACCAGCAGACGGTCAACACCGTCCGCGCGGCCGGCGGCGACGTCATCCCGTCCTTCGGCGGCTGGAGCGGCAACAAGCTGGAGAGCTCCTGCTCCAGTGCCGGCGAACTGGCAGGCGCCTACCAGAAGGTCATCAACGCCTACGGCCTGAAAGCGATCGACATCGACATCGAGGCCGCCGCCTACGACAGCCCCGTCGTCCAGCAGCGGACCGTCGACGCGCTGAGGACCGTGAAGGCGAACAACCCCGGCCTCAAGGTGTACGTCACCTTCGGGACCGGTCAGAACGGGCCCGACACCAGCCTCATCAACCGGGCCGCCGCGGCCGGCCTCTCGGTCGATTCGTGGACGATCATGCCGTTCAACTTCGGCGGCAACGGCCAGAACATGGGCACCCTGACGGTCCGGGCTGCCGAGGGCCTGAAGACCGCGGTGAAGAACGCGTACGGCTACAGCGACGACCAGGCGTACCGGCACACCGGCATCTCCTCGATGAACGGCGTCACCGACGTCGGCGAGACCATCACCCAGAACGACTTCCGCACCATCCTCGCCTACGCCCAGCAGCGTCACCTGGCCCGCCTGACCTTCTGGTCCGTCAACCGCGACCGCCCCTGCACCGGCGGCGGCGCCGACACCTGCTCCGGCATCGCCCAGCAGCCGTGGGACTTCACGAAGATCCTCGCCGCCTACACGGGCTGACCCGCCGCCCTCCACGAAGGAGACCCATGCACCTGATCCCCCGCACCGCCGCCGCGCGGCGGGCGGTACCCGGCTCTTCCCGTACGCGCGGCCGCTACGCCGCCTCCCTGACCGCCGGCGCGGTGTTCGGCTCGCTCCTGATGGCCCTCGCTCCGGGTGCGGCCGCCGCCGAGATCCCCACCGGCACGGTCACCGTAGCCAACGCGGGCAACGGCAAGTGCCTCGACGCCCGGGCCGCCGCGACGGCCGACGGCACGGCCGTGCAGCAGTACGGCTGCAACGGGACGACCGCTCAGCAGTGGACCGTGACCGCGACCTCGGACGGCCACGTACGGATCGGCAACCGCAACGACCCGGCGCAGGTCGTCGACGTCACGGACGTCTCCACCGCCGACAACGCCCCCCTCCAGCTGTGGACCTACGGGGGCGGCCTGAACCAGCAGTGGCGGGCCGTGGACGAGGGGGACGGGACCTTCCGGTTCGTCAACCGCAACAGCGGAAAGTGCCTCGACGTCCCGGCCGCCTCGACCGCCGACGGCGTGCAGCTCGTCCAGTACACCTGCAACGGCACCGCCGCGCAGCGCTTCCGTGTGACCCCGGTGAGCACCGCGCCGGGCGACGTGGACCTCGGGCCGAACGTGACCGTCCTCGACCCGTCGATGTCCTCGGCCGCGATCCAGGGCCGGCTGGACACGATCTTCCAGCGTCAGGAGACGAACCAGTTCGGCCAGGAGCGCCATGCGATCCTGTTCAAGCCCGGAACGTACGACAATGACGTGAACGTCGGCTTCTACACGCAGGTCCTGGGCCTGGGCACCTCGCCCGACTCGGTGAACGTCAACGGCGCCGTGCACGTCGAGGCCGACTGGTTCCCGCCGCAGAACGCCACCCAGAACTTCTGGCGCGGTGCCGAGAACCTCTCCGTCACGCCCACCGGCGGCACCGACCGCTGGGCCGTCTCGCAGGCGTCCGCCTACCGCCGGATGCACGTCCGGGGCAATCTCGAACTCAGCGACGGCGGCTGGTCCAGCGGCGGTTTCATCGCCGACAGCAAGGTCGACGGCCAGGTCCGCTCCGGCACCCAGCAGCAGTGGCTCACCCGCAACTCCCAGCTCGGCAGCTGGACCGGCTCCAACTGGAACATGGTCTTCGTCGGCAGCCAGGGCGTCCCCGCCACCAGTTTCCCCAACCCGCCGCACACCACGGTCGACCGCTCGCCCGTCACCCGCGAGAAGCCGTACCTCACGGTCGACGCGTCCGGCGCCTACCAGGTGGTCGTGCCCCCGCTCCGCACCGACTCCACCGGAGCGGGCTGGACCGCCGGCGCCCCGGCGGGCATACGGCTCGGCATGGACACCTTCTTCGTCGTCAAGCCCGGAGCGACTGCCGGCCAGATCAACGACGCTCTCGACGCGGGCAGGAACCTCCTGGTCACCCCTGGGGTCCACCACCTCGACCAGACCCTCCGGGTCACCCGCCCCGACACGGTGGTTCTCGGTTTGGGTCTGGCCACCTTCGTCCCGGACAACGGCATCAAGGCCATGGCCGTCGCGGATGTCGACGGCGTGAAGATCGCCGGCGTCCTCTTCGACGCCGGCCCCGTCAACTCGCCCGTTCTCCTCGAAGTCGGCCCCACCGGCGCCGGCGCCTCCCACGCGGCCAATCCCACGTCGCTCCACGACGTGTACGTACGGGTCGGAGGCGCCGGCGTCGGCAAGGCCACCACCAGTGTCGTCGTCAACAGCGACCACGTCATCGGCGACCACATGTGGATCTGGCGCGGCGACCACGGCAACGGCGTCGGCTGGACGGTCAACACCGCGGACACCGGCCTCGTCGTCAACGGCGACGACGTCACCATGTACGGCCTGTTCGTCGAGCACTACCAGAAGTACCAGACGGTGTGGAACGGCAACCGCGGGCGGACGTACTTCTACCAGAACGAGATGCCGTACGACCCGCCCAGCCAGGCCGCCTGGATGAACGGCTCTACCCAGGGCTACGCCGCCTACAAGGTCGCCGACTCCGTCACCAGCCACCAGGCGTACGGCCTCGGCAGCTACTGCTACTTCAACGTCAACCCGCGCGTGGTCGCCGAGCGCGCCATCGAGGCGCCCAACCGGCCCGACGTCCGCTTCCGCAGCATGGTCACCGTCTCCCTCGGCGGCACCGGCACGATCCGCCACGTCATCAACGACCGCGGCGGGCCGTCCAACTCCTCCACCAACGTCGCGAACCTGGTGAGCCACCCGTGAATCGACTCCTCCTCGGGCTTGTGGCCCTGATGTCGCTCTTGCTCGGATCCACAGCCACCTCGGCCCTGGCCGCGCCGGCGGCTCCGGACTTCCGCGTCCTGGCGTTCTCCAGCGGCACCTGGGACGCCGCCCACATCGACTTCGTCAAGGAAGCCAACGACTGGTTCCCGCGCACCGCGGCGGCGAACGGCTTCACCTACACGGCCACCACCGACTGGAACCTCCTCGCCAACGGCGGCGTCGACGCCTACGACGTCGTCCTCTTCCTCGACGACGCCCCCAAGACCGCGGCCCAGCGCGCCGGCTTCGAGCGGTACATGCGGGACGGCGGCGCGTGGCTCGGGTTCCACGTCTCCGCGTTCACCACCGACGCCTCCTCATGGCACTGGTACTACAACCAGTTCCTGGGCAGCGGCGACTTCCGCTCCAACACCTGGGGTCCCACCACGGCGATCCTGCGCACCGAGAACGCCAGCCACCCCGTGGCGAGCGCCCTGCCGGGGACGTGGACCTCTGCGGTCAGCGAGTGGTACAGCTGGTCGAACAACCTGCGCAACAACCCTTCCATCAAGGTTCTCGCCTCCGTCGACCCGTCCGGCTTCCCCCTCGGCACCGACCCCGACCAGTCGTGGTACGGCGGCGACTACCCGATCGTCTGGACGAACAGCAACTACCGCATGCTGTACGCCAACTTCGGCCACAACGCCATGAACTACTCCACCAACACCCGGACGTCGTCCACCTTCGCCTCCGCGACGCAGAACCGGCTCCTCGTGGACGCTCTCAAGTGGCTCGGCAACGCCCCCGTGGCCACCGACCCCTGGTACTCGCTCACCTCCCAGGCCAACGGCTTGTGCGTCGACGCCCGCGCGGCGGCCACCGCCAACGGCACGGTGGTCCAGCAGTACACGTGCAACGCCACCACCGCCCAGCAGTTCCGCCTGACCGCCACCGACAGCGGGTACGTCCGGCTGGCCAACCGCAACAACCCCGACCAGGTCCTCGACGTCACCGGCGTGTCCGGCGCTGACAACGCGCCGATCCAACTCTGGTCCTACGCGGGCGGCGCCAACCAGCAATGGCGGGCTGTCGCCGAGCCGGCCGGCACCCACCGCTTCGTGGCCCGCCACAGCGGCAAGTGCCTGGCCGTCGCCACCACGGCCGCCACCGACTCGGTCCAGCTCGTCCAGCGGCCCTGCGACAGCACCCCTTCGCAGAGCTTCCGCCTGGCCCCTCGGCCCTGAACGAGAAGCTGCGCCAGCAGTGCGGCGCCGGGCCCAGCCGCTGGCCCGGCGCCGCAGCCGCAGCCACTGACACGCGACACGCGAAAGGCTCGTGTTCTCGCACCCCGCCCCCGGTGGCTTCGACGCGAGTGCCACAGCGTCCAGGTCACCGGGCCCGCCCCTCGCGTTCAGTAGACGTCGCGGACGTACCGCTTCTCCGCCGCCATCTGCTTCACGTACACGGCCGCTTCGTCCTCGCTCATCCGGCCGTGCCGGGCGACGAGTTCACGGAGGGCCCGGTCGACGTCCTTCGCCATGCGGGCGGCGTCGCCGCAGACGGCGAGGTGGGCGCCGTCCTGGAGCCAGGACCAGAGGGCCGCGCCGTGCTCGCGCATGCGGTCCTGGACGTAGACCTTGGCGCGCTGGTCACGGGAGAAGGCGGTGTCCAGGCGGTCGAGGTGCCCGGTCGCCAGGTGGGCCGCGAGTTCGTCGCGGTAGTAGAAGTCGGTGGCCTCGCGCTGCTCGCCGAAGAAGAGCCAGTTGCGGCCCGTGTGCCCGCGGACCAGGCGGTCCTCCAGGAAACCGGCGAAGGGCGCCACGCCCGTCCCCGGACCGACCATGACCAGGGGGGCGGCGGGGTCGGCGGGCGGGCGGAAGTGCGGGGAGCGCTGGACGAAGACCTGGACGGGGCCGTCGTCGGCGTGGTCGGCGAGGTAGGCGGAACAGACGCCGGTGCGGTCCCGGCCCCGGTCGTTGGCGTAGCGGACGACGGAGACGGTGAGGCGGACCTCGCTCGGGTGGGCGAGGGGGCTGGAGGAGATCGAGTAGAGCCGCGGCTGGAGGCGTTTGAGGACCGACGTCCAGTCGGCGGCGGAGGCGCGGACCGGGTAGGAGGCCAGGAGGTCCGCCGCCTGGAGGCCCCAGCTCCACTTGGCGAGTTCGTCCTTGTGGCCCGGGCGGAGCAGCCGCTTGAGGTCCTGGCTGCCGGTGCGCTCGGCGACGAACCTGAGCAGGTCCGGCGTGATGCGCGTGATGTCGAGGCGGGTCCGCAGCGCTTCGGCCAGGGGCAGGGGGCCCGTGGCGCTGTCGCCCGCGGCGACGGGTTCGGAGGGGTCGAGTCCGGTGAGGGCGAGCCACTCGGCCACCAGCTCGGTGCTGTGGGCCGGCCACACCCCGAGGGCGTCGCCCGCCTCGTAGGCGAGTTCGCCGCCCCGCGTGTCGAAGGCGAACTGTCGCACCTCCTTCTGGGAACCGGGCAGACTCAGCAGCCTGTTGCCGACGAGGAGCGTGGGGAACGGCGACGCCTTCGAGAAGGACTTCCGCTCCGCCGGCCCCGCCGGGGACCCGGCCGTGCCGCGCGGGGGACGGGGCGCGCGGGGCTCCGGGGCGGGCGCGGTCAGCAGGGGCACGAGGGCGGCGAGCCAGGCGGCGGAGGCCTCGTCGTGGTCGGGTTCGCAGTCGGTACGCGGGAGCAGGCGGCCGGCGCCGAGTTCGGCCAGGCGCTCGTCCACCCGGCGCCCGTGGCCGCAGAAGTCGTCGCAGCTGGAGTCCCCGAAGGCGAGGACCGAGTAGCGCAGGCCCTCCAGGCGCGGGGCGTCGGGCGCGCTCAGCGCCTCCCAGAAGGCCGCCCCGTTGTCGGGGGCGTCGCCGTCGCCGAACGTACTGGTCACCACCAGCAGGTCCGTGTCCGCGCCGATCCCCGCGAGGTCGGCGCCCTCCATGGGGAGCAGCGCCGGCCGTCGTCCGGCCTCGGACAGCCGGGCGGCGGCGGTCGCGGCGAACTCCTCGGCGGTGCCCGTCTGGGAGGCCCAGAGGACGAGGAGCCGGCGGGTGGGAGGCTCCGGCCGCTCGGGGCGGTCCGCGGGCGTGGCCCGGGCGGGCGGGGTGGAGGCGAGCGGCGCGGCCCCGGGTGCGGAGGGGAGGGACGCGGGGGTTCCGGGCGCGACCGTGCGGGAGAACATGCCGGCCAGGACCCCGTCGACCCAGAGGCCGTGGTCGGGGGCGAAGGGGGCCGAGGGCGGCAGGACCGGGACCCCGCCGCCGGCGATGGGGGCGGAGGCGGCGGGAGCTGACGAGGGCGCGCCGGCAGTGGCGGTGGCGGCGGAGAGCCCGGAGAGGAAGCCGGCGAGGTAGCGGCGCTCCGGTTCGGAGAACGCGGGCGGGACGAGGTCCGTGACGCCGAACAGGCCCGCGAGCGCCGCCGCCGGCGACGACGACGCCCCGGGCGCGGCCGTCGCGGTCGGGTCCCCCGTCGTCATGCCCTCGCTCGGCGCCGCCCGTCCCTCCGCGGCGGGTTCCTCGGCGGGCCGGCCGGCGGGCACGGGGGCGACGGTCTTCGCGAGGGTCACCGCGCACGCCTTGAACTCGGGCTGGAAGGAGAGCGGGTCGACGGCGTCGTTGGTGACGGCGTTGACGCTCAGGTACTCGCCGAAGAGGTCGTTCCAGTGGAAGGGGGCGAAGCAGGTGCCCGGCAGGACCCGGTCGGTCACCACGGCGGGCAGGACGGCGCGGCCCCGACGCGACGCGATCTCCACGTGGTCGCCCTCGCCGACGCCGAGGGGGGCCGCGTCCTGCGGGTGGACCTCGACGAACGGGCCGGGGTTCAGCTTCGTCAGTCTGGCGACCTTGCCGGTCTTGGTCAGGGTGTGCCACTGGTGCTGGAGGCGCCCGGTGTTGAGGACGAACGGGTAGTCGTCGTCGGGGAGTTCGGCGGCAGGGAGGTGCGGCCGGGCGAAGAGGCGGGCCCGTCCGCTCGGCGTCGGGAAGGCGAGGCGGGGGCGGCTGCCGTCCGCGCGCTCCAGGAGGGTCTGGCTGGTGCCGTCGTTGAGGTAGCGGACCGGGTTGCGGTCGGGGCCGTCGGCCGTGGGGGCGGGCCACTGCACGGGGGTGGCGCGCAGCCGCTCGTACGAGATGCCGCGCAGGTCCCAGCCGGTCTGCGGGTTCCACGCCCGCTTGAGCTCGTCGAAGACCTCCTCGGCGGAGGCGTACGTGAACGCCTCCTCGAACCCCATGGCGCGGGCGACCCGTGCGATGAGCTGCCAGTCGGGCAGGGCCTGGCCGGGCGGGTCGACGACGCCCTTGACGAGGGTGAGGTCGCGTTCGGAGTTGACCATGACGCCGTCGGACTCCGCCCACAGGGTGGCGGGCAGGACGACGTCGGCGTAGGCGTTGGTCTCGGTCTCCGCGAACACGTCCTGGGTGACGACGAGTTCGGCCGCTTCGAGGGCGGCTATGACGGTCTTGCGGTTGGCGACGGAGGCGACGGGGTTGGTGCAGATGATCCAGCACGCCTTGATGTCGCCGGCCGCCATCCTTTCGAACATCTCGACCGTGCCGCGCCCGGTGTCCGTGCGCAGCGAGCCCTCCGGGACGCCCCACAGCTCCTCGGTGAAGGCGCGGTCGGCGTCCACCAGGACGGATCGCTGCCCGGGGAGGCCGGGCCCCATGTAGCCCATCTCCCGGCCGCCCATGGCGTTGGGCTGGCCGGTGAGCGAGAAGGGGCCGGCGCCGGGGCGGCAGATGGCGCCGGTGGCGAGGTGCAGGTTGACGAGGGCGTTGGTGTTCCAGGTGCCGTGGGTGGACTGGTTGAGGCCCATCGTCCAGCAGCTCATCCACGCGCCGGCCTCGCCGATCCAGCGGGCGGCCTCCCGGATGCCGGCCTCCGGGAGGCCGGTGATCGCGGCTACCTCCGCGGGCGGGTAGGCGGCGAGGAAGGCGGGCATGGCGTCCCAGCCCTCGGTGTGCTCGGCGAGGAACTCCTCGTCGATGTGGCCGTTCTCGACGAGGAGGTGCAGCAGGCCGTTGAGCAGGGCGAGGTCCGTGCCCGGCTTGATCTGGAGGAAGAGGTCGGCCTTGTCGGCGGTGGCGTTGCGCCGGGGGTCGACCACGATCAGCTTCGCCCCGGCCGCCTTGATCCGCTCCGCCATCCGCAGGAAGAGGATCGGGTGGCAGTCCGCCATGTTGGAGCCGATCACGAGGAAGACGTCGGCGTGGTCGAAGTCCTCGTACGAGCCGGGCGGCCCGTCCGCGCCGAGCGACAGTTTGTAGCCGGTGCCGGCGGAGGCCATGCACAGGCGGGAGTTGGACTCGATCTGGTTCGTCCGCACGAACCCCTTGGCCAGCTTGTTCGCCAGGTACTGCGCTTCCAGGGACATCTGCCCGGAGACGTAGAACGACAGGGCGTCGGGCCCGTGCTCGTCCAGGATGGCGCGGAGCCGCCGCGCCACCTCGGCGACGGCGGCGTCGACGTCCGCGGCCACGGGTTCCGCCCCGCGCCCGGCCCGCACGAGCGCCGTCGACGCCCGCCCCGGGGCGGCCATCATGTCCGCGCTCGTGGCCCCCTTCGTGCAGAGCCGCCCGCCGTTCGCGGGGTGGGCCTTGTCCCCGGTCGCCCTGACGGCCGTACGGCGCCCGGTCGCCGGGTCCCTCACGACGTCGAGGACGATGCCGCAACCGACCCCACAGTACGAACAGGCCGTACGCACCGACCCGTCCCCCGTCTCCGGCGACACCACTGGCACCCCTCCACCCACGCTCCCACGCTCCCACGTGGGAAATCTCCCACGTCAGAGACGGTAGGAAGGCCGGGTTTCCGGTCGATCACACGCTTCACCCGCGAGGGGTTACACCGCGCGCACGCCGGGGCGGGGCGAGCGGTGAGGCTGCGCCCCGGAGGGAGGCTCCGCCCCGGGAGGGAGGGGCTGCTCCGGGGCGACGGGTGGGCACGGGCGGGACGCCGGGGACGTTTCCCGCCGGCCGTCCCTTCGAGGCAGGCGGGTGGAGGCAGGAAGCCCTCGCCCTTCCCCGGAGCGGTACCGGCCCCCCTCCCCGGCCCGTGCCGGCTGCCGGATGTCGGCTGTCGGCTGTCGGCTGTCGGCTGTCGGCTGTCGGCTGTCGGCTGTCAGCTTTCGGCCGGAGCCGCCTGCCGGATGTCGGCCTCGGCGAGGCCGCCGGGCGAGAAGACCGCGGCGGCGATCCGGAGCCCGGCCGGCAGGACGGACCACAGCTCGGTGAGGAGGTCGGCGCGGTTCCCGGCGTCGACGCGGACCTCGGCGAAGGGGTCGCCGGTGGCGATCTCCTGTCCGTCCGAGCGGTAGGTCGTCATGAGCACTCCCTCGCCGGGCCCCAGGCCGTCGACCCGCAGGGTCAGCCGGTTGGTGTCCGCGCGTGCCCCCGCGCTGTGCCGTGCCGCGCCGAACCAGGCCGGCCCACTGCCCCTGCCGTCGGCGACGACGGTCAGGCGGGGGGTGAAGATCGGCGGGTCCGGTTCGTAGTCCAGTCCGTCCAGGGCCAGGGCCGGGTGCTCCCCGGAGTCCAGCCGGTCGGCGACCGCGGCGACCTGCTCGCCGTTGCCGAAGACCAGCCGGTGGCCGCTCTGGCGGGCGGCGACGTAGTGGCGCAGGTGATCGTGCGCGCTCGCCTCGGAGGGGGCGACGATCAGCGTGCCCTCCGGAGTGCGGTGCAGCGTACGGGCCTGGGAGGCGCGGCTGCGCCCCGTGAGGAAGTACGCGCCGAGGAGGTCGCCGTCGCCGGTACGGCACCACAGCACGCCCCGTCCGGGATAGTGGTTGTCCGTCAGCACCTTGTCCAGCCTGTTCACCGAGTTCAGCACCCCTCCGACCGCTACGTGTCCCCGCATCGGCGTCGACATCGATTTCGGCACCGGTTCGGGCACCGGTTTCGGCATCGGTTTCGGCATCGGCGTCGAGCGGGCTGTCGACGACATCCAATCCGATCAAGGAACGCCGCCCTCCCCCGGGGTCTCGCCAGGCGCGCTTCCAGGGTGTCGGCCGGGGCGCTCCCCGTCTCCCGGCCGAAACCGGCGCCGGAACGGCGGCCCGTCATTCGGGCAGGTTTCCGTCGCCCCCCATGTTGGCGACCATGCGGCGCAGGACGTTGATCGTGGTCGCGAAGTCCGCCGCGTCGACGCCCTCGTGCACCCGCCGGTGGACGCGCAGGTTGCGTTCCCCGGCGCGGGCCCGGCCCTCCTCCCCCGCCGCGGTCAGCGTCATGCGCCCCGTGCCCTCCTCCTCCGTCAGCCAGCCGCGGGCGGCGAGGTCGTCGAAGACGCCGTGGAAGTCGGTTCCGGCGTCGTCCCACCGCGCCAGTCGCCCGGCCAGTTCCGCTCGGTTCCACCGGCCCGGGGCCCCGGCGACGTGGTTGAGGGTCCACCAGTGCGGCTGCGTGAGGCCTTCCACCGCCAGCTGTTCGCGGAGGGCTCCGACGACCAGGCGGAAGGCCATGCCGCTCCAGGCGCCGATGGGCTGCGCGGCGAGTTCCCGCTCCGGGTAGTCCTTGAGCGTCCCGTCCCCGTCCGCACCCCTGTTCACGTCTCCCTCACCGTCCGCGTTCACGCGCCCCTCCACGTTCACGTCTCCGTGCGCGTCCACGTGCCGCTCCTTCCGTTCGTCGGGTCAGCGGTACGCGGTCACCGTAGAAACTCAGGTTCGGTCGAGGTCAAGGCGTTCGGCCGACAGGCGGGCTCGCGCGGCCACGCGGATGCGCCGGGTGCGGCCGCCGGCCGCCAGAGTCCTCAGGGCCCCGGCGGACGGGCACGTCTCCGCCGTGCGGAGCTGGAGCCAGTTCGTGGCGGCGAGCAGGGCCTCGGCCTCCCACGGCTCGCCCAGCGTCATGGCCCGCAGCAGGGTCCACTCGCGCAGCCGCCGGGCGGAGAAGGCGTCCGCTTCCACGGGGCCGGTCAGCTCCGCGCACCAGGAGGGGTAGCCGGGGGTCGTGAGCAGTTCGGCGGCGCGCCGGTCGAGGTAGGCGCGGACGGCGCTGTTCGCCGGGCCAGGGACCGGGTCGGGGTCGGCGAGGACGCGGGTGACGAGGGCGGGCGCGTCCTCCGCCGTGACCGCGTCGAACGCCCGGCGGTAGCGGGCGAACCGCGCGTGCTCGTCCGGCTCCCGGCCCGTGTCACCGGCTGTCGCCCGCTCGGTCATGATCACCACCACCCCCGCACAAGTGTGCCAGGAAGGGATCGCGCCCTTCGCCCGGTGGTTCCGCTGCGCCCGCGTGGACGTGACCGCCCTCGGGCCGGCCGCTCCCGGACAGGAGGCATATGCGGCCCGGTCGCGGTCCTTGTCGGCGGCGGGCCGGGACACGACGATGTGCGCCTGGGAGCCGTACGACCTCGATGGGGAGGCCGAGTTGAGCGAGGCGACGACGCGGAGGGGCGGGCGGCGCGAGCCGTGGCCCGTGTCACGGCCGGGAGCGCGGCCCGCGGTGCGGGCGCTGGTGGCGGAGTCGTGGCGGCGGTCCGAGCGGGCGCGGGTCAGCCGGGACGGGGCGGCGCCGATGGAGCTGGACGAGGAGGAGCTGGCGGCGTACCGGGAGGGGCATCCGCTGGTGGCGGCGATGCCGGTGATCCGGGAGCTGCTCGGCGCCGACGCCCGGGACGGCGGGCATCTGCTCGCGGTGTGCGACGCGGGCGGCCGGCTGCTGTGGGTGGAGGGGGATCCGGCGACGCTGCGGCAGGCACGGCGGATGAACTTCGTGGCCGGGGCCGGCTGGGCGGAGGCGGCCGCGGGGACGAACGCACCGGGGACGGCGCTCGCCGTCGGCCGGCCGGTGCAGGTGGTGGCGGCCGAGCACTTCCGTCCGCCGGTGCGGGACTGGACGTGCGCGGCGGCGCCGCTGCACGATCCGCGCAGCGGGCGGCTGTTGGGCGCGGTCGACCTGACGGGCGGTGCGGGGCTCGCCCATCCGCACAGCCTCGGTCTGGTGCGGGCGGTGGCGCGGGCGGCCGAGGCCCAGCTGGCGCTGCTCGCCCCGGAACCGGCGCCGGGCCGGCCGCGGCTGACCGCGCTGGGCCGGGACGAGGCGCTGCTCGCGCTGGACGGACGGCGGCTGCGGCTGAGCCGGCGGCACAGCGAGATCGTCGTGGTGCTCGCGCACCGTCCGGAGGGGGTGTCGGGCGAGGAGCTGCTGACCCTGCTGTACGAGGACGGGTCGGTCACGCCGGTGACGCTGCGCGCGGAGCTGTCCCGGCTGCGGGCGCTGCTCGGTCCGGGGTTGCTGCGCTCCCGTCCGTACCGGTTCGCCGGTCCGGTGGACGCGGACTTCGCGGCGGTGGACCGGCGCCTGGCCTCGGGGGCGGTGGCGGCGGCCGCCGGGGACTACGCGGGCCCGCTGCTGCCGGGATCGGCCGCGCCCGGGGTCGTACGCCTGCGGGAGCGGCTGGCGGACCGGGTGCGGGCGGCGCTGGTGGCGCGGGCGGATCCGCTGCTGCTCGCGGACTGGGCGCACAGCGCGTGGGGCGAGGAGGACGTGGAGGTGTGGCGGGCGCTGTGCGCGGCGGTGCCGGCGGCGCAGCTGGCGCCCGTACGGGCCAGGCTCGACCGCCTGGAGGCGGAACTGTCCGACGGCGCAACGGGGTTGCAACGTCCGTTTCCGCACACTCGGCGGTGAGAGAGCGCCGGTCGTGACGACGGCGCGCACCGTCCGGCCCGCCGCGCGTGCCCGCCTTCCAATGGCCCGCGGGGTCCGGATCCCGTCCGACCCGCAGGGAGGTCCGCCCATGACCCGTTACGCCGCACCGGGTACCGAAGGCGCGCTCATGGCGTTCGCGCCGCGCTACGACCACTGGATCGGCGGCGAGTACGTCGCCCCGGCCGGCGGCCGGTACTTCGAGAATCCGAGCCCGGTCGACGGCAAGCCGTTCACCGAGATCGCCCGGGGCACGGCCGAGGACGTCGAGCGCGCCCTGGACGCGGCGCACGCGGCCGCCCCGGCCTGGGGGCGCACGGCGCCGGCCGAGCGGTCGGGGGTGCTGCTGCGGATCGCCGACCGGATGGAGGCGAACCTGGAGGCGCTCGCGGTCGCGGAGACCTGGGACAACGGCAAGCCGGTCCGGGAGACCCTCGCCGCCGACATCCCCCTCGCCATCGACCACTTCCGCTACTTCGCGGGGGCGCTGCGGGCGCAGGAGGGGGCGCTCAGCCAGATCGACGAGGACACGGTGGCGTACCACTTCCACGAGCCGCTGGGGGTCGTGGCGCAGATCATCCCGTGGAACTTCCCCATCCTGATGGCGGTGTGGAAGCTCGCCCCGGCGCTGGCGGCGGGGAACGCGGTCGTGCTGAAGCCGGCCGAGCAGACCCCCGCGTCGGTGCACTACTGGCTGAGCCTGGTCGCCGACCTGCTGCCGCCGGGCGTGCTGAACGTCGTCAACGGCTTCGGCGAGGAGGCCGGCAAGCCGCTCGCCTCCTCGCCGCGGGTGGCGAAGATCGCCTTCACCGGCGAGACGTCGACCGGCCGCCTGATCATGGAGTACGCCGCCGCCAACCTGAAGCCCGTGACGCTGGAGCTGGGCGGGAAGTCGCCGAACATCTTCTTCGACGACGTGTGGGCGGCGGACGACGACTTCCGCGACAAGGCGCTGGAGGGCTTCACGATGTTCGCCCTCAACCAGGGCGAGGTCTGCACCTGTCCCTCGCGGGCACTCGTCCAGCGCGGCTGCTACGGCGAGTTCATGGAGGCGGCGGTCGCCCGCACCGAGGCGATCGTCGCGGGCCACCCGCTGGACCCGACGACCATGATCGGCGCCCAGGCGTCGGCGGAGCAGCTGAAGAAGATCCTCTCCTACCTGGAGATCGGCCAGCAGGAGGGCGCGAAGATCCTGACGGGCGGTCAGCAGGTGGGCCACGGCGGCGACCTGGAGGGCGGCTACTACATCCAGCCGACCGTCTTCGAGGGCGACAACCGCATGCGGATCTTCCAGGAGGAGATCTTCGGCCCGGTCGTGGCGGTGACCTCCTTCACGGACTTCGACGACGCGGTCCGGACGGCGAACGACACCCTGTACGGCCTGGGCGCCGGCGTCTGGACCCGCGACACGAACACCGCCTACCGCGCCGGCCGCGCCATCCAGGCGGGCCGCGTCTGGACCAACTGCTACCACGCCTACCCGGCCCACGCCGCCTTCGGCGGCTACAAGCAGTCGGGCGTCGGCCGCGAGACCCACAAGATGATGCTGGACCACTACCAGCAGACGAAGAACATCCTCCAGAGCTACTCGCCGAAGAAGCTCGGGTTCTTCTAGGGGCCCGCGAAGAGGCGTCTGAACTGGGCTTTTGCCCGGCAGACGCCTCTCGCTCGCCCTCTGCGGGAACGGGCCGCGACTACATCGAGCGTCCGGGCGTCGGAGCCGCGGTGATCGCGCGGGGCGCTCGCCTCGACCGGCACCGCGGCCTTCCCGGCGGCGCGAGCTTCCGAGGCGGGCCCGGGACGCCCGCCCCGGCCGCGGGCCGGGCACCGCTGGGGGTCTCCCCCCCTTGTCCGCGTCCTCGCCGCACAGCGGGGTCGACCGCCGTGCTTCCGGTGCCTTTCGGCTGCGCGAAGATGTCCCGGCGCCTACGGGATCCTCCTCTCCGTGGCCTCGGAGGCTTGTGAGTACCTGGGCGACGGCTTTTTGATCATGGTGTTGGTCCAGCGCGTCTGACGCAGGGTCTGGGGGTGGCAGGAGGAGGTGGGCGCGAGGAGCCGGGGGTCCTTCAGGGCCTGTGCGACTTGGGCGAGCATTTCCCGGTGCAAGGAGTTGTGCTCAGCGGCCGGACGCGCTTCGCGCAGGTCACGAAGGAGCAGCAGCCCGGGCTCGGGTCGGTCGCCCGCCGACTCCGACGCCTTCTCCCTGAGCGTCGAGAACAGGCCGTGGGAGGAGTCGTCGGGCGGGCCGCCGAGTTCCGGGCCGTAGTGGGTGGCGGTGTCGGCCAGGCGCTGGACGTGCTCTCGGGACCATGCGGCGATGTCGGTGGCGCACACCGGCCGGGCCCGCCCCTCGGCTCCTCAGCGCGACCCGTCACGTCCTCGTGAGGGGCCGGGGCCGCGCCGAATCCCCCGGCGCCCGTCGTCCCGGTGTGAAGGATCGGGGCGCGGGCGCAGGGGGCCGCCCGGGCGGCTCTAGGGTGATCGGCATGTCTGCCTCTCTCAGTCCTGCGAGAACCCGTGTCGCGCTGCGCGCCTCGGCCCGCATATCGGCGGAGCTGCTGCTGGTCCTCTTGGGCACCGCGGTGATGATCTGGCTGCTCGGCCGGATGTGGCCGATCGTGTGGCCGCTCGTCGTCGGTCTGCTGATCACTACGCTGACCTGGCCCTCCGCCCGCTTCCTGCGCCGCCGCGGCTGGCCGCCGGCGCTCGCCGCCGCAGTGGTCACCGTCCTCTTCCTCGCCGTCACCGCCGGCGCCATCACGCTCATCGCCGTACCGGTCGTTTCGCAGTCAGGCGAGTTGACCGACGGGGTCGTCGAGGGCATCCAGCGCCTGCGCGAATGGACCGCGGGTCCGCCGCTGAACATCGGCGACGACCAGATCACCAGCGCCCTGGACACCGCCACCGACCGCCTCCAGAACAGCGTCGGCTCCATGCTGACGACGCTCGCCACCGGCGTCGGCACGGTCGTCAACGGCGTCGTCACGGCCGTGCTCGCGCTCTTCCTGATGTTCTTCTTCCTCAAGGACGGGCCGCGCTTCCTGCCCTGGCTCGCCCGTCAGCTCCCCGGCCGCCTCGCCACCGACGCCACCACGATCGCCGAACGCGGCTGGGACACCCTCGGCGCCTTCGTCCGTTCCCAGGCGGCGGTCGGCCTCCTCGACGCCGTCCTCATCGGCATCGGTTTGTGGGTCCTGGGCGTCCCCCTCGTCCTGCCGCTCGCCGTACTCACCTTCGTCAGCGCCTTCGTGCCGATCGTCGGCGCACTGTTCGCCGGGTTCGTCGCCGTGCTCATCGCCCTGGTCTCCAACGGCCTGACCGACGCCCTGCTCGTGCTCGCTGTCATCGTGGTGGTGCAGCAGCTGGAGGGCAACGTCTTCCAGCCCATCATCCAGAGCCGCGGACTCGGTCTGCACGCCGCCGTCGTCCTGCTGGCCGTCACCCTCGGCGGCAGCCTGGCCGGCATCGTCGGCAGCCTCCTCGCCGTGCCCGTCGCAGCCCTCATCGCGGTGGTGTGGGGGTACATGCGCGAGCAGCTGTCCGAACCACCGCACCACGACCCCGACGGCGATACGGAACCCAGCCCCGGCGGCGGCCCCGAGGCCGTCGCCCCGGCGTCCTGAGCGAGCCGGCGCCCGCCGCGTACCGCGTGCCGAGCGGTACGGGTGCGGGGCGGGCGCCCTCCGTTCCTCCGGGCGTCGCCCGGACGCTGCTGCCCAGCGGCGCGCAGCGGTTGCCCGGCAGGCTTTGAAGCAGACCGTGCCGCGCTCCCCTGGCCGGGCCGCCGCCCGAACGGACTCCGACGGCCTCGCAGACACCGGAGAGCCGCTGTCCGGTCTCCCTCGGACCACCTTCCGCGCGGTCCGGCCTCTGCGGCCGGCCCCGTCCCCGCCGGGAGCCCTGCGAGTGCGCGAGTGCCGTCGTCCTCCCCGTGCGGCCGTGGGCCCTGTCAGCCGTTCGCGGACATGCGGCGGCCCGCACGCCCCGTTGGAGGGGCGAGCGGGCCGGGTGCGGCCGTCGGAGGAGGTTCAGGGGTTCTGACGGCCCCGGAGGGAGTCCTTGACGCCCTTGGCCCGCTCCTCCGTCTTGCCCGCGGCTTCTCGCGCCTTGCCCTTGGCCTGGTCGGTCTTGCCCTCGGCCCGCATCCGTTCGTTGCCGGTCGCCTTGCCGACGGCCTCCTTGGCCTTGCCCTTGGCCTGCTCCATCTTGCCCTTGGCCTTGTCCGCCATGGGTTGACTCCTTTCCTGGATGGAAATCCATCCACAAATTAGGGCATATGCGGTGTTTCCGCTCATCGAGCCGAGAGGGCGGGGCCGGGGGCGGGGAGCAGATACACATGCAGACCTTCCTTCCGTACGAGAGCTTCTCCGCCTCCACCGCCGTGCTGGACCCGAAGCGACTGGGGAAGCAGCGCGTCGAGGCGCTGCAGGTGTTCCGGGGGCTGACCGTGCCGACGTACGGGTGGCGGCGGCACCCGGCGGTGCGGATGTGGGCCGGGTACGAGGAGGCGCTGGTGCGGTACGGGCTGGACGTCTGCGCCGTGTGGACCGGGCAGGGGCGGGCCGACACCTGCGCGGTGACCCTGCTGGACGACTACCGTGCCTGGCGGCCCCCGGGCAGGGTGCGCGAGCAGGCCGAGCTCGCACGGGCGGGCGAGCTGCCGCCGTGGCTGGGGAACCCGGCGTTCCACCGCAGTCACCGTTCGGCGCTGGTGCGCAAGGACCCGGCGCACTACCGGGACCGTTTCCCCGACGTGCCGGACGATCTCCCGTACGTGTGGCCGGCGTCCGACCGGAAGGGATGACGGGCGGGACTCGTAGACTGGGGCAAAGGCATCGGAACCGGGATCGGAATCGGCGGCGGAGCGGGTATGGGGCGGCCTCAGGAGACGGACGGGGAGACCGAAGGGCTGTTCGAGGTGGCGGAGCTCGTCGCCGCGTCCGCGCCGGCCGGGACGCGCGAGGGGCGGGCGTTCCGGGACGGGCCCGAGGCGGCGCGGCTGCTGCGGGTGGCGGAGATCCACGCGGAACCGGGCGCCGCGACGTCCTGGCGGGGGCGGCAGATCATCGCGCGTTTCCCCGACGCCCGGCTCGTCGAGACCGGCTCGCACTGGCGCATCCCGCACCTGCACGGCAACGAAGGGAACGTCGAGCACTGGGTGCGGGTGAAGCGGGAGACGCTCGTCCTCGGCGAGCGTTCCTCCCTCACCGTCCGCCCCAACGGCCGCTCCGCCGACTGGATCGCCCCCGGGCTGTCCAACGGCTGCGCCATGGCCTGCGCGTACTGCTACGTGCCGCGCCGCAAGGGTTTCGCCAACCCCGTCACCGTCTTCACCAACGTCGAACGGGTCCTGGCCGCGATCGGCCGGCACATCGCCACGACCGGACCGAAGAAGGAGCCCAACCAGTGCGACGCACGGGCGTGGGTGTACGACGTCGGCGAGAACGGCGACTGCGCGGTCGACGACCTGATCAGCGACAACACCGCCGACCTCGTCCACGCCTTCCGCCGCTGGCCCACCGCCAAGGCGTCCTTCGCGACCAAGTTCGTCAACCCCGACCTGCTGCGGCTCGACCCCCGCGGGCGTACCCGGATCCGTTTCTCCCTCATGCCGCCGGACGACTCCCGGCTCCTCGACATCCGCACCAGCCCCGTCCCCGCCCGCCTGGAGGCCGCCGGCGACTTCCTGGACGCCGGGTACGAAGTGCACTTCAACCTGTCGCCGGTGGTCGTCCGGCCCGGCTGGCGGAACGCCTGGGGCGAGCTGCTGCGGATGATGGACGACGTGCTCCCGCGGCGGGTGAAGGAACAGGCCGCGGCGGAGATCATCATGCTCACCCACAACGAGGACCTGCACGGGGTCAACCTCGGCTGGCACCCGCGCGCCGAGGACGTCCTGTGGCAACCGGGCCTCCAACAGCCCAAGAGGTCGCAGAACGGCGCCCTGAACGTCCGCTATCGCACCCCGGTCAAACAGGAGGCCGTCGAGGCGCTGACCGGCATGATCACGGAACGGACGCCGTGGCTGCGGGTGCGCTACGCCTTCTAGGGACGGAACCGCCGGACGTCGGTCACACATGGGTCTCCGAACGGACGGAGACCTGCCACGCCCCCTTCGCCGCGACAGCGGCGGGACCGCCAGGCGCAGCACCGCCCGGCGGAAGAGCGTCGAGGTCAGCAGTTCGACGAACTGTCCGGAGTCGACACCTGTGCCTTCCCCCACGTACCCGACGCCGTGGGGGCGCTCGCCGGAGTTCCGCTCGCTCCGCTGACCCCGGCGGGGCCGAGGAGCTCGTGCTCGGCGGTGGCAGCCACCCGCCCGGCGACGGAAACTGCTCCGGCCGGGGTCAGTGACCGCCGGGCGCCGCGCCCACCGCGACGTCGCGCAGGGCGCGGGAGGAGCGTTCGAGGGGGGTGAGGAAGTCCAGGGTGTCGAGCGGCTGGTCGGTGAAGAAGCGCAGCAGGAGTTCCGAGACCTCTCGAGGCCGCTCCAGGGCGGAAAGGTGGTCCGTTTCGCGGACGAGGGTGAAGACGCTGTCCTCGATGCCGGCCGCGACCTCGCGGCCGAGGTCGGGGCGGGTGAGCGTGTCGTGTTCGCCGGTGAAGCACAGGGTGGGAATGCCGTTGAGGCCGCCGGCGGGCAGGCCTTGCCAGTCGATGACCCGGCGGGTCGATGCGTGATGCCGTTGGAATCCGTTCCCCTGGACGGCTGCCATGTCGCGGGCGAGGAGCCGGGTGACGGCGGCCCGGTTGCGTACCGGCCGGTCGGCGGGGGCCATGAGCGCGTCGACGCTGCGGCGGGCGTAGCCGTCGGCGTCGCCGGACTCCAGCGCTCCGGCCATCGCTTCGAGGCTCGCGAGCTCCTCGGGGGGATAGATCGGAGCGGCTCCCGTGAGGGCGAGACGGGCGACGTGGCGCGGGTGTTCCTGGGCCAGACGGTAGACGACGGGCACACCGTAGGAGACCGCGTACAGGTTCACCCTGCCGAGGCCGAGGCGTTCCAGCAGGTCCGTCAGGACATCGGTGAGGAAGTCGAATCCGTAGGAGGCCGGCAGCGCGTCGGCCCCGCCCGAGCCGGGGAGGTCGACGTTGACCAGGGTGGCCGCTTCGGCCCAAGGCCGTTCGAGGCGGCGGTAGGAGTACATGTTCTGGAAGGCGCCGCCGATCACGACGATCGGTTCCGTGCGGGGCGCCGGGTTCTCCACCACTCGGCACTGGTAGCCGAAGCCGGAGAAGGCGAAACGATGCACCTGGTCAACAGACATACGGGAAAGCTCCAAGGACGGGAAACGCTTACCGCGATCAACGAGTCACCCACTTGATGGATCTTGTCCGTTGCCCACCACCACACGATCGAGTCACGGCCTGGGCGCATGTGGCAGCGGCACGAACCGCCACGGACGCCGTCCCGATTCGTTGCCAGCGTGCGGCGTCCGGCCCCCGCCGGAGCCATGACCGCTTCACCGACACACGGGAGCAGTACATGTCCGCGACCTGGGACACGGCATCACCCGACGGCGGCCGCTTCGTCAGCTACGCCGAAACGCTCCTCGACGTGCTGGGCGGACATCCCGACCGACCCGTGGTGATCACCCCGGACCACACGCCCGTCTCCGCGGCCGAACTCCGGGACACGACCATCCGGCTGGCCCGTTCCCTGGCCGCACGCGGTATCGGTCCGGGCACGACCGTCGCGCTCCTCACCGGCAACAGCGCGGAAGCGCTGGCCGCACGCCACGCCGCCACCCTGGCCGGCGCACGTCTGGTCTACCTCTACGAAATGCTGCCGCCCGACTCCCTCGCGCACATCGTCCACAGTGTCGAACCCCGACTGCTGCTCGTGGACCCGGTCCGCCACGCGGACATGGAGCGGCTCCTGCCCCTCGTGCCCGCATCGGCCGTGGCAACGCTCGGTCCGGGGCCACGCGGCCGGGACCTCGCCGACCTCATCGCCGAAAGCACCCGTCAGGCTCCAGCGCCCCTCCCCACGAGGGCCGGCCCTGACGACGACTGGTGCATCCGCCACACAAGCGGTACCACGGGCGTTCCGAAGGCCATCCAGGTGACGCACAGGCAGTACCGCAGCTGCCTGGAGAACCTCCGTGTCGACGCGGGCGACCCGCCCCGCTTCCTCGCCTGCACTCCCCTCTCCCATGTCGCCGGGCTCTGCGCCGACCTGACGCTGCTCCAGGGCGGATCGGTGGTGCTGCAGCACGCGTTCGAGCCCGGCGCCGTCCTTTCCGCGATCGAGCGCGAGCGCATCACCCACACGTGGCTCCTGCCTCCCCTTCTCCACCAGTTGCTCGACCATCCCGCACTCCCCGCGACCGACGTGTCCCGCATCGAGCGGATCACCTACGGGGGCAGCCCGGCCGCACCGGCGAGACTGCGGCACGCGGAAGAGGTCTTCGGGCCCGTGCTCCACAGCTGGTACGGACAGAGCGAGACCCTCGGGCTCACCGAGGTGGGCCCCGAGGAGCACACGGTGGTCGGGCGCCACGGTCAGATCACCGTCGGCCGGCCCATGGCCGGCGTCGACATCACCGTGCGCGACGAGCGCGGCGAACCCGTGCCCGTGGGAACGCAGGGAGAGATCCTCGCCCGCTCCCCGGGGATGATGTCCGGCTACTGGAAGCAGCCGGAGCTCACCGCCGAGGTCATGCGGGACGGATGGGTCCGGACCGGCGACGTCGGATACCTCGACGAGAGCGGTTACCTCTTCCTCGTCGACCGGTGCAACGACATGATCAAGGTGGCGGGCGGGGGCATCTATCCGAGCGAGGTCGAAGCGGTGCTCCTGACCCATCCGGCCGTCGCCCAGTGCGCCGTCTTCAGCGTGTCCGACCAGGACGCGACCGAGCACGTGCACGCCGCCGTGGTGCCCGCCCGGGACCACGACATCACCCACGACGAGATCCACGCCTTCGTCACCGCCCGCAAAGGCGACCAGTACGCACCGACCGCGGTCCACCTGCTGGCCGACATCCCCCGCACCCCCGTGGGGAAGCCCGACAGGCGCAAGCTCCGAGCGCTGCTGAGCTGACGATTCCCTTGCCGGCCGCGGTACGGAGGACTCGCCGCCGGTATCCGGTGCGGCACAGACCAGGCGCGGGGCGAGGCAACCCCCGGCCCACGCCGCCGTGGCCCGGGCCGAGCACTCCCGCGCCGACGGCCCGGGCGCCGATGAGGCCGACATCGCGCCTCGCCGTACCGGCTCCGGCAGGACACCGGACTCCCCGACCACGCGGCCCGGGCCGCGGAACTCCGAGCCCGGGTACGGGCCGGGCCACCGCGGCAGCAGACCACCGCCGTCCTCACCAGGTCCGTTAGCACCTCGAGTCCGGCCACCGGCAAGAAGATCGCCGGGCCGAAGCGATGCCGGACGCGTCACCGCCCGGATCGGCCCCACCACGCCATGGGGCCGATCCGGGCGTGTGGCCCTCGCGCCCGGGCCGGGCGCGGACCGGATTTCCGCCCGGGCGCCCCGGTGCGGTGCAGCGGGGCCGTACGGGCACCGGCAAGGCGGTGGGCGCGGGAGAAAGCCCGGGGTCCGGGCCGCGTTCCGCCGGCTCACCGCCGCACGGATCCGCCGGGCCCGTGCGGAGGCCGGCCGCCCCGCCCGCACGCCCTGGCGGTTCGGCCCCGCCCGGACGGTCCGGGCAGGTCGCCCCACGGGAAGGCGCCGTCGGTCGTTCCGCACGGCGTCCCCGTGCCCGGGCGCGGGGACGCGGCCGGTTCGGAGCGACCGGCCGCGTCCCGTGGCTCAGACGACCGAGAGGACGATCTTGCCCGTGGTGCGGCCCCGTTCGCCGATCGCGTGGGCCTTCGACGCCTCGGCGAGCGGCACGACGAGGTCGACCACCGGCCGCAGCAGCCCCTGCTCCACCAGGGCGGCGATCTCGCGCAGGCCGAGGTGGTCGGGCTCCACCAGGACCCAGGCCGCCCGTACGCCGTCCGGCGCGGCGGGGACGTCGTCCGGGCCCGGCAGGGTGATCAGCCTGCCCCCGGCCCGGAGCACCTTCAGGGAGCGTTCCGCCGTCTCTCCGCCGATGCCGTCCAGGACGACGTCCACGTCGGAGACGACGTCCTCGAAGCGTGTCACGCGGTAGTCGATCACCTCGTCCGCCCCCAGCTCGCGCACCAGGTCGTGCTTGCCCGCGCTCGCCGTGCCGATGACGTGGGCCCCGCGGGCCTTGGCGATCTGCACGGCGAGGTGCCCGACCCCGCCGGCCGCCGCGTGCACCAGCACCCGCTCGCCGGGGCGGACGTCCGCCGCGTCGACGAGGGCCTGCCAGGCGGTGAGCGCCGCCAGCGGGAGCGCCGCGGCCTCGACGTGGGTCAGGGAGGCGGGCTTGGGGGCGAGGTGCCGCGCCGGGGCCACCACGTACTCGGCGTATCCGCCGGCCTGCCGGGGGAAGCGCGGCATGCCGAAGACCTCGTCGCCGGGACGGAAGATCCCCACGCCGGGGCCGACGGCCTCCACCGTGCCGGAGACGTCCCACCCGACGGCCGGAACGGGGCCCCACTCGATGAGGGCCCCGCCGGCCCGGGTCTTCCAGTCCACGGGGTTCACTCCGGCCGCGTGGACCCGCACCAGGACTTCGCCCAGACCGGGCTCGGGGCGCTCCGTCTCGCGCTCGACCAGGTTCTCGGGTCCGCCCCACCGCTCCACGACCACCGCACGCATGCTGTCCGCCTCGTTTCCGTCTCGATCGGTACGCCCCGGACCGTTCCGGCGGCGACGCGTCCACGATCCGGTATCGCGGTCCCGCACGGTGTTGGCCGTTTGGCCAGCATGTGACAGGATCTGGCCATGAGGAAGACAGGAGAACCGGCCTCGGGGGCCGCTCACGGAGCGACGCAACCGCCCCCGCACCGGGTCGCCGTCCTCGCGCTGCCCGGGGTGCCTCCGTTCGAGCTCGGGATACCCTCCCGGGTCTTCGGCAGCGCCGAGGACGCCGACGGCCGCCCCCTGTACGAGGTCACGATCTGCACGGCCGACGGCGCCCCGGTGCCCAGCGACGCCGGGTTCACCGTCCAGCCCTCGGCCGGGCCCGAGGCTCTCGCCGCCGCCGACACCGTGGTCCTCCCGCCCACTCACGCCATGCCCGAGCTCGGCCGTGGCGGCCCGCTGCCGCCCGAGGTCGCCGCGGCCATCGACGGCATCCGGCCCGGCACCCGACTCGTGTCGATCTGCACCGGGTCGTACGTGCTCGCCGCCGCCGGGCTCCTCGACGGCCGGCCGGCGACCACGCACTGGAACCTGGCCCCGGAGTTCCGCCGGGTCTATCCCCGGGTCAAGGTGGACGAGGACGTGCTCTTCGTCGACGACGGCGACGTGCTGACCTCCGCGGGCGTGGCCGCGGGGGTCGACCTGTGCCTGCACATGATCCGGCGCGACCACGGCGCCTCGGCCGCCAACCGCGCGGCCCGCATGTGCGTGGTGCCTCCCTGGCGGGACGGAGGGCAGGCCCAGTTCATCGACCGGCCCGTGCCGGAGCCGACCCTGGCCAGCACCACCGCCACCCGCGCCTGGGCCCTGGAACACCTCGCCGAGCCCCTCACCCTGGCCCGGCTCGCCGAGCACGCCCGGATGAGCCTGCGGTCCTTCACCCGGCGGTTCCGCGACGAGGTCGGGGTGACTCCGGTGCAATGGCTCACGGCACAACGTCTGGAGCTGGCCAGACAACTTCTGGAGACGACCGATCTCCCGATCGACCTCGTCGCCCACCGCGCGGGCCTCGGCTCCGGCAACTCCCTGCGCGCGCACATGCGCGCGGCCTTCGGCGTCTCGCCCGCCGCCTACCGCCGCGCGTTCGGCACCGGCGCCCTCCCCGGACGCGGACGGGAGACGGAACCGTCCGTGTGACGGGCTCCCGGGCGGGCACCGCCGGTTCCCGGGCGGGCCGCGCCCGGGAGGGACGCCGTCGGCGTGCTGCCGCGGCACGGCACCACCCGGGCCTTACGCTGCGACGCCGGAACGAACCCTCCCCGACCGAGCCTCCCCGAAAGCACGGATGTCCTGCTTGCCGTCACCGTCATCGCGGGCGTTCTGTTCACCTGGTGCGTCCTCTCGCGCAGGCTCGCGCTGTGGAGCATCACCGCACCGATCGCCATGATGGTCGCGGGCATCGCCCTCACCAGCGGCCCGGACCCGCCGCTCGTGTTCGACTTCGGCGACCTGGCCGGCTTCGAACGCGCCGTGGAGGTCGTCCTCGCCCTGCTGCTCTTCGCCGACGCGACCGAGGTTCCGGCGGGAGGCATCCGACGGGAGAGGAGCGTCGTCGCCCGTCTCCTGGGCGGCGCGCTGCCGCTGACCCTGGGCGCCGCCTTCCCGTCCGCGCTCGTCTTCTTCCCCGACCGGCCCGGATGGGTGCTCGCGACCCTGGCGACGGTCGTCGTCCCCCTCGACCTGGCGCCCGCCGCGGCCCTCGTGCGGGACGAACGCGTCCCGGCGCGCCTCCGGGAGGTGCTCGACGTCGAGGGCGGCCTCAGCGACGGAATCGTCTCGCCGGTGTTCCTGGTCTGCGTCGCCGCCGCGGCCGAGTACCACACGGCGGGCTCCGACTACGCCGAGGCGTTCCTCGACGCGGTCGGAGCGGCGGGCTGGGCCGCGGGGCCCGCTCGTCACGTCGCTGAGCAGGCCCCTCGCGGATACTCTGGGATTCATGATCGAGCCCGGACGGCCGCGGCTCCGTCGAAGCTACGGCTACGGCAGGCTTGTGCGGCTGTCGCCGGTGATCCTGACCGTCGTGATCGCCTGCTTGGCCTACGCCACCCCGCCGGAGATGGCCTTCAGCCGCCTCCTGCCCTCGGCACCGGCTCTGGCCGCCGCCATGTGGCCGGTCCTTCCGACCGTCCTGCTCGGGACCGTCTGCCTCCTTCTGATGATCGGCCTCGGCCTCGTCTTCCCCGATCTGGGAACGTGGTGGACGTCCGCGGGGATCGTCGCGGTCACCGTGGCCGCAGCGTACGGCAGCCACGTCCGGCTCCAGCGGGAGCGCACCCTCTTCCAGGTCCGGCTCGTCGCCGACGCGGCCCAGCAGGTGGTGCTGCGGCCCCTGCCGCACCGTTTCCGGAACGTCGAGATCGAATCGCTGTACCTCGCGGCCGCCGCGGAGGCCCGCATCGGCGGGGACTTCTACGAGGTGGTCGACACGCCGTACGGGCTACGGCTGCTCATGGGCGACGTACGGGGCAAAGGCCTGCCGGCGGTGGGGGCGGCCGCGGCGATCGTCAACGCCTTCCGGGAGGCGGCACACGACGCGGCCTCCCTGACCGACGTCGCCCGCAGGCTGGACGCCGGCTGCGCCCGGCACAACGCCGCCCATCCGCCCGAGGCGCCGATGGAACGCTTCGCCACCGCGCTGCTCGTCGAGATCCCCCGGGGAAGCGACCGCATCACCATCGTCAACTGCGGACACCCCCCGCCCTTGGTCCACGGCCCGAAGAACGTGCGCGCCCTCGAACCGTCCGCCCCGTCGCCCCTGCTCAGCCTGGCGGAGCTGCTCGGGGACCAGTACCGTGCGGACGCCTTCGACTTCGCTCCCGGGGAGCTCCTCCTCCTCTACACGGACGGGATCGCCGAAACCCGCGCCCGGGACGGCGAGTTCTTCCCGCTGACGGAGTGGCTGCGTCGACAGCCCCCCGCACCTCCCCGTGACCTGCTCACGGCCCTGCACCGCGACCTCCTCCGTCACAGCAGAGGCAGCCTCGACGATGACGTCGCCGCCTTGGCCGTACGCCTGCGCACTTCGTGAGCCGTGCGCGCGGAGAGGCCATGGGCTCCCCCGCGGCTCGGGCCCGAGCCGGCCGTCCGCCCGGTCCGGCGGTGCCGCGGGGGGGACCGCGTACACCGGTGGCGGGGCTGCAGAAGCCCCGGCGCGGGCGGCCGTCAGGCCACGGGCAGGGCCTGTTCCGCCCAGATCGTCTTCCCCGTCGGCATGTAGCGCGTCCCCCAGTGCTCGGTGAGCTGGGCGACCATGAACAGTCCGCGTCCGCCCTCCTCGTCGCTGCCTGCGTAACGGGCGTGCGGTGAGGTGTGCTGCGAGTCGGAGACCTCGCAGATGAGGGAACGGTCCCGGATCAACCGCAGGCCGATCGGTCCGGAGGCGTGGCGGATCGCGTTGGTGACCAGTTCGCTGACCACCAGTTCCGTGGTGAAGACCAGGTCGTCCAGTCCCCACCGCCCGAGCTGTTCCGCGGCCGTCGCACGTGCGCGTGCGACGAGGGCGGGGTCCGGGGGCAGCTCCCAGGTCGCCACCTGACGTGCCCCCAGCGCACGGGTGCGCACGACGAGGAGCGTCGCGTCGTCCTGCACCTGGCCCGATGCCAGCTCCGCGACGATCTGGGCGCACAGCCGATCGGGCGACGATCCTCGCTGCTCGCCGAGTACGGCCGCCAACCGGTCCAGCCCCACGGCGGCGCCCTTCCCCCGGGCCTCCACGAGGCCGTCGGTGAACAGGACGACCAGGCTTCCCTCGGCGAGCTCCACTTCCGCGCCCTCGTACGGAAGCCGTCCCACGCCCAGCGGAGGCCCCGGCGGCAGACGAAGGAAGCTGACGGGGCCGTGCGGCCGCACCACGGCCGGCGGCAGGTGTCCCGCCGCCGCCCAGGTGCTCGTGCGGGACGCCGGATCGTAGATCCCGTAGACGCACGTCGCTCCGACGGCGCCACCGCCGTCCGCGCTTTTCCCGTTCTGTTCCGACGCGTCCTTGCCGACTTGATCGTTCAGCCGGGCCAGGAGTTCGTCGGGCGCGAGGTCCAGCTCGGCCAGGGTCCGCACCATCGCGCGCAATCGCCCCATGGTGGCGGCGGCCCCCAGCCCGTGGCCGACGACGTCCCCCACGACGAGTCCGACGCGTGCCCCCGAAAGCGGAATGACGTCGAACCAGTCGCCGCCGGCGCCGAGGTGGCTGTCGGCGGGCAGGTAGCGACTCGCCGCCTCGACCGCGCTCAGCTCGGGCAGCGATCGCGGCAGCAGGCTGCGCTGGAGCACGAACGCGGCGGTGTGCTCCCGCCGGTACCGCCGGGCGTTGTCGATGCATACGGCGGTCCGCGACGCCAGTTCCTCGGCCATGGCCCGATCGCCGTCGTCGAAGGGTTCCGAGTCCTCGCCCCTCATGAAGGTGACGAGGCCCAAGGGCGTCCCCCGCACGATCAGCGGGACGTACAGCCGTGTCGGCGCGACCGCGGCGTCCGTGGTCGCCCGGCCCCCGGCCAGGCTCTCGGCCTGCGATGATCCGGCGGCGTACGCGACCCCCGCGCCCACCTGGGAAGGCCCCCCGTCGGAATCCGCCACGCGTACGAGGTCCCCTGCCGTGACGGGCTTCGGTTCCTCCCCTTCGAGCACTTCCGCCGCCACGTCGACGAGCACGGCGTCGGCGTATCGCGGCACGGCGACCTCGGCGAGCTCCGCTGCCGTTCCCGACGGGTCGAGCGTCGACCCGATCCTGGCGCCGGCCTCGGCGAGGAGTGCGAGGCGCTGCTGCGCACGGTAGTGGTCGGTGACGTCGATGGACTGTTCGCACACGCCCACCGGTTCTCCCCGGCCGTCCAGCAGCCGGAAATAGGACGAGGACCAGACGTGCTCGCGTTCCGGGTCGGCCGGGGAGCGCCCTCGGAAACGCACGTCGATGACCGGCTCACCCGTGTCGAGGATCTGTTGGACGAATTCCTCCGGGGGCACCAGGTGCTGGGTGGTGAGGACGTCACCGGGAAAGAGTTCGGTCATGGAGCGGCCGAGCGATGCCGCGAGGTCGCCACCGAGTTCCCGCACACTGGACGCGTTGGCCCACAAGAGGCGCGCGCCGGGGCCGTAGATGGTCAGTGTCACCGGCGACTGGGTCACGAGTCCCTGCAGCATCGCCTGTCGGGTCTCCCACCAGCGGAGCCCCTCCACCTCGGCCGCCATGAGGACGGCGGAGGGCGCCCGACCGGAAGGGACCCCGTCGGAGACGGGGGCGAGGGGGTGCAGAGTCACCGCCACACGCACGGTGTCGCCGCTACGGTGACGCACGTCCACGACGGCGCTGCGCGCCCCGCCGAGCCGCAGCCGCCGGTCCGGCCCCGGTTCCTCCGGTCCGCCGCGATCGGCGTGCGAGGGTGCGATCAGGTCCACCGCCCGGCGTCCCAGCACCTCCGAAGCCGCATACCCCAGGAGGGCCTGGGCCTCACGGCTCCACCCGACGAGCACTCCGTCCGCGGCGACCAGGGCGAAGGCGGCCGGAGGCGGGCCGAGGCGCTCGCCTTCGTCCACCCCGGCGGGAGGAATGAACGGTAGCCCTTCCATGTCCCCATCATCCTTCCCCGCGGTCGCGACCGCAGCGCGCTCGGTCCGGTCGGGGCCGCCGCCGCGCAGCGCGGGCGGATGCGCGGCTTTCGGGGTTCTCCGCTGAGGGCCCTCGTCGGAGTCCCGACGCCGAGAAGCCGTACGCCGTGCAGTCGAAACCCGGAGCGGAGCGGATCGACCGGACCGGGAAGCCCCCTGGAGACCGCCAACCGGCAGCGGGGCGGTGGGGCGGCCGATGCCGGTAAGGCGGGTACACCGCGACGAGCGCCAGGAGGGATCCCGTGCGGTCGCCGCCCTCGACGCGACCTTCGGTCCGGCCGGCGACCGGGTCCGTACGGGCCCTTCGCGGGGAAAGCGGGGAAAACGGGGAGAGGGGGCCTTGTCGAGCAGCAGGACGTCGTACCCCGCCCGTGCCGGGGGGAGCCGGCGGGCCTGCTCCGACGACGACGGCGGGCGTCGGGCGGTCCGCCGGTCCGGGCAGCCGTCGTGGTCGACGTCCGTGGTGCCCACCGGTCAGGGCCGCACCACCCCGTGCCGCACGGTGTGTCAGCGGCCGGCCGCGACGAGCAGCGGGACGAGCGTGCGGCCCTCCAGGACCTGCCGGTACGCCCCGCGCCGCTCGGTGTGCACGCTGCGGCGGGCCAGGCACAGCGTCCCGGCCGGCACTCCGCAGGTGGGGCAGGGGACACCGAACGCGCCGTGTCCGTACAGCCGCTGCGTCTCGTACGCGGCGTCCAGGACCGCGTCGGCGATCCGGTCTCCGAAGGAGGGTGCGCGGCGCGGCGTGAGGGTCGTGGTCATGGCGGGGCGATCTCCTGGGTTCGGCGGAGGACGGCGTCGTCAGGTCGTCCCGGGACTTCGGTCTTGCCGTCGTCTACCCGTCGGTACGGAAAGGAGTCCTGCTTCACGGCTCGACTACGACGGGTTCCGTTCTACGGGACGGGTCTGACAGCGAGGGTCGGAGCAGGTTCCGGAAGGCCGGACCCGGCGTACGGCGGCGCCGCAGACCGTCCATGGGGACGGAGAGCGGCGCGCGGCCCTGCCCGGAGCGATGGGCGAGGTCCTCGGAAGTGCTCGTGACGTGGTGGGCCGTGGAGGGCACCGCGCGTGTCTCCTGTCAGCCACCCGGGCAAACGACGTCCCGCAGTGCCCGCGGTATCGGGTACGCGCGCTCCGCCGGAAGCAGCCGCTGGGCCTTGGCGGCGTGCCCGCTCCGCATCAGTGTCGCGGCCTTGCGGACCTGGGGGGTGAGATCGGTGAGGCTGACGGTCCAGTCGTCGGTGAACGCGCGGATCAGGTGGCGGCCGATGCCGACCTGGATGCTGTAGTGGTTCAGTGCCGCTCCGCGCGGCGAGCGCTCCGGGTCCCACTGGACGTGTACGGCTGCCCGGGTCACCGCCTCCGGGTCGGCGGTCGTCAGCACGGCCCGGGACAGGGCCTCCTCCCAGCCCTCCCGGGTGATCCGCACGGCGAGAACACGTTCCTGGCCCGGTTTGCGGGCCCAGTTGCTGCGGTGCATCAGCCACGTGAACGACGGCTTGATCCACGTCATCCGGTGGAACGAGAACGGCGCGACGAAGCGGCCCGCCCGCAGTGCCGCGTCGGCGATGGCGGGCGAGTACGCCTGATAGACCACGATCGTGCGGGCGTCGTAGTCGGCACGAATCCGATACTGGGGCGTCATGCGCCGCACCCTGCCATCTGGTCCGCTGGTGCGGCGAGCTGATTTCGCCTCACCGATTCCGGCAGGACCGGACGCACCGCTCGGAGCCGCTCGTTGATGGCGGCGCCGAGGACGGTCCCCTCATGTCGGGCTTCGGCGGCCGGCCGCCACGGGAGCCGCGCTTCCCTCGGTCGCGCGCCTGATCGGCCGTGTCGGGAACGGTGCGGCGGAGCCCGCGGCGGCGCAGGCAGGCGCGGTTCCCGCGGGGGCGTACGCCTTGTCGGCCCGCGCTCGATGGGGACGGACGCGTGGCGGGCCCGGCCCGCACCGACGAACGCCTGCCGGATCGCCCGCCCGCTCACGACTCCGTCCCTCCACCTGAAGGTGGTCGGCGCGCACCTCACCGGGCGGCCGCTCAACGGACGACCGCTCGCCCTGGGAGGCCGCTTCGTCCGCACGACCACGACGGCATCCGCCCACCGGCCGTACGCGCTGGACACGACCCCGTCGAAACCCGGTCCGGTTCGGGTACGCGAGGGCGGCGCGGCGGTCCCGTCGGTCGAGCGGACCGCCCCGGCACGCGGCCCCGTCGAGGCCCGGAGGGCGACCCGTTCCCCCCACGGCGGACAATGGGTTCTCCGAGAAACTCCGGCAGGCGAGGCCGGAGCGGAAGCGGGGCGCGGGCGGCGGTTCATGCCGAAGCCACCGGCGGACGGACGGCACGACGAACGTGCCGCCGCCACCCGGCTCCGCCACTCGCACGGTCCGCCGGACAGGGCCTCAGGAGGGGAAGCGTGACAGAGACCGACGACACCCGATCAGCCGCCCAGGAGGAACAGGGGGCATCACGGAGCCGATTGCGGCGCCTGACGCGCCACATCCCCTTGATCGCCCCCCTCCTGCTGTGGGCCGTGCCGTGCTGGGTCCTCCTGCACACCGGTCAGCGCTGGCCGCTGCCCGTCACACTGACCGGCACCGCGCTCTTCGCCCTCGGTCTGACCGGAATGCCGCTCGCGATGGCACGCGGCCACGGCCGCCGCCAGCAGGACGGGGCG
Source organism: Streptomyces sp. NPDC014656 (assembly GCF_043084305.1). Classification (NCBI taxonomy): domain Bacteria; kingdom Bacillati; phylum Actinomycetota; class Actinomycetes; order Kitasatosporales; family Streptomycetaceae; genus Streptomyces; species Streptomyces sp. NPDC014656. Next base: position 294,957 of record NZ_JBIBZN010000003.1, read on the forward strand.
GCGATCATCGGCGACACGCTGCTGGGCGCCGGCTGGATCCTGTTCACCTGGTCCGTTCTGCTCGGGGTCCTGCTGCGGCTCGTCCTGGTCGGGGCCGGTGTCGGTGACGGACAGGACCGGGCCCGGATCGTCACCTGGGCCGTCCTCGGCGTCACCGCCGTCCTGCTCGCCTGGGGGTACGCGGAGGCCCGACGCGTGCCGCGCGTGCGCCGGCTCGACGTGCCGCTCCCGCGTCTGGGAGCCGGACTGGACGGCACCCGGGTCGTACTGATCACGGATACCCACTACGGTCCGCTCGACCGCGCCCGCTGGTCGGCCCGGGTCTGCGAGACGGTCAACCGCCTGGAGGCCGATCTGGTCTGCCACACCGGCGACATCGCGGACGGCACGGCCGAACGCCGGCGCGCCCAGGCCGCTCCCCTGGGCACCGTGCGGGCGACCCGGGCCCGTGTCTACGTGACCGGAAACCACGAGTACTACAGCGAGGCCCAGGGCTGGGTCGACCTGATGGACGAGCTCGGCTGGGAGCCGCTGCGCAACCGGCACCTGCTGCTCGAACGCGGCGGTGACACCCTGGTGGTCGCAGGTGTCGACGACGTCACCGCCGAGTCCTCCGGACTGGCGGGTCACCGGGCCCACCTCGCCGGAGCCCTCCGGGGCGCCGATCCCGACCTGCCCGTCCTCCTGCTCGCTCACCAGCCCAAGTTCGTCGACCGGGCGGCGGCCCACGGAATCGACCTCCAGCTCTCCGGCCACACCCACGGGGGCCAGATCTGGCCCTTCCACCACTTGGTCCGCCTCGACCAGCCCACCGTCGCCGGTCTCAGCCGCCACGGTGCTCGCACCCTCCTCTACACCAGCCGCGGCACCGGCTTCTGGGGCCCGCCCTTCCGGGTCTTCGCCCCCAGCGAGATCACCTTGCTCGTGCTCCGCTCCCCGGAGCGGTCCGCCTCGGCGTGAGCCGTCCTTTCGGGGTCCCTCCGCCACGGGAAGCGAGGAGGGCCGTTCCGGCGGCCCACTCCTCGGTCACGGAGGGGGAGGCCGTACGCGTGGCGGAGCCTCGGGGCGGGGGCCCGGGCCGGCTCCCGCCGGTCCTTCGCCCCTTCGCCCTCGGGGGCGTGATCAAGCCGTCTTTCCGTCACCCGGTCGGCTCATCAGGATCTAGAGTGTGCGCGTGACCGAGGAGAACGACGCACTCATCGCCGGCCGCTACCGACTGGTCGAACGTATCGGCCAAGGCGGTATGGGCCGGGTCTGGCGCGGCTTTGACCAGCAACTCTTCGGACGCGAAGTCGCCATCAAGGAAATCCTCTTCCCTCCGGGGATGACCGAGGCCGACCGCGAGGCGCTGCTCAGGCGGTTCACCGGCGAGGCACGCGCAGCGGTCACTCTCAGCCACCCGGGGGTCATCACCGTCCATGACGTCGTGGAGCACCGCGGCGCCCCCGTCATCGTCATGGAGCTGATCCGCGGCCGGTCCCTGGCCGCCGAGATCCGCAGCCACGGCCGGCTGCCCGTACGGCGGGTGGCGGAGATCGGCGCCGCCGTGCTGGACGCGCTGACCGAGGCGCACGCGGCGCGGATCGTCCACCGCGACATCAAGCCGGACAACGTGCTCCTGGCCAAGGACCGGGTCGTCCTGACCGACTTCGGCATCGCCCACCTCGCCGACGCCACGACCAAGCTGAGCCACAGCGGGATCGTCATCGGCACCCCGCAGTACATGCCGCCGGAGCAGCTCGACGGCAAGCGCCCCACCCCCGCCAACGACCTCTGGGCGCTGGGGGCCACCCTGTACCACGCCGTCGAGGGCCGCCCCCCGTTCGAGGCGGAGGGACTCCACGCCCTCGCCGTGGCCGTGTTCACCCGTCCGCACCGGCCGCCGGTCCACGCGGGCCCGCTCGCCCCGCTGCTGGACGCGCTGCTCACCAAGGACCCGGCCGAGCGCGTGGGCGCAGCGGAGGCGGCCGAGACGCTCAGGGCCCTACGGGGTTCCGCCCCCTCCACCACCGGGCCGGACCGCGGGCCCGGCCCCGCGCGGGAAGCCGGACCGGGCGACGGTCCGGGACCGGAACCCGCTCCCGGCCCGAAGGCGGCTCCGACACCGGACGCGCCGGTGGAACCGTCCGACGCCCCGCCGGTGCCCGAGCGGGACCCCTCGTCGGCACCGTCCGTACCGACCCCCACCGTCGTCGACCCCTCCGGGGGCGGCGCGGGCCCCGCGCGTCGCCGCGTGCCCGACCGGCCGACCGCGCCGCCGGTCGTCGTGGCCCCGGACGAGCAGCCGCCCACACTCGACGCGACGGGTCCGTCGGAGCGGGGCGGCCGGACGTCCAGGGGACCCCGGGGCCTCACCCGGCGCTCCGCGGTCCTGGGGACGGCGCTCGCCGTGCTCGCCACGGGCTCGCTCCTGACCTGGTCCCTCACCCGCGACGACGACCCGCGGGGCGGCGGGACGGGCGGCGGCGGGTCGGCGGCCTCCTCCCTCACGGTGCGGATCGGGGTGGACGCGCCCCTCAGCGGCGGCTTCTCCTCGATGGGCACCGGCATCAGGAACTCCGCCGAACTCGCGGTCCGGACCGCCAACGAGACCGGACACGTCCCCGGGGTGACCTTCGAGCTCACGGCCCTGGACGACGGGGCCGACCCCGCCAAGGGCGCGGCCAACGCCGCCCGCTTCGTGTCCGACGACGAACTGGTCGGCGTCGTCGGCCCGCTCAACTCCGCCGTCGCCCGCACCCTGGTGCCCGCGCTCTCCCGCGCGGGCGTGGTCAACGTGTCGCCGGGCAACACCGACCCCGCCCTGACCCTGGGCCCCGACTGGGCCACGGGCACCCGCGCCCGTCCGCACTCCACGTACTTCCGGACGATCGGAACGGATGCCGACCAGGGGCCGTTCGCGGCCCGGTACCTGCACGGCACCGGGAAGACCAAGCTCTACGTGGTCGACGACGCGAGCCCCCACGGGACCGCCGTCGCCTCCGGCCTCACCGCCGAATGGAAGAAGCTCGGGGGGACCGTCGTCGGCACCGAGCGGGTCGATCCCGCGGAACGCGACTTCGCGGGCCTCGCCCTCAGGGTACGGTCCTCGGGAGCCGAAGCCGTCTACTTCGGCGGCTACTACGACACCGCGGCACCGCTGTCCCAGCAGCTCGGGCAGGCGGGCGTGACCGTCCCCCTCATGGGCGGCGACGGCATCTTCGACCAGGCGTACCTCACCGGGAACCCCCAGGTCGACGGCGACCTCGCCACCCAGATCGGCGCACCGGCCACGGAGTCGGCGGCGGGACGCGACTTCCTCGCCCGGTACGAGAAGGCGGGCTACGCGCAGCCGCCCGGCTGGTACGGCCCCTACGCCTACGACGCGACCTGGGCCCTCATCGAGGCGGTGAAGGCCGTCGCGAAGCCGGACGGCGGCACCCTTGCCGACGACCTCCGCGCGAAACTGCCGCAGGCCGTCGGGCACCTGGCCTTCGACGGCGTCACCGGCCCCGTCGCCTTCGACGGGGCCGGTGACGCCGTCAGCCGCCGCCTGACGGTGTACCAGGTGGACGGCGGAAGCTGGCAGGCCAGGACGAGCGGCTCTTCCACCCCGTGACGGGACGCTTGCCGTAGGGCTGCGGATTCCTCCCCGCACCGCCGGCACCGACGGCGGCTTCGTCCCGGCGGAAGAAGCCCGCCGAGACCGCTCCGGAGACGTCCGGGCGACCGCCGGGTCTGGGCCGGGTCCGGAAGCAGGCCGGTCGGCGAAGTCCTCGCGCACGGCCGGGTTCCCGCCCGGAGCGTGTCCCTTCGGCCGGTCGGCCGGCCGATCGGGTGCGTCTGCCCGGTGGGTGGTCACCGATGTGACGGGGGACCGGTTCGGGCCGCCGGTGCCGGGCGGTCCGGGCCGCGGCCCGCCGGCGGGCCCTCCGGACCGGGACCGCCGTTCCGGTGGGGTCGCGGGGACGGGGCCCAGGACGGCCCGGGCGGCGGCGCGAGCCCGAAGTGGGTCCAGGCGGCGGGCGTGGCGACCCGTCCCCGGGGCGTCCGGGCCAGCAGTCCCTCGCGTACCAGGAAGGGTTCGGCGACCTCCTCCACCGTCTCCCGGTCCTCCCCCACGGCGACCGCGAGGGTGGCCAGACCGACGGGGCCGCCGCCGAACAGCTTCAGCAGGGCGTGCAGCACGGCCCGGTCCAGGCGGTCCAGACCGCGGCGGTCGACCTCGTAGACCCCCAGGGCCGCGGACGCGATCTCGCGGGTGACCACGCCGTCGGCGGTGACCTGGGCGTAGTCCCGGACCCGGCGCAGCAGCCGGTTGGCGATGCGGGGGGTGCCGCGGGAGCGGCCGGCGATCTCGGCGGCGCCCGCGGGCTCGACCTCCACCTCCAGCAGCCGGGCGGAGCGCTGGACGACGCGTTCCAGTTCGGCCGGGTCGTAGAACTCCATGTGGGCGGTGAAGCCGAAGCGGTCGCGCAGCGGCGGGAGCAGCAGACCGGCCCGGACGGTGGCGCCGACGAGGGTGAACGGCGGCAGGTCGAGGGACATGGCGGTCGCGTCGAGGCCGGTGCCGGCGACGATGTCGACGCGGAAGTCCTCCATCGCCAGGTAGAGCATCTCCTCGGCGGGCCGGGACATGCGGTGGATCTCGTCGAGGAAGAGGACCTCGCCCCCGGTGAGCGAGGTCAGGACCGCCGCCAGGTCACCGGGGTGCTGGATGGCGGGGCCGGAGGTGACGCGCAGCGGGACTCCCATCTCGGCGGCGATGATCATCGCCAGGGTGGTCTTGCCGAGCCCCGGGGCACCGGAGAGCAGCACGTGGTCGGCGGTGGCGCTCCGCTGCCGCGCGGCCCTGAGGACGAGGTCGAGCTGCTCGCGGACCCGTACCTGGCCGATGAACCCGTCCAGGTCCTTGGGGCGCAGCGCCGCGTCGGTGACCCGGTCCTCGCCGTCGGCGGGGGCCGCGACCGGCCGGTGTGCCGGCTCCGCCGCGGTGGGCCGGTCCGCCGCGGCTCCGCCCGGGGCCGGCGTCCCGTCCCGGGGCGCGGCGGAGCCGGGGAACACGGTGCCGCGCCGGTCCGCCGGCGTTCGCCCCGCGCCGGGGTGAGGGAGCGGCCGGCCGGTCTTCACGGCCCGGCCGGGGTGCCGTCGAGGAGGACGCGGGGGGCCGGGCCGCCCGGGGCCGGCGAGGCCGTTCCGGTGGGGTGCGGGCCGGTGGCGGCCGGGTCGAGCGGCACGGTGCCGGGTGCGGCCGCCCGGTGCGCCCCGTCCGCCGCCCGGTTCGCCCCGTCCGCCAGCCGGGGCTCCGCCGCCCGGGGCTCCGCCGCCGGGGCCTCCGGCTTCGGGGCCTGCGGCTTCGTCCCGATGCCCAGTCCCTCCCTGGTCTTCTTCTCGATCTCCTCCGCGAGGTCGGGGTTGTCCTTCAGGAAGGTGCGGGCGTTCTCCTTGCCCTGGCCGAGCCGGTCGCCCTCGTACGTGTACCAGGCGCCGGACTTGTGGACCAGGCCGTACTGGACGCCCAGGTCGATCAGCTCGCCCTCGCGGCTGATGCCCCGGCCGTAGAGGATGTCGAACTCGGCCTGCCGGAACGGCGGGGCGACCTTGTTCTTGGCCACCTTGACGCGGGTGCGGTTGCCCACCGGCTCGGTGCCGTCCTTGAGGGTCTCGATCCGGCGGATGTCCAGGCGGACCGAGGCGTAGAACTTCAGGGCGCGGCCACCGGTCGTGGTCTCCGGCGAGCCGAAGACCACGCCGATCTTCTCGCGCAGCTGGTTGATGAAGATCATCGTGGTTCCTGAGTGGCTCAGCGCGCCGGCGGTCTTCCGGAGGGCCTGGCTCATCAGCCGGGCCTGCAGGCCGACGTGCGGGTCGCCCATCTCGCCCTCGATCTCCGCGCGCGGCACCAGCGCGGCGACGGAGTCGACGACGACGAGGTCCAGGGCGCCGGAGCGGATGAGGGTGTCGGCGATCTGCAGGGCCTGTTCGCCGTTGTCCGGCTGGCAGACCAGCAGGGCGTCGGTGTCGACGCCGAGCCGCCCGGCGTACTCCAGGTCGAGGCCGTACTCGGCGTCGATGAACGCCACGATGCCGCCCGACCTCTGGGCGTTGGCCATGGCGTGCAGGGCCAGGGTCGTCTTGCCGGAGGACTCCGGGCCGTAGATCTCCACCACGCGGCCGCGCGGCAGGCCGCCGACGCCCAGGGCGAGATCCAGGGCGATCGAGCCGGTGGGGACGGCCTCGGTCGGAGCCTCCGGCTCGTCGCCCAGGCGCATCACCGAGCCGGTGCCGAACCTTTTTTCGATCTGGGCGAGGGCGAGTTCGAGCGATTCCTCGCGGTCCTGTTCCTTCATGGGGTCCGCCTCGGATGGGTGCGGTGGGGGGTCTCGGCCGGGACACGGGTGCGCCCGGCCGTCAGAAGGGGTCCGTCTCCTCGTGGGGGGCGTGCCGTCCGCCCGCGGCGGGGACCGGCTGCTCGCCGCCGCCGGACCGGGCGAACGGGTCCTCGGCGGGGGGACGGGGGCCGCCGCGGGGACCGGCGGGGACGCCGGTGTGCGGGGGTTTGGTGACCGTCACGGCGGCGAACCTCAGCGACGGGCCGATCTCGTCGGCCTCCAGCTCGATGACGGTCCGCTTCTCGCCCTCCCGGGTCTCGTACGTCCGCTGGCGCAGCCGCCCCTGGACGATGACGCGGGTGCCCCGGGACAGGGACTCGGCGGCGTGCTCCGCCTCCTGGCGCCAGACCGAGCAGCGCAGGAACAGCGTCTCGGCGTCCCGCCACGCGTTGCTCTGCCGGTCGAAGGTGCGGGGCGTGGACGCGACGGTGAAGTGGGCGACCGGGTCGCCGGACGGGGTGAGGCGCAGCTCGGGGTCGTCGGTCAGGTTGCCGACGACGGTGATGACGGTTTCACCGGCCATGGCGGTTTTCCTCTCGTGCGACGGGTGGTTCCCCACCCGTGCCGGTTCGGGTTCGACGGGCCGCCTCGCACCGGTGGTGAGGGTGCCCGGAGGGGAGGCCGCGGCGCTCCGGCCCGGCGTGGGGGGCGAGCCGGGCGGCGCGGGTCTCCAGGGGGTCGCGGGGGGGGGAGGGACGGCAGGGCCGCGGTGCGGCGGGCCTTCGTCGGATCGGGGGTCATCGGGTTCGCCTCGCCGCCCCCTCCCGTCCGGGCCCCGGCTCGGCGAGCCCGGCCGCGACGAGCCGTGCGTGGTGGGCGGGGGCCCTCCTGAGCGGGGTGCCGAGCCGGGGGACGGTGCAGGGGTGGCCCGTGGCGGCCCCGCACCAGGGACAGGGCACGCGGAGGGAGCGGTCGCGCGGGTCGTGCTTCGCGCCGGCGGGGCGGGAGGGCGGGCCGGCCGGGGCGGCGGGCGGGCGTTCGACTCGTCGTCCCGAGGCGATCGCGGTCACCAGGTCGAGGAGTTCCGCGCGGTAACGGCGCGGGTCGTCGGGGTCGCTGTCGGGGAGCGGCAGCGGGTTGCGGGCGAGCCGCTCCTCCCGGATCGCGCGCACCTCGGCGCGGATGTCGGCGGCGGCGATGTCGGACCGCTGCCCGCCCAGCCGGGTCACGGCCGCCCGCACGTCGGCGACGTCCAGGTCGGCGAGCAGCAGGTGCCAGGCGTCCGTGGTGGTGTCCTCCAGGTGCATCGACGGGCACATCGCCGCGACCAGGGCGACGAGCTGGGCCGTCTCGGCCGGCAGCATGCGTTCTTCCCTTCCGCGCAGGAGCGTCCCGGCCGGAGCCGGTGTGCCGCTTCCCGCCGCGTCCTCCGGCTGCTGGTACGCGTACAGGACGGCCCCGCAGGCGCACCGCAGCCGTTTGTCGTCCTCGAACGTCCAGCGGCCGCAATCGAGGTGATCGGCTCGGGAGACCAGGAACCACACCGTGCCGAGGGCGTCCCGGCCGGGGTGGGCGGTGACGGCGCTCATGGGTCCTCGCCGCCCTCCAGGGGGATCAGACGGCTCAGGTCGAGCGTGCCGGTGTGCCAGGCGCGGGCGATCCGGTCCCGCCCACCGGGCAGGGGACGCAGGCTGAACGACCGCGGTTCGGAGGCCGGCAGCACGCCCAGTCCCGGGATCGCCTCGCCGGTGTGAGGATCGGCGACCGGGTCGAGGCGGGTCAGCCGGGCGAGGAACCGCCGCTGCCAGCCGGGGCGCACCCGGACCAGCGTCTCCACCTCGCCGGGGTGGTTGTCGGCCACCCAGGCGGTGAAGACCTCCTCGTCGGTGACCACGACCGCCGGTCCCGGGTCGACGAGGGTGAGGGTGGCGACCGGCGTGTCGTCCGGCAGGGTTACCCGGACCGACTTCAGGTTCAGCTCGGCGCGGGCCGCGCGCAGCTCCGCGAGGACCTCGTCGCGCTCGGCCCGGTACTCGGCGTCGACGGCGTCGCGCAGCACCCGGAGCACGGCGACCCGGGTGGCGTGCTCCTTGAGGCTCATACGGCCGCACCCTTCCGCTCGGCCCCGTTCTCCCGCCCGGCCCCGGCCTTCCGCCCGGTGCCGTCCTTCCGTCCGGTCCCGTTCTCCCTCCCGGTCCCGGCCTCGACGTCCTCGGCGACCCTGTTCCTCGCCGCCGCGGTGCCGTGGCGCACGATCAGCTGGCCGAGCGTGTGGGTCTGCCCGGTGTCGTCCAGGACGGCGGCCCCGAGCAGGTTGTGCCGACGGGCCTCCTCGTACAGCGCGCGCAGTTCCTCGTGGCCGGCGTCCGGCGCGGTGGCCGCCGTGACGTAGTCGGACACGGAGCGGGCGGGCGTGCCGGTCTCCAGCCAGCTGAGGACGGCCTCGGCGAACTCCGGGCCCGGCCTGTGGAGGACCGTCCCGGACAGCGGCTTCGCCCGGGACTTGGAGATCACCAGGGTGTTCTCGTGGTCGAGGTCGCCGACGATGTCGAATTCGTACTCGATGCCCTCCCGCTGCTCGGGCTTGAGCCCGATCTTGCGCGGCACCTTGCGGCCGCGCTCGTCGGCCTCCACGACGTACTCGGTCTTGGTGCGCATGGTGACGATGAGGTGGCCCGGGTAGGCGAGCAGGGCGTCGATCATCGCCCGCTCCTGGGGGCGGGCCTCCTTCCAGCCGGCGAAGCTGCCGCCCGCCCCGAGGCGCTTGGCCGCGTTGTCGACCTGCTCCAGCATCCCGCCGGTGCCGGACCAGAAGTGGCTCAGGGAATCGACGATCATGACGTCGTAGCCGTCGTGGGCGGCCACCGCGAGCGCCTCGACGAGGGTGGTGGGCTGGAACGTCGAGAGCGGGAGGGTGTCGAAGACGAACTCGTCGGCGTACTTGGCGGCGCTGCCGTGCTCGGTGTCGATCAGGGCGATCCGCTCGCCGAGCCCGGTGGCGGTGACCAGGGCGGTGTAGGTCTTGCCCGACCCGGTGGGGCCGGCGAGCGCGATACGGGCCTTGGCCTGTTCCTTGGTGGCGGTGGTGAAGGTGAGGTTCACGCCGTGCTCCTGGCATCTGCGGCGGCGGTTCCGGGTGGGCCCGGCCGAGGGGGGACGCGGTCCTCGTCCGGCAGGACGCGCCCCGTGTGACCGTCGCTCGGATCGAATGTGCATTCGAATTACTGTCTGCACCCAGACTAAGCACCCAAGAAGTGACAATCCACCCTTTTAACCAAGAAAAGTACAGAAAAGGAAGAAATGTCAGCAGAGAAGCGTATAATCCCTCCAGCACACGCGCGGGTGCCGGAGGCCTCCGGCCTCAGCCGGCGTCGGCGGCCGGGCGCTCGCCCTCCCCCGCGACCGGGTCCGTGACGACGGCCAGGGGATAAGGCGGCGGGGTGCCGCCCCAGGCCGGGCACAGCGCGCGGTGGGGGCACCAGTCGCAGAGCCGGCTCGGGCGCGGGGGCCAGTCGCCCGTCCGCGTCGCCCGCCCGATCGCGTCCCACAGCGCCAGCAGCTTGCGCTCCACGGCCCGCAGATCGGCCTCCGCCGGGTCGTGGGTGAGCACGTCCCCGCTGCCCAGGTAGACCAGCTGCAGGCGGCGGGGCACGGTGCCCCGCAGCCGCCACAGCACCAGGGCGTAGAACTTCGGCTGGAACAGCGCGTCCGCCTCGTACTCGGGCGGGGGCGCCCGGCCGGTCTTGTAGTCGACGATCCGCACCTCGCCGGTCGGCGCCACGTCCACCCGGTCGATGATCCCGCGCAGCCTCAGCCCGGAGTCCAGCGTCGTCGTGACGAACGACTCCCGCTCCGCGGGCTCCAGCCGGGCCGGGTCCTCCAGGGTGAACCACCGCTCGACCAGCCGCTCCGCCGTGGCCAGCCACTCCGCGACCCGTTCCGGGTCGGGCGCCCCGCCGTCCCGCGCGAACAGCTCCGCGAACTCCGGCCGCGCCGCCCGCAGCCGCTCCCACTCGCCCGCCACCATGGCCCGGGCCCGGGCGGCCGTGCGCTCCGCCGCCGGGACGTCGAAGAGCCGCTCCAGCACCGCGTGCACCAGGACCCCCCGGGCCGGCGCCGCGTTCGGCTTCTCCGGCAACCGGTCGATCACCCGGAGCCGGTAGAGCAGCGGGCACCGCATGAAGTCGCCCGCCCGCGACGGCGACAGCGACGACGGCGGCGCGGCGGGCCGGGGTACCGCGGGCGGGGCCGGTGCGCCGGAGGGGTCGATCGGCTGCACACCCCCGACCTTACGCCGGAGACCGGCGCACCGCTCCGGCACCGTCCCCGCCCGCGGCGGCGACCGCGCGCCCCCTCGGAACCGTCCCGCGCCGCCGCCAGGGTCATGCCGAGGGCGACGCCAGGACACCGTCCCCGAGGGCCGCGGCCTCCAGGGCCCGCGGTTCGAGTCCGGACCGGACGGCCGCCTCCTCGGGGAGGTGTCCCGCCCGGCGCCGCTCGACGACCTGGTCGCGCGGCCGTGGCGGGGGCGCGGTCACCGGTCGCTCGACGGCGTCCGCCCGGGCGCCGCGAAGCTGGTGAACGCGCTGCTCTTCGGCAGGCGGTAGGCCTCCCTCCCGGTGACGGCGTTCAGGATGGTGGCGTTGCGCACGGCGCCGATGTCGAGGTTCGGGGTGGAGACGCCGTAGGCGTGGAGCTCGGCGTTGGACACGAAGATCCGTCCAGTCACACCGCCGTCGAGTTCGACGGAGTGGTCGGCCCGGACCACCGGCCGCCCCTTGGTGTCGCGCCGGATCAGCTTCTCGACCGGCGCCAGGAAGGCCGGCGGACGCGCGCGGTAGCCGGTCGCCGCGACCACGAGGTGGGTGACGTGCTCGAAGGCCTCCCCGGTGTCCAGGTGGCGGCAGCCGAGCACGGTCCGTCCGCCGGCGTCGACGCCGGCGCTCTCGACGGCGATGCCGAAGCGGAGTTCGACGTCGCGCAGGCCGGGTTCGAGCTGGCGGCGGTAGAGCAGTTCGTGGATCTCCTCCAGGGTGTCCGTGGAGACGCCCTTGTAGAACTGCCACTGCTCGCCGACCAGCCGGTCCCGTACGTCCTCGGGGAGCGAGTGGAAGTACCGCATGTACGCGGGGGTCGTCAGCTCCAGGTTCATCTTGGTGTAGTCGAGGGGCGCCCAGGAGCCGGTGCGGGTGAGCCAGCCGACCGCGGGACCGCCGTCGAGGTTGCGGGTCAGCAGGTCGACGGCGACCTCGGCGCCCGACTGCCCGGATCCGACCACGGTGACCCGCTCCGCCCTGTCGACGTCGCCGGTGCGGTAGAGGTAGTCGGCGGTGTGGAGGACCCGGTCGCCGGGCAGCCCCGCGAGCGCGTCGGGGAGGTGGGGCGCGGTGCCGACGCCGATGACGAGGTGGCGCGCGCGCATCCGTGCGGCGGTGCCGTCACCGCGTACGACGCGGACGGTGAACCGTTCCTCGTCGGCGTTCCAGTCGACCTCTTCGACCCGGTGGGAGAAGCGCACGGACGGCAGCCTGGCGGCGGCCCAGCGCAGGTAGTCCTCGTACTCCCGGCGCGAGGGGAAGAAGTTCTCCCGGACGGTGAAGGCGTACAGCCGGTCCCTGTCGTGCAGGTACGCCAGGAACGACAGGGGGTGCCAGGGGGCCACCAGGGTGACGAGGTCGGCGAGGAAGTTCACCTGCATCGACGCGTCGCCGAACATCATGCCCCGGTGCCACGTGAACTCGGGGCGCTCCTCCAGGACGACCAGGTCGAGCTCGTCGACGGTGGAGGCCAGGGCGGCGAGTCCCAGGTTGAAGGGGCCGCAGCCGACGGCCACGACGTCGTGTTCGGTGGCGCCGTCGCTCATCGGGGCAGGTCCCCTTCCGTGCGCGGGTGGATCATGAGGGCGGCGGTCTTGTCGGGGAACCCGACCTTGCCGGAGGGCCGGAAACCGGCGGCCTCGAAGGCGCGCAGCGAGGGCGCGTTGTTCACGTCCGGTTCGGCGACCACCCGGACGCAGGCCGGGTCGGCGGCGAGCAGTCCTTCGGCGAGGGCGCGCAGCAGGGTCCGGCCGAGGCCCTTCCCGGTCCGTGCCCGCTCGCCGATGGCGATGTGGACGCCGAGGTCGTGGGGCGACCGCGGATAGTGTCCGGCGAGCCGGTCGCGTAAGACCCGGTAGACCTCGATGTACGCCACCGGCCGGCCGTCGAGGTCGACGAGCACGGGCAGGATCGCGTCGCCGGCGAGGTGGCCGGCGATCTCCTCGTGCCAGCGCTCGCGCGGCCATGCCTGGTGCCAGAAGGCGGCGATGTGCGGGGACCGCATCCAGCCGTGCACGAGGTCCAGATCGGCCCCTTCGGCCCGGGCGACCCGTGCGGTCCAGCGGCCGCGGAGGAGCGGCAGCGGCGGGCCGGGGACCGTGGCGTCGTCGGGTGCCTGCTCCATCGTGGTCATGAGGCTGCCTCCTGGAGGGGGTTGGGGGCGTCGAGGTAGACGGATTGGGCGTCGAGGGGGGCGAGGACCTCGTCGATGCCGTGCAGCCGGGTGAGCAGGTTCCCCTTGCAGGGCAGGCTGTCGGCGGTGAGCCAGCGGCGGGCGAGCCGGTCGCCGTCGGGGCCGGCCGCGGCCAGGCCGGGGAGCGCCGCCCGCAGCCGGTCGGCGAGGACGGCGAGCAGCTCGCGCTCGTCGGCCAGGCCGTCGACGGCGAGGCAGCCGATGACGGAGAGGGCCTGGTTGCGCAGCAGGTAGTACGAGAGCCGGTCGTCGACCAGGGCGTCGTCGACGACGGCGAGGGTGGAGGAGTCGGCGCCCAGCCGCTTCAGGAGGCCGGGGAGGTGCGAAGCGGCCAGGTAGTAGCCCTGGTTGTCGCGGAAGGTGCCGCCGGTGACCCGGCCCCCGTCGTCGAGGCGGACGAGGGTGTTCTGCTGGTGGGCCTCCAGGCCGATGCCGGTGGCGGCGTACAGGTGCAGCATGGGGACGAGGACGTGGTCGGTGTAGTCGGCCGTCCACTGTTCGGCCGCGCCGGGGCCGAGGCCGGCGACGAGGTCGCCGAGCGTGCTGCGGCCGAGGCCGGGACGCGGGGCGACGAGGCCGACCAGGCAGCGCAGGGAGTCGACGTCCCGGGGCACTTCGCGTACGGCGACGTCGAGGCCGGTGACGTCGGGGCCCTCGGGGCGGTCGGGTTCGTCGACGGCGATCCAGGCGGGGTCGCGGGTGATGGCGAAGCCGGGGTGGGCGGTGAAGGTGTCCGCCGCGTGTCCGGCGTCGAGGAGCCGGTTGATCTCCAGCCCCCGGCACAGTTCGGTGCGGGTGGACTCGCGGCGGGAGTTGGTGAGCCGCAGTCCGAGGGAGAGTTTGAGCATCACGTCGGCGTCGGGCCGGTACACCGTGCGGACGCTGGACGTCGGCCACCAGGCGGGGCCGAGTTCGCCGAGCGGGGTGAGGGCTCCGGAGGCGACGAGGGCCTTGACGCGGGGGCGGTGCAGCAGGTCCCTGGCCTGCCAGGGGTGGGCGGGGATGAGGATCCGGCCGTCGTCGCGGCGCTGTCCGGCGAGGTCGGCGAGGAGGGCGACGGTGTCGCGGCCGGCCAGGGAGGGCGCGCCCTCGACGGCGTCGTGGGAGACGACGGAGGGGTCGGCGGCGAACCAGTGGAGCCGGAAGGAGCCGCGGAGTTCGGGGGAGAAGGCGGCGGCCTCGTGGTCGGAGACGCCGTCGCGGCTCTTGGGTGCGGGGTGGTTCAAGTGGCCGAGCAGCAGGGCCTGTTCGGCGTCGAGGAAGCCGTCCACTCCGGGCGGCGGTTCGGGTCGGGTGCGACGGTCGGCGATGAACGTGGCGACGCGGCGTACGGATTCGGCGGTGCGCTCCACGAGGTCGGCCACCTCGCCGGCGGGGACGCCGCCGGGGCGGTTGCCGCCGCGAGCGGCGGCCTCGGTGGAGAGCAGGGCGACGGCGGTCACCGGGTCGGCGGTCTCGCCGAGCGGGCCGCCGGGGCCTTCGAGGCGGGTGGGGCCGAAGCGGTGCCAGCCGGTGGGCGAGCGGTGGGTGACCTCGGTGACGAGGGTCAGCCCCGCGGTGGGCAGTTCGACCCGGAGCGGGCCGGGGGCGACGGGCGTGCCGGTCTCGCGCAGCCAGCAGCGGAGCAGCGCCTCGATGTGGGCGTGCTCGGAGGCGCCGCGGGCGTCCCGTTCGTGCAGCGGGTCGGCCTGGGTGGTTGCCGCCGTGGTGGTGGTGCTCATGCGGCGTTCTCCTTGATGAGTCGTTCGCAGGTGCGGCCGGCGTCGAGGACGGCGTCCACGAGGCCGTCGATGTCGTCGGTGGTGGCGGTGGGGTTGAGCAGGGTGAACTTCAGGCACACCCGGCGCGGTGCGCCGGGGCCTTCGGTCCGGGCCTCGGTGCGTCCGACGAGGGCGGTGCCGGTTTCCAGGAGGTGACGGCGCAGTGCGCCGTTGAGGTCGTCGGAGGTGGCCGGGTCGGCGCTTCGGTAGCGGAAGACGACGGTGGTGAGGTCGGCCGGGGAGACCAGTTCGAGGTCGGGTTCGTCGAGGACGCGGCGTTCGGCGTGCCGGGCGAGGTCGTGGCAGGTGTCGACCAGCCGGCCCATGCCGGTGCGGCCGTACGCGAGGAGGGTGGCGGCGGCCTTCACGGCGTCCGGGCGGCGGGTGGTCTGGAGGCTGCGGCCGAGCAGTCCGTCGTAGCCGGCTTCGGAGTCGTCTGTGGGGTTGAGGTAGGCCACCTCGCGGTCGAGCGCGGTGAACGCGGTCGTGTCGGAGACGAGCAGCACGCTCGCGGCGGCGGGCTGCCAGCCGATCTTGTGCAGGTCGAGGGTGATCGAGTCGGCCAGTTCCAGGCCCGCGAGGCGGCCCGCGAGGCGTTCCGAGAAGAGGGCTCCGAAGCCGTAGGCGGCGTCGACGTGCATCCACATGCCGTGTCCCGCGGCGATCTCGGCGATCTGCGGGAGCGGGTCGACGGAGCCGAAGTCCGTGGTGCCGGCGGTGGCGACGACGGCGACCGGTGTCCGGTCGGGGCCGAGCGCCTCCAGGGCGGCGAGCAGTGCCTCCGGCCGCATGCGGCGACGGGCGTCGACCGGTACGGGACGCACGGCGGCTTCGCCGAGGCCGAGGGCGGCGCAGGCCCGGTGGGTGGAGAAGTGGGCGAGTTCGGAGCAGAACACGACCGGTCCGGGCAGCGCGGCGACGCCGTGTTCGCGGGCGTCGATGCCGCGCCGGTGGGCGGCGGCGTCCCGGGCGAGCAGCAGGCCCATCAGGTTGGACAGGGAGCCGCCGGGGGTGAGGACGCCGTCGGCGCGCTCGCCGAGGCCGGCGAGCCCGGTCAGCACGCCGATCAGCCAGCGTTCGACGGCGATGGCCGAGGGGCCGGAGTCGTACGTGTCGAGCGAGGCGTTGCCGGCGCTCGCGAGGACGTCGGCGGCGACGGCGACCGTCAGGGCGGGCGGCTGGAGGTGGGCGGCGGCCCGGGGGTGGGACAGGTCGATGCCGTGCTCGGCGAGCACGGTGGCGAGGAGACCGAGGGCGGCCTCGGCGCCGATGCCCTCGGCGGGCAGCTCGGCAGGGCCGAGCGCGCGCGAGGCGGCGGCGAGCACTTCGGCGGGGACGCCTGCCGGGACGGGGCCTTCGGGTCGCCGGGCGTTCGACACGGCGTCGACGGCACCGGTCAGGGCGGTGAGGACGTCGGCGAGCCCGGTGCGGGAGCCGGCGAGCGGGGACGGGGCGAGGTCGGACCGAGGGGGGCGCGTCCGGGTCAGGGGTGTCACGGCCGGTACTCCTCAGCCTTCGGCGAGCGGGTTGGGGTGCGTGCCGTTCGGGAACAGCGCGTGGCGCAGGGCGCGGTCGCCGTAGCGGGTGACGACGACGCGGTCGCGGTTGAGGCCGTACCGGGGGATCTCCGGGGTCAGCAGGTCGTACTCGGCGAACCGGCCGGCGAGTTCGGGGAAGCGCTTCTCGAACCGCTGCTGGAAGTCGAGGACGGTCTGCCGCACGAGCCGCCAGAAGGTCCGCTCCGGCACGCCGAGCTGTTCGGCGCAGAGCGGCGCGAGGTAGCGGAAGTGGCCGACGAAGACCTGGTCGACGACGTGCTGCTTGATGATCGACGGGTGTTTGCGGGGCAGGACGTGGTCGTGTCCGTCCGGCTCGGGACCGCGCTCGGGCACGTCGGTGAAGGAGACGCACACGTCGTCGACGAAGTCCTTGAGGTAGAGGCGGACCGGTACGTCGTTCGCGTCGTAGCCGATGAGGGTGTTCTGGCCGTGCGGGTTGAAGGTGACGCCGTAGCGGTAGAGCACGTGCGCGATCGGCACGAGAAGGGTGTCGAAGAGGCGGCGCAGCCAGTCCTGCGGGTCGAGGCCGGAGGCGCGGACGAGTTCGGCGACGAAGGCGTTCCCGGCGCTGTCGACGTGCAGGAGCGAGGCGAAGGTACGGACGTGCTCGTCCGGGTCCTTGCGTGCGGTGACCGATTCGCGCCAGATGCAGCCGAGGGCTTCCAGGTGCTGGTAGGGCGCCTGGTCGAGGGTGGAGAGGTAGGGGTGGCGCACGGTCACGGAGGCGACCTCGCCGAGGAACACGGTGCGGCATTCGTCGGTGAGGAACGCGTCGCGTTCGACGAGGCCGCGCAGCCACTGGGTGACGACGGGGGCGCCCATGGTGCAGTGCGGCGGGATGCCGCGCCAGACGAGGGTGTTGAGGATCTTCAGCGGGAGTTTGACGTCGTGGCGTTCGGGCGTGGTGACGTTGGCCATGGTGCGGATGGACTGGCCGGGCAGGTACGCGTCGGGGCCGTCGCCGAGCGGGACGATGCGGCGCTGGGCGACGTCGGCGGCGTGCAGGGTCTGGACGGCGTGGTCCCACTGCCAGGGGTGCACGGGCATCCACACGTAGCTCTGGGGGTCGACGCCGGCCCGCTCCAGGACCGCGGTGAAGCGGGTGCGGGTCTCCTCGTCCAACTCGGCTTCCAGGATGCCGGTTTCGGACAGTTCGGAGGTGCCGCGGAATTCGGCGAGGCCGCGGTGCACGGCCACCCACAGCAGCTTCAGGGACTGGGCCGACTCGGGGGCGTACTGCCGTACGTCGGTGGCGGAGAAGCCGATCCGGCCTTTGTTGGCGACGAGGAGGTTGTGCCCGGTCATGCGGCACTCCAGCTCCGAGTGGCCCAGTGAGCGCAGTTCGGCGACCGGTTCGCCGCCGTGCGTGAGGCGGGCGGCGTCGACGGCGAGGGTGGCGGAGAGTTCGGTGAAGTAGGTGGCGACGGTGGACGGGTCGCTGTCGATCGTGGTGGCCGCCTCCATCAGGAACTGCAGGGCGTCCCAGGCGGGTTGGGCGATCGAGTTGCCGAGCATGCTGGTGGCGGTGCGGGTGATGGAGCCGGGGTCGACGCGCAGCCAGCCGAAGGCGCCGGGCGCGGCGCGAAAGGCGTAGGTCGTGCCGCTGTCGAGGTCGATCCGGTAGCCGCCGTCCTCGGTGCCGGTCGCCTTGAGCATGTCTTCGAAGCACCATTCGCCCAGGGCTTTGGCGAGCAGGCGACGGTTGGCCTCCCGCCAGGCCGCGGGATCCACGTCGGGCAGGACGGGCACGGGATGGTCGGTAGGGGTCATCAGGCGGCTCCGGATTCTGTCTGGATTCGGTTCGCTCGAGCGCCTGGACGCCCAAGCGGGCGCTACATTAGGTTAGCCTTACCTAACGGACAAGGCCAACTTCCAGACACAGAAGGGCAGTTACCGGCCGGTGCAGCCGAAACCGGTGCGTTGACGGCCCTCTCTCGAACCGCATACGGAGGTGTTCAGCGGTGCCCTCCCGACGGCACAGCCCTCGATGGACGTTCGCACTCGTCAGCGCCGGCGGCGTCATGATGACCCTCGACGTGACCGTCGTGAACGTCGCGCTTTCGGACATCGCCCGCGATCTGGAATCCGGTCTCGGCCGGGTGCAATGGACCGTGTCCGCGTACTCGCTGGCCTTCGGAGCGCTCCTGCTCACCGCGGGCGCGCTCTCCGACCGGCTCGGCAGGCGAGCCGTGTTCACGGCCGGAATGGGTCTGTTCACCCTCGCCTCGGCCGCCTGCGGTCTCGCTCCGGACGCCGGCACCCTCATCGCCGCCCGGGCCGCCCAAGGGCTCGGCGGGGCCATGGTGTTCGCGCCGACCCTCGCGCTCGTCGCAGCCGCGTACGAGGGGGCCCGCCGCCAGGCGGCGATCGCCTCGTACGCCCTTGTGGCCTCCGCCGCCGGCGCGCTCGGACCCATCGTCGGCGGCGTGTTCGTCGAGGCGCTGAACTGGCGCTGGATCTTCCTGGTCAACGTCCCCATCGGCGTCCTGGTCGTGGCCGGCGCGCTGACCCGCATGCCCGGATCCGCGGCGGCCGGGGACACCGGACGGCGGGTCGACGCGCTGGGGGCGGTCCTCGCGGTCGGCTTCCTCCTCGCGCTGCACTATCCGCTGGTCACCGGTCCCGAGGCGGGCTGGACCGCACCGGAGGTGCTGGGCTCCGCGGCGGCCTGTGCGGTGCTCGCGGCGGCCCTGGTCGCCGTCCAGCGCCGCGGGGGCGGCCTCGTCGACATCGCGCTGCTGCGGATCCGGGCCCTCTGGGGCGCCGCGCTGCTCGGCTTCCTGGCACGGTTGTCCAGCCTCGGCATGCTCGCCTTCCTGACGCTGTGGCTACAGACCGCGCACGCGTACTCCCCGCTCCGGACCGGCTTGCTCCTGCTCCCCCTGACCGGCAGCCTGCTGGTCGCGGGCATGTTCGTGAACAGGCTCCAGAAGGCGTACGCGGCCCATGCCCTGGTGGCCTGGGGCTTCGCCGCGCAGGGCCTCGGGCTCCTTTCCCTGGCCGCGGCCGGGACGGGCGCCGGCCAGGTGCCCATGGTCACCGGTCTGGTGCTGCTCGGCGTCGGAGGAGCCGTCATCTTCCCGCCGCTGATGGGCGTGGCGGTGGGCACGGTGCCCCCCGAGCGGGCCGGTACGGCGTCCGGTCTCACGAACGCCTGCTACCCGCTCGGCACCGCGACCGGAGTGGCCGTCTTCGGTGCCGTGTTCTCCCTCCGCCTGAACAGCGGCCTCGGCACCGGCCCCGCCGGCGCCGCTCCGCCGCGGGAGGCCGTGGAGACCGGCCGGTTCGACCTCCTCGCCCCCGCCCTCCGCCCCCTGGCCCGCACGGCCTTCTCCGGCGCCTTCACCGCCGTCTGCCTGGCCGCCGCCCTCGTCTGCCTCCTGGGCGTGGTCGCCGCCCGCACCCTCAGGACCGCACCGGCCCCCGCGGACGCCCTCACAGAACGCCCGCGGTCCCGCGCCCCGCAGCCCTCCTGACGCACGGCCCCGCCCGGCGCGGCACCGCCGGGCGGGCCTCCCGCGCCTCAGACGTCGCGGCTCCTGCGCAGGAGCCACACCAGGTACGGGGTGCCGACCAGGGCCGTGACGATGCCCACCGGGATCTCCGTGGGGGCGAGCAGCCACCGGCCCAGGGCGTCGGAGGAGACGACCAGGACGGCACCGAGGACAGCGGCCATCGGCACCATGCGCACGGTGCCGTTGCCGACGACGCGCCGGGCCAGGTGGGGCGCGACGAGGCCGACGAAGCCGACGGCGCCGACGGCCGCCGCCGTTCCCGCGGCGAGGACCGCGCCCGCGCCGAGGACCAGCAACCGGGCCCGGCCGAGGTCGAGTCCGAGGGCGCGCGGCAGTTCCTCGCCGAGGGAGAGGAGGTTCACCGGACGGGCGGCGGCCACGAGCAGCACGGCCGCGAGGGCGGGGAGGGCCAGCCAGCCCAGGGCCGAGAAGTCCCGGCCGTACGTGCTGCCGGCGAGCCAGCCGAGGGCGGTCGAGATGTTCATCTGCGCGCCCACGACCATGATGTTGACCAGCGCCATCGAGGTGGCGGCCGCACCGATGCCGACGAGGACCACCCGGGTGGGGTCGATGCCGCTCCGGCCGCCGCCGCGGGTGCCGCGGGCCACGAGGACCACCAGCACCAGCATCAGGACGCCGCCGGCCCCGGCCGCGGCGGGCAGGGCGACGAGCGGCGCCGACGGGACGAGCAGGATGACCGTGACGGCGCCCAGGGACGCCCCGCCGGTCACGCCGACGAGTCCCGGTTCGGCCAGCGGATTGCGTACGACCGCCTGCACGGCCGCTCCGGCGACGGCCAGGCACGCGCCCGAGAGGGCGGCGACCAGGATGCGCGGCAGCCGG
The DNA here is from genome assembly GCF_043084305.1 of Streptomyces sp. NPDC014656. Classification (NCBI taxonomy): domain Bacteria; kingdom Bacillati; phylum Actinomycetota; class Actinomycetes; order Kitasatosporales; family Streptomycetaceae; genus Streptomyces; species Streptomyces sp. NPDC014656. The sequence continues at coordinate 315,455 of NZ_JBIBZN010000003.1, forward strand.
AAGGAGACCACGGCCTCGGTGAGCTGATCGGCGGAGCCGGTCAGCCAGGCCCCGAGCTGGCTCCAGCCGACGGGGACGTCGCCGACGCGCAGCGACACGGCCATCGCGACGGCCAGGGCGACCAGGCCGCCGCCGAGCGTGACGGCGTAGCCGGGTGCGCGGCGCCGGTCGGAGACCACCACGGCGGCGCCGATGTCGGCGTCACCGGTGCTCACCCGGCGGGCCAGGGCCATGAAGACGGGTCCGCCGATGAGCGCCGTGACCACGCCGACCGGGATCTCGGCGGGCTGGGTCGCCGACGGCGTCACGATCAGCTGGGCGGCCGCGTCGGCGCCGAGGACGAGCGCGGAGGCGAGCAGGGCCGCCATCGGGACCAGCAGGGCGTGTCGGCGCATCCCCAGCTGCCGCACGATGACGGGGCCGATGAGGCCGACGAAGCCGATCGGCCCGGCGAGCGAGACGGCGGACGCGGACAGCAGGACGGCGAGCAGGAAGGCGGCGGGGCGGATCCGTTCGACCCGCACGCCCATCGCCTGCGCGGTCTCGTCGCCGAGTGCGAGCAGGTCCAGCGGGCGGGCCAGGAACGGGGCGGCCAGCGCACCGGCGAGGACGACGGCGCCGAGGGTGAGCGGCCGTTCCAGGCCGGACTGGAGCAGGGTGCCGTTGCCCCAGAAGAACAGCCCCCGGGTGGCCTGCACGTCGAGCATCTGCAGGAACTCCGCGGCCGAGGTGGCGGCCAGGGCGACGGTCGCACCGGCGAGCAGCACCCGGCCGGGCGTCAGCACTCCCCCGTTGGTGAGCAGGTAGACCAGGCCGACCGCGAGGAGCCCGCCGAGGAACGCCGCGCCGCCGGCGGGCACCGGGCCGAGGCTCACGCCGGTGAAGGCCACGAGCACCACGGCGAAGTACGCTCCGGCGTTCACGCCGAGCGTGTCGGGCGCTGCCAGCGGGTTGCGGGCCGCGCCCTGCACGAGCACCCCGGAGACGCCGAGCGCGACGCCGACGACGAGGCCGGTCAGGGTGCGCGGCAGCCGGCTGCCGAGGAGGACGTCCCGGGTGCGGGCGTCGCCGTGGCCGAGGAGCAGGTCCAGGATGTCGCCGGTGCCGACGCCGGACACGCCGAGGCCGAGGTGGACCACCACGACCGCGGCGAGGGCGAGGGACAGGCCGCCGCCCACGAGCAGGGCTCGTGGGCGGCGGCCGAGGGTCGCGGCCGGGGCGGCGGCCGTCAGTCCTTTCGAGGCCATCAGACCTTCAGTGCCTTGCCGGTCTCGTCGAGGATGTGCTGCGCGGACAGCGGCCCGCCGAAGAGCCAGGTGCCCGGGTCGAGCGGCAGCGCCTTGTCGTTCTTGACGAAGGACAGGCCCTTCCACACCGCGTTGCCCGCGAGGTCGCCGGTGAACGGGTTGTCGTTGTCCGCGGCGACGTACAGGAAGGTGGCGTCCTTGTCGACCTGCGTCAGCCCCTCGATGCCGACGGTGGTCATCCCCCACGCGTCCGACTGCCCCTTCCAGCCGTTCTTCAGGCCGGCGAGGTTGAGCACCTGCGGGGCGATGGCGTCGTCGGTGAGCATCCGGATCGAGGCGGCGCCGTTGGCGGTGAAGCCCTGCGCGAGGGAGTACGTGAGGCCGCCCTTGCCCGCCTTGTCGAGACGGCTCTTGAGGTCGGCGGCCTTGGCGTCGATCCGGGCGTTGACCTCGGCGGCCTTGTCCTCCTTGCCGACCGCCTTGGCCAGCTCGGTGAAGTTCTTCTTCATCGTGGCGAGTTGGGGCTTGGTGGTGTAGGTGAAGGAGAGCACCGGGGCGATGTCCCGGAGCTGCTTCAGGCTGGCCTTGGAGCGTTCGTTGTCGATGACGATGAGGTCGGGCCGGAGCGCCTTGATCTTCTCCAGGCTGGGCTCGTTGCGGTTGCCGACGTCGGCGACCTGGGCCGGCAGGGCGGCGCCCTTCGCGGTGATCCAGGCGCCGTAGCCCTTGTTGTCGGCGTTGCCGACGGGGGGCAGGCCGACGGCGACGAGCTCCTCGGCGTACGTCCACTCCAGGGTGACGACCTTCACGGCGGGCTTGTCCAGCGAGACCTTGCCCTGCGCGGTGTCGACGGTGATCTCGGCGCCGGCGGTCGCGTCACCGGCCTTCTTCCCGTCGTTCGTCTCGCCGACGGTGCCGCCCCCGCAGCCGACGGCGGTCAGCACGAGGGCCACGGTGGCACCGCCCGTGGCGAGGAGGCGCAGCGTTTTCTGCATGGTGAATCTCTCCTTGTGTGCAGGCTGTACAGGCAGTGCGGACACCGCTTCCGGCGGGACGCCGGGAGGAACGCCGCTGATTTCAGGACGCGTTCAGGAGGCGCTCAGGACGCGGCGGAGCTCTCGGACCGCTCGGGGAAGCAGGCGAGGTATCCCGTCGCGGGGTCGCGGACGACGTTGACGCGCAGTCCGAAGGCGCGCTGGATGACCTCGGGGTTGAGCACCTCGTCGGGGGTGCCGGAGGCGGCGACGCCGCCGTCGGCGACCACGACGACCTCGTCCGCGTAGGCGGCGGCCTGCATCAGGTCGTGCAGCACCACGCCACAGGCGATGTCGTGCTCGCGGGCGAGCCGGCGCACGACGTCGAGGACGTCGAACTGGTGGCGCATGTCCAGGTAGGTGGTGGGCTCGTCCAGGAGGAGGACTCCGGCCCGCTGGGCCAGCACCATGGCGAGCCAGGCGCGCTGGCGTTCGCCGCCGGACAGTTCGTCGAGGCGACGGTCGACCAGGGGCCGGGCGTCGGTGACGTCGAGGGCCCAGTCGATCGCCTCGGTGTCCTCGGCGGTGTGCCGGGCGAGGGCGCCGCGGTGGGCGTAGCGGCCGTGGCGCACGAGCTCGCGGACCGTGACCCCCGCGGGTGCCTGGGAGGTCTGGGGAAGGAAGGCCAGGCGCTGGGAGAGCGCGCGGCGGCCGATCGAGCGGAGCGGCTCGCCGTCGATGCGCACCTCTCCGCCGATCGGCGGGAGCAGTCCGGCCACGGTGCGTAACAGGGTTGACTTGCCGCAGCCGTTGGGGCCGACCAGGACGGTGATCTCACCGACCCGTAAGGAAAGGTCCACCTGCCTCAGTACCGTGCGGCCACCATGACCGACGTCCAGATCGTTCGCCATGAGGCGGACGCCACTCATGGACACCACTGTCCCTCCCGTCGTCGAACCGACCGCGCCACCATACAACTTAGGTAAGGCACGCCTTAGGGGTCGGGCGAACTCGTCGCGGCTTGTGACCATGTCGAGATCTCCCGCACCTCCGTGCGCCCCTTTCCGCACGCGCAACCCCCTTGCACGGAAGGCCACATGGGACGTGGGGGGACATGGGCGGACGTGGGCGGACGCGGCCGGATCCCCCACCGCTCCGCTTCGACGGCATCATCGAGGGCCGTCGTCCCCGGGCGCCGGGAGCCCCGCGCGGGCCGCCGGTCCCACGAACTGTCGCGACCGCGGCGTGATCAGCGGTTCTCCGCCCCAGGATCACGGCTGGTCCCGGGTCGGACGACGATCGTCCGGACGGGGGCGCCGAGATGACCGCGGAGGCGCTGGCGCCCTCGCGGGCGGCCGGAGCCGAAGGGACCGGGCGTCCCGGCGGGATCCCGCCGGCGCGTCGATGGTTCCGAGCCCGGGGGAACCGGCGATTCCTCCGCCCGCGGCCCGGGCCGCCCCGCCCGTGGGGCGGGGCGGCCGTGGGCCGCGCCCGTGGTCACAGGGTGCGGGCCAGGCGCTCGGTGAGCAGGCGGGTGAAGCGGGCCGGGTCGGGCAGGTCGCCGCCTTCGGCGAGCAGCGCGCTGCCGTAGATCAGCTCGGCGGTCTCCACCAGGGCGGGATCGTCGGCGGCCGTGTCGTGTGCCGTGCGCAGGGCGGTGACGAGCGGGTGCGTGGGGTTGAGTTCCAGGATCCGCTTGACCGGCGGCAGCTGCTGCCCCATCGCCCGGTACATCTTCTCCAGCGTCGGCGTCACGTCGTGGGCGTCGCCGACGATGCACGCCGCCGAGGTCGTGAGTCGTGACGACAGGCGGACCTCCTTGACCTGCTCGTTCAGGGTGGTGGTCAGCCACGACAGCAGGGCGGCGAAGTCCTGCTCCCGCCGGGCCTTCTCCTCGGTGCCGGTCTCCTGGTCGCCGTCACCGGACTCGCCGAGATCGACCTGGCCCTTGGCGATGGACTGCAGACGGTGGCCGTCGAAGTCCGGGACCCGGTCCACCCACACCTCGTCGACGGGGTCGGTGAGGATCAGGACCTCGTACCCCTTGGCGGTGAAGGCCTCCATGTGCGGGGAGTTCTCCACCATCGCGCGGGACTCGCCGGTCAGGTAGTAGATGGTGTCCTGGCCGTCCTTCATGCGGTCGGCGTACTCGCGCAGGGTGGTGGTCTTCTCCGGGTCGTGCGTGGAGGCGACCGAGACCAGTCCGAGCAGGGCCTCGGTGTTGTCCGGGTCCTCGATCAGGCCTTCCTTCAGCGCCCGGCCGAACTGGGCCCACACCTTCGCGTAGCGCTCGGCGTCCTTGGACCGCATGTCCTTGAGGGCGCCGAGGACCTTCTTGACCAGGCGGCGGCGGACGCCGCGGATCTGCCGGTCGTGCTGGAGGATCTCGCGGGAGACGTTCAGCGACAGGTCGTGGGCGTCCACGACGCCCTTGACGAAGCGCAGGTAGTCGGGCATCAGCGCTTCGCAGTCGTCCATGATGAACACCCGCTTGACGTACAGCTGCACGCCGGACCTGGTGTCGCGGGAGAACAGGTCGAAGGGCGCCTGGGAGGGGATGAACAGCAGCGCCTCGTACTCGAAGGTGCCCTCGGCGCGCATGTGGATCGTCTCGGCCGGCGGCAGCCAGTCGTGGCTGATCTGCTGGTAGAACTCGTTGTACTCGTCCTCGGTCACTTCGCTGCGCGGCCGGGCCCACAGGGCCTTCATCGAGTTCAGCGTGTCATGGTCGCGGACGGTCCCGCCCTCGGCGTCGGTGCGCTCGGTGGCCATCAGGATCGGCCAGCGGATGAAGTCCGAGTACTGCTTGACGATCTGACGGATCTTCGGTTCGGAGAGGTAGTCGGCGAGGCCGTCCTCGCTGTCGGCGGGCTTGAGGTGCAGGGTGACCGAGGTGCCCACGGGCAGGCCGTCGACGGCCTGGAGGTCGTAGGTGCTCTCGCCGTCGGACTCCCACTGGGTGCCGGAGTCGGTGCCGGCCCGCCGGGTGCGCAGGGTGACCTTGTCGGCGACCATGAACGCCGAGTAGAAGCCGACGCCGAACTGCCCGATCAGGTTCTCGGCGGTGGCGGCGTCCTTGGACTCCTTGACCTTCTCCAGCAGCCCGGCGGTGCCGGACTTGGCGATCGTGCCGATCAGCTCCACGAGTTCGTCCCGGGTCATGCCGATCCCGTTGTCACGGACGGTCAGCGTGCGGGCGTCCTTGTCGATCTCCAGCCAGATTCCCAGGTCGGCGGTGTCGGTCCCGGCGAGGCTGGAGTCGGTCAGCGATTCCAGCCTCAGCTTGTCCAGGGCGTCGGAGGCGTTCGAGATCAGCTCGCGCAGGAAGATGTCCTTGTTCGAGTAGATCGAGTGAATCACCAGCCGGAGCAACTGGCGGGTCTCGGCCTGGAACTCCAGCGTTTCGGCACTGCTGCCCATGGGGTCTCTCTCTGTCGGGATGTCGGGATGTCGGTCGTGATGTCGGGATGTCGGGATGTCGGGATGTCGGCGGGGATGTCGTGAACGGGCCCGGACTCGGGCCGAAGCGGGTCATCACCCCCCGTCGGCGTGGTCCGGGGCGTGGGACGCGAGCCGGGCCGCACCCGCCCGGTGCGGCCCCGTCCGGCCGGGGTCAGCCGTCGTCAGCGGACGCCGTCGTCCCCCGGCCTTCGAGGAGGTCCAGGGACGCGGCGAGGCCGGCGTGGCGGGCGTCGAGGTGGGGACGCATGCCGGCCAGGGGCGCGACGAGCTCGGCGGCGTCGGCGGCACCGAGAGCGGCGTGCAGGGCGGCCTGCGCCGAGCGCGCCTCGGGCCCGAGGGGGGCGAGCGCGGTGAGCTGTCCGGCCAGGCGGCGCAGGTCGGCGGCGTGGGTACGGGCCCAGGTGGCGGTGGCTCGTTCGGCGGCCCTGGCCCGCCGGGTGGCCGTCACCCGCTGCTCGCCGGTGGTGCCGGTGGCGCCGGGGCGGCCGCGCAGGTAGCGGCGTTCGGCGGCTTGACGGCTGGCGACGCCGAGGGGGCCGGCGAGGTCGGCCCAGCTGGCGCCCGCCTCGCGGGCGGTTTCGATCAGGCCGGTCTCCCATCCGGTGAGCTGCTCGCGCACCTGCCGCAGCAGCGTCAGGGAGGCGAGGGCCTGCTCGGGACCGGGCCCGGCGGCGTCGGGAGCCTCGCACCGGGCCCGGCGCAGCACGTCGTCCATGGCGGTGAGGGCCGCCGCGGCGGCGAGGAAGGACGCCGGGCCGTGGACGTCGGTGCGGGGCGCGGACGGCTGGTCGGCCGTGGTCACGGGAACCCCCTCAGGATGTCGTCGGTTCGATGACATCATCTTTGTCATCCATCGGACGACATGCTACAACGCGTCGGTCCGGCGCGTCGGCAGCGACCGCCCGGACCCGCCGGGGGCGCGCTCACGATGCCGACGCGCACCGCGGCCCGGGGAGTCGGCGCCGTGGACAGCACGGCGCCGACTCCCCGGGCCCGTCACGCGTGGGCGGCCGGCGTCACCTCACGGAGTCGCGGCCCCGGGGAGGTCACGGGGATCCTCGCAGGTGGGGTCGGGGAGCGCGCGCACGGTGTACGGCGGCCGGCCCGGCGGCTCGTCGAGCTGGCTGTCGACCACGTAGAGGCGGCATCCGTGCTTCGCCAGCGTGGTGGGCAGGTCGAAGGGTTCGTCCGTGAGGCGGTGGGTGACCGTACCCGTCCGCAGTTCCCGGTCGAGCCGGGCGATGTAGACCCCCTGCGGGGCACCGTAGTTGAGCACGGCGTACAGCGTGCGGCCGCGCAGCACCATGCCGTCGGCGCCGAAGGACTGGTCGCCGAGGTCGAGCCGGCCGATCTTCCGGTCGGCGGTGCCGATCCGCCAGACGGCCTCCGTGCCGTTCGACGCCACGAGGAGGGTGGAGCCCGTCTCGTCGGCCACGATGCCGTTCAACAGCCAGTACTGGGGCGGGAACTGGGGGAACGCGGCACGGACGTCGAGCCAGGGTTCGAGCGGGCCCACGACCGAGCCCCGGATCTCCGCCCGGTGGATCACGGGGTTGGCCCAGTCGGTGACGTACACCGCGTCCCCGGTCACGACCAGGTCGTTCAGGTGCGGCGCTCCGAGCGGCCCGTCCTCGGCCGTGCGCCGGGCGAGCAGCCGTCCGTGGCGGTCGTGCACGGTGAGGGTGGCGCCCCCGACGGACAGCACCCGGCCGCGCCGGTCGGTGTGCACGCCCAGGGTGCTGGGGCGGTCCTCGAGACCGCGTGCCGGGAACGGCGCGAGGTCCGGAGCGTCGATCCGGCCGCGGTAGAGGGTTCCGAGGCCGTCGGAGGAGACGTACAGGGTGCCGTCGGGGGTGACCGTGATCCCTTCGGGCAGCACCCCCGCCTCCCGGGAGACGACGTAGCGGTCGGGCAGGTCCCGCGCGACGGCGGGCGCGGGCGCTGCGGCGAGTGCCGTGAGCAGCGAGGCGGCTGCGAGACAGGCGGTACGGGCGGGAATGCGGCGCATCGGCGCGACCTCCGTGGGAATGCTGCGCGGGACGAAGGGGACGAGAGGAGCGTGCGGCATCCGCGCGCGGAACGCAGTGCCTTTCGCCCCTCGTCGAAAGGGTCCGGCGGGCGGATAATCACTTGTCATGATCCGTCTTCACTTCACCGCCGAGGATCTGTGCCGGATCACCCTCGCTCCGGCGGCCAACGCGCTGGCGGAGACCGTGCTGGGCGCGGGTCTGAGCCTGCGTCAGGGTGGCCGGGGAGGCGGGGGCCGGGGCTCCGGGCGGACCCGTCGTACGCGGTCCGCGGTCCGGGAGTGGCACCGCTCCCCCGCACGGAGGCCCCGTGCTCCGGACCGGAGCGCTCGCCGAACTGCTCGCGGAGGACGGCTTCGTACCGGACTTCCTGCTGCAGCCGGGGATCCACGACCTCTCCGCCGGCCTGGAGGCGGCGGCGGCCACGCCCGTGGAGCGGCTGGCCCTTGATCTGGGGATCCCGGACGCGGAGGGGTGGAACGGCGGTCTGGTCCGGCCCGGCCGGTGGGCGCGCGAGCTGGCCCAGGGCTCCCCGGCCGCGACCCGGGCCCTGCTCCACGACACCCGGGACTTCTTCACGAGGTGTGTGGAACCGCTCTGGCCGCGGATCCGCCAGGACGTCCTCGCCGATCGCGCGCTGCGGTCGGAGATGCTGCTCCGCGGCGGCGTCGACGCCCTGTTGACGACGCTCGGCACGACCTGGCGGTGGCAGTACCCGACGCTGCACCTGCCCTCGGCGTCGACCCACGACGTCCCGCTGTGCGGGCGGGGGCTGCTGCTGGTGCCGTCGTGGTTCGCGACCGGTCCGTCGGTGATGTACCGCCCGGAGGCGGCGACCGTACTCGTCCATCCCCTGTACGAGGCGGCCGGCGGAAGCGCCGCCGACGACGAGCGGCCGGAGGCACTCGCTGCGCTGCTGGGCCGTACCCGGGCCCAGGTGCTCGCCCTCCTGCGCACCCCCGCCACCACGACGGGACTCGCCGAACGGGCCTCCGTCTCCCTCGCGGCGGCCAGCCACCACGCGGGGGTCCTGCGGGCCGCGGGGCTGATCGACACCGTCCGCACGGGAACGGCCGTCCTGCACAGCCTCACCCCTCTCGGCCACTCCCTGCTGGCCGGAACCCCTCGGTGACGCCCCACCGCGCTCGGGCCCGCGCGTGCGGCACCGGGCGTGGGGCGTGGCCGGACCGGCGGGACGATCGCCTGCGCGGTCCTCCCGCCCAGGAGGGGACCGCCGCGGCCCGTGCGCGGAAGACGACGAGACCTGCGGTCCGGACGGTGAGCACCCGCCGGTCGCCGGGTCCGCCGCGCCGCCGCCACCTCACGAGGACACCGTCCGCGGTCTCGCCGCCTCCGTCGCCGCCGCTCGAAGTGGCCCGGCGCTCGGGACGTCCGGCGTCGCGGGGCGCATGGACACCGGTGGTCCGGGAACACGCCCTCACAGTCCGTCCCGTTCCGCGCGCACATGGCGGCGGCGGTGCGCGAGCGGGCCGGCGTGACCCGCCGTCCCGCCCCGGCGCCGGCCGGGGAACCCGCCGGAACGGGGGCGGGCGGACCGGCCTGCGGGCGCGACGACCGAGGGAGAGGACACATGGCTGCCACCCACGAGGTCCGGGTGGGGCGGCGTACGGTGCCCGTCAGCCGGCCGGAGAAGGTGCTCTTCCCGGACGACGGCATCACCAAGGCCGATCTCGCCGCCTACTACCGAGCCGTCGCCCCGCGGATGCTGCCGCACCTGCGCGGACGGCCCCTCATGCTGGAGCGTCGTCCGGACGGGATCGGCGACCGGGGCTTCATGCAGAAGGACGTGCCGGACCACTTCCCGGACTGGGTCCGCCGCGTCGAGCTGCCGAAGGAGGGCGGCACCGTCACGTACCTGCTGTGCGAGGACGCGGCCACGCTCGTCCTCCTCGCCGACCAGGGCTGCGTCACCGTGCACCGGTGGCTGTCCAGGGCCGACCGCCCCGACCACCCGGACCGGCTGGTCTTCGACCTCGACCCGCCGGACGACGACTTCGGCCGGGTGCGGGAGGCCGCACGCCGGCTCCACGAGCTGCTGGACGAGGTGGGACTGCCCGCCCTGCCGATGACCACCGGCTCGCGCGGGCTGCACGTCGTCGTCCCGCTCGACCGGAGCCTGCCCTTCGACGCCGTACGCGCCTTCGCCGCCGACGTCACCGGCGTGCTCGCCGCACGGCACCCGGACCGGCTCACCACCGAGGCCCGCAAGAAGGCCCGGGGCGACCGGCTGTACCTCGACATCCAGCGCAACGGGTACGGGCAGACCGCCGTCGCCCCCTACGCGGTGCGAGCCCGCCCCGGCGCTCCCGTCGCGGCCCCGGTCACCTGGGACGACCTGGAGGATCCGGACCTCGGGGCGCGCCGCTGGAGCCTCGCCGACGCGGACCTGCTCCTGAAGGACAACCCGTGGAGCCCCGCTCCCCGGCCTCGCTCGCTCGGAGCCGCCGCGGACCGCCTGCGCCGGCTCGGCCTCCGCCCTGCCGCGGACCGGTAGCGCGCGGAGCCGGGGCGCCGGGGCCCGTGCAGGCCCCGGGGCCGCTCACGTGACGGGCTCCGGCGCCGGCACGGGCCCCGGCAGCGGCCCGGGCTGCGGGTGGGGTTCCGGGCGTGGGCCCGGTGGGGGCGGGGGGTCGGGCCCGGGTCGCGGCGGAGCCGGCGGCACGGGGTCCGGCCCGCCCGGGGCGGGCACGGGGCCGGGCACCGGCCCCGGTCGCGGCCCCGGTCCCGGGCCGGGCGACGGGGTGGGACTCGGAGGCACCGGGTCACTGGGCGGGGTGCCCATGGCCGTCTCCTTTCCACGGCGAGTGCTCGGGGCCGGAACGGCCGGCGGAACCGGCCGCCCAAGGGGACGCCGCGGCCGTCGCCGCCCGGTGGTGGCTGCGCCGCGCCCCGTGCCACTCGTGGGGCGACCGGTGCACCAGCTCGAAGCTCTGGCGCTCGCGCGCGAGCTCGTGCCCCTCGGCGTCGACGAACCGGCCCGTCACCTCGTACGTCGCACAGTTCGCCCGTCCGACGGGCAGCCGCTCCGCCGGCAGCCGGATCTCGTAAGGCCCTCCCGGGCGGAAGCCGCCGAGCAGATGGCGGGAGGTCATGACGACCTGCCCGTCCCGGCGGCGTTCTTCCTCGTAGGCCAGTCCCTCGGTCTGCTCGCCCACCCGGAAGGTGAGGGAGACCGCCATCACCCCGCCGTCGGGCAGCTCGACGGGAAGGCGTCCCTCCGGCGCCGGAAGGAGGGACAGTCTGCCCCGGTCCTCCGAGAACAGGGCCACTTCGAGGAGAGTGAAACGCGCCATGCCGGACTCACGACCTTTCGCCCCCGGTCACCCCACCACCGTACGCCCGGTCCCGGAGGGTCATCGCCTGCCGACAGCGGGGGAACCGCGGCGGCCCTCCCCGCCCGTACGCCCGCCGATTGAGCGGTGCCGGGCGGGGCAGGCGCCCTCACGAAGCCTCTTCCCGGCCCCTCGGAGGTGTCGTGACCCCGCCCGCCCAGCCCCGGCCCGAAGGGCCCGGCCCCTACATCCGAGCGGCCGACTACACCGCCGCGGCCCTGATCTTCCTGCGGGACAACGTCCTGCTCACCGAGGCCCTGCGGCCCGAACACGTGAAACCGCGGCTCCTGGGCCACTGGGGCTCCTGTCCCGGCATCACCCTGGTCTACTCGGCCCTCAACACCCTGATCCGCCGGCGCGGCGCCGACGTCCTGCTGGTCACCGGGCCCGGCCACGGCGCACCCGCCGTCCACGCCAACCTGTGGCTGGAGGGCACCCACGAGCGCCACGACCCCGCGCTGGCCAGGACGGAGGCCGGGCTGCGGGAGCTGGCGAACCGCTACTGCGCCCCCGACGGCTTCCCCAGCCACCTCTCCCCCTCGGTGCCCGGCACCCTGCACGAGGGCGGCGAGCTCGGCTACGCCCTCTCGACGGCGGTGGGAGCCGCGCTGGACGCCCCCGACCGGATCGTGGCGTGCGTGGTGGGCGACGGGGAGGCGGAGACGGGGCCCACCGCGGGCGCCTGGCACTCCACCAAGTACCTCGACCCGGTGACCTGCGGAGCGGTCCTGCCGGTGCTCCACCTGAACGGTTACAAGATCTCCTCGCCGACGCTCTTCGCCACGATGACGGACACGGAGCTCACCGCCCTGTTCCGCGGCTACGGCTGGGACCCGCACCTCGTGGACGAGACCGGGCCCGCGTCCGGAGCCGCCCTCACCGCCGCCGTGCTCGACGCCCACGACACCATCCGGGAGCTCCAGCGCGGGGCCCGCGCCGGCGACCTTCCCGCGCGGCCCGCCTGGCCGATGATCGTGCTGCGCAGCCTCAAGGGGGCCGGTGCGCCGGCCGAGGTCGGGGGCACCGCCGTCGAGGGCACCTTCCACGCCCATCAGGTTCCCCTCCCCGACGCCCGCGAGGACCCGGCGCAGCTGAAGGCCCTCGAGTCCTGGCTGCGTTCGTACCGGCCCGGGGAGCTGTTCGACGAGGAGGGACGGCCGGTCCCGGAGGTCCTCGCCGGACTGCCGGAGCCGGACGCCCTGATCGGCGCCCGGCCCGCCGCGAACGGAGGACGGCTGCGGCGGCCCCTCCCGCTCCCGCCCCTCGGCTCCCACGCCGTGGCGCTCGCCGGGGGCCCGGGGTCCGCGACGGCGAGCCCCACCCGGGTCCTGGGCGGCTGGCTGGCGGAGCTGATGGAGGCGACGGCCCGGCGCCGTGACTTCCGCATCGTCTCCCCGGACGAGCTGGCGTCCAACAAGCTCGACGCGGTCCTGGCGGCCAGTGGCCGCGCGTACGTCTGGCCGGTCGGGGAGTACGCCGAGGACCTGGCCCGGGACGGCCGGGTGATGGAGACGCTGTCCGAGCACAACTGCCAGGGGTGGCTGCAGGGGTACCTGCTCTCCGGCCGCCACGGCCTCTTCCCCACCTACGAGGCCTTCGCCGCGATCGTCGACAGCATGGCCAACCAGTACGCGAAGTGGCTGAAGATGTCCCGGGAGGTCCCCTGGCGGGAACCGGTCAGCAGCCTCACCTACCTGCTCACCAGCGAGGGATGGCGCCAGGAGCACAACGGCTACAGCCATCAGGGCCCCGGGTTCATCAGCAACCTGCTCGACCGCAAGAGCACCGTCACCGGTGTCTACCTGCCTCCCGACGCCAACACCCTGCTGGTCACGATGGAACGGCTGCTCGACGAGACCGGGAAGATCAACGCCGTCGTCGCCGGCAAGCACGACGCCGCCCAGTGGCTCGATCTCGACGCCGCCCGGGAGCACTGCCGGGCGGGCGCCTCCGCGTGGGCGTGGGCCGGCACCGCGGGCGACGGGCCGGCCGAGGCCGTCCTGGCCTGCGCCGGCGGCATCCCCACCGTCGAGTCGCTGGCCGCCGCCGACCTGCTGCGGCGCGACCTTCCCGACGCCCGCATCCGCTTCGTCAACATCGTCGACCTGTGCGCCCTCGCCCCGCCGGACCGCCATCCCCACGGCATGTCCCCGGAACGGTTCCACGAGCTGTTCGGCGAGGACACCCCGGTCGTCGTCGACTTCCACGGCTACCCCTCGGCCGTGCACCAGCTCCTGCACGGCCGTCCCCGTCCGGACCGCTTCCACGTCCGCGGCTACGTCGAGGAAGGCACGACCACCACCCCGTACGACCTCCTCGCCCTCAACGGGACCACCCGCCACGACCTCGCCCTCACGCTCCTGCGCCACCTGGACCGGCCCTCCGGCCGGACCCGGCGGCTCGCCGACCGCTACGCGCACCACCGCGACGAACTCCGGCGCGAGCTGCGCCGTACCGGCGTGGACCCCGCCGAGATCACCGGATGGAGGTGGCCGGGATGACCGGCCGACCGCTCTTCCCGCAGGTCAGAACGGCGGATCGAGCGCGGCGACACGGCGGACGGATAGGCTGTCGGAACAACGACATCACGCTCGCCCAGGAGGTCACGAGTGGGGCCAGAACCCCCGGCGATCCGCGTCCCGGTCGGGGAAGGGTCCGATCGGTGGGCGAGCCGGACGGCACAGCGGCGGGTCCTGCTGGTGGTCCACAACGTGACCTCGGCCGGCCGCCTGCTGGATCTGACGCCGCTGTTCCACGACGACTTCCGGGTCCAGGTACTGGTCACCTCGACGGGCTCCTCCGCGTTCCAGGACGGCATCCATGAGCTCCTGCGCGGTCTGGAGCTGCCCGAACTGCCCTGGAGGCAGGCCGTCTCGACCCCGGTGGACCTGGCCGTCTCGGCGAGCTTCGGCGGCGAACTCGACCTGATCCAGGGGAATTTGACCGTGCTCTCGCACGGGGTCGGATATACTAAGAGATTGGGCAAGCCGGGAGCCGGGAGCCGGGAGCCGGGAGCCGGGAGCCGGGAGCCGGGAGCCGGGAGCCGGGAGCCGGGAGCCGGGAGCCGGGAGCCGGGAGCCGGGACGCCGACCTTCGGGTTGTCGCCGGAGTGGCTGCTGTCCGGCGGGAAGCCGTTCGCCGACGGCCTGGTCCTCTCCCACCCCGAACAGCTGGAACGGCTCGGCCGGGTCTGCCCTGAGGCGGTGCCCGCGGCCGTGCTCGCCGGAGACCCCTGCTACGACCGGATGCTCGCGGCGCGGCCGTACCGCGAGAGGTTCCGGCGCGCGCTGGGGGTGCGCCGGGGCCAGCGGCTCGTCGTCCTGAACTCCACCTGGAACCCCGAGGGCCTTTTCGGCAGCGGCGGGCGGGACGTCCTGCCCGGGCTCCTCCCCCGGCTCGCCGCCGAACTGCCCGCCGACGACTACCGGCTGGCCGCCGTCCTCCACCCGAACGTCTGGTACGGGCACGGCCCCGGCCAGATCCGGGCCTGGCTCGACCGCGCCAGGCGCCACGGGCTGGTCCTCGTCGACCCCGTGCACGCGTGGCGGCAGGCCCTGCTCGCCGCCGATCTCGTCCTCGGGGACTTCGGCGCGGTGTCGTACTACGCCGCCGCCCTGGGCACGCCCGTGCTGCTGGCCGCCGACGGGGCTGGCCTGCTCGACCCGGAGGCACCGCTCGCGCGGTTCGTCCGGCACGCGCCCCGGCTCGATCCGTACGGGCCGCTGCTCCCCCAGGTGGAGCGGGGGATCGCGGACCACCGTCCGGACCCCGCCCACGCCGGGTCCGTCACCTCGGAGCCGGGCCGGGCGGCCGAACTGCTGCGCCGGCACTTCTACGCGCTGATGGACCTTCCCGAACCCCCCGGCCCCGCCTCCCTGGAGCCGCTCCCGCTCCCTCCGTACGCCCCGGGGAGGACGACGGCCCCCCTGCACGTACGGACCCGCGCGGAGGGGACGGACGTCGTGGTCGAGCGGTCCGCCGGGCATCCGCCCGGGGCCGCCGGCGACGCCCACCTCGCCGTGCACGAGGAGACCCGGCACCCCGGCGACCTCGACGTGGCGGACGTGATCACCCGCGACGGGCCGGCGGACGACCCCCGGCTGGGCGGACCCGGCGCATGGGCCGACGAGGTGCTGCGCCTGCACCCGCACTGCTCGACGGCCGTCTACGTGACGGGCCCGCACGACTGCTTCGTACGCAGCCGGGCGCACGGCACGTTCCGGCTCGCCGCCGAGCCGGGGGCGGACGCCGACCCGGCGGCGTACGCCTCCGCCCTGCACGCGTGGCTGGCGTACGGCGGGAGGGTCCCCGCGGACGGGACCGTCCTCCGGATGCACACGGCCGGAGGCGTGCGTCCCTTCCGCGTGACCCCGGCCGCCTGACCCCGCCCCGGCCTACCGGTCCGCGGCCGGCGCGCACCGCCGTCGCAGACCGGCGAGGTAGGCGCGGTGCGGGGCGGCGGAGGCAGGCAGCAGCGTCTCGGCCTCGGCGATGCAGGCCAGGGCCGCCGCGTCGTCACCGGCCTCGTGCAGGGTCTCGGCCAGGTCGGTGAGGGCCCGTGCCCGGTTGTACGCCTCCGGCGGCGCGCCGGTGCGTCCGGCGAAGAAGTCCACGGCGCGCTCCAGGCACCGGCGGGACTCGTCCAGCCTGCCCAGGCCGCGCAGGGCGCGGCCCTGGTGGCGCTCGACCAGCGCGAGGGCCCTCGGGAGATCGGCCGCGCCCTCCTCCCCGGGCCCGATCCTCCGGTAGACGGCCTCCGCCTCGGCGAACCGCTCGTACGCCTCCTCGTACTCCCAGCGGTTGAGGCTCAGCAGGCCGAGGAGTTCCACGGCCGACGCCTCGCCCCGCAGATGGCCGGCGGCCCGCTCGTACGTGACGGCCGCCCGGGCCGCCCGGGCCGCCTGCTCCCACCGGCCCGTCTCGCCCAGGCAGTGGGCCAGCTGGATGTGGAGCGAGGCCGCCATCCGCTCGTCCGCGCGGTTCCCCTCGGCGCACCGCGCAGCGTCCCGGAGCGCCGGGAGCACCTCGTCCCAGTGGCCCGCCTTCAACTGCAGCGGCCAGAGCGAACGGCCCAGCCACAGGGCGGTCTCGGCCCGTCCGTGCTCCTCGGCCACGACGACAGCCCGGGCCACGTTGGCGACCTCGGCGGCCAGGACCGCGATGCCGTCGGGGACGGATCCGGCAGCGGCCCGGTACTCCCCCGGCACCTCGGTCCGCCAGCTCTCCGGCAGGGCCGCGCGGGACGCGGGCAGGACCAGCGCGAGCAGCGCGTCGAGCACCCGGGACACGGCGTCCGCGCACGCTTCGGGGCCGTACTCGGCGGCGGCCGTCTCGGCGAGCTGCCGTCTGACCTCGGGCCGGAAGCGGTACCGCAGGTCGGGGAGGGGTTCCAGCAGTCCGACGTCGACCGCCTCGTCGAGCAGGCGGGCGGCCGTCACCTCGGGGACGTCGGCGGCGGCCGCGGCGATCGCGGCGCTGACGGAAGGCCAGCCGCCGAGCGCCGCGAGGCGGCACAGGCGCAGCGCCTCCGGGCCGAGCCGGAGCGACGCGGCGTGCGCGGCGGCACGCACCGGGTGGCCGGGCCCCGTTCCGGTCCGTTCACCGGGCGCGGGCCCGGGCTCGTCGCGGGTCAGCAGCCGGGCCTCCGCGTGGAGGGCGAAGGCGTTGCCCCGGCAGCGTTCGAGCACTCCGGGAAGCCGTTCCCTGACCCGCGCGGCGTGCTCCGGCCCCGCCACCTTCCGCACGAGCCGCTTCGCGTGCCGGTCGGACAGCGGCGGTACGGCGACGCGTTCGGCCTCCAGCAGCAGCGGCGGCCCGGACACGACGACCACCAGCAGGACGTCGGGGGTCGAGGGCACGAGGGCGCGGACCTGTGCCAGGGAGGTCGTGTGGTCGATCACCACCAGTGCCCTGCGCTCCGCGGTGAGCTGCCGGTACAGGCGCTCGCGGCCCACCTCGGTGGCCGGGATCCGGTCGGGTTCCACGTCCATCTCGCGCAGCAGCCGCAGCAGGACGCCCGCCGGGTCCGGGCCGGTCTCCCCGGCGGTGTCGCGCAGGTCGACGTAGTACTGGCCGTCGGGGAAGCGGTCGCGCGTCTCCGCGCCCAGCCGGAGCGCCACCGAGGTGGAACCGCTGCCCGCGGGGCCCGACAGCAGGACCACCCGGGGCCGTCCCTCCCAGGGGCGCTCGGCCTCCCGCAGCAGCCGCTTGAGCACCTTCTCCTGGTTCGTGAACGCCCACGGGGCCGGGGGCATCGCCCCCTGGGACGGCTCGGCCGCCGTCTCCGGGGAGCCCTCCATCAGCAGCGCCCACTCGCCGGCCCGCCGCGGGTCGCCGCTCAGCCGCGCGTGCACGCGCCCTGCCAGCGCCCGGCGGTCCTCCGCGCCGGCCGGCAGCGGTGTCTCCCGCCCGAGCGTCCGCCGCACCAGAGCCCCCGCCGACAGGGTCAGGTTCTTCCCGACCTCACCGGCCGCGCCGTTCCCCACCCCGAGCAGGAACGTGGTCAGCGCACTGAGCGCCACGACCTCCAACACTTCGGCCCCTCCCCCTGGTCGCCGGCTCCGCTACCGCCGGACTGTATCGCCGCTCCGCCAGATCATGGAAACGTTCGCGCCCCGGTAACTCCCCTGTGTGAAGGGATACATGCGGAGCCGGGACGCGTCCGACCGGCTCCCCGGCCTGCTCACGGGCTCGAAAGGGCTTGCGGGGAGAGGGTCTTGATCATGGTGTTGGTCCAGCGGATCCGCCGCAGGGTCCGGGGGTGACAGGCCGACGCGAGGCCGAGGGCGCCGTCGTCGCGGGTCGCCCACGCGACCTGGGCGAGCATCTCCCAGTACGGGGAGTTCTCCGTGGCCCTCAGATGCAGGTCACGCAGGTCGCGCAGGAGCAGCAGCGCGGGTTCCGGGCGGGGCCCACGGCTTCGGCGGTCCTCTCCCCCAGCGCTGCCGGGAATCCGGGCGCGGAGTCGTCCCGTCGCGGTTGGGCGAGGTCCAGGCCGTGCCGGCGGGCGGTCCGCGTCACGCGCTCGACGTGCTCGCGCGACCAGGCCGCGAGGTCGGTGGCCACGTGGTGGACCTCGTGTTCGGCGGAGTGGCGCCCGGCGACCGCCAGCAGCTCGTCGGCGAGGTCCTGTTCGCCGTGGTGGAAGGCGCGCAGGACGAGGTCGGTGCCGTCCACGTGTCGCTCCTTCCGCCGCCGCTCCGGGCCGGGTCGGCCGTCTCGGTCACGTGGGCCGCCCGGCCTCCCTCGGTGGCGGGGGGCGTCGGCGGGGTGGTACGGGGCGGAGGCGGTGGTCGCGGGTGCGGCCGACGTCTCGCCGCCGGCCCGTTCGACGAGCCGCAGGGCGGCCGCGGCGGTCTTGAACAGCGGCTGCTTCGAGACCGGGTCCCCGTCGGTGACGGTGGTCTCGTTCGCGGCGCGGCCCGGGGTGGTGGCGGAGGGGGCGCCTGCCTCGGGGTGCCTCCGCGGGGGCGGCGGCCGGGACGGCGGGAGGACGACGCGCCGGCCCCGCTCGCCTTCGGCAGGGGGCGGCGTCACGCCGGCGGCTGGGGGGCCTGGCGGCCACGGCGTCGAGGACTCCGTCCGGGCCCTCGGCGTCTTCGACCGGGTGCACCCGTCCTGACCGCTCAGCGCGCCCCGTCGTGGCGGCGCAGGCGGCCGCGCGCCACGAGCTCCAGGGTGACGGCGGTGGCGACGGCCTGGACGAGGAGGAGCGCGACGAGGACGAACAGCTGCACCGCGCCCGCGTGCAGGGGGGAGGCGCCGCCGAGGAGCATGCCGACGAAGGCGCCGGGCAGGGTGACCAGTCCGACCGTGCGCGTCTGGTCCATGCCGGGGAGCAGGGCGTCGGCGGCGGCCGGGCGGGCCACCTCCATGCGCGCGTCCCGGTCCGCCAGCCCGAGGGCGAGGGCGGCTTCCACCTCGCCGTGGCGCGTGGCGAGTTCGTCGAGGGCACGGCGTCCGGCCAGCACGGTGGCGGTGAGAGCGCCGCCGATGAGGATGCCGGCGATCGGAACGAGGGCGATGCCCCGGGGCGGGAGCACTCCGGTGAGGAGGAGGGCGGCGAGGACCGGGAGGACGCCGGCGGCGATGGGGAAGGCCGTCCAGGGCCAGGAGCGCCCGGGTGCGGGGACGACGCGCCGGCCGGCCGTGCGGACGGCCACCGCGTACATCAGGAGGAGGAAGCAGAGCAGGAGCGGAAGCGCTCGGACGACCCAGCCGATCAGGAGGGAGACGGCGACGAGTTGGACGGTCGCGCGGGCTCCGGCGAAGAGGGTGTCGCGGGCGGGGGCGAGCCGGGCGATCGAGACCACCGCCGCCGCGAGGCCGAGGAGGACGGCCAGGAGCACCCCGAAGGCGAAGTTCACGTGGAGGAGCACGGCCCCACCCTAGGTCTCGCCCGATCCCGCCGGAGTCATCCCGGAAGGGCCGTCGCGCCCGGACCCGCGCGCCCCGGCGGCACGGCCGGCCGCCGGGGCGGGCGGCACAGCCGGGGCGGGAGGGGGTCCTGCCCCGGGCGCCGGGCGCCCCGGACCGCGTCGCCGGCCGGGGGCCGCGGGGTTCCGGAACCGGGTCGGGCGGGTCAGGCGGCGGGGGCGGCCTCCAGGGCCACCACGACCATCACCGGGAGGTCGGTGTCGGGCTGGACCACACCGGCGGTCAGGGTCCGGCCGTCGAGGGTCCACTTCCTCAGCGCGATGAACTCGTCCTTGTCCTCCGCCGTCTGCTCGGCCTCGGCGAGGCGGCCGGCGAGGGGAGAGCCCTCGATCTCGGGGAGGAAGCCGGCCAGGACCCGCTCCCCCTCCTCGTAGACGGCCTCCAGGTCGTCGAAGTATCCCGACTCGTCGACGTCGCGGATCCAGACGGTGAACGAGACGGTGACCGTCCCGCTGCTGAAGGTCCGGATCCAGGCCCCGACGCCGTCCTCGTCCCAGGAGGTCTCCACGCCGTCGCGGAGCTTGCCGCCGGGCGTCCACCCCCGGGCCGCGAACCGCGCCGCCGCGCCCTCGGCGGTCAGCGGGGCGAGGGCCCCGAGCTCTTCCAACATCGCGATCACTGCAGCCATGAACTCATTCCACTCATGCCGTTGCCGGGCACGTGATACGCCCTGAGCTTCCCGCTGGCGTAGGCCTCGGGGAATGCCTTGGACAGCACGTCGTTCACATGCGCGGCGCCCCATTCATTGGACACCATATAGCGGACCCCCTTGCCTCCGAGGTCCTCGTTGAGGGCGAGCAGCTTGTCCGCCTGGGTGGTGATCCGGCTCTCGTCGTAGTACTTGAAATCGGGGTTGTAGGGGGACTTCTCCCATTCGGAGACCCGGTCGCCGCCGGTGAACTTCGCCTCCGTGATCCAGCCGTCCCGCGGGCCGCCGTCGACGTGGACCTCCCGGCCGTCCGGCAGGATCCACTGCTGCTCGTAGCTCTGGTCGGTGACGAGCCGCTGGTAGCGGAAGGACGGACGTTCCATCAGTTTGTCCGTCAGCCAGCCCAGGCCCTTGAACTGCGAGTACGGCGAGAGGCCGAGCGGGTCGCAGACGGTGAACGGGTTGTGCACGTAGGCGACCGGGTTCGGCGCGGGGCCGAGGCCGAGGGGGTCCGGGGAGGTGTAGCGGCCGGTCTCGGGGTCGTAGTGGCGGAAGAGGTTGTAGTGGAGGCCGGTCTCCGGGTCGTAGTACTGGCCGGGGAAGCGCAGCGGGGTGTAGGCCGTGCCGGAGCGGGCCCAGGCGGTGGTGCCCCAGAGGGTGCTCCTGGCGTGCCAGGCGATCTCGCCGGACTCGTCGACCAGCTCGGTGGGGGTTCCCACGAGGTCGGTGGCGATGGCGAAGAACCGGCGGTCGATCTCCTCCTGGCGGCTGTCCGGGGTGAGGAGGCGTTCGGTCTGGGACAGGGGCACCAGGCCCCGGTGGTCCCAGGTGAGGGCGACCACGTGGGGGAGGCCGGGGGTGTGGACCGTCTGTTCGCACAGGTTCGTGCCGTCCCAGGAGAAGCGGACCTCCTCCGCGACCCCCTCGCCGTCGGCGGTGAGGCGCTGCTTGGCGGTGCGGCGGCCCAGGGGGTCGTAGCGGTAGCGCCAGCGGGTGCCGTCGGGGGTGACCACCGCCGCGAGGCGGTCCTCCGCGTCCCACTCGTAGCGCCAGGTGTCGGGTTTGCGCGACAGGCGGGTCCGCCGGCGCAGCGTCACGCGGCCGAGGGCGTCGTACTCGAAGCGGACGCCGCCGGCCCTGGTGAGGGAGGTTCCGTCGTAGGAGCGGGGGCCGGTGGCGTCGTGGCCGGGGTGGGACCGCGGCCACGAGGCCTCCACCTGGTTGCCGGCGGCGTCATAGGCGTAGCGCTCGGTCCATCCCTCGGCGTGGACCGCACCGACGCGGCCGGACGCGTCCAGGTCGAAGGTGCGGGAGCCCGACAGGCCGTCGGTCACGGAGGTGAGGTAGCCGTCGGCGCGGTGCGTGTAGCGGCGGTGGTTGAGGGAACGGCCCCCGGCCGTCAGGTGCTGGGCGCGGATCCTTCCGGCCTCGTCCCAGGCGGAGGTGAGGGTGAGGGAGCCGCCGAAGGCGCGCTCGATCTCCCGGCCGGCCGCGTCGTGGGCGAAGGTGACCTCGCGCCCGCCGCTGGTCATCCGGACGGCGCGGCCGGCGGCGTCGTAGCCGTACTCGGTGACCGCGCCGGTGGGGGTGGTGCGGCGGGCCCGGCGGCCCAGGGCGTCGTAGGAGTAGTTCATGGCGCGGCCGTCGACGAGTTCGGTCTTGACGCGGCCCCGCCGGTCGTACGCGTAGACGATCTCGCTGTCCGGTCCGGTGATCTGCAGCAGCCGGTCGGCCCGGTCGTACGCGTAGGTGGTCACGCTGCCCGCCACGTCCCTGCGGACCGTCCGGCCGAGCTGGTCGTAGGTGGAGGTCACGGTCCGGCCGAGGGCGTCGGACCGGGCGGTGCGCTGCCCGGCGGCGTCGTACCGGTAGGTGAGGGTGCGGCCGTCGAAGTCCGTCTCGGAGGCGAGCCGGCCGGCCGCGTCGTACGTGTAGGACCAGGTGCCGTGCGGGCCGGTGACCCGGGTGAGCCGCAGTTCCGCGTCGTGCTCGAAGGTGTGACGGGTGCCGTCGGGGCCGGTGCGGGCGGTGAGCAGGTCGAAGTGGGTGTACTCGAACCGGGACGTGGCGCCGGCCGGGCCGGTGTGGCTGAGGGGGTTGCCCTCTCCGTCGTGGGTCCAGGTCTCGGTGGCGCCGTCGGGGGTGGTGCGGCGGACGAGGTTGCCGTCCTCGTCCAGGACGACCCGGGTGACGCCGCCCGTCGGGTCGACGGTGCGCGCGATCCGGCCCAGGGCGTCGCGTTCCAGGAGGGTGGTGCCGCCGGCCGGGTCGGTCACGGCCACGGGCAGGCCCGCCGCGTCGCAGCGGATGGTGGTGGTGGCGCCGAGGGCGTCGGTGACGGTGGTCAGCCTGCCCCGGTCGTCGTAGGCGTACCGGGTGGTGGCGCCGGCCGGGTCGGTGACGGCGACGCGGTTGCCGTGCCCGTCGAACTCCTGGAGCCAGCGGGCGCCGTCCGGGCCCCGGAACTCCGTGGACGCGCCCGACGCGTCGCGCACGGTGCGCAGTTCGCTCCCGTCGGGGCGGACGACGGTGAGCAGGCGGCCTTCCCCGTCGTGGGTGAAGGAGGTGGTGCGGCCCAGGGGGTCGGTGCGGGACAGGAGGTTGCCGCGGGCGTCGTAGGTGAAGCGGGTGGTGTGGCCGAGCGGGTCGGTGGTGGCCACCACCCGGCAGTGGCGGTCGATCCGGTGACGGGTCGTGTGTCCGGCGGCCGTGGTGAGGGCGGTGGTGCGCAGGCCGGTGGCCGGGTCCGGGTCGGTGTAGGCGAGGGTGATCTGGACGTGGCCGGCTTCGCCGCCTTCGGCGACGACGCGGTCGAGGTCGTCGTAGGCGTAGTCGTAGCGGCTGCCGTTGGAGTCGATCCAGGCGGTGACGCGGTGGCGGTCGTCGTAGAGGAAGGTGGTGGTGGCTCCGGAGGGTTTGGTGACGGTGGTGAGGTCGCCGTCCCGGTAGCCGTAGCGCATCAGCGGCAGGTCCGCGCCGTCCCTTCCGGCTCCCGCGAGGGAGAGGGACGTGATCCGGCCGTCGCTCACCGTCGTGGTGACCCGGCGGCCCGCGGAGCAGGTCAGGGCGAGCGGGGTGCCGTCCTCGCCGCGCTCCACGGCCGACCAGTTGCCGTGGCGGTCCTCGATCCGGTCCAGCCAGGCGTCTCCGTCGCCGCCGGGTCCGCTGTCGGGCGGGGCGGTGAAGCGGCGGGTCAGGCCGGTGTCGGGGTCGGTGAGGGTGTAGTCGCCGTCGGCGTCGCGGGCCAGGAGGGCGCGGGCGGTGCCGGACTCCGGCCCGGTCGGGGTGCCCGGGGCGGGGTGCGGATAGGTGATCAGGAGGCCGTCGGCGGTGACGTGCACGACTCCGGTGGCGTCCACCTCCAGGCGTTCGTCGACGGTGGAGGTCCAGGACGGGCCGAGGAAGCGGCCGGCCGACAGTCCGGACTCGGTGCGGCGGGTGAAGGTCAGGGGCAGGGTTCCCGGCAGCACCAGGTCGGTCTGGGGCAGGAACATCCGGCCGGAGGCGAGGTCGACCGGGTCGGTGTTGGTGACGACGCGGCGCCCGTCGGGGCGGTTGTGCGTGCCGTCGGGGGCGTCGTCGAGCAGCCTGCGGACCCGGGACGCCTTCGCCGCGTCCACGGCGAGGCGGACGCCCTTGACGGCGGCTCCGCCGCCGCCGGTGGCGACGGTCAGGGCGGCGTCGGGCACCAGCCGGCCCAGGCCCTCGTAGGGGTCCTTCATGAAGTCGCTGATCATCTGCTTGCCGGTGCCGACCGGGTCGTTGGCGGCGACGACGAGTCCGGCGGCGAGGCTGTTGAGGCTGGTGGCGTACTCGGCGGGGTGCGTGAGGTTGTACGGGTCGAGCGGGTTGATCCCCCGGACGAAGTTGAGCAGACCTGCGGTGCCCTTGATGATGCCGCCGCCGACGTGGTCGCCCATGATCTGGAACTCCTGCATGCCGTCGCCCAGTTGCTGCGCGTACGACGGCTTCTGCGGAGCCAGGTCCCGCGCGGCGCGGACGGCGCCGCGGGCGGTCTCCGCCGCCGTGTTCCGCTGCGCACGGGCCTGGGCGAGGAGCTCCTGCGCCTCCTGCATCAGCTTCTTGCCCGGGTCGTCGAACGTGGCGGCGGGGCGCGGCGGGAGGGTGGCGGGGTCGCGTTCATCCGGGGCCTGGGCGTTGTAGCGGTCGACGGCCTTGTTGTAGTCGTCGATCCGCTTGCGGTGCGCGTCGGCCGCGTTCTGCGAGGCCTTCACGCCCTCCTTCCACACCTCGATCGCCGTCTGCGCCTGGTTCTGCGCCCAGGTCACGGTCCCGGCGAATGCCTCCAGGGCGCCGGCCGCCTTCTCGCAGGCGTCGGCGCCGGTGAACCACTTCGGCGGCTGGGTGCTCACCGCCCTGCGCAGCGCGTCGGCCGCCTCGCCCTTCAGCCGCGAGGAGTCCAGCCCCCTCAGCCCGCCGCCGGCGTCGTCGAACGCCTTCTGGAAACCGCGCAGTTTGCCCGCCGTGGAACGGATCTTGTCGGGACTGCCGTAGACCAGCTTGGTCTTGTCCTCGGTCTGCCCCAGGTCCATCTCGTCGACCTCGGCGCCCATCCGGTTCGCCACCGAGCGCGACTGCTCCCGCACCCAGTCCGCGCCGGACTCCCAGCCGACGTCCTCCAGCCGGTCCGCCGTCCAGTTACCGGCGTCCTCGACCCGGTTGCCGACCCACTCGACGCCGTCCTCGACGGCGTCCTCCACCGAGTCCGGAGTGATGTCGCTGATGATGTCGCCGATGCCCACGTCCAGTGGCCCCCGTTCTCACCCTGCCGCCTCGCCCGCCGGGCGGGACGTCCGCCCGGCGGGCGTCGTCCTCCGCCGCCCGTGGCCCTCCCTCGTCCTGCTCGGCCGGTCGGCACCCTAGAACAGGACGAGCGGGCACGGGAATCGGTTCTCGCGCGTCGCCGGAGAGCACGGCGGTCCGGGAGGGCGCGATGACGCGGGCGACGGCGGCCGTCCCGGCCCCGGCCCGGCACGTCCACGGGCCCTCCGGTCCGCCCGCCTCGTTCAGGGTCGGGCCGCCCGGGGGGCGTGGCGTATGCCGGCGGCGGCGAGCAGGGCGCCGAGGGCGCACAGGACGCCCGCGACGAGGACGGCGGTGTGCACGCCGTTCATGAACGCCTGGTGGCTGCCGTCGACGACGGCGTCCCGGAGCTGGGCGGGCATGCGGTCGGAGACGGGGGCGATGCCCATGGCGACCGCCTCCCTGGCCTCGTGCAGTCCCGCGGCCGCGGGGGCGGGCACGCCCGCCGCCACCAGTTCGCCGGTGAGGGTGGAGCCGACCCGGCCGGCGATCAGGGACACGAGGACGGAGGTGCCGAGCGCTCCGCCGATCTGGAGGGCGGTCGCCTGCAGGCCACCGGCCACGCCGCCGTCCTGGACGGGCGCGTTGCCGACGATGGCGTCGGAGGAGGAGGCCATCACCATGCCCATGCCGAGGCCGAGCGCGACGAAAGGCGGCCACAGCGCCCCGTAGGAGGAGTCCGCGCTCCAGCCGAGCATGGCGAAGCAGGCGATCGCCTGGAGCACCATGCCGAGCGGCATCGTCAGCCGGGGCCCGAAGCGGTCGGTGAGGGCCGCGCCCAGCGGGGACGCGACGACGGACGCCAGGCTCAGCGGCAGCGTCCGTACGCCCGCCTCCACCGGGGTGAGGCCGCGCACGTTCTGCAGGTAGATCATGACGAAGAAGACGACGCCGAGCAGGACGAAGAAGTTCAGCGCGGTGATGACGGTGCCGATGGCGAGCGTGCGGTTGCGGAACAGGCGCATGGGCAGCAGGGGGGACGCGGCGCGGGTCTCCCACGTGCCGAAGAGCAGCAGGACCACCGCGCCCGCGCCGATGACGCCCAGCGTGCCGGCCGAGGACCAGCCCCAGGTCTCGCCCTTGACGACGCCGAGGACGACCGCGAGCAGCCCCAGGGCGAGCAGGACGACACCCACCAGGTCGAACTTCTCCCGTGCGGCGGCGGCGTTCCTGCTCTGCGGCAGGACCGCGGCGCTGAAGACGAGCGCGATGACGCCGATGGGAGCGTTGACGTAGAAGACGGACTCCCAGTCGACGTGCTCGACGAGCAGCCCGCCGACGATGGGGCCGAGGGCCGTGGAGACGGAGGAGACCATGGCCCAGATGCCGACGGCCATGCCGAACCTCTTCGGCGGGAAGACCGCGCGGAGGAGGGCGAGGGTGTTGGGCATCAGGAGGGCGCCGAAGAAGCCCTGCACGGCCCGGAAGGCGATGACGCCCTCGATGGACCCGGCCAGGCCGATGGCCACGGAGGCCAGGGTGAAGCCGGCGACGCCGACGAGGTAGAAGGTACGCCGTCCGAAGCGGTCGCCGAGCTTGCCGCCGAGGATCAGCGCCGCCGCGAGGGCCAGCAGGTACGCGTTGGTGACCCACTGGAGGTCGGCGGTGGAGGCGCCCAGGTCGCGGCCGATCTCGGGGTTGGCGATCGCCACGACGGAACCGTCGAGTCCGACCATGAACAGGCCGAAGGAGACGGCGATCAGCGTCAGCCACGGGCTGGCCCGCGGTCCGCGCGGGCGGTCCGCGGGAGGGGCGTGGGTCGGCGGGGCCGAGGGGGTGACGGAATGCATGGGTGGTGCCTGTCCTTCGTGTGGGAAGAGGAGGGGAGCCCGGCCTGTTCACGGGCGTGCCGGCGTGCCGCCGGGGGCATGCGCCGGCGGCGTGTGCGAACGGCGACGATCGGCGTCCGGCCGGCTGATCGGTCGGTCGGTCGGTCGGTCGGTCGGAGCAGGGGGAACCGCCGGAGGGCGCGACTCATGCGCACCGGCCCGGGAGGGGCCGGTGCGCGGGGGTGCTACGCGGAGTGGCGGAGGTTCTCGTCGAGGGCGTTGAGCGCGCCCAGCGCGGAGCCGAGGGCGTCGAGTTCGCCGTCGGTCATGGCACGCAGCGCCCGCGCCACGTGGGCGCTCATCAGCCGGCCGACCTCGGCGAGTTCCCGCCGGGCGGTCGGCGTGAGGTGCAGGTGCGCGACCCGCTTGTCGACGGCGTCCGGCCGGCGTTCGATCAGACCCCGCTCGGTCAGCTGCCGCACCAGCGCGCTGACGTTGTTCGGCTTCATGAGCAGTGCCTCGGCGGCCTCGCGCACGGTGACGCCGCCGTGGTCGGCGACGTGGCGCAGCAGGGCGAGCTGGGCCTCGGACGGCTTGGGGCGCGCGTAGTCGCGGTCCACCCGGCGCTCGACGCTCCGGGACAGCGAGGACAGGGACGCCACGAGCCGTGAGGCCATGTGGTCGATGTCCGGGCTGGGGACGCTGTCGGCGGGCATGCCGTCACCATAGATATGGCCGCATACCTATGTCAACATATCCAGTCTCGCGAGGGCGGCGAGCACCGGCGCGACGCCGTCCTCCCGGGCCAGGCGGTCGGCCAGGGCGCGGGCCCGCACGCGGTGGGAGGGGTCCCCCGTCGCCCGGCGCAGGGCTTCGGCGAGGGTCTCGGAGGTGAGGCGGCGCAGGGGTACGGCCCGGGGAGCCGTGCCCAGCGCGGTCAGCCGGGAGGCCCAGAACGCCGCGTCGAACTGGACCGGCACGGGGACGGTGGGCACCCCGGCCCGCAGGACGGCGGCGGTCGTGCCCGCTCCCGCGTGGTGGACGACGGCCGCCGTCCGGGGGAAGAGCGGGGAGTGCGGCACCTCGCCGACGGTCAGGATGTCGTCGCCGCGGGCGGCCAGGCCCGCCCAGCCCTGCTGGACGATGCCGCGCACGTTCGCCGCGCGCAGCGCGGTGACGATCTCGCGGCTCAGCCGCTCGGGGTCGGGCACGGTGGCGCTGCCCAGACCGACGAAGACCGGCGGGGGTCCGGCGGCGAGGAAGTCCTCGACCTCCCGGGGCAGCCCTCCGGTCTCGTGCGGCCACCAGTAGCCGGACACCTCCAGCCCGGCGGGCCAGTCCCGGGGGCGGGGGACGACGAGCTCGCTGTAACCGTGCAGGACGGGCCGGGCCCGCCGTCGCCGGGACCGGCCCGGCGTCGCGAGCCCGTGGCGCCGGAGCGACCGTACGGCGTCGGAGAAGAGCAGGTCCACCGTCGTCATGACGGCCCGCCCGCTGAGCCGGTTGCCCGCCGCGCCGAGGGAGCGCGTCCCCAGGACGGGGGCGGGGAACTCCCCGGTCGGGTGGAGGGGCTGGAGGTGCAGTCCCAGGGCGGGCACCGACAGCGCATCGGCGAGGGCGTAGCCGAGCGGGCCCAACGACCCGCCGACCAGGAGGACTTCGCCCTCCCGTGCCGCGTCCACCAGGGCCGCCGTCATCTCGTCGACCGCCCCGCGGGCCATGGACGCCAGCCGTACGAGTTTCCCCGCGCCGGTCCTCGCGTCGTGCAGCCGCCGGCCCCGGGCGGAGTGCAGCTCGGCGCGGGGGTCCACGGGCAGCGGGCGGAACCGCACCCCGGACCCCGCCACCAGCGGCTCGAACACCCCGTGGGCGGCCAGCGTCACCTCGTGCCCGGCCCGTACGAGACCGGCCCCCAGACCCGTGTACGGCGCGACGTCACCCCGCGAGCCCGCCGTCATCATCACGATGCGCACACCGCCAGTGTGCCGCACCCGGCCGCGGCGCGGGGGAAGGCCTGCCGGACGCCCCCTCTCCGGCGGATCCGGCCCGTCCCCTCGCGGGGCTCTCGACGGCGGTGCTCCACCGCGGCGCGGTCCCCCACACCCACCTGGCGGCCGTGGGCCACGCGCCGTCCCGGACGGAGGAGGTCCGCCTCGCCGTCTCCGTCAGCGGCTCGGACGACCTCCTCGTCCTGGTGCGGCTCCGCCGCCCGCACGCCGTCGCCCCCTTCGCGGCGCCGCTCGCGGAGCGCTTCCCCCTGCCGGGGGTGAACGACCGCGCCGCCGTCCTGCCGCTCCCGCGAGCGCACGGCCGCCTCCTCGGCCCCGCCGGCCCCGCCGGCCGCGCCACGCGACTCGTCCCCTCCACCCTGCCCCGCACGCGACCGCTCCCGGGCGGTCCCGGCCGCCTCGGCCGCCTCGGCCGGGTGGCGGACGGCCCGCGTGCGTGGCGGAGTTCAGGAGCAGGGCCCGTCGGGCCGCGGCCCGGCGGTGTCGGACCGCTCGCGTATCCTTCCGGCCGCATCACCCACCTACTCGAAGGACCGAGAGCATTGACCGGCCTGCCCGCCTTTCCGCTGCCCTTCCAGGCTTCCCGCCACGTGTCGTACGCGCCGCCCCGGACCTTGCGCGAGTTGCAGATGACGCAACTCGGCGCGCACATACGGGAGAAGGCGGGGTGGCACGAGAAGAGGAACGACGCGGACGTCGTCGCCCGGTGGACGCGGGAGGCCGTCGACCAGGGCCTCACCGAGGCCCAGGTCCGCTACGTCCTGGACGAGCTCGCGCACTACGCGGCGCTGCGGGATGCGCGGACCGGCATCGAGGTGTCCGGCGTGGACGGGGTGTGGCAGTCGGACCGCCTCGTCGACGACGCGCTCCGGGACCGGCTGCGCGAGGCGGTGCGGGTGCTGGAGGAGGTGCCCGAAGCGGACCGGGACTGGCATCCGGGATCCGGCGGACAGGTGCTGGACCTGGTGCATCCCTCGCTGTTCTGCCTGGTGAACGGGGTGAGCGGGGCGCCCGGGCAAGCCTGGCGGAACCCGACGGACTCCTACTCGAAGCACGAGTTCTCGGAGCGGTTCCAGTGGCTGCCGACGGACGTCGACGTCCATGAGGACGGCGAGGTCTCCTTCCGTTCGTACGTCAACAACGTCCACCCCGAGAACCACCGTGAACTGGCCGCCGTGCTCCCGGACCTGGTGGCCCGTTTCCTCCCGCTCTGGGAGAACGTGCTCACGGATCTGCGGCACCCGCGCCCCCTGCGGATCGAGGCCGATCCCTACGAGTGGTACGACTCCGAGCCCGCCCACCCGGACGAGTCCTCCTTCGGCGACGACACGGCGGCCTACGAGGAGGCCGTCCGGGCGTGGGAGCAGGCGCAGGACGACTGGTGGGAGAACCGGCGCCCGGTCGTCCCGGACGCCCCGGCCTTCACCCCGCCCGCGACGCCAGCCGCGTCGGAGCGGATCGACCTGCGCGGCCGCCGCCTCCAGGTCATCGTCAAGCTGGCCACGATCCACCTCACCCCGGAGCGGCCCGAGTACGCCGGCGGGTCCTGGCACGTCGAGGGGATGCTGAACGAGCGGATCGTCTCGACGGGCATCTACTACTGGGACAGCGAGAACATCACCGAGAGCCGGCTGAGCTTCCGCACGGCGCTCGACGACCCGGAGTACGAGCAGAACGACCACACCGGGGTGCGCGAGGTCTACGGCCTGGAGAACGAGGGCGCGCTGAACCAGGTGCTCGGCTCGGCGTCGACCCCGGCGGGCCGCTGCCTGGCGTTCCCGAACGTCCTCCAGCACCGCGTCGGCCCGTTCCGGCTCGCGGACCCCGCCCGCCCGGGGCACCGCAAGATCCTCGCGTTCTTCCTCGTCGACCCGTCGACGACCATCGTCTCGACCTCCGACGTGCCGCCGCAGCAGCCGTGGGCGGAGACCTCGACCATGACGCGCGAAGAGGCCGAGGGCTTCCGCGAAGAGCTGATGCGGGAGAGGAAGTTCTTCGTCGGCGAGCACAACGAGCAGCTGTACGAGCGGGAGTTCTCCCTCTGCGAGCACTGACCCGGTCCCCCTGAGGCGGATCCGGCCCGGCGGGCCGGTCCGCCCCCGACGGGTTGTCAGGTTCACTTCCAGCTCCTACAGTTCCGCCAACGGCAGACTGTGGGAGCGCTCCCAAAGGAGGAGGCCGTCGGTCGGGAGACACCTCCTCCGTACGGAGCCGCCACAGGCCACCCCCTCACGGAGAGGCCTCCCATGCGCGCGTCACCCCACCGCGTCCGGTCCCCGCTCGGCGCCCCCGCCGCACTGCTCCTCGCCCTCGTCACCGTGGTGGCGACCCTCCTGGGAGCCGCGCCGGCGGCCCGGGCCGACACCCTGCTCTGCGAGCAGTACGGCACGGCCACGGTCCAGGGGCGGTACGTCGTCCAGAACAACCGCTGGGGCACCGCCGCGACCCAGTGCGTCACCGCGACCGACACGGGCTTCCGGCTGACCCGCGCCGACGGGGCCGTGCCGACCGACGGCCCTCCGAAGGCGTACCCGTCGGTCTTCAACGGCTGCCACTACACCCGCTGTTCACCCGGCACCGCCCTCCCGGCGCGGCTCAGCGGCATCGCCTCCGCCCCCAGCGCCGTCTCGTACGGCTTCGTCGGCGACGCCGTCTACAACGCCTCGTACGACATCTGGCTGGACCCGGCGCCCCGGACCGACGGCGTGAACCGGACCGAGATCATGATCTGGTTCCACCGGTCCGGCCCGGTCCAGCCGATCGGCTCGCCGGTCGGCACGGCCACCGTGGGCGGCCGCTCCTGGCAGGTGTGGACGGGCGGCAACGGCTCCAACGACGTCATCTCGTTCGTCGCGCCCTCCGCCCTCGCGGAGTGGAACTTCGACGTCATGGACTTCGTCCGCGAGACCGTCGCCCGCGGCATGGCCCGGAACGACTGGTACCTGACGAGCGTCCAGGCCGGCTTCGAGCCGTGGCAGAACGGCGCCGGGCTCGCGGTGCACTCCTTCTCCTCGGCCGTGAACCCCGGCACGCCGCCGACCGGCCCCGGCGAGCCCGGCCCCGCCGCGGCCTGCGCGGTGACGTTCGCGCCGAACGTCTGGACCGGCGGCTTCACCGCGAACGTCACCGTCTCCCACACCGGTCCGGCCGCCCTCGACCCCTGGCAGCTGGCCTTCACCCTGCCCCCGGGGCAGCGGATCACCCAGGCCTGGAACGCCGCCGTCACCCCGTCCTCCGGCACCGTGACGGCGACCGGAGCGGCCCACAACGGACGGATCGAGGCCGGCGGCAGCCAGACCTTCGGCTTCCAGGGCACGTACGACGGCGCCTTCGCCCCGCCGTCCGGGTTCCGCCTCAACGGCGTCGCCTGCACCTGACCCGGGGCGCGCGGAGCACCCCTCCCTCCGACGGACGGCGCAAGAGGAGCACACCGAACGGACCCATCCACCCCACACACGCACAGGAGACACGATGGCTGGACGCAAGAAGCGGCTCGCCTCCCTGGCGGCGGCGCTCGCGACCCTGCTCGCCGGGATCGGCCTGACCCTGCTGGGCCAGAGCAGCGCACAGGCGCACGGCGTCACCATGACGCCCGGATCGCGTACGTACCTCTGCTGGCTGGACGCCAGGACCGGCACCGGAAGCCTGGACCCGACCAACCCCGCGTGCCGGGCGGCGCTCGACGAGAGCGGGCCCAACTCGCTGTACAACTGGTTCGCCGTGCTCGACTCCCAAGCGGGCGGACGCGGCGCCGGTTACGTGCCGGACGGCACGCTGTGCAGCGCCGGCGACCGCTCGCCGTACGACTTCACCGGCTACAACGCCGCCCGTTCCGACTGGCCGCGCACGCACCTGACCTCCGGGCGGACGATCCAGGTCAAGCACAGCAACTGGGCCGCCCACCCGGGCTCCTTCCGGGTGTACCTCACCAAGCCCGGCTACTCCCCCGCCACCGAACTCGGCTGGGACGACCTGGAGTTGATCCAGACCGTCACCGACCCGCCGCAGACGGGCTCCCCCGGCACGGACGGCGGGCACTACTACTGGGACCTGAGCCTGCCCGCGGGCCGCTCGGGTGACGCGGTCCTCTTCATCCAGTGGGTCCGCTCGGACAGCCAGGAGAACTTCTTCTCCTGCTCCGACATCGTCTTCGACGGCGGCAACGGCGAGGTGACCGGCATCCGCGGCGCGGGCGGCACCCCCACCCCGACTCCGACCCCGACTCCGACTCCGACTCCGACGGAGCCCACGCCGACTCCCACGGAGCCCACTCCCACCCCGACCCCCACCGGTCCGCACACCGGGTGCATGGCCGTCTACACCGTCGTCAACGCCTGGAGCGGCGGCTTCCAGGGCTCCGTCGAGGTGATGAACCACGCCACGACGGCCCGCGACGGCTGGGCCGTGCGCTGGACACCCGGCGCGGGCACCCGGATCAGCAGCCTCTGGAACGGGGCCCTCACCACCGGAACCGACGGCACGCTCACCGTCCGGAACGCCGACTACAACCGGACCATTCCGCCGGACGGCACCGTCACCTTCGGGTTCACCGCGACCTCGACCGGAAACGACCACCCGGTCGGATCCGTCGTGTGCGTCACCCCGTGACGGGCCTCCGTCACGCCTGAAGAGCGAGGGACCGTTTCCCGGGGAACCGGGGAGCGGTCCCCCGCCCGTTCCGGCACCAAGAATGTGGCCGAAAGAAGAGCGTGCCGGAAGTCCCGATTCCCCGCCGGGTTTACCCGGAACGCATTCGGCGCCCATCCGGCGAAATTCGGCCTCCGGTTCTTCCGGCCGGAATTCTCAGCCTTCGGCGGCGGGCGCGCCCGGAAGGTCGCGGCGGGTGCGCAGGGGGGTCACGAGGAGGAATCCGCCGGCCGCCACCAGGGCGGCCGTGACGGCGCACATCGTGACCCGGGTGCCGAAGAGGGTGGCGAGGGAGCCGCCCAGGAGGGCGCCGACCGGGATGGTGCCGAAGTTGAGGAAGAGGGTGGTCGCGGTGACGCGGCCGCGCATCTCGGGCGGGCAGTACGCCTGCCGGAAGCTGACGATGATGACGTTGCAGGCCACGACGCCCGCGAAGAGCATCAGCGTGCCGAGGACGAAGAACGCCAGCCCGGGGCCGGGAGCGGTGAGGGCGACGAGCAGTCCGAAGGGCGAGGCGGTGAACTGGACGACCAGCAGGGCGCGGGCCGAACCCAGGCGCTCGGCGAGCCGGCCGGCGACGAGACCGCCGAGCACCCCGCCGAGGCCGCCGCAGGAGACGAGCCAGCCGAGCGTGTCGGAGCCGACCCCGACCGTGCGGACGAGGAAGACGATCTGGACGGCCTGCAGTCCGGCCATCGCCAGGTTGACCGCCGCGCCGAACGCGGTGACGGCCCGGACCAGCCGGTCGCCGAGGACGAAGCGCACCCCTTCGGCGATCTCCCGGCCCAGCGGCCGCCGGGGCGGCGGAGCGGGGCGGGGGCCGTCGGAGCGGACGGCCAGGAGACAGAGCGAGGACACCAGGAAGGAGGCCGCGTCGAGCAGCAGGCCCGGCACACCGCCCAGGGTCTGGGCGATCAGACCGCCGAGCCCGGGCCCGGCCACCCTGGCCGCCTGGTCCCCGGCCTGCAGTTGCGCGTTGCGCCGCATCAGCGCGTCCGTGGGGACCAGTTGGGGCAGGTAGGCCGAGTAGGCGGTGGAGAAGAAGACGGAGGCGGCGCCGGAGAGGAGGGCCGCGCCGAGGAGGTGCTGGATCGTCAGGGCGCCCAGCCACCAGGCGGCCGGGACGCTCAGGAACACCGCTCCGGAGACGGCGTTGCAGACCAGCATGACCCGGCGCGCCGGAAGGCGGTCGACCCACGCTCCGGCGGGCAGGCCGAGGACCAGCCAGGGCAGCCAGGACGCGGCGGTGAGCACGCCCATCACGAACGGCGAGGCGTGGAGCGTGGTGACGGCCACGAGCGGCAGCAGGACGGACGTCACGCTGGTGCCCAGCTTGCTGGTGGTCTCGCCGACGAGCAGCAGCCGGAAGTTCCGGTGCGGGTGCCGGCCCCGGTCCTTCGCGGCCTGGTCGGTGGTGGGCGCGGCGGATTCCAGCGCGGGCCTCCGGACTTCGATGACCGATGGATTTCCGGCGCACCACAGAAGTGGGGTGCGGTGGCCGTGAGTTCGGGCTGGATCGTACAAGTTCATCGTCCTGGAAACCAGGGTGGCCATTTTCCACGGGTGCCGCTTACGCTCGACCCCGCCCATTGCCAGCGCACCGTGCCTCGTGGAAGGGTCGGCCCGGATGATCAATCCGTTCGAGAATGCGTCCGGCCCCTTCCCGGTCCCCGTGAATTCACCGCGCTCCTGACGGCACGGCCCCCGGGGCGACACCTGCCGCGCCCGGTCCGTCCGTCGTCCTCGTCGCCCGCACCGGCCTCCCTCTTTCCGCGCAAGGAGCTGTCCGTGGTCACCAACGCGATCGACCTCCTCACCCGCTTCCTGCGGGAGGCGGACCGGCACCCCGGGCGCGCCGCCGTGGTCACGGCGGCGGGGCCGGTGACGTTCGGCGCGCTGCGGGCGCGCGTCGAGCGGGCGGGCCGGGCGCTGCGCGCGGCGGGCGCCGGGCCCGGCACGACCGTCGCCCTGGGGCTGCCGCGCGGTGCGGACCTCGTGACGGCGATGCTCGCGGTGTGGTGGGCGGGAGCGGCGTACGTCCCTCTCGACTCGGACCAACAGGTTTTAGGGGGGCGGCGGTTCGCCGGAGGCACCGGGGCGCTCCTGGTGCTCGCCCCGGAGCCGCCGGACGGCGCCGAACGGCCGAGGGACCCACGCCGCCTCGACCCGGCCGCCGTCCTCGGCCCCGCCGCCGCCCTCGATCCCGCCGCCGTCCTTGGCCCCACCGTCATCCTCGATCCCACCACTGTTCTCGACCCGGCCGCCGTCCTCGATCCCGCCACCGTCCCCCTTCCGGTCCCGGACGATGCCCCGGGCGCCCAAGGTCCTCCCGCGCCGCCCGGGGCGGTGGTGTGGAGCGCCGGCCTCGGTTCCGGTGCCTCGGAGCGGCAGTGGACCCGGATCTGCCACGGCGACACGCTGTTCCTTCCGGCCGGGCCGCCGCGCGCCCGGCCGGACGCGCCGGCGGGAGCGCGGCGGGAGCGCGGGGCGGCGGACGGCTCCGCGCGACCGCTGCTGGACCTCTTCGAGGAGCGGGCGGCGGACGCGCCGGACGCGACCGCCGTCGTCTTCGGGGAGGAGACGGTCTCGTACGCGGAGCTCGACGCCCGCGCGAACCGGCTGGCCCATCTGCTGGCCGCGCGGGGCGCCGGGCCGGAGACGGTCGTCGCCTCGGCGCTCGACCGCTCGGTGGAGCTGGTCGTCGCGGTCCTGGCGGTGATGAAGGCGGGGGCCGCGCACCTGCCGGTGGACCCCGGTTACCCGGCGCCGCGCATCGCCCACCTCCTCGGCGACGCGGCCCCGGCCCTGCTGCTCGCGCACGCCGGGACGGCCCTCCCGCCGCTCCCTCCCGCCTCCCCGGCGACCCCCCGGATCGACCTGGACGATCCGGAGACCCGCGCGGAGGTGCGGCGCGCGCCCTCGTCCGGGCCGCCGGCCGGTGCCCGGCGCGCGCTCGGCGAGCTGCCCGCGTACGTCGTCTACACCTCCGGGTCCACCGGCCCGCCCAAGGGCGTGGTGGTCACCCGTGCCGGCCTCGCCCGTCTCGCCGCCCACCAGCGCGGCGCCCTCGCGGTGGACGCCGACAGCAGGGTCCTGCAGTTCGCCTCGCCCAGTTTCGACGCGTTCTTCTGGGAGCTGGCGATGGCGCTGTCCGCCGGGGCCTCGCTCGTCCTGGCGCCCGCCCGCTGCCTGCTGCCCGGGCCCGGGCTGCGCCGGCTCGCCGACGAGCGGCGGATCACCCATGCGACGCTGCCGCCGTCGGTGCTGCGGGCCCTGCCGTCCGACGCCCTCCCGCACGTACGCGTGCTGGTCGCGGCCGGGGAGGCCCTGGACGCGGAGCAGGTGCGGCGGTGGGCTCCCGGCCGGACGCTGATCAACGCGTACGGGCCGACGGAGACCACGGTCTGCGCCACCATGAGCGGGCCGCTCGTCGAAGGCCCCGGCACGCCCGCGATCGGCGGGGCGATCGGGGGCGCTTCCCTGCGCCTGCTCGACGGCGCGCTGCGGCCGGTGCCCGACGGGGCGGTGGGCGAGTTGTACGTCGCGGGGGCGGGCCTCGCGCGCGGCTACCTCGACCGGCCCGGGCTGACGGCGGGGCGCTTCGTCGCGGACCCGTACGGACCGGCCGGGACGCGGATGTACCGTACGGGCGACCTGGCCCGCCGGAACCCCTCGGGCGAACTGGAGTTCGCAGGTCGCGCGGACGACCAGGTCAAGGTGCGGGGACACCGGATCGAGCCGGGCGAGGTCGAGGCGCTGCTCGCGGCCCACCCCCGGGTGGCCGCCGCCGCGGTGACCGTGCGCGAGGAGCGGGACGGGGACCGCAGGCTCGTCGCCTACGTCCGGCGCGATCCCGACGCGCCCGCGGGGACCGGCGGTCACGGCGACGCGGACCGGGTGGCCGCCTGGCGGCGCGTCCACGACGCGGTGCCGGCCGGCGCGGGGCCCGCCGGCGACGGTCCGGCGGCGTTCGGGGAGGACTTCGGCGGGTGGACCAGCGGCTACGACGGCAGCCCGCTGCCACGGGAGCAGCTGCGGGAGTGGCGCGACGAGACGGTGCGGAGCATCCGCGCCCTGCGGCCCCGCCGGGTCCTCGAACTCGGCGTGGGCAGCGGTCTGTTGCTGTCGCGGCTCGCTCCCGGCGCGGAGGCCTACTGGGGGCTCGACCACTCGCCCCGGGTGATCGGGCGGCTGCGCCGGCAGGTGGAGGGAATCCCGGACCTGGCCGGGCGGGTCGTGCTGGACAGCCGGGCGGCCGACGACCACGAGGGCTTCCCGCGCGGGTACTTCGACGTGGTCGTCCTCAACTCCGTCGTCCAGTACTTCCCCAGCGGGCGCTATCTCGCGCGGGTGCTCCGGCTCGCGGCGGCCGCCCTGGCGCCCGGCGGCGCGGTCTTCGTCGGCGACGTCCGGCACCTGGGGCTCGCGGAGGCCTTCCACGGGGCGGCCGCGGCGGCCCGCTCGGCGGACGCCGTCCCCGGCGGCGCGGAGCACCGCCGGGCCGTGGCGCGCGGACTCGCCACGGAACCGGAACTGCTGGTGGACCCGGAGTACTTCCGGTCGCTGACGAGCGCGGCCGAGGGCGCGGGGCCGCTCTTCGCGGCGTGCGACGTGCGGCTGAAACGGGGAACCCACCACAACGAACTCACCCGGTACCGCTACGACGTCGTCCTGCGCCGCGCCGGCTCCGGCGCCCCGCCGCGGCGCCGCCCGGGCGCGGTGGCGGAGCTGCTGTGGGGGGCGGACGTCCACGCCCTCGACGACCTCGCCGACGCCCTGCGGGACTCCGCGCGGGAGGGGGTGCCCGTCCGGATCACCGGCGTGCCGAACGGCCGCCTCGCCGAGGACCTGCGTGCGGCGGGCGGGACGCCGGGCCCGGGTCCGGACCCGGAGGACCTGGCCCGCCTCGGCGAGCGGCTGGGGCACCGGGTCGCGCTGCGCTGGTCCGCGAAGGCGGGGCCCGGCCACGTCGACGCCGAATTCTCCCCCGGGGAAGGGGACTTCCCTCCGGACGGCGGGACCGGGTCCGGGACCGGGCCGGCGCCTGATCCCGGGCGTCACGTCAACGTGCCCTTCGGGGGAGCCGACGACGCCGGGCTCGTCCCGTCCGTCGCCGCGTGGGCGGCCGCGCACCTGCCCTCCCCGCTGGTCCCGTCCGCGATCGTCGTCCTCGACGCGTTCCCGCTCACCCCGCACGGCAAGCTCGACCGGACCGCCCTGCCGGCGCCGCCCGGGCCCCGGCCCGCGGCCGGACGGCCGCCGCGGACCCCGCGGGAGGCGGCGCTGTGCCGGATGTACGCGGAGGTCCTGGGGCTCGCCCCCGCACAGGGCGCGGCGCCGGCGGGCGCGGAGTCGGCAGGCGCGGCGCAGGCGGGCGCGGCGCAGGGCGCGTACGCGGTCGGGATCGACGACAGCTTCTTCGCGCTCGGCGGCCACTCCCTGCTGGCCACCCGGCTGGTGAGCCGGGTCCGCGCCGAGCTGGGGGTGGAGCTCCCGGTGGGGGCGGTCTTCGACACGCCCACGCCCGCCGGTCTCGCCGCCCGGCTCGCGGGGGCCCGCACGGCGCGGGCGGCGCTGCGGAGGATGCCCCGCCCCGACTGACGGCGGCACGAACCCGCGCCACCGACCGGATCACGTACGCCGAGGGTCACCGAAGGATTCCGATGGACTTCAGCCTGTTCTACTTCGCCGACGACAGCACACCGGCCGGGGACTCCGGACGGTACGAGCTGCTGCTGGAGGGCGCCCGCTTCGCCGACCGGCACGGCTTCCGCGCGGTGTGGACGCCCGAACGGCACTTCCATCCCTTCGGCGGGCTCTACCCGAACCCGTCGGTGGTGGGCGCCGCCCTCGCGATGATCACGAGCACCGTCGCCATCCGCGCCGGGAGCGTCGTCGCCCCCCTCCACCACCCGCTGAGGATCGCCGAGGAGTGGTCGGTGGTGGACAACCTCTCCGGCGGGCGGGTCGGGGTCTCCCTCGCCTCCGGCTGGCATCCGGTGGACTTCGCGCTGAGCCGGGTTCCGTACGAGGACCGCAAGCGCGCGCTGGCCGCCGGCATCGAGCAGCTCCGGGGGCTGTGGCGCGGGGACGCGCACCAGGTGGTGGACGGCCACGGCGCCCCGGCGGCCGTACGGGTCTTCCCGCCGCCGGTGCAGCGGGAGCTGCCGCTCTGGGTGACGAGCGCGGGCGACGAGGAGACCTTCCGTACGGCCGCGGTGGCGCGGGCCGGGATCCTCACCCATCTGCTGCACCAGGACGCCGACGAGCTCGCCGCGAAGATCGCCGCCTACCGGCGGACCGCGCGGGAGGCCCACGACGGCTGGGAGGGGCACGTCGTCCTGATGCTGCACACCTTCCTCGGCACCGACCGGGACGAGGTGCGCGCCACCGTCGAGGAGCCGCTGTGCGCCTACCTCAGGAGTTCGGTCCGGCTCGTCGCCGGCTCGTTCGGCGCCTCCGACCCGGACTTCGACCCCGACGCCCTGGAGGACGAGGACCTCGACTTCCTCGTCGCCCGCTCCTTCGACACCTACTTCGAGCGGCGGGGCCTCTTCGGGACGGTGGAGGACGCGGCGGCGACGGTCGAGCGGCTGCGCGGGGCCGGTGTGGACGAGCTCGCGTGCCTGATCGACTTCGGCATCGGCACCAAGGCCGTCCTGGACGGACTGCGCCACCTGAACGCCCTCCGCGAAGCCTGCCGGGCGCGCTGACCCGAGAGCCCGGAAGACCCCAGAGCCGGGGAAGACCCGGGAGCCCGGAAGACCCAGAGAACTGAGAGGCCGAGACCACCGTGATCCCCCTGTCGTTTTCGCAGCTGCGGTTCTGGTTCCAGGAAGAGCTGGACCGGGGCGGCGAGTCGCCCAACACTTCGATGGCGCTCCGGCTGACGGGCCGGCCGGACGCGGTCGCGATGCGCGAGGCGCTGCGGGACGTGGTGAGGCGGCACGAGAGCCTGCGCACCGTCTTCCCGGTCGCCGACGGCGTGCCCCGGCAGCGCGTCCTGGAGGAGGTCGCGGTCGAGCTGCCCGTGCGCCGGGTGGCGGAGCGGGACGTCGAGGCGGCGCTGGCCGGGGAGACCGGTCGCCGCTTCGACCTGGAGCGCGAACTCCCGCTGCGGGCCGTGCTGTTCGCCGTCGACTCCCCCGGCCACCACGTGCTGGCGATCACCGTGCACCACATCGCCATCGACGGCTGGTCGGTCGCGCCGTTCCTCCGCGACCTGTCCCGTGCCTACGCCGCGCGCCTCGGAGGACGGCCGCCGTCCTGGGACGAACTGCCCGTCCAGTACGTGGACTTCACGCTCTGGCAGCGCAAGGGGCTCGGCGCGCCCGACGACCCCGGCAGTCTCGCCGCCGAGCAACTGGCCCACTGGAAGCGGGCCCTCGCCGGCGCCCCGGCCGAACTCCCGCTGCCCACCGACCGTCCGCGCCGTACGACCGCCACCCACCGGGCCGGCAGCGTCGCCTTCCACCTGCCCGCCGACAGCGTCCGGCTGCTCTCCGGGCTCGCCCTGCGGCACGGCGCCAGCACCTTCATGGTCCTGCACGCCGCCTTCGCGGGCTTCCTCCGGCGGATCGGCGCCGGTACCGACGTCCTGGTCGGCAGCCCGGTCGCCGGACGCACCGACGTCGGCCTCGACGACCTCGTCGGCTGCTTCGTCAACACCGTCGTCGTCCGGACCGACGCCTCCGGCGACCCCGACTTCCACGAGCTGCTCCGGCGGACGCGCCACAGCGTCGTGGCCGCCCTCGACCACCAGGACGTGCCCTTCGAGCAGGTCGTGGAGGCCGTCAACCCCGCCCGCTCGGCGGACCGCCACCCGCTCTTCCGGGTCATGCTCAGCCTGCAGCACAACGCGGGCGCCGTCGTGGACCTCCCCGGTCTCGACGCCCGCCTGCTGGACTACACGCACCGGACGATCGTCTACGACCTGCTCCTCGACGTCACGGAGACCGACGGCGCGCTGGGCGGCGCGCTGGTCTACGCCCGCGACCTCTTCGACCACGCCACCGCCGAGCGTCTGGTCCGCGGCTTCACCTCCTTCCTGACCCAGGCGGTCGCCACGCCCGAACGGCCCGTCGGCCGGCACGAACTCCTCTCCCCCGCCGAACGGCACACGACGCTGGAGACGTGGAACGGCCCCGTCACCCCCCTCCCGGCGGACTCCGTGCCGGAGCTCTTCCGGCGCCGGGCGGCCGCCGCGCCCGACGTCACCGCGGTGGTGTGCGGCGGGACCCGGCTCACCTACGCGGAGCTGGACGCCCGCGCGGACCGGCTCGCCCGCCGGCTGCGGCGGCGGGGCGCGGGGCCGGAACGGCTGGTCGCCGTGGCCGTGGACCGCTCGGCCGACCTGGTCGTCGCCCTGCTCGCGGTCCTGCGGACGGGGGCCGCCTACCTGCCCCTGGACCCGCGCAACCCGGACGACCGGCAGCGCGCGCTCCTGGACGACGCGCGGCCCTGCCTGGTCCTGGCGGACGCGTCCACGGAGGAGCGGGCCGGGGCCCTCGCGGGTGGGCCGCACGGCCTGCCGCTCGTCCTGGCGGAGGAGCCCGTCCCGGCCGGCCCCGACCGGGACGCGGGGGCGGCGGACCCGGACGCCCGGCCGGAGATCACCGGCGACCGGGCCGCGTACGCGATGTACACCTCCGGCTCCACCGGCCGCCCCAAGGGCGTCCTGGTCACCCACCGGAACGTCGTCGCCCTCGCCTCCGACCCCTGCTGGGCCGGGGACGGCGGCCACGCCCGGGTGCTCGCCCACTCGCCGCACTCCTTCGACGCGTCCACGTACGAGCTGTGGGTGCCGCTGCTGCGCGGGGGCACGGTCGTGATGGTGCCGCCCGGCGACTCCTCGCCGCGCGCCCTGGAGCGGGCGGTCGCCGAGGGGGAGGCGACCAGCGCGTTCCTCACCACCGCGCTCTTCAACCTGCTGGTCGCGGAGGGCAGCCCGGCGCTCGGCCGGCTCCGGCACGTCTGGACCGGAGGCGAGCAGCCGTCGGCCGGGGCGGTGCGGCGGATGCTGACGGACCACCCCGGCACGGTGCTGACCCACGTGTATGGGCCGACCGAGAACACGACGTTCACCACCTTCGGCCGCCCGGCCCCGGCCCGGAGCACGGGCGCGGACGCGCCGTCCGGCGCCGGCCCGGAGGCGTACGGAGGCAGGCCGCCGATCGGCCGGCCGATGGCGAACACCCGGGTGTACGTGCTCGACGAACGGCTCCGACCGGTGCCGGTCGGGGTGCCGGGCGAGCTGTACCTGGCGGGCGCCGGTCTGGCCCGCGGCTACCTCGGCCGCCCGGGCCTCACCGCGGGGAGCTTCGTCGCCGACCCGTACGGCGGACCCGGCGGCCGCATGTACCGCACCGGCGACC
The DNA here is from genome assembly GCF_043084305.1 of Streptomyces sp. NPDC014656. Taxonomy (NCBI): domain Bacteria; kingdom Bacillati; phylum Actinomycetota; class Actinomycetes; order Kitasatosporales; family Streptomycetaceae; genus Streptomyces; species Streptomyces sp. NPDC014656. The sequence continues at coordinate 358,226 of NZ_JBIBZN010000003.1, forward strand.
TCGTCCGCTGGACCGCCGGGGGCGAACTCGACTTCCTGGCCCGCGTCGACGACCAGGTCAAGATCCGGGGCTTCCGCGTCGAACCCCGCGAGGTCGAGGCCGCCCTGGAGCGCCACCCGGCCGTCGCCCGGGCCGCCGTCCTCGTCCGGGAGGACCGGCCGGGCGAGCGCGACCTCGTCGCCTACGTCGTCCCCGCCCCGGACCTCGGCGGCGACCCCGCGCCGGGGATCGCCGACCACGCCCGGCGGACCCTGCCCGACTACATGGTCCCCGCCGTCGTCGTGCTCCCCGGCGGGCTGCCGCTCACGCCCAACGGCAAGCTGGACCGGGCGGCGCTGCCCGCCCCCGGGCGCGGCGGCGGCTCCCGCCCGCCGCGGACGCCCGCCGAGCGGCTGGTGTGCGGGCTGTTCGCCGAGGTCCTCGGGGTGCCGGAGGTGGGTGCCGACGACGACTTCTTCGCGCTCGGCGGCCACTCCCTGCTGGCCGTCCGGCTGGTGAACCGGCTGCGCGAGGTGCTGGACGACGGGATCACCGCACGGGCGGTCTTCGCGTCGCCGACGCCCGCCGGACTCGCCGCGCGCGGCGGTACCGGGCGCTCCGGGCGCGGCCCGCTGCGGCGCCGGCCGCGCGGCGACGTCCTGCCGCCGTCCTTCTCCCAACTGCGGTTCTGGGCACAGGGCGAGCTGGCGGAGGGCGCCGCCGCGCACACCGTCACGACCGCCCTGCGGCTGACGGGTCCGCTGGACGCCGGGGCGCTGTCGGCGGCGCTGGGGGACGTGGTGGCGCGGCACGAGAGCCTGCGCACCGTCTTCCCCGTCACCGACGGGGCGCCGCGCCAACTGGTCCTGGACTCCGAAGCGTTCGAGCTGCCGGTGCGGCGGGCGGCAGGGCCGGACGTCGAGGCGGCGGTGCCGGCGGCGTCGGAGCGCGCCTTCGACCTGGCGCGGGAGAGACCGGTGCGGGCGGAGCTCTTCGCCCGCGGCCCCGAGGACCACGTCCTGGCGGTCACCTTCCACCACATCGCCTTCGACGGCTGGTCCGCCGCGCCCTTCCTGCGCGACCTCTCCTCGGCCTACGCCGCCCGGCTGCGCGGACACGCGCCCGCTTTCCCGGAACTTCCGGTGCAGTACGCCGACTTCACGCTGTGGCAGCGCGAGGGCCTGGGGGACACGGCCGCCCCGGACGGCGTCTTCGCCCGTCAGCTCGCCCACTGGGAGGGCGTGCTGGCCGGCGCCCCCGACGAGCTTCCGCTTCCGCTCGACCGGCCGCGCCCCGCCACCGCGACCCACCGCGCGGGCACGGTGCCCTTCCGGCTCGCCCCGGCCGACCACGCGCGGCTGACCGCCCTGGCGCGGAAGCACGGCGCGAGCGTGTTCATGGTGCTGCACGCCGCCCTGGCGGGTCTGCTGCGGCGGCTGGGCGCCGGGACGGACGTCCTGGTCGGCAGCCCGGTCGCCGGACGCACCGACAGCGCTCTCGACGACCTGGTCGGCTGCTTCGTGAACACCGTGGTGGTGCGGACCGACGTCTCCGGGGACCCGGACTTCGGCACCCTGCTCGACCGGGCCCGCGCCTCGGTGCTCGCCGCGCTGGAGCACCAGGACGTGCCCTTCGAGCAGGTCGTGGACGCCGTCGCCCCCACGCGGACGGCGGCCCGGCACCCGCTCTTCCAGGTCATGCTGAGTCTGCAGAACAACGCGGCGGGCGCGCCGGCGCTGCCCGGCCTCCACGTCGAGGCGCTGCGCCTCGGCCGCTACCGGTCCGTCCCCTTCGACCTGCTCCTCGACCTGACCGAGTCCGGCGGGGGCCTGGAGGGCAGCCTGGTCTACGCCCTCGACCTCTTCGACCGCGCCACCGCCGAGCGGCTCGCCGCGTGCTTCGCCCGTTTCCTCGCCGACGCGACGGCCCGTCCGGCCCGTCCGGTGCGGGAGCTGGAGCTGCTGTCCCCGGCCGAGCGGCACACCGTGCTCACGGAGTGGAGCGGATCGGCGGCCGGTGCGCGGACGCCGGCCGGCACCGTGCCGGAGTGGTTCCGCGAGCGGGCCGCCCGGACGCCCGGCGCGGTCGCCGTGCTCCAGGGGGCGCGGCGGATCACGTACGGGGAGCTGGACGCCCGGGTGGAGCGGCTGGCCCGGCACCTGCGGCGGCTCGGCGCCGGGCCGGAACGGCTGGTCGCCGTGGCGATGGACCGCACGCCCGACCTCCTGGTCGCGCTCCTCGCCGTGCACCGGACCGGCGCCGGGTACCTCCCGGTCGACCCGCACCACCCCGGGGACCGGGTGGCCCTGGTGCTGGAGGAGGCCGCGCCGCTCCTGGTGCTCTCCGACCGGGCCACCCGGGAGGCGCTCGGCACCGACGCCTGGCAGGCGCTGGACGACCCCGGCTTCGCCGCCGCCCTCGCCGCCGAAGCCGCCGCCGACGCCGGAACCGACGGCCCGTCACCGTACGGGACGGTCCCGGCGGACGCCACGGCGTACGTCCTCTACACCTCCGGTTCGACGGGCCGGCCGAAGGGGGTCGCGGTCAGCCACGGCAACCTCGCCCATCTGCTGGCCGCCCTGCGGGACCGGCTGCCGCTGGGCCCCGCCGACCGGCTGCTCGCCGTGACGACCGTCGCCTTCGACATCGCCCACCTGGAGCTCCTGCTGCCGCTGCTCGGCGGCGCGGCGGTCGTCCTCGCCTCTCCCGACGAGGTGCGCGAGCCGCGCGCCCTCGGCCGGCTCGTCGCCCGGCACGGGGTCACCGCCGTCCAGGCGACGCCGTCGCTGTGGTCGGGTCTGGTGGCCGAGGTGCCCGAGGCGGTCCGGGGGCTGCGGGTCCTCGTCGGCGGCGAGGCCCTGCCCCCCGCCCTCGCCGGGGACCTCACCGCCCTGGCATCGGAGGTCACCAACGTGTACGGGCCGACGGAGACGACCATCTGGTCCCTCGCGGCCCCGATCGGCGCGCGCGAGGCGGAGCGTCCGCCGCTCGGCTCTCCGCTGGGCGGCACCCGGGTGTACGTCCTGGACGAGGCGCTGCGGCCGGTGCCCGTCGGCGTGCCGGGCGAGCTGTACCTCGGGGGTCCGGGCGTGGCCCGGGGCTACCTCGACCGGCCGGGGCTGACCGCCGAACGGTTCGTCGCCGATCCGTACGGGCCGCCCGGCGGCCGTCTGTACCGCACCGGCGACCTGGTCCGGTGGACCGCCGGCGGCGGGCTCGGCTTCCTCGGGCGCACCGACGACCAGGTGAAGCTGCGCGGCTTCCGCATCGAGCCCCGTGAGGTCGAGGCGGCCCTGGACCGGCACCCGCAGGTCGCCCGCAGTGCCGTGGTGGTGCGCGAGGACCGGCCGGGCGAGCGCCGGCTCGTCGCGTACGCGGTGCCCGTCCGGGGCGCCGCCGGGGGCGACGGCCTGGTGTCCGCCCTGTCCGCGTGGGCGCGGCAGGCGCTGCCCTCGTACATGGTGCCCGCCGTCGTCGTGCTCCCCGGCGGGCTGCCGCTCACGCCCCACGGCAAGCTCGACCGGTCCGCCCTGCCCGCCCCGCACGCCGCCTCTCCCCCGGGGGCGGCCCGGGAGCCGGAGACCCCCGTCGAGAAGCTCCTGTGCGAGCTCTTCGCGGCCGTCCTCGGGCGGGCCGAAGTCGGCGTGGAGGACGACTTCTTCGCGCTCGGCGGCGACAGCATCGTGTCGATCCGGCTGGTGTCCCGGGCCCGCTCGCGCGGTCTGTCGCTCTCCACGAAGGACGTCTTCCGCCACCGGACGGTCGCCGCGCTCGCCCTCCACGCGAAGGTGCGGGCCCCGGCGGGCGCGCCGCGGTCCGCGACGGCGGCACCGGCGCGGTCCGCGGCGGGGGCGCCCGAGCGGGCCGGGGCGGGGGCGCCCGAGCGGGCCGGGGCGGGGGCGCCCGAGCGGGCCGGGGCGGGGGCGCCCGAGCGGGCCGGGGTGCCGCTCACCCCGATCCTCCACTGGCAGCGCGAGCGGGGCGGGCCGGTCGACGGCTTCCACCAGTCCGTGCTCGTCAGGACCCCGGCGGAGCTGTCCCCGGAGCGTCTGCGCGCGCTGCTCCAGGCGCTGCTGGACCGGCACGACGCCCTGCGGACGCGGCTGACGCGCGGGCCGGCGTGGCGCCTCGACGTCCTGCCGCGCGGGACGGTCGACGCGGCCGGGCTGCTCGTGCGGGTCGACGCGGCCGGGCTCGCGGCCGGAGACCTCGCGGAGCGGGTGCGGGCCGAGGCGGACGCGGCGTGGCGGCGGCTGGCGCCCGGCGAGGGGCACATGGTCCAGGCGGTGTGGTTCGACGCGGGGGCCGGCCGGCCCGGCCGGCTGCTCCTGATGGTCAACCACCTCGTCGTGGACGGCGTGTCGTGGCGGATCCTCCTGGAGGACCTGGGCACCGGGGTCGCCCCCCGGGCCGGGGGGCCGGACGCCGCGCCCGTGTCGTTCGCCGACTGGGGCCGCCGGCTGGCGGCGGAGGCTCCCGGCCGGGTGTCCGAACTCCCCTTCTGGCGCGGGCTCCTGGAGGGGGCGGGCGAGCTCGTCGCCGGTGCGGGGCTGGTGGCCGCGCGGGACGTCGAGGGGGCGAAGCGCACCGTCACCCGGGTCCTGTCCGCCGACCGGACGGAGCCGCTGCTGACCCGCGTGCCCGCCCGGCTGGGCGTCGGGGTGAACGCGGTGCTGCTCGGCGCGCTGAGCACGGCGGCGGGACGGTGGCGCACGGAGCCCGGCGGCGGGGCGCCGTTCCTCGTGGACGTGGAGGGGCACGGCCGTGAGGAGATCGCGGGCGGCCTCGACCTGTCGGCGACCGTCGGCTGGTTCACCAGCATGTTCCCGGTGCGGCTCCCCGGACGGCCGGACGACCCGGAGGGCACCGTGCGGGCGGTCGGCGACCAGCTGGGGAGCATGCCGGACAAGGGGCTGGGCTTCGGGCTGCTGCGCCACCTCCATCCGGAGACCGCGCCCGTGCTCGGGGCGCTGCCCCGGGCGCAGGTCCTCTTCAACTACCTGGGCCGCTTCGACCGGCCGGACGACACGGACTGGGGCCTGGTGCCGGAGGACGGCGCGGTCGGCGGGGGCGGCGACCCCGGGATGCCGCTGACGCACCTCCTGGAGGTGTCGGCGATCGTCCACGACCGAGGCGCCCGGCCGGAGCTCCACGTCACCTGGGCGTACCCGGAGGCCCTGCTGGAGCGGGCCCGGGTGGAGGCGCTGGCCGACGCCTGGTGCACGGCCCTGGAGACCCTGACCACATCCACCGCAGAGCCGGGAGGGACGCCGTGACCGCATCACACCCCGCGTACGAGCACTCCGAGGAGGGGACGTCGAGACCGTCGCCGCTCCAGGAGGGGCTGTTCTTCCACACGGCGTTCGACACGGACGGCCAGGACGTCTACACCATCCAGCTGGCCCTGGACTTCGAGGGGCCGGTCGACCCCGGTCTGCTGCGCGAGGTCTGCCGGACGCTGACGGACCGGCACGACAGCCTGCGGTCCGGGTTCCGCACGGACGCGTCCGGCGCGCCCGTGCGGTTCGTACGGACCCGGGCGGAGCCGGCCTGGCGGACGGCGGACCTCACCGGGACGCCGCCCGGCGACCGGGAGGGCGGGGCCGCGCGGCTCGCCGGTGAGGAGCGGCGGCGCTTCGACCCCGCCCGGCCGCCGCTGATCCGCTTCCTGCTGATCCGTCTGGACACCGCCCGGTGGCGCTTCGTCCTGACGAACCACCACATCATCCTGGACGGCTGGTCCACGTCGATCCTCCTCGACGAGCTGTTCCTGCTGTACGGCGCGGGGGGCGGGTCCGCCGGGGCGTGCCCGCTGCCGCCCGCCCCCTCGTACACCTCCTACCTGGACTGGCTCGGCACGAGGGACCCGGAGTGGTCCCGGCGGGCCTGGGCCGGGGCGCTGGCCGGGATCGAGGGGCCGACGCTGGTGGCGCCGCGGGCGCGGGGCACGGACACGGTGGTGCCCGAGCGGGTGCTCCGCACGCTGCCGGCCGCGCGCACCGCCGCGCTGGCCGCCCGGGCCCGGGAGGCGGGGGTCACGCTCGGCACGGTGACGCAGGTGGCCTGGGGGCTGGTACTGCGGCAGCTGACCGGGCGGGGCGACGTGGTGTTCGGGATGACGGTGTCGGGGCGGGCCGCCGACGTCGACGGCGTCGAGTCGATGGTCGGGCTGCTCATCAACACCGTGCCGGCCCGGGTGCGGATCGACCCCCGGGACACCCTGCTCGACCTGATGGAGCGGGTCCAGGACGAGCAGCTCGACCTGATGGAGCACCACCACGTCGGGCTGACGGAGATCCAGCGGCAGGCCGGGGCCGGGGCGCTGTTCGACACCACGGCCGTCCTCGACAACTATCCGATGGGCGCGGGCGAGCGCCGGCTCGGCGAGGCGCTGCTCGTCGGCGTGACGGGCTTCGACGCCACCCACTACCCGCTCTCCCTGATCTGCACGCCGGCCGAGGAGCTGGGCCTGCGGATCGACTTCCGGCCGGATCTGCTCGGGCGGGCGGCGGCGGAGGGGATCGCCGACCGGCTGGTGCGGGTCCTGGAGGCGGTCGCCGACGATCCGCACCGCACGGCCGGGAACCTGCCGGGCCTGTCGGAGGCCGAGCGCCGGCTGGTCCTGGAGGAGTGGAACGCCACCGGCCGCCCGGTGGCGCCGGCCACGCTGCCCGCCCTGATCGAGGCGCGGGCCGCGCGGGTCCCGCACCGGACGGCCCTGACGTACCGGGGGCGGGACCTCGGGTACGGGGAGCTGAACCGCCGGGCGAACCGGCTGGCGAGGGTGCTGATCGCCGAGGGCGCGGGCCCGGAGGCCCGGGTGGCCCTGGCGCTGCCGAGGACGCCGGACACGGTGGTCGCCCTGCTCGCCGTCCTGAAGACCGGGGCCGCCTACGTGCCGGTCGACGTGCGCTATCCGGCCGACCGGGTGGCGCGGATGCTCGGCGACGCGCGGCCCCTGCTGGCGGTGGTCACCGAAGCGACCAGGGGCGTGCTGCCGGAGGGGACGGCCGCGGTCGTCCTGGACGACCCGGCCGTGGTGCGGCGGGCCGCCGGGCAGGAGGAGGGGAACGTCGTGGACGCGGAGCGGCCCGGGCCGCTCCTCCCCCGGCACCCCGCCTACGTCATCTACACCTCGGGCACCACCGGCGTCCCCAAGGGGGTGGTGGTGGAGCACGCGAACGCCGTCAACTTCGTGGCGGTGGTCGAGGAGCACTTCGGCGCCGACGGCATGGCGCGGGTCCTGGCGTCGACCTCGCTCAGCTTCGACGTGTCGGTCTTCGAGATCGTCGCGACCCTGGCGCTGGGCGGGCACCTGGAGCTGGTCGACGACCTGTTCGCGCTGCTGGAGCGGGACGGCTGGGAGGGGAGCCTGGTCAGCGGCGTGCCGTCGGCGGTGGCGGGCATGGCGGCGGGCGACGCCCTCGACGTGACGGCCCGGCACGTGGTGCTCGGCGGGGAGGCGGTGCCGCGCGCCCTGCTGCGCGAGCTGCGGGAGCGTGTGCCGGGCTGCGCGGTCACCAACATCTACGGGCCCACCGAGGCGACCACCTACTCGACGTGGTGGCGCGGCGGCGCGGAGGAGCCCGACGGCGATCCGCCGATCGGCCGGCCGGTGCCCAACGCCCGGGTGTACGTGCTGGACCCGTGGCTCCGGCCGGTGCCGGTGGGGCTGCCGGGCGAGCTGTACATCGCCGGTGCCGGGGTGGGCCGCGGCTACCTGGACCGGCCCGTGCCGACCTCGGAACGGTTCGTGGCCTGCCCGTTCGGGCCGCCCGGCGGCCGGATGTACCGCACGGGCGACCAGGCGCGGTGGCGGGCGGACGGTGAGCTGGAGTACCTGGGCCGGCTCGACGGCCAGGTGAAGGTCCGGGGCTTCCGGATCGAACTCGGCGACGTGGAGGCCGCCCTGCTGCGGCACGAGGACGTGGCGCGGGCCGTCGCGGTGGTGCGGGAGGACCGCGAGGGCGACCGCAGGCTGGTCGCGTACGTGCTGGGGTCCGGGTCCGGGACGCCGGTGGACGGGGCGGAGCTGCGGCGCTTCGCCCGGGCCGTGCTGCCGGAGCACATGGTGCCGTCGGCGGTGGTGCGGCTGGAGCGGTTCCCGCTGATGCCGAACGGCAAGCTGGACCGGGCGGCGCTGCCGGCGCCCGCGTACGGCACCGCCGTCCGGCGGGCGGCGGCGCACGCGCGGGAGGAGCCGCTGTGCGCGCTGTTCGCCGAGGTGCTCGGGGTGGAGCGGGTCGGCCCGGACGACGGCTTCTTCGACCTGGGCGGGCACTCGCTGCTGGCGACCCGGCTGGTGAGCCGGGTGCGGGCGGTCCTGGGCACCGCGCTGACCGTCCGCGCCCTGTTCGAGGCGCCGACCCCGGCGGCCCTCGCGCGCCGGCTCGACGGCGGCGGCGACGGCTCCGGCCTGGACGTGCTGCTGCCGCTGCGGACGGGAGGCCGGGGCGCGCCGCTGTTCGCGGTGCACGCGGCGAGCGGACTCGCCTGGCCGTACGCCCGGCTGCTGCCGCACCTGGATCCGGAGGTGCCGCTGTACGGGCTGCAGGCGCCGAGCCTCGCCGACCCTGAGGGCGGCGCGCGCAAGCCGGAGGAGCTGGTGCGGGAGTACGCGCGGCGGATCCGGGAGGTGTGGCCGGAGGGGCCGTACCGGCTGCTCGGCTGGTCGGTCGGCGGCACCCTCGCCCACGGGGTGGCCGCGGAGCTGGTGGAGACGGGGCACGCCGTGGAGTTCGTGGCGCTGCTGGACGCGTACCCGGCGCCCGAGGAGGGGCTGCCCGGCTGGGAGGAGACGCACCGGCACGTGGCCGCGTCGGCCGGGTTCGCCGGGGACGGGACGCCGCCGGAGCAGATCGCGCTGCTCGGGGAGCGGGCGGTGGAGGGGGCCCGGCTCGCGGTGCGGTCGGCGGTGGACGCGCTGCGGGCCGTCCCGGCGCGCTCGCGCGGGGTGGACGTGCTGCACTTCCGCGCCGCGTCGGACGCCCCGGCCGCCGCTCCGGAGGCCTGGCGGGCGTACGGCGGGCGGCTGACGGCCGTGGACGTGGCGTGCGGCCACTACGGGATGCTGGACCCCGCTCCGCTCGCCGTGATCGGCGCGGTGCTGACGGCCAGGATCGCGGAAGGCGCGGAAGGCCGTTGAGCCGGGGGGCCGGAGGACGCTCCTCCGGCCCCGGGGCTCAGAAGTCCCAGCCGGCGTCGGCGGCGGTGTCCCCGGCCGGTTCGGGGGCGGCGAAGGACGCGCCGACCATGCCCGCGGTCAGGGTGGTGCCGTCGGCGGGGTCGATCAGGATGAACGAGCCGGTGCGGCGCGATTCGGCGTAGGCGTCGACGGGCAGCGGCTCGGCGGTGCGGATCCTGACGCGGCCGATGTCGTTGGCGACGAGCCGCCCGGAGTGGGGCCGCAGGGACAGGTCGTCGAGGGCGAGCCGGGCGGGGATGGCCTCGACGATGGCCTTGACGGTGCGGGTGCCGTGCTTGAGCAGGACGCGGTCCCCGGCGGCGAGCGCCCGGTCGGCGACGTGGCAGACCGTCGCGTCGATGGTCGGGGTGGTCGCCGGGGCGTCCGCCGTCGGCACGATCAGGTCCCCGCGCGAGACGTCGAGGTCGTCCTCCAGGAGGACGGTCACCGACTGGCCGGTCCGCGCGGAGTCGACCGGCCTGCCGAGCAGGTCGATGCCGGCGATCCTCGTCGTGCGGCCGGACGGCAGGACCGTGACCGGCTCGCCGACCTGGAGCACGCCGGCGGCGATCCGGCCGGCGTAGCCGCGGTAGTCGGGGTGTTCGGCGGTCTGCGGGCGGATGACGTACTGGACGGGGAGCCGGGCCCTGCCGCCGGCCGGGTCGGGGCCGACGGGCACCGACTCCACGTGCTCCAGCACCGTCGGGCCGCTGTACCAGTCCATGACCGCCGAGGGCTCCACCACGTTGTCCCCGTTCAGGGCGGAGATCGGGATCGCGGTGACCTCGGGGATCCCCAGGTCGGCCGCGTGCGCCGAGAACTCGGCCACGATCGTGGCGAACACCGCCTCGCGGTGGCCGACCAGGTCCATCTTGTTGACCGCCAGGACGACGTGCGGGACGCGGAGCAGGGCGGCGATGGCGGCGTGCCGGCGGGTCTGCTCGACGACGCCGTTGCGGGCGTCGACCAGGATCACGGTCAGCTGGGCGGTGGAGGCGCCGGTGACCATGTTGCGGGTGTACTGCACGTGCCCGGGGGTGTCGGCCAGGATGAACCGCCGCTTCGGGGTGGCGAAGTAGCGGTAGGCGACGTCGATCGTGATGCCCTGTTCGCGTTCGGCGCGCAGGCCGTCGGTGAGCAGGGCGAGGTCGGGCGCCGGGCGGCCCCGGACGGCGGAGGCCCGCTCCACGGCCTCCAGCTGGTCGGCGAGGACCGACTTGGAGTCGTGCAGGAGGCGGCCGACGAGGGTGGACTTGCCGTCGTCGACGGAGCCCGCGGTGGCGAACCGCAGGAGGGTGGGGGCCGGGAGTTCGGTGGTCCTGGTCATGCTCAGAAGTACCCCTCGCGCTTGCGGTCCTCCATGGAGGCCTCGGAGAGCTTGTCGTCGGCGCGGGTGGCGCCCCGCTCGGTCAGCCGGGACGTGGTGATCTCCGCGATCACCTGGTCCAGGGTCACCGCGTCGGAGTCGACGGCGCCGGTGCAGGACATGTCGCCCACGGTGCGGTAGCGGACGCGCCGCTTCTCGACGGTCTCGCCGTCCTCCGGGTCGCCCCACGCGCCCACGGGCAGCCACATCCCGGAGCGCCGGAAGACCTCGCGCTCGTGGGCGAAGTAGATGCCGGGCAGTTCGATGCCCTCGCGGGCGATGTACTGCCAGACGTCCAGCTCGGTCCAGTCGGAGAGCGGGAAGACGCGGACGTGCTCGCCGGGGGCGTGCCGGCCGTTGTACAGCTGCCACAGCTCGGGGCGCTGGCGGCGCGGGTCCCACTGCGAGAAGCGGTCGCGGAGGCTGAACACCCGTTCCTTGGCGCGGGCCTTCTCCTCGTCGCGCCGGCCGCCGCCGAGGACCGCGTCGAAGCGTTCCGACCGGATGGTGTCGGTCAGCGGCAGCGTCTGCAGCGGGTTGCGGGTGCCGTCGGGGCGCTCCTTGAGGACCCCGCGGTCGATGTAGTCCTGCACGGACGCGACGTGGAGGCGCAGCCCGTGCGCGGCCACGGCGCGGTCGCGGTACTCCAGGACCTCGGGGAAGTTGTGCCCGGTGTCCACGTGGAGCAGTGCGAAGGGCACGGGGGCGGGGGCGAAGGCCTTCAGCGCCAGGTGGAGCATGACGATGGAGTCCTTGCCGCCGGAGAAGAGGATCACCGGCCGTTCGAACTCCCCCGCCACCTCGCGGAGGATGTGCACCGCCTCCGACTCCAACACGTCCGCGTGGGTCGGTGTGTACGGGTCGTCGGTCCGTACGGACCGTTGCGTCGCGGTCGTCATGCCAGCCCCTTCTCCCGCAGCAGCGCGACCAGCGATCGCGCCGACTCCGCCCTGCTCTGCTCGTGCGCCGGGAGCCGCAGGTCCGGTGCGGCCGGCGGCTCGTACGGATCGTCCACTCCGGTCAGTCCGGAGAGCTCGCCGCGCGCCTGCCGGGCGTACAGGCCCTTCACGTCCCGGGTGGCGCACACCTCGACCGGCGTCGCCACGTGCACCTCGACGTAGGGGGTGCCGGCGGCGGCGTGCCGTTCGCGCACCGCCCGGCGGGCGTCGGCGTACGGCGCGATGACGGGGACCAGCACGGTCACGCCGTGGGAGGCGAGGAGCTGGGCGACGTAGCCGACGCGGGCGACGTTGGCGTCCCGGTCCTCGCGGGAGAAGCCGAGGTCGGCCGTGAGGTGGGCGCGCAGTTCGTCGCCGTCCAGGACGTGCACCCGGCGTCCGGCGGAGCGGAGCGCGGCGGCCGCGCCGCGCGCGACGGTGGTCTTGCCCGCGCTGGGCAGGCCGGTCAGCCACACCGTCGCGCCGGGGGCGCCGCCGCTCACGTGGTCGCCGGCCATGCGGTCCGCCCGGGGCCGGTCGCGGTCTCGATCGCGGTGACGGCGATCAGCTGCCCGGTGGCCGCGTCGCGCAGGGCCATGTCGGCGACCTCGGTCCCCGGCGCCCCGGTGCGGATCCAGCGGCGGACGGTGACCGTGAAGACGGTGCCGGGGTCGGCGTTGCCGAAGTAGCCGATCTTCTGGTCGAGCACCTTGCGCCGCAGGAACTCCTCGTCGGTCCGTCCCAGCGAGCGCCACAGGCGCAGCAGCATGGTGTCGAAGACGGCGAAGTACGAGGCGAAGTACATGAGTCCGGCGCCGTTGAGGTCGCGGACCACGTCGAGGGCGTACGGGAAGGTCCGGGGCGGTCCGTCCTCGTGGAAGCCGGGGGGACCGTCGGGGTGGAAGCTTCCGGTGGCCCGGGCGCGGCCGACGAGGGACCGGGGGGAGTGGGCGTTGGGCAGCGCCGGCAGGTCCTGGTAGGCGAAGCCGGGCGGTGTGACCTGGGCGAGGCCCTGGTTGCTGCCGGCGGTGGTGCGGGCGATCCAGCGGTTGAAGTTCTCGGCGTAGAGGCAGTCCGGGTGCGGGTCGGCGTACACCTCCTCCGGGTCCAGCGGTCCGTCGGGGAGGTCCAGTCCCGCGGGGGCGAGCCGGTGCAGGGTGATGACCGACTGGCTGCCGAACCGGAAGGCCCGGGAGTCGACCCGGAGTTCGTCGCCGAAGGTGAGTCCGTGCGGGTGGACGACGTCGCCGCCGCGCACGTGGAAGTAGTAGAAGGAGAGGTAGGCGGGGGCCCCGTCGGCGGTGCGGGCCGCGTGGACGTTGATCCGGCACGACTCGCTCACCACCTCCCAGGTCCAGTCCCCGATGCGGCCGAAGACCAGGGAGCCGCCGCTGCACATGCCCGGGGCGACGACCACGTGGCGGGAGGGCCCCGTGGTCTCCGTGGCCGGGACGCCGGGGGCGGGGGCGGGGGCGGGGGCGGGGGCGGGGGCGGGGTGCACGGTGGTCATGCCCGCGCCTCCCGTCCCGCCGGGGGCGTCCGCTCCGGGGAGCGCCACGCGTCCGCCGCGGCGAGGAACTGGTCGTCGTCCTCGGGGGAGCCGATCGACACGCGGACGCCCACGCCCGGGAAGGCCCGGACGGCGACGTCCCGGTCCGCGCACCACGCGCCGAAGGCGGCGGCGTCCCCGTCGAGGCGCAGCCAGAGGAAGTTGGCCTGGCTGTCCGGGACCTCCCAGCCGGCGCGCAGCAGGGCGTCGCGGACGCGGACGCGTTCGGCGACGGTGGCGTCGACCCGCCGCAGCAGCTGGTCCTCCAGGCCGAGGGCGGCGACGGCCGCCCGCTGGGCGACGCTGTTCACCGCGTAGGGCAGGGCCGCCTTGCGCAGGCCCTCGACGACGCGGGGGTCGCCCACCAGGTATCCGGTCCGCAGTCCGGCCAGTCCGTACGCCTTCGAGAAGGTGCGCAGCACGACGAGGTTCGGGTGGTCGGCGCACAGCGGCAGCGCGCTCGCCGCCGCCGGTCCGCGGACGTACTCGTGGTACGCCTCGTCCACCGCGACCAGGCAGGTCGGCGGCACCGAGCCGAGGAACTTCCGCAGCTCCTCGGGGCCGACGACCGTGCCGGTCGGGTTGTTGGGGTTGCACACGACGACGAGCCGGGTCCGGTCGGTGATCCGGTCGGCCATGGCCGCGAGGTCGTGGGTCTCGCCGGTGAGCGGCACCCGGACGGACTCCACGCCGGCCAGGGCGGCGAGCGTGGGGTAGACCTCGAAGGACGGCCAGGCGTGAACGGCTTCGGCGCCGGGGTCGGCGACCGCCTGGAACAGGGTCTGCAGGAGGGCGACGGAGCCGGCGCCGACCGCGATCCGGTCCTCCGTGACGCCGTGGGCGCGGGCGAGGGCGCGGACCAGTTCCCCGCAGCCGGGGTCCGGGTAGCGGTTCACCGTGGCGCCCGCCCCGGCGACCGCCTCGACGATGCCGGGGAGGGGGGTGTGCGGCGACTCGTTCGCCGACAGCGGGCGGGGGCGCGCGGCCGGGTCGTGGACGCCGGCGGAGGGTCGGTAGGAGGCGACGGTCTCCAGGACCGCGCGCAGGGGTGGAGAGGTCATGGGGACTCCCGATGGAGGGGGCGCCGCCGCGCCCGGTCGTGCGGGCGGCGCCGGGATCGACGGTGGGGCTCAGCCCCCGGGGCGCCGTTCGGCCATCAGACGGGCCACGTCGGCGAGGGTTCCGGCGTCCAGCAGTTCGTAGTCGTGGACCTCGATGCCGAGCCGCTCGTTCAGCGCGGTGGCGAGTTCCAGCACCGCCAGGGAGTCGAGCCCGACCTCCTCGCGGGTGGCGGTGGGCGCGACGTCCTCCTCGCGCACCTGCAGGTCTGCGACCAGGATGTCCTTCAGTTCGTCGTACACGGCTGCTCCTCCCCCGTTGTCCTCGCCCGGCGGAGAGCCGCGGGGCCGCTGCTCTCACGCACCTCGTGCCGCCTTCAGGCCGAGGGCCACCTCGACGATCAGGTCCTCCTGGCCCGCGACGGCCTGCCGCCTGCCCAGTTCGAAGAAGACGTCGCGCGGGTCGACGTCCTCGCGCCGCGCGATGTCCAGGACCCGGTTCTTGAACCCGGAGAACACGCCGGCCAGGCCGCTGACGACGCTCAGCGAGTCGATGGCGGGCGGGGCCGGCATGAGCTCGCGCTCGGCGAGGTCGGCGGCGTCCAGGAGTCCGTACAGGTCGATCCCGGTGGTGAAGCCCATCCGTTCCAGCACCGGCACCAGGACCTCCAGCTGGGTGTTCCCCGCGCCCGCCCCGAATCCGCGGGCGCAGGCGTCGAGGATGTCCGCGCCCGCCTCCACGGCGGCGACCGAGTTGGCGACCGCCATGCCGAGGTTGTTGTGGGCGTGGAACATCACCGGGACGTCGACGGCCTCCCGCATGGCGGCGACGCGTTCCGTGACGTCGGCCGGGAGGTAGTGGCCGGAGGAGTCCATGATGCCGACGGCGTTCGCGCCGAACTCCACCAGCCGGGCGCACTCGCGGGCCAGCCGTTCGGGCGTGGCCATGTGGCTCATCAGGAGCACGGCCTGGGCTTCGACGCCCTGTTCGCGGAGGAAGCCCAGGTGTCGTTCGGCGAGGTCTCCCTCGGTGCAGTGGGTGCCGATCCTGACCACGTCCACCTGGTGGGCGATGGCCCGCTCCAGGTCCGCTGTGGTGCCCCAGCCGGGCAGCATGAAGACGGCCATCCTGCTGTCGCGCAGGGCCTCGCGGACGATCGACAGCATCTCGTCGTCGCCGAGCCGGGCCTGCCCGACCTGGAGGGAGGAGGCCCCCAGGCCGTTGCCGTGCCCGATCTCGACCACGGGGACGCCGGCGGCGTCCGCCGCGCTCGCGTAGGCCCGCAGCTGTCCGCCGTCCAGCTGGTGGCGGACGGCGTGGTGGCCGTCGCGGAGGGACGCGTCGTAAAGGAGTACCCGCTTCCCGGGGCCGCCGGGCGAAGCTGCTGCGCTCATGACGTCTCCGTACCGGTGCGCGCCGGGCCGGCCGCCGCGCACTGCTCGGCGATGTGGACCGCGGCGGAGTTGATGATGTCGAGGTTGCCGGCGTAGCGGGGGATGCGTCCGCCGGAGGAGGTGACCTCGGCGGCGACGAACACCTTGCCCTCCTCCACGACGCAGGCGGTGATCCGGTAGCCCCGGACGAAGGAGCGCACCCGCTCGGCGGCGGCCGTCACGGCCGCGGACACCGAGGCGGCGGCGAATCCCTCGCCGAGCACGGACATGGCGACCCGGAAGGTGGCCGGCGGTCTGGCCGGGCTGATGTTGAGGATGGCCTTGACGTCCTTGACTCCGGTGAAGTCGCGGACGGCGTCCTGGGTGGTCTCGACGTACTCGTCGAGGTTGAGCCGGGTGGAGCGTCCGACGCTGGGGCTGGCGGCCGTCGTGACGACCTCGACGTACTCGACCCGGTGTGCCTGGGTGAGCGCGTGCAGGATCGGTATCGACGCCTGGCCGCCGCAGCTGATCATGTTGATGTCGTCGCAGTGGAGGACCTCGGCGCCGTTCACGCTCGGGATCACCATCCGGCCGACCTTGCTCGGCGTCAGGTCCACGAGCTTCACGCCGGCCCGGCGCAGGCGCTCCGCGTGCTCGGCGTGGGCCATGGCGTTGGTCGCGTCGAAGACGACGGCGAACGGTTCCGGGGCGTCCAGGAGGGACTCGACACCGCGCGTTCCGATGGGAAGGCCGAGGTCGGCCGCCTGCCGCAGGCCCGGCGTGTTCTCGTCGCGTCCCACGACCATGCGGCAGTCGAGGAACTCCGAACGCATGATCTTCTCTGCCAGATCGACGCCGATGAGGCCGGCGCCGAGGACGGCCACGGGCAGGCGCCCGGTTCGCTTCATGGCTGCATCGCCCTTCCCTCTCTACAGGTTCTCGCCTTGGGGAGCGCCGGTGGCCTACGCGTCGCCCACGTGAAGAGTGACGGTGCCCAGCCGGTCGAACTCGGCCACGAAACGGTCGCCGGGGCACATCGCGACCGCGGCGTGGAGGGCGCCCGTCATGATCAGCTGTCCCGCTTCGAGCGTCACTCCGTGCTCGCCGAGGACGTTGGCCAGCCACGCGACCACCGCGACCGGGTCGCCCAGCGCGGCGGCGCCGGCTCCGGTCGCGACGAGCTCGCCGTTGCGGGAGAAGGCCATGCCGATGAGGCGGGTGTCGCGGTCCTCGGGCAGGGCGGCCGGCGGGCCGAGCACCACCGCGCCGTTCGACGCGAGGTCGGCGACGGTGTCCGCGAGCCGGATCCGCCAGTCCTCGATCCGGGAGTCGACGATCTCCAGGCCCGCCATCACCTCGGCGATCGCCTCCCGGGCCTCGTCCAGGGTGACCCCGGGGCCCCGGAGGGGGCTGCCGAGCCGGAAGACGATCTCCGCCTCGACCTTGGGCGCGATGAACGCGCCGCCCGGTGTGGTGGCTCCGTTCCCGTACACGGTCGACCCGAGGACCGGCCCGTAGTCCGGGGTGTCGACGCCGAACAGCTCCTGCATCGGGGCGGAGGTGAGCCCCGCCTTGTAGCCGACGACGCGGTCGCCGGCCCCGGTCAGCATCGCGACGAGTTCGCGCTGGACGGCGTACCCGTCGTGCACGTCCAGCGCCGGGTTCCCGTCGGTGAAGGGAGGAATGGGGCGGCCCGTCGCACGCGCCTCGTACAGTGCCTTGGCCATGACTCTGGCGTCGTCCACCGAGATGTTCACGCTGCTCCTGTCAGAACACATCGCGCCTGCCCTTGTGGGGCCCGTCGGTGATCTCTTCGCGGACCGTCCCGCGTCCCGGCGCGGCGGTGCCCTCCGGACCGGCGGAGCGGATCCGGGCGAGGGGGCACGGCCGCGAAGTCCCGCTGTCCGCCCCCTCGTTGCGCGTCTCACGGTAGCCACGAAGTGACCACCGCAGAAGTGTTCGCCTCCTGTCTCTGGGAACGGAGGCCCCGCGGCCGGTCCGCCCGCGGGAGGGGGCTCACCGGACCGCCCGCCAGGACCCGTCCACCGGGTCGGTCCGCTGGAGTCCGGCGGCCAGCCGCTCCCACTCCCTGGCGTAGTGGCTCACCACCTCGGTGAGGGCCCCGGCGCAGTGCGGCGGGACGGCGGCCAGCAGCTGTTCGCCCGCCGCCAGCCCGTGGGCCTGGCCGTTGAGCCAGCGCAGCAGGGCGCGGCCGCTGTCCGTGAAGCGGAGGGAGGGGTCGTTGGCCAGGACGTCCATGGCCCGCACCCGGAGGCGCGCGGTGCCCCGCCCGGTGGCGTCCGCCGGGAGCGGGCGGGGCGCGGCGGCGGGGCACCGGGGCGCCGCCGCGACCACGAGCGGGGCGAGGCGGACGGGGTCCTCGCGCGCGGCCGGGTCCGGCCCGTCCGTGTCGGGCACCGGCGCGCAGGAGCGCAGTTCCTGCCGCAGGCGGTGGGCGGTGCTGACGGAGACGCCGGCCTCCTGGGCCACTTCGCGCAGGGTCGCCCGGGGCCGCTCCGCCAGCAGCGAGCGGGCCCTCGCCCGGCGCTCCGGCATGTCGGCGGGGCGCACCCTGCCGTCCCTGCCCACGCGGGGGAGGGCGGGGTTCGACTGAGGAGATTCCTCAGTCGAACGTCTCCCCCGTACGACCCCTACCGTCTTCGGCGACACCCCGGCGACGGCGGCGATGGCCCGGTCCGACCAGTGGGGGTGGGTGGTGAGGATGCGCAGGACCGCCGCCCTGCGGTCCTGCGGGGTCAGGGGGAGGCCGTGGGCGGCGTTGGCCCGCACCGACCGGATGAACAGGTCGGCGACCGGTCCGTCGACGTAGCGGACGGTGATGCGGGGTTCCCCGCGCAGGACCGTGGCCCGGAGCCGGTGCATGCCGTCGACGACCCGGCCCGTGTCCCGGTGCACGAGGATCGGTTCGAACGCGGTGCCGCTTTCCGCGAGTGCCTGTGCGTGGCCCTCGCTGAGCCCCGAGAGGCGCGGCGAGTCCGCCGGCAGCAGGGACGCGACGGGCACGGTGTGAAGCGTGGACTGCGATGCGTCCGACAACTGTTCCATCCCTTCTGCTTGCGCGGGGAAGAGGGGACCGCCGGGCGGCCTCACGCCTGTTCGGCTGCCGCCGGCCTGGGGGCGGGCCCCCGGTAGGTGGTGTACGAGAACGGGCTGAGCAGCAGCGGAACGTGCAGGTGGCCGGGGTCGCCCGGGTAGCGCAGCGAGACGACGACCTCCGGGTAGAGGCTGTCGAGGGCCCGCTCGGCGAAGTACGCGCCGGTCTCGAAGACGAGCCGGTAGGTGCCGCGCGGCAGCGTCCCGCCGGACAGCGAGCCGATCGTGCCGGTGCCGTCGGTGCGCGACCGGGCCACGGCGGCCCAGGCCCCCTGTTCCCGGGCGTGCAGCGTGACGGCCAGGTCCGCGACCGGGCAGCCGTTGGTGGAGTCGATGACCCGAACCGAGATGCTCATCCGCCGTCGCCTTCCCGGCGGCCCGGTCGGGTCGCCGTCCGCTCTTCCCCTGCCATCAACACCGCGTCACTTCCTGCGTCGTCCGTACGTGAGGGCGTTCCCGCTCGCCGGCGGGGGACGGCCCCGGTCGGGGACCGGTCCCGGTCGGGGTCAGCCCCAGATGGTGTCGTCCGCGGTCCAGACGCCCGCGAAACCGGCCAGGGTGCACAGCAGAGCGAACATGGTGATCTCCCTTGTGGAAACTCGTGACCCGGAGGCCGGGTGGACGTCTCCAGTCTCGCGAGGCCCCTTTTCGTCCTCCTACCGGAACGCTAAGTACTCGCTAAGCGCCGGGAGTCGAGGGAGCCCCGCCCTCGTGGGGCGGTGGGGGGAGGCGGGGAAGGGATCGCCTTCGCGCGACCGCGCCGCCCTCGGGGATCGGCCCTGGGCGGGGTCGCCTGTCGTCGTGCTTCGGCGTTCCGCCGCGGCTAGGAGCCGACGGCGCACACCGCGTATCCGTGGGGGGCGATGACGATCGGGATCTCCCGGTCCGTCTCCCACTCGGTGAACACGACCACGATGTGACTGTAGAACGGCCGCATCCCGAGCGTCGTGAAATACCGGTCGGTCTCCAGGACCAGCCGGAACGGCCCGGGGGCGTCCTCCGGCCGGGGCGGGCGGTCCAGCCGCCCGTCGCTGCCGGTCAGCCCCTGCCACACGGTCTGCCACGCGTCCAGGCGCGGCCTTTCGATGCGGACCGGCAGCCCGTCGACGGGCCGCCCGTTGGTTCCATCAGAGACACACACTCCCAGTTTCACGTGACACCGGCCCCATCGATTGCGTCCTTGGTGGGCGGGACACCGGATGCGTCCCGTCCGCGGGCCTCAGCCCGCACCCGCCCGTGCGTAGGCGGCCTCGTCGTCGGGGCCGGGGCCGGAGCCGGGGGCCGCGCCGACCTCGCTCATCAGGCGCAGCGTCTGTTCCCGCCACCGGGTGGCCCGCATCCGCTCGAAGATCTCCAGGGCGGCGGCGAAGTGCTCCCGCGCGCACGCGTGGTCGCCCCGGTCCGCGGCCACCTCGCCGAGCGAGAGGCGGATCCGGCCGATGGCGAGGTACTCGTGGGCCCGGGTGGCGATCCCCATGGCCTGCTCCAGCATCTCGTAGGCCGCGCCGTGGTTCCCCTGGCGCCACCGCACGATCGCGAGTCCGCGCAGCACGTAGCACTCCCCCACCGGGTCGCCGACCGAGCGGACGGTCTCCAGCGCCCGGGTGAAGACGTACTCGGCCTCGGTGACCTCGCCGATCTGCAGGTGGGCCTCGCCGAGGCGGCACAGGATCTGCGCGCGCACCCGCCGGTTGCCCGAGCGCTCGACCGCCGCGAGGCCGTCGGCCATGACGCGCTTGCCCTCGGCTGTCAGGCCGCGGTCCAGGTGGATCTGCGCCATGTTGCTCAGGACGTGCGCCTCGGCGGTGGAGTCGTTCACCTCGCGGAGCATGACGAGCGCCTTCTCGTATCCCGCCATCGCCTCGTCGAGGCGGCCCTGGATCCGGTCGACGAAGGCGAGGTTGCGCAGGGCGAGGCCTTCGCCGTGGAGGTCGCCGACCCGCCGGAACAGTTCGCCGGCGAGCCCCAGCCGGCCGTGGGCCTCGTCCAGTTCGTACTGGAACATGTGCAGGGTGCCGAGGGAGTACAGCATCGCCGCCCGGCCGCGCCGGTTGTCGTTGTGCTGGGTGACCGCGAGCGCGATCTCGTGCGTGGCGCGCCAGTCGTCGAAGTAGCCGTACATCTCGAAGAGCGTGACGAGGGTGAGCGCCAGGTCCCAGCACAGTTCGTCGAGGCCCGCGCCGGCGGCCTGCCGGACGGCCGTGATCAGGCTGGCCCGCTCGTCCTCGAACCACTGGAGCGGGTCGGCGAGTTCCCGGTCGATGACCGGCTGGTCGAGCGGCAGGCGGGGGGCCTGACCGTGGATCAGCGTGTGGTCCCCGCCGTACGCCCTCCGGTGCGCCTCCTCCACCAGGAACAGCCAGGTGCTGAGCACCCGGCCGAGCACGGCGGTCCGCTCGGCGGTGGTCTCGTGCTCGGCCAGGCACTCCTGGGAGTAGACCCGCACCAGGTCGTGCAGGCGGTAGCGGGGGCGGCTGCCCTTCACCACCTCGACGTCGACGAGCTGGGCGTCCACCAGGAACTCCAGGGTGTCCTCGGCCTCCGTCGCGGCGACGTCGAGCAGCGGGGCCGCGACCCAGCCGGCGAACTCCGCGGCCTCCAGCATGGACAGCCGCCGGAAGAGGCGCTGCGCCTCGGGGGGCAGCCCCTGGTAGGCCATGGCCAGGCCGGCCCGGACGCCGACCCCGCCGTGGGTCAGCTCGTCCAGCCGCTGGCGTTCGTCACCGAGCCTGGCCACCATCTTGCTGAGCGGCCAGTGCGGCCGGGCGGCCAGCCGGGCGGCCACGATCCGCAGGGCCAGGGCGAGGTTGCCGCACTGCTTGATCAGCAGCAGGGCACTGGACATCTCGCTGTGGATGCGCTCGGCGCCGAGGATCCGGCTGAGGAGCTGCAGCGCCTGCTCGGTGGAGAACACGTCGATCTGGACGGAGCTCGTGCCCTCCAGGCCGGCCAGCCGGGACCGGCTCGTGATGAGGACCGGGCAGTTGGAGGATCCGGGTAACAGCCAGCGCACCTGCTCCTCGTCGATGGCGTCGTCGAGGACGATGAGCATGCGCCGGTCGGCGACCAGGTTGCGGAAGAGTTCCGCCCTTTCCTCGATGCTCGACGGCACGGCCGGTCCCGGTATCCCCAGGCTGCGCAGGAAGCGTTCCAGGATGCGGGTCGGCAGGATCGGCTGGGCCGAGGGTCCGCGCAGCTTGGCGAACATCTGGCCGTCGGGGAAACGATTCGCCAACGAATGCCCGAGGTGGACCGCGAGGGTGGTCTTGCCGACTCCCCCCTTGCCGGTGATCGCCACGATCCGCAGGGCGTAGGACGTCTCCGCGGCCTCTTCCAGCCCTGCTCTGAGCCGGGCGAGCAGCTCGTCGCGGCCGGTGAAGTCGGCGATGGCGCCGGGCAGCAGCCGGGGCACCGCCGGCGGTTCGACGAAGGCGGCGGCCGGCGCCTCCGGAGCGGGCGCCGGCTCGGGCACGGGCTGGGGTACGGGGGCGGGCGCCGGTGACGCGGCGGGGGCAGCGGCCGGGGCGGCCTGCGGCGGCGTCGCGCCCTCCAGCCGGCCGGCCAGGATCGCCTCCTGGATCCGGCGCAGCTCCTCCCCCGGCTCGATGCCGAGTTCGTCGACCAGCTCGCGCCGGCCGCGCCGGTAGACCTCCAGCGCCTCGGCCTGACGGCCCGACCGGGACAGCGCCACCATCAGCTGGCCGCGGAGCCGTTCCCGCAGCGGGTTCTGCATGACCAGGTCGATGAGCCTCGCCACGAGCTGCTGGTGCAGGCCGAGGGCCAGCCGGGCCTCCACCCACTGCTCGACGACGGTCAGCCGCTGCTCGTCCAGCCGCGCGGCCGGTGCCTGGAGCGCCGTGCTGGTGATGCCGCCGCCGAAGCACGTGGATCCGCGCCAGAGCCCGAGCGCCGTCTCGAAGGCGGCGGCCGCCTCGTCGAAGCGGCCCTCCTCGGCGGCGGCGCGTCCGGCCGCGGCGGCCCGCTCGAAGACCTGGAGGTCCAGTTCGTCGTCCCCGACCTCGGCGAGGTAGCCGGGCGACCTGGTCAGGATGACCTCGTCCAGACCGACCTTCGCCATGCTGGCGCGGACCATGGAGACGCAGATCTGGATCTGGGCACGCGCGGTGGGCGGCGGGGAGGCGCCCCAGACCGCGTCGACCAGCCGGTCCGTCGGCACGATCCGGTTGGGCTCCAGGAGCAGCACCGCCAGGACGACGCGCTGACGCTCGGCGGTGATCAGCGCCGGGCCACCGGGACCGGCCACTTCCAACGGCCCGAGTAAACGAAAGCGCATGACCGTCCTTCACATCCGCGACACAGTTCCCGCCGGTCAGCTACGCAGCGACCTCATATCTACCCAACCCGATCGGCTCTGTCCAGAGAGCGTCGAATCCGAAGTGACCGGGAGGGCGCGGCGGGAAGCGACGAAGGGATTGACGGCGGGTTCCGAGAAGGATTCCGAGCCATTCTGTCGAAATATCGTCGGCGGAAAGGAAAACGGCGGCGGGAACGGCGCGCGGCCGCCGTCCCCCGCCCGGCCGGGGCCTCCCGGGCTCAGTGCCGGCCCGCGTCGGTGAGGTCCCCCTGCGCCGGGCCGCCCAGCAGCGGCGGCAGGTCCGCCCGCCGGCTGATGCGCAGCTTCCGGTACGTGCGGGTCAGGTGCTGCTCGACCGTGCTGACCGTGACGTGCAGCCCCTCGGCTATCTCCCGGTTGGAGCAGCCGACCGCGGCCATCGCGGCCACCCGGCGCTCGGCCTCGGTGAGCCCGTCCCCGCCGTCGGGCCGGGCCGGCACCGCCGTGGGGCTCTCCAGCGCCAGGCCCCTGACCAGCGCCTCGGCGTGGCAGTCGGCGGCCACGATCACGGCGCGGCGCTCGGCCGCGGCGGCGCGCCGGAACTCGCCCAGGGTGCGGTAGGCGCGGGCCAGGTCGGCGAAGGCCAGGGCGAGTTCGTACCGGTCGCCGTCGTCGGACTGCAGCAGTTCGGCCGCCCGGCGCAACAGCGCCGGCCGGTGCGCCGGCGCTCCGGCTCCGGCGAGGACGCGGGTCGCCGCGCCGCGGACCCGGTTCGGCATCACGGGGAACAGGGCGGCCTGCTCCTCCAGCATCCGCCGGGCGTCGTCCGGCCGGCCGAGGCCCAGGTACACCTCGGCCACGTCGGTGCGCCACGGGATGAGGCCGGGCGTGTCCATCCCCCAGCGGCGCAGCGTGGCACCGCACCGGCGCAGGTCCTCCAGGGCCATCTCCAGGTGCCCGGTGGCCAGCCCGAACCGCGCCCGCGCGTGGAGGTAGTGCATGCCGTAGCGGGTGTCGGACATCGCCTCCGGCACGCGGTGGTCGAGGTAGGTCTGGGCCTCGTCGTAGCGGCCCATCGCGGTGGTGGCCAGGACCAGGGTGCTCAGCGGGGCGCCGACGGTCACCCCCCAGCTGATCGCCGGCAGGGTGGCGAGCGCCTCGGCCGCGTACCGCCGGGCGTCGACGAGGTCGCCCCGGCGCAGGGCCGTCTCGGCCCGCACCGCGCCGAGCCGGGCCTGTCTGCCCGGCAGCCGGCGCGCCCGGGCGCGGTCCAGGATGACGTCGCACCAGTGGGCCGCGCGCTCGGCCCGCCCGCTGTAGGCGAGGGCGAGGAGGGCGCTTTCGACGGTCTCGGTGGAGAGTTCGTCGGGCCGGGTGCCGTGGAGGACCCGCTGTGCCACGCCGACCGGTTCCGGGTGGGGCCCTTCGGAGAGCACGGCGGCCAGCGCGGACACGGCCTGGAGCCTGCGGTCGGCGCTCACCGAGTGGGTGGGGGGCCGGCCGGCGGCGGGCCGCGGGCCGAGCGCGGCGAGGAAGGACGGGTAGGCGTGCCGCAGCCGGCGCCGGGTGATCTGCAGTTCGGTGGCGGTCTCCGGGTCCGTCGGCCGCCCGGAGGCGGCCAGCCGGCCGAGGACCTCCTGGGCCTGTTCGAAGCGGCCGTGCCAGAGCAGCGCCCGTACCAGCGTCAGCGCGTCGGCGCTCCGCAGGCGGCCCTCGCGCAGCGCCTCGACGAGCTCGCCGAGCCGGCCGCCGGACACCCCGGGGTTGATGCTCCACTCGGCCCTGACCAGGGCGGCGGTGAGGCGCGCCCGCCGGTGCGGGTCCGCGCAGATCAGCCGGGCCAGCCGGAGGCAGTCCACGGCCCGGTCGGCGGCGCCCTCGCGCAGGGCGTGGCCGGCGGCGTCCTCCAGGGCGGGCAGGGCCCACGGCTCCGCCGGCGCGCCGCCGGCGGCCGGCGCTCCGGCCCGGAGCAGGTGGTCGGCGATCGTCCCGGTGCCGGCGCCGCGTTCGTGGGCGAGGACGGCCGCCCGGGCGTGCAGCCGGGCGAGGTCGGCGGCCTCGATCGCGCCGGTCACCGCCTCTCGGGCGGCGTCGTGGCGGAATCCGTCCATGGTGAGCAGTCCGCCGGCGATCAGCGCGTGCACCGCCTCGGTGGTGCGGGAGGGGCCGAGGCCGATCAGGGCGTCCAGGTCCTCCAGGTCGGCCGGCGTGCCGAGCACCGCGTAGCCGCTCAGCACCCGGGTCATGTCCGGGCAGCCGCGGCGCAGGCAGGACAGGACGGCCTCGCGGTAGCGCGGGCCCGCCTCGTCGCCGCCGAGGTGGTCGCGGACCAGCGCCTCGACGAGCAGCGGGTTGCCTCCGCCGGCGGCGTACCAGTCGGCGGACCGGGCCTCGGCGACGGTCTCGCCGAGGTGCTGGGCGATCAGCCGCCGGACGCCCGCCGGGGACAGCCGGGTCACCTCGACCCGGTGGCAGTGGGGCTGTCTCAGCAGGTCGGCCCCGAAGCGGAAGTCGGTGTCGCAGCCGTGGCCGCTGTGGGTGAACACCGCGAGCACCCGGGCGCTGTTCAGCCGCCGGGCCAGGTAGGCCAGGCAGGTCAGCGAGGCCGGGTCGGCCCGTTCGACGTCGTCGACGGCGAGGTACAGCGGGCGGCGTTCGGCCAGGTCCAGCAGGACGGCGCAGAGCCCGTGCACGATGCCGGCGTCCACCGGCGCCCCGGGGTCCGGGTGCCGGGCGGCGCGCCCGCCGTCCTCGATGAGCGCCACGGCCCGTGCCCGGTCCGCGGGGTCCAGCGGCGCGGCGTCGACGAGCTGCCGCATCACTCCCAGGGTCAGGTGCCGCTCGTCCTCGGATCCCAGCGCCGTCAGCGCGAGCATGCCCAGGGCCGGGGCCCGGTCGGCGAAATCGTGCACCAGTACGCTCTTGCCGGCCGCCACCGGTCCGGAGACCAGGACGGCGCGTCCGTGCCCGCCCCGCGCCTTTGCCGCCAGTGCGGTCAGCAGCGCCGACTGCGCCTCGCGCTCCACCAGTTCCACCGCGAACTCCTCCCGTAGGTCAGTAGGGGGAAGACCATTACGGTCACCGACGCGAGTCATGTTTCCGGCCGGGCGCATCGACCGGCTATCAGGGCGCTATCGGCTGTCGCGGAGGGGGAAAAGACGACGGCCAGGGGGCACCCCGCGAGGCGGGGCGATCCCTGGCCGTGTTCCGGCGCGGGTGCTTCAGCCGCTCCGGCGCATCGCGTCGACCAGGCTCTTGGGGCGCATGTCGACCCAGTTCTCGTTCACGTAGTCCAGGCAGTTCTGCCGGGTCGTGCTCGGCAGGACGACGGTCCAGCCGGCCGGGACCTCCGCGAAATCCGGCCACAATGAATACTGCAGTTCCGCATTGACCAGAACGCAGTAGGAAGCACTTTCATCCTCGAACGGATTACTCATGAGCCGTCGCACTCCTTTTTCGCTTCCGGAATTCAAAGCCGCCCGTATTCTGGCCGCGGCCGTCGGCGGCTGACAACCCCTACGACCCCGTACCCGAAGGGGCCGTCGAGCTGAGGACCGCGTCCACGGCGGCGACCGCCCGCTCCAGTTCGCCGAGCCCGATGGTCAGGGCCGGGCGGAAACGGACGGCGCGCGGCCCGCCGGGCAGCAGCAGGACCCGGTGCTCGCGGCGCAGGCGGTCCAGGACCTCCTTGCGCAGCGCCGGGTCCGGCAGGTCGAAGGCCCACATCAGGCCCAGGCCCCGCACGCCGCTCACGAGCGCCGGGTGGGCGGCGGCCAGGTCGGCGAGCAGCTTGCCCAGGTGGGCGCCCTTGGTCTCGGCGGCCTCCACGAGGCCGTCCCGTTCGATGATCTCCAGGATGCGGGTGGCGCGGACCATGTCCGCGGTGTTGCCGCCCCAGGTGGATCCGAGGCGGTCCGGCACGGCCAGGGCGCCGTCGGGCACCTGGTCCACCCGGCCGCCCGCCATCACGCCGCAGACCTGGGTCTTCTTGCCGAAGGCGACCACGTCCGGGGCGAGGCCGAGCCGTTGGTAGGTCCACGGCGCGCCGGAGACGCCGCAGCCGGTCTGCACCTCGTCGAGGACGAAGAGCACGTCGTGCGCGTGGCAGAGGTCCTGCATGCGCAGCAGGAACTCCCTGCCGAGGTGCCGGTCGCCGCCGGCTCCCTGGACCGGCTCGGCGATGAAGCAGGCGATCCGGTCGCCGCGCTCCTCCAGGTGCCGGCGCGCGACCTCGACCGCCGCGCGTTCGGCGCCGGGCCCGGGCACCGGGACGCGCGGCCAGCTCCACGCCGGGAAGCGCGCGGTCACGGTCGGCGAGGTGTTCGTCAGGCTCAGCGTGTAGCCGCTGCGCCCGTGGAAGGCGCCCTCCATGTGCAGGACTTCGAGGGGTGCCGCCGGGTCGGCGCGCGGGCGCCGGTCCCGCCAGTCGAAGGCCACCTTGAGGGCGTTCTCCACCGCGAGGGCTCCGCCGTCGATGAAGAAGAGGTGCGGCAGCCGGGGGTCGCCGAGCACCCGGCTGAACGCCGCCGCGAACCGCGCGTACTGCGCGGTGTAGATGTCGGAGTTGGTCACCTTGTGCAGGGCGGCCCGGGTGAGTTCGGCCAGGAAGGCCGGGTCGCCGGTCATGCCCGGGTGGTTCATGCCCAGGGGCAGGGAGCCGTAGAAGGTGAGCAGGTCCAGGTACTCCTCGCCGCCGCGCGCGTCGACGAGCGTGCTGCCGCGGCTGCGTTCCAGGTCGAGGACGAGGTCCAGGCCGTCCATCAGGACGTGCCGGGACAGTTCCTCCAGGGCGTTGTCCGCCGTGATCTCCAATGTCACACCTCGTCACGCCTCGTGGCGCCGGTAGCGCCGCAGGTCCAGTTCGCTCAGGCTCGACAGCACCGCGTCGGCGCCGGCCACGCCGGGTGCCCCGGCGGGTTCCCAGGGCACCGCCACGCAGCGTATGCGGGCGGCGCGGGCGGCGCGGACCCCCGGCGGGGAGTCCTCGACGGCCAGCGCGTCGCCGGCGCCGACCCCGGCGCGGGCCAGCGCGTGCAGGTAGAGGTCCGGTGCCGGCTTGTGCCGGTCGGTGTCGTCGCCGGTCACCAGGAAGGCGAAGCGGTCCCGCAGGCCGAGGCGTCGCAGGTGCCCCTCCACCCAGGCGGCCGGGCTGCTGGACACGATCGCGGCGCCCTCGGCGGTGTCCAGCAGCCGCTCCGCGCCGGGGCGGGCCGGGGCGGCGGCGCACCGGGCGGCGCGCCGCTCGCGCTGCCAGGCCCATTCGTCGTCGCCGACCGGCCGGCCCAGCCGGGAGGCCAGGTCGGCCAGGGCGACCCGGGCCCCGGCGGAGTTGCCGACCATCCGGTCCCGTACGCCGTCGTCGAGGGGCACCCCGAGCCGGTCGTAGAGGTCCCGCCAGGCCAGCAGCGCGGCCCGTTCGGTGTCGCACACGACCCCGTCGAAGTCGAGCAGCAGGAACGGCAGGGGCATCAGTGGTCCACCGGTCCCCGGTCGGCGGCGGTGAACCGGGCGCAGTAGCGGGCGAGGGCGTCGGTCCAGTGGGGCATGGCGTGGACGAAGGCGGCCGCGCGGGTGCTGTCCAGGCGGGAGTCGCGCGGCCGGCCGCCGACGAATCCGGCGTCGTCCATGGACATCGGCACGGGGTGGGCGGTGCCGAGGCGTTCGGCGAGGGCCATGCCCACCTGGTACCAGCTGGCCCGGCCCCGGTTGGCGATGTGCAGCAGCCCGCGCACGGCGAGGGCGCCGGGCAGCAGTCCCACGAGCGCGGACGCCAGGTCGGGGAGGTAGGTCGGGCTGCTGAACTGGTCGTCGATCAGCCGTGGCCGGCCGCCGTCGAGGAACTCGCGGGCGGCGGCGAGCACCTGGTCGAGGCGCGGGTCGGTGCCGCCGTACAGCCAGGAGGTGCGCACGACGAGGTGGTCGGGGACGGCCTCGACGATCCGTTCGCCGGCGAGTTTGCTCAGGCCGTACACGCTGACCGGGTCGGGGATGTCGTCCTCGTTGTACCCGGCGGGCCCGGGGGCCCGTCCGTCGAAGACGTAGTCGCTGGAGATGTAGACGAGCCGGCTGCCGTGGCGCCGGCAGGCGTCGGCGACGTGGTGGGTGCCGCCGACGTTGACGCGCAGGGCGGGTCCGGGGTTCCGTTCGCAGGAGTCCACGACCGCGTTGGCGGCGGTGTGCACGACCACGTCGGGGCGGAAGTCGGCGATCGAGTCGCGGACGGCGGCCTCGTCGCCGATGTCGAAGTCGGCGAGGGAGACGCCGAGGACGGGCCAGTCGGCGGTCTCCGGGCGGGTCGCGAGTTCGTGGCGCAGCGCGGTGCCGAGCATGCCGTCGGCGCCGGTGACGTAGACGCGCATCACAGGTGTCCGAACTCGGCGATCAGTTCGGCGACGGAGAGGCCGGAGGCGATCTTGTCGCGGATCACCCGTTCCCTGTCGATGTTCATCCGGGTGCGTTCGAGCACGGTCGCGGCGTCCTCGCGCGGGACGACGGCGATGCCGTTCTCGTCGGCGACCACGATGTCCCCGGGGTTGATCACCTGGCCGTCGATCACGACCGGGACGTTCACCTGGACCGGTTCGGTGCGGTCGTGGACGGCGGTCGGGGAGGGCCGGGGGACGGTGCTTCGGTACCAGACCGGGAAGTCCAGGTCGCGGATCTCGTCGACGTCGCGGATGGCGCCGTCGACGATGCCGGCGGCCAGTCCGATCTGCTTCGAGAGGGTGGACATCAGGCCCCCCCACATGGCGGTGCGGGTGGTGCCGTGGCAGGCGACCACGACGACGTCGCCGGGCCGGGCGCGGGTGAGCACCGGCATGCAGTCGACGAGGTCGTCGATCGAGAGGTTGACGGTGAGCGCCGGTCCGGCGATCTTGTGGTGGTGCTTGACGGGGAGCAGCCCGCCGATCGCGCCGACCCGCCGGCGCGCGTCGGTGACGAGGCAGCTGGGGCTGTACTCGGCGAGCACCGCGCGGAAGGCCTCGACGAGCTCCTCGGGCGGGCGGTTCAGTTCGTTGCGGACAGTTTCCACGGTGTGTCTCCCGTCGGTTCGGTGGTGCGGCCGCGGCCGAGGACGTCCGCGCCGATCAGTTGGGCCAGGTGGGGTGCGTCCATGCCGTGGGCGGCGAGGACTTCCGCGTCGGTGCCGCAGCGCGGCACGTCGGTGAGGCCGATGCCGCGGAAGGAGGCGCCGTCCCAGGTGCCGGTCTCCAGCAGCTGCCGGGCGATCAGGTCGGCCTGGCCGCCGCTGCCGTACTGGTGCTCGACCACGAAGGCGTGGCGGATGCCGGTGAGCAGCTCGTCCAGCCACGTCGGGTCGATCCGGTTGTGCCAGGGCAGGTCCACCACGGTCAGTTCGACGCCCTCGGCGGCGAGGAGGCCGGCGGCGCCGAGGAGCTGGGCGAGGACCACCGGTCCGGCGCCGAAGGCGACCGCGTCGCGGCCGGCCCGCAGGACGTGTCCCCGGCCGGGCACCAGGGGCGCGGGCGGCAGCCCGGCCAGTTCGGCGGGGACCACCTGGCTGGACAGCCGCAGGTAGACGCTGTCCTCGCTGGTCCGGCAGTAGTCCAGGACGGCGGCCAGCTGGGCCGGGTGGGAGGGTTCCAGGACGGTCAGCCCGGGGACGGCGCTCAGCGCCGACACGTCGCGGACGGCCTGGTGCGAGTGGCCGGGGCCTGCGGGCAGGAGTCCGGCGAGCGAGCCGACGTAGACCACGGGCCGCCGCTCGGTGGCGTTGTTGTAGATGTGCTCGTTGGGCCGGGCGTGCAGGAAGCAGGAGAAGGAGTGGGCGAAGGGCCGCAGGCCGCCCGCCGCGAGGCCGCCCGCCATCGAGACCATGTCCTGTTCGGCGATGCCGCATTCGACGAACCGGTCCGGGTGGGCGTCGCGGAAGGGGATGAGCCCGGTGTCGAGCACCAGGTCGCCGTCGAGCGCGACGATCCGCGGATCCTCGTGCGCCGCTTCGGTGAGCAGCCGCCCGTACAGCTCGGGCAGCCGCGTCCCGGCCGGTTTCGCCGGCAGGTCCAGGGTGAGCGTCTCCGGCCGGAGGGGCGCGAGGCCGTGGCGGCGGAGCAGTTCGTCGGCGGTGGCCGTCAGCTCCCGGAGCGCGGCGTCGTGGTCCTCCGGGGCGGGGGCGCCGCTGTGGTGGCGGTAGCGCCATTCGCCGGGGGCCATCGAGGTCGCGGCGAAGGTGGGGCAGCCGCCGCCCTTCACCGTGTCGGCGATGATCACGACGGGCCGCCCGGGGTGCTCCCCGGCGCGCTGGGCGAAGGCCTTCTCCAGCTGCCGGGGGTCGTGGCCGTCGCAGTGCAGCACGCCCCAGCCGGCGGCGGTGAACTTGCCGGTCAGGTCGCCGAGGTCGCTGACGTCGGCGACGTACGTGTCGGACTGGAGGCGGTTGTGGTCGACGACCACGGTCAGTTCGCCCATCCCGTACCGCGCGGCGCCGGGCAGCGCCTCCCAGTTCTGGCCCTCCTGCAGTTCGCCGTCGCCGGTCATCACCACCACCCGGGAGGTCCGGCCGGCCAGGCGGTGGGCGAGGACCAGGCCCTTCGCCTTGGAGATGCCCATGCCCAGGGAGCCGGTGTTGAAGGGCATGCCGGGGGTGCCGGTGTCGGGGTGTCCGGGCAGTCCGTCGATCCGCCGCAGCCGGTGCAGCAGGTCCTCGTCGAGCCGTCCGAGGGCGATCATCGCGGCGTACAGGCCGGGCGCGTCGTGGCCCTTCGACGAGAAGTACACGTCGCCGCCGTCCTCGAAAGGCCGGTCCAGTTCCTCCAGCAGCAGCCAGCTGACCGCGTCGGCGGCGCTGAAGCTGGACCCGATGTGTCCCGACCCGGCGCGGGAGATCATGTAGAGGGTGTTGATCCGGGACATCGCCGCGAAGGCGAGGGCCCGGTCGTACGGGTCGTCGACGTGTCCCAGGACGCGCGCGAACTCGGTGCGCGGGATCCAGGCCAGGGACCTGTCCATGGCTTCTCCTCGAAGGTGGGTCGGGGTCACCAGCAGCCGAACCCGCCGTCCACGGCGAGTTCGGTGCCGGTGACGTAGCGGCTCAGGTCGGAGGCGAGGAACAGCAGCGGTCCGGTGAGGTCCTCGGCGCGGGCCATCCGCCGCAGCGGCACGCGGGCGTCGAACTTCGCCCGGAACACGGGGTCCTGCGCGCCGAGCACACCGCCCGGCGACAGGGTGTTGACCCGTACTCCGGCCGGTCCCCACAGCGCCGCGAGGTAGCGGGTGAGGGCGGCGACGCCGGCCTTGGACATGCCGTACGCGGGCGGTTTCAGGAACGGCGGCTCCACCGGCAGGTGCTCGTACATCCGCGGGTCGGGGGCGAGGGCCCCGTACATCGAGCCGATGTTGACGATCGAGCCGCGGCCGCGCCGGGCCATCCGCGAGCCGAACACCTGGCACATCCGCAGGGTCCCCTGGGCGTTGACGGCGAGGACGCCGCCGGACACCTCGTCCGGGATGTCCTCGAAGCGCCAGCCGGTGCCCTCGGCCGACGGCGGGCTGTCGACGCCGGCGTTGTTGACCAGGACGTCCGGTTCGCCGGCCAGGTCGAGGCAGGCGTCGAGCGCGCGGCGCAGCCCGGCGGTATCGGTGACGTCCGCGACGAGCGTGGTGAACCGTTTCGGGTCGTGCGCGTCCAGCACCGCGCCCAGCTCCGGCCCGCCGGTCTCCCGCACGTCCAGTCCCACCACGTGGGCGCCGGCGCCCAGCAGGGCGTCCACCCACACCGCGCCGAGCCGGCCGTGGACCCCGGTCACGACGGCGACCGAGCCGGTCAGGTCAATCGCGGCCGGCATCGGCGTCCGCCAGCGCGTCCAGGGTGATGTCGGCGTCGGCGGCCAGCGGCCGGGCGAGCGGGCGGCCCACCACGTCGGCGAGCCGGTCGGGGGTCAGCCCGTCGCCCGGCGACTTGATCGCCACGTCCTCCAGGGTGAGGCGGTGGCCGGCCGGCAGGTCCCGGTGGGCGACCAGCTTCTTGCCCATCTTGGCCATCGCGGGCCGTTCGCCGTCCAGGACCTCCTTCTCCCGGCTGCCGAGGGAGCGCCGCACCCGGCGCAGTCCGTCGACGAGTTCGGCGAGGTCGGGCTGCTCCATCGAGAAGGCGTGGTCGCTGCCGGGGGCGGTGCGGTCGAGGGTGACGTGCTTCTCCACCACCCGGGCGCCCAGGGCGTACGCGGTCCAGGCGGCCCACGGGCCCAGGTCGTGCCCGGAGAAGCCGATCACCGTCTCCGGGAACTCGGCCCGGTAGGCGTCCAGCACCGAGAGGTTCAGCACCTCCGGCTCGGCCGGGTACATCGCCGTGCACTGGAGCAGCGCCAGGTCGGGGTTGATGGGCAGGACGGTGCCGCAGGCGCGCCGCACGGCCTCCATGTCGGCGCCGCCGGTGCTCACGATCAGCGGCTTGCCCGCCTTCGCCGCGTAGGCGAGGAGGGGCGTGTTCCTGATGTCCCCGGACGCGATCTTGATCGCCGGGACCCCCAGCTCGGCCAGGAAGTCGACGCTGGCGAAGTCGAAGGCGGTCGCCATGAAGTCGACGCCCAGCTCGGCCGACAGCTGCTGGAGGTGGGTGTACTCGGCGGCGCCGAACTCCAGGAACTCGCGGTGCGCGCCGTACGTCGGGCCGAAGCTGTTGCGCCCCGTGTAGGGGGAGTCGAACATCGCCCGGGTGAACAGGGAGCGGTTGTCCCGCTTCTGCAGTTTGACCGCACTGGCGCCGGCCGCGGCGGCCTGCCGCACCAGCTCCTCCGCCTTGCCCAGGTCGCCCTCGTGGTTGTGGCCGATCTCGGCGATCACATAGGCGTCGGTCTCGTCGGAGATCGTCCGACCGTTTACCGTCAGCGCTCTCATGGTTCTCAGGTCCTCTCCAGAAGATCGGTCACCAGCGAAGCGAACCGGTCCAGACCGAGGTCGATCTCCTCCGGCGTGAGCGAGCTGCAGGACAGCCGCAGTTGTCGCAGGCCGCCCCCCGCCGCGTAGAAGTGGTGCATGGGCGTCCAGATGACCTTGTGCCGCGCGGCCGAGTGGGCGAGCAGCTCGTCGTCGGCGGTGAACGGCACCGTGACGACCAGGAAGAAGCCGCCGTCCGGGCGGTTCCAGGTGACGGGCGACGGCGCCGGGAAGCGCGCGGCGAGCCCGTCGAGCAGGTGGCGCAGCCGCCGGCCGTACCGCGCGGTGGCCTCCCCGTTGGCCTCGCGCAGCGCGAAGCCGCTCTCCAGCAGCCTGCCGCCGATGACCGCCTGGGCGATCGGCGGGGTGTTGACCGTGATCATGCTCTTGATCTTCGAGAGCTCGTCGGCGAGGGTGCCGACGGTCTCCCCGTCCCGGACGACCGGCTGGTCCGCCACCACGTACCCGATGCGGGCGCCGGGCAGGGCGGTCTTGGCGTACGAGCCGAGGTAGACGACCCGGCGGCCCCCGTCCATCGACTTGAGCGTCGGCTTCGGGGGGATCCCGTCGCCGAAGAAGCCGTACGGGTTGTCCTCGACGAGCAGGATGTCCAGTTCGGCGGCGAGGTCGAGGAGCCGGCGCCGGGTCGGCACGTCCAGGCTGAGCCCGGTGGGGTTGGCGAAGTCGGGCACCAGGTAGCAGGCGCGGGGCCGCAGTCCGGCCTCGCGCGCCCCCCGCACCTTGGCGGCCAGGTCGGCCAGGTCGATCCCGTCGCCGCCGCTGTCGACGGGCACGACCGGGAGGTCGACCAGCCGGGCGGCGCCGGTGATGCCCACGTAGGCCGGCGAGGTGGTGAGGAGCACGTCGCGGTCGTCGGCGCGCAGCGCCCGCAGCACCAGGACCATGGCCTCCTGGCAGCCGACGGTCACCACGATCGACTCCGGGTCGGCGTGGATCGACTCGTCGGTGGCGAGGTTGCGGGCCACCAGGTCCTGGATCACCCCCTTCGTCCTGCCGTACTGGTAGAGCCGCTTGCGGGCCGCCTCCGCGCCGCCGGGCGTGCCCTCGGCGACGTGCGCGGTCCAGGTGCGCAGGTACCGGTGGACGTCCTCGATCGCGAAGTCGCCCGGGTCGGGCCGGCCGGCGGCGAAGGACACCGCGTCCGGGTACCGCTCGGAGACCTCGTTCAGCAGGTTCATGGACAGCAGCGCCGGGTCGGACAGCGAGCCGTGCAGGTCGGCCAGGTCCATCACCGCCCCGGGCCGTGCCGTCCGGGCGTGGGACGGTTCGGTCATCACGCCTCCCGTTCGTTCGCGCCGGGTGCCCAGCGCACGCCCAGCCG
The DNA here is from genome assembly GCF_043084305.1 of Streptomyces sp. NPDC014656. NCBI lineage: Bacteria > Bacillati > Actinomycetota > Actinomycetes > Kitasatosporales > Streptomycetaceae > Streptomyces > Streptomyces sp. NPDC014656. Next base: position 393,323 of record NZ_JBIBZN010000003.1, read on the forward strand.
TCCGGCCGCGGCCACGTCCGGCGCGCCTGCCAGGGCCATCGCCGCCTCCAGTTCGGTGCGCAGCAGTTCCAGCGCCCCGGTCACCCCCGGCTCGCCGCCGGAGGCCAGGGCCCACAGGACCGGCCGGCCGAGCAGCACCCCGGACGCGCCGAGGGCGAGCGCGCGCAGCACGTCGGTGCCGCCGCGCACCCCGCTGTCCAGGAGCAGTTCGCACGCGTCGCCGACCTCGTCCCGGATCCCGGCCAGGGCCAGGAGGCTGGGGACGGCGCCGTCGAGCTGCCGGCCGCCGTGGTTGGAGACCACCAGGCCGTCCGCGCCGAGGTCCACCGCGCGCCGGGCGTCCGCCGGGTCGAGGACTCCCTTGAGCACCAGGGGCAGTCGCGTCCGCCGCCGCACCCACTCCAGGTCGGACCAGGAGAGGGTGGGGTCGATGACGGCGGCGGCGTGCCCGCCGACGCTCTGTCCGGCGCCGTGCTGCGCGGCGGCGAGGTTGACCGGTGCGGCGTGGGCCGGTACGGCGAACCCGTTGCGCAGGTCGCGCAGGCGGCGGCCCATGAAGGGCACGTCGACGGTGAGGAACAGGGCGCGGGCGCCGAGCCGTTCGGCCTCGTCGATCAGCCGTTCGGTGCGGTTCCGGTCGCGCAGCCAGTACAGCTGGAAGAACAGTTCGCCGCCGGCGACGGCCAGTTCGTCCAGGGGGCGGGCGGCGAGGGTCGCCGCCGTGAAGGGGACGCCGGCCGCGGCGGCGGCGCGGGCGACCCCCTCTTCGCCGTCCGGGTGCACCAGCGTGTGGAAGGCCATCGGCGCCACGGCGACGGGCAGCGACGCCGGCGCGCCCAGCAGGGTGGTCGTGGTGTCGGCGGCGGCCGTCCCGGACAGCACGCGCGGCACGAGGTGGCAGCGGTCGAAGGCGGCCCGGTTGGCGCCGAGCGTCGACTCGTGGCCGCTTCCGCCGGCCACGAAGTCGTAGACCTCGGGCGCCAGCACGGCGCGGGCCCGGTCCTCCAGGTCGTCGAGGGTGAGCGGATCCGCCACCGGGGCGGCCCGCCCGCCGGTCACGCCCGGTCCTGTCGCTCGACCGCCTCGTACAGCTTGCGGATGTTGTTGCTGCCGAAGGTGGTCGCGCCGCGGCGCTCGATGATCTCCATGAAGAGGGTGCGGCGCGGGTGCTCGGACCGGGTGAAGATCTGGAACAGCTCGCCGTCGTGGTCCCGGTCGGCGAGCACGCTGTACTTGCGGAGCTCCGCCACCGCGTGGCCGGACCCGCCGAGCCGCTCCTCCAGGTCCTCGTAGTACGAGTCGGGGGTGACCAGGAAGCGGACGCCGGCGCTGCCGAGGTCGGCCACCGCGTCCACGACGTCCGGCACCGCGAAGGCCAGGTGCTGCACGCCGCTGCCGCCGTGCTTCTTCAGGAAGTCGTCGATCTGGCCCGGGACGGCCCCGGTCATGGGCTGTAGCAGCGTCAGCGTCACGCCGCCGCCGGGGCTCTGCACCACCTTGGACTGCATGGCCTGCGCGCCGACGTGGATGTCCTCCTCGAACACCACCCGCCAGCCCAGCACCCGGGCGTAGAACTCGACGGTCGGGTCCAGTTCGCCGTTCTCCAGGCAGATCGCGACGTGGTCGACGCACAGCAGGTGGCTCCTGGCCGGCGCCACGGTGCCCTCCGCGCGGTCCGCGGCGGGCACCGGGGTGATGCCGGGCAGCGACCAGGGCGCGCCGGCGGGCCGGCTGACGAAGGTGTGCGTCACGTCGCCGAAGGCTTCGAGGACCGTGGGGTCCGGCGCGTCCACGCTGAGGGCGATGCCGCTCACGCCGTCGCCGTGCCGGGCGGTGTAGAGGGTGGACGGGTGCTCGTCGGTGCGGCCCTCCAGCAGCACCAGGACGACGTCCCGCTGCCGTACCGCCACGGCGGTGAACTCCTCGGTGTCCCCGGCGGCGATCACCTCGAAGCCGTAGCGCTCGACGAACTCGGCCGCCCGGGCTCGGGCGTCACCGACGGAGAGGGTGATGTGGTCGATGCCGGCGTCGACGGCGTGCTGATTTCTGGAATGGGGTGCGGACGACACGAATTCCCCCAGGGCTCGATAATCGGTTTCAACGACGGGAAGAAGAATTTCCGATCCCGGTACCGCGACGAAATGGACGCTAAGGACGGGCGTCGGGGAATGTCAACGAAACCCTGCCGGCAGGTGCCTGACAGTACGGAACACACCTGTCCGCACCTGGGTGCCGAGGGTGCCCCTATGGGGTCCATAGGGGTTGCCCCGCCTGTCGCCACGGGTGAATATGCGTGCGATCGCAGCTGCGGAAAAGGAGCGGTACGTGCTGATTCATCAGGCACTCGACGAACGCGCGGCACAATACGGCGACCATATTGCGCTGATAGACGGTGACGGCCCGGTCACCTATTCCCGGCTGGTCGCGGAGGCCGATTCCCATGCCGCCGCGCTGGCCGGGGCGGGGGTGGGACCGGGCTGTCTGGTACCGGTGCGCATCGGCCGCTCGGCCCGGATGGCGACCCTGCTGCTGGCCGTGCTGAAGACGGGTGCGGCCTACTGCCCCATCGACGTGAAATGGCCGGACGAACGGGTCCGCGAACTGCTGCGCCTGCTGCGGGCACCGGTGTTCGTCACGGACACCCCGCTCGCCGGCGCACCCTGCTGGACCCCGCCGGCCGTGCCGGCGCCCCGGTCGTGGAAGGTCCCGGACGGCATCGGGCCGGACGACCCGGCCTGCGTCTTCTTCACCTCCGGCAGCACCGGCACCCCCAAGGGGGTGGTGACACCGCACCGGGCCGTGCTGCGGCTCTTCGGCTCCGGCCCCCTCGCGGCCTTCGGTCCCGGCCGGGTGCTGCCCCAGCTCTCCCCGGTCGGCTGGGACGCCTGCGGCCTGGAGCTGTGGGGCATGCTCGCCCGCGGCGGCACCGTGGTGCTGCCGGACGAGGACCACCTGCTGCCAGACGCCCTGCGCGAGCTGATCGCCCGGCACGGGGTGAACACCCTCGTCCTGGTCGCGTCCGTGGTGAACCTGCTGGTGCGGCTGGACCCCGACTGCTTCCGCGGGGTCGACCTGATGTTCATCGGCGGGGAGCGGCTGGCGCCCGAGCCGGTGCGCGAGCTGCTGCTCCGCCACCCGGACACCACCGTGCACAACTGCTACGGCCCGGTGGAGAGCTTCGCCTTCGCCACCACGCACCGCATCCGGCCCGAGGACTGCGACCGGCCGCACGGCGTGCCCATCGGCCGGCCGGTGCCCGGCACCGAGGTCCACCTGATCGACGGCGAGCTGTGCGTCGCGGGCGCCGGGCTGGCCCGGGGGTACCTGCACGACCCGGAGCGCACCGCCGAGCGGTTCGTCACCGTCGACGTCGGGGGCGTGCCCACGCGGGTCTACCGCACCGGCGACCGCGCGGAGCGCGACGCCGACGGCGTGCTGCACTTCCTCGGGCGCGCCGACCGGCAGGTGAAGATCCGCGGCTACCGCGTGGAACTGGGCGAGGTGGAGAGCCGCGCCGCGGACCGCGCCGGCGTGCGCGACTGCGTGGCGGTCGCCCTGCCCGGCCGCGGCGGCGCGTACGAACGCCTGGGCCTGGCCTTCACCGGCGACGCGGACCCCGACCGGGTGCGCGCGGAGCTGCGCGACCGGCTCCCCGGCCATCTGGTGCCCGATGTGGTGCGCCGCCTCGACGCACTCCCCCACAACGCCAACGGCAAGGTCGACCATCGAGCGGTGACGGAGCTGCTGCGCGTCCCGACCCCAGGAAAGCGGCTGACGATGACCACGTACACCGAGACCACCCCCGCCCGCACCGACTCCGCCGGGACCACCGGGACCACCGGGACCACCGGGACCACCGGGACCACCGGGACCACCGGGACCACCGGGACCACCGGGACCACCGGGACCACCGGGACCACCGGGA
>NZ_JBIBZN010000003.1:397346-763280 GCF_043084305.1 Streptomyces sp. NPDC014656
ACCACCGACAGGATCGTGGAGGACTACCTCACGCTGGTCGACGACAGCATGGTCGCGGTGCTCCCGCACGCCCTGCGGATCGCCGTCGAACTCGGCGTCGCCGATGTGATGGACCCGTCGGTCGCCCAGTCCGTGGAGACCACCGCGGGCCTGGTCGACGCCGACCCCGACGCCCTGGGGCGGCTGCTGTCCGCGCTCGCCCCGGCCGGGTTCTTCGACGGCGACCCGGCCACCGGCTTCCGGCTGACCGCGCTCGGCGCGCGGCTGCGCCGGGACGACCCGCACAGCCTCTCCGCGTCCCTGGTCAACGCCGAGAGCCAGCTGGCCTGGCTCCGCGCCACGGACACCTTCCGCACCGGCACGGCCTCCTTCGACGGCGACGGCGGCGGCTTCTTCGGCGTCAAGAACTCCAGACGCGGCGAGAACGTCGCGTTCCTGCGCCGCATGCGGGAACGCACCGGCCGCCTGTACCGGCAGGCGGCCGAGGCCGTCGACTGGTCGGACTCGCAGGTGATCCTGGACATCGGCGGCGCCGACGGCTTCCTCCTCGGCGAGATCCTGTCGGTGGCCCCGCACGCGAGCGGCGTCCTCTTCGACCGCCCCACGGTGATCGACGAGGTGAACCTCCGCGGCGGCGTGCCCGGTTGCCGTGCCGTGCCCGGCGACTTCTTCGCCGCGGTGCCCACCGGCGCCGACACCCACCTGCTGTGCAGCGTCCTGCACGACTGGACCGACGAGCAGGCGGTGGACATCCTGCGGTCGAGCCGCCGCGCCCTGGCGTCCGGCGGACGGCTGCTGGTCATCGAGATGCTGGTGCCGGAGGACGGCACCCAGCACGTCAGCCGCTGGAGCGACCTCGGCATGATGGTCCTCACCGGCGGACGGGAGCGCGACCGGGCCGGCTTCGCCCGGATCCTGGAGGCCGCCGGCTACCGGACGCACCGGGTCTCGGCCGTCGCCGGGTCGCCGTTCTCCGTGATCGAGGCGCGCTGAGCGGCGATGGACATCGACCTGCTCGCCCCGGAGGTCTTCGCCGGGCACCGGCACCTGGACCAGCTCGCGGCCGTCCGCGCCCGGCCGGGCCTGACCTGGCACCCGGAGCCCGACGGGCCCGGGTTCTGGGTGGCCGCCCGGTACGACGACGTGCTCGCCGTGCTGGGGGACCCGGGCACCTTCAGCTCCCGCGCCGGCATCCGGATCGGCGGCTCGGACGAGGCGGCCCGGCTGGTCGCCGACCGGATGATGGTGGTCAGCGACCCGCCGCGGCACGGCCGGATCCGCCGCGTGGTCGGCGCGCCCTTCACCCCGGCGGCGCTGCGGCGCTGGCACGACCGGATCGTCGACGGCGTCACCGACCTGGTGGACGAGACGGTCGCGGCCGGTGCCGGCGGGCCCGCCGACGGGCGGTCGGGACCGGCGGCCGGGCCATGGGTCCTGGACGCCGTCGGGGACCTGGCGCAGCGGCTGCCCAACCAGGTCATCTGCGCCATGATGGACCTGCCGCGGGCCGACTGGCCGCTGATCGGCCGGCTCACCACCGAGGGCCTGGACTCCCCCGACCCCATCGACCGGCTGGACGCCAACGCCGAGATCTTCGGCTACTTCGCCGACCTGCTCGACCGGCGCCGCGCCCGCCCCGGCGACGACCTGATCAGCGAACTGCTCGCGGCCGGCGGCGACCTCACCGACGAGGAGCTGATCGTCAACTGCAGCGGGGTGCTCACCGGTGCCAGCGAGACCGTCCGGTACGCGGCGGCCGGGGCGCTGCTGGTGTTCGGCGAACGGCCCGCGCTGTGGACGGCGCTGCGCGCCGCGCCGGAGCTGCTGCCGACCACCGTCGAGGAGGTCCTGCGCTGGACCAGCCCCGGCCTGCACGCGCTGCGCACGGTGACCCGGCCGGTGACGGTCGCCGGCACCCGGCTGGCCCCCGGCGAGCGGGTGACCGCCTGGATCTGCTCGGCCAACCGCGACCCGGCGGTCTTCGCCGAGCCGGACGCCTTCCTGCCCGACCGCGCCCCGAACCGGCACCTCGCCTTCGGCTGGGGCCCCCACGTCTGCGTCGGGGCCCGGGTCGCCCGGCTCGAACTGAGCGCGCTGCTGACCGCGCTGACCCGCCGCGTACGCGCGATCGCCCCGGCCGGACCGCCGGTGTGGAGCGGCGGCAACTTCATCCATGGACTGACCAGTCTGCCGGTGCGGCTGAGCCCGGCGTGAGCCCGTCAAGGAGCTGATCGACGATGGGAACCACCGCAATCGCCAAGATCTGGCAGGAGGTCCTGGGCGTCCCGGTCGCGGACGACGACGACTTCTTCGCCCTGGGCGGCCAGTCGCTGGCCGCCATGGAGGTGGTGGCCGCGGTGCGCCGCCGCCTCGGCGTCTCGGTCCGGGTCCGGGTGCTGCTCGAACACCCCGTGCTGGCGGACTTCGCCGAGCAGCTCGGCCGGGCCGGGGAAGGGGGCGCGGACCGGTCCTGACCCCCCCGGGCGCACGAGGACGGCGGGAGCGGATGATCCGCTCCCGCCGTCCTCGTGCGCCCGGCCCCGGGCCCCGGGCCCCGGGCCGGGGGCCGAAGGCCGGGGGCCGAAGGCCGGGGGCCGAAGGCCGGGGGCCGAAGGCCGGGGGCCGAAGGCCGGGGGCCGAAGGCCGGGGGCCGGGCCGTGAGGCGTCCTCACGGCCCGGCCCCGGGCGGTGTCTCACGGCCGGCCCAGCCGGTCCAGCACGCTCTGCAGGCTCTCCGCCAGGGCGGTCAGGTGCGGCGGGCGCATCATCGAGTGGTGGTCGCCCGGGACGGTGTGGAGCTCGAAGCCGCCGCGGGCGAGGACGCGCCAGGGGCGGGTCGTGAGCCGGCGCGGCTGCCGGCTCGCCGACAGCAGCACCAGGCGCGCGTCGACCGGGCCCGGGCGGTGCCGCAGCAGGGCGCGGGTGTTGGCCTCGAAGACCCGTATCCGGTCCCGCAGGTCGTCGCGGATGCCTTCCGGGACGAGGCCCTCGCCCTCCAGGAGGTCCAGCAGCGCCTCGTCCTGGCGGTCCGGCGGCAGGCCGCGCAGCGCGGCCTCGTCGTACTGGGGCGCCGGGGCGCCGGCGAGGCCGGCCAGGTCGTGGACGAAGCCGCCGAGGAGCGCGGCGCGGTCCGGCTGCTCCTCGCCGAGGTACGGCGGCATGCCGGTGTCCAGCATGACGACCACCGCGACCTCCTCGCCCGCGGCGGTCAGCAGGCCGGCCGTCTCGGCGGCCACCATGCCGCCGAGGGACCAGCCGCCGAGGTGGTAGGGGCCGTGCGGCTGGACGGCGCGGAGGGCGTCGGCGTACCGCTCGGCCAGGGCGGTCAGCGAGGTGGTGAGCGGGCCGCCGTCGAGCCCCGGGTCCTCCAGGCCGTAGAGCGGCTGGTCGGGGTGGACGAGGCGGGCCAGCGGCAGGTACGGCACCACGGATCCGCCGACGGCGTGGACGAGGAAGAGCGGCGGCCGGGTGCCGGTGGCCTTGACGGGCACCAGCGGCGAGGGCAGGCTCCGCTTCTGTCGGGACGGGTCGAGCAGCATGGCGGTCCTCTCCACGGTCGGTGCCGCGTACAGGTCGCGCACGTCGAGGTCGGCGCCGAACTCCCGGCGGATCTCGGCGCGCAGCCGGGTCAGGTCGAGCGAGGTGCCGCCCAGGTCGAAGAAGCTGTCGTGGACGCCGATCCGGTCGGTGCCCAGCAGCCCGGCCCAGACGCGGGCGACCGCGCGTTCGGTGGCGTCGCGCGGGGCGGCCGACTCGCCGGCGCGGAGCGGTTCGGGCGCGGGCAGCGCGGCCCGGTCCACCTTGCCGTTGGAGGTCAGCGCGATGCTCTCCACGGGCACCAGCGCGGAGGGCACCATGTAGGCGGGCAGGCGGGCGGCCAGGTGGGCGCGCAGCGCGCCGGGGTCCACGGGGCCGCCCGGCGTCGCGGGGACGACGTAGCCGATCAGCCGGTCGTCGCGGACGGCCGCACAGGCGTGGCGGACATCGGGGTGCCCGGCGAGCGCGGCCTCGATCTCGCCGAGTTCGATCCGGTGGCCGCGGATCTTGACCTGGTGGTCGATGCGGCCCAGGTACTCCAGGCCGCCGTCGGCGCGGCGCCGGGCGAGGTCGCCGGAGCGGTAGAGCCGGGCGCCGGGCGCGCCGCCGAACCCGTCGGCGACGAACCGCCGGGCGCTCAGGCCGGGCCGGTGCAGATAGCCCCAGGACAGTCCGGCGCCGCCGACGAGGAGTTCGCCGGGGACGCCGATGGGCGCCGGCTGTCCGGCCCGGTCGACGACCCACAGCGACAGGTCGGGGATCGGCTCGCCGATGGGGCTCGCGTTCTCGTCCAGCAGCTCGCGGGTGAGCGGGCAGTGGGTGACGTGGACGGTGGTCTCGGTGATGCCGTACATGTTGACGAGCCGCGGGCGGTCCTCGCCGTGCCGGTCGAACCAGCGCCGTACGGATGCGGTGTCCAGCGCGTCGCCACCGAAGATCACGTACCGCAGGGAGAGGGCCTCCTCGCGCTCCTCGTCGGCGGCGACCAGCTGCCGGAAGGCGGCCGGGGTCTGGTTCAGCACCGTGACCCCCTCCCGGACGAGCAGGCGGTGGAAGTCCTCGGGCGAGCGGGTCTGCCAGAACGGCACCACGACCAGCCGGCCGCCGTGGACGAGCGCGCCCCACAGTTCCCAGACGGAGAAGTCGAAGGCGAACGAGTGGAACAGCGTCCACACGTCCCGCTCGTCGAAGCGGTACCGGTCCTGGGTGGCCCGCATCAGCCGGACGACCTGCCCGTGCGGGACGGTGACCGCCTTGGGCTCCCCGGTCGAGCCCGAGGTGTAGATGAGGTAGGCCAGGTCGGCGCCGGTCGCGGTCGCCTCCGGCACCGGGAGGTCCCCGTCGGCGTCGGCGTCCAGGAGCAGCGCGGTTCCGGGCACGTCGAGGCCCTGCTGGGCGACCACCACCGACAGGCCCGCGTCGGCGGCCATGTAGGCCAGCCGCCGCGCCGGATAGTCGGGGTCGAGCGGTACGTAGGCGGCGCCGGCCCGCAGGATGCCGAGGACGCCGACGACGAGGTCGGTGTCCCGGCGGGCGCACAGGCCGACGAGACTGCCCCGGGTGACCCCGCGGGCGGCCAGCCGGGCGGCCAGCCGTTCGGCGCGCCGGGCCAGTTCGGCGTAGCTGGTCCGCTCCTCGCCCGCGACCACGGCCACCGCGTCGGGGCGCCGGCGGACCTGGGCGGCGAAGAGGTCCCAGAGGGAGTCGTCGGCCGGCACCTGGCGCCGGGCTTCGCTCCACCGGCGCAGGAGCGCCGCCTCCTCCGGTCCCGGCAGGACGAAGGTGCCCGCGGTGGCGTCCGGTTCGGCCGCCGCGCGGGTCAGGACGCGGCCCAGGTGTTCCAGCAGGCGGGTCATCCGGTCCTGGTCGAACAGGTCGGTGGCGTACTCGGCCTGGAGGCGCAGTCCGCCGTCGGCGGTGACGGTGGCGTGCGCGGCGAGGTCGAAGCGGGCGACCGAGCCGGTCACCGGCAGCGGTTCGGCGGTGACGGGGCCGAAGGCGGGCGCGGCCGCGGCGGTCTCGTCGGCGTGCAGGGTGAGGCTGATCTGGAAGAGGGGGTTGCGGCCGGGTTCGCGGGCCGGGCGCAGCTGCTCGACCAGGGTGCTGAAGGGGAGGTCCTGGTGTTCGGTGGCGCCGCGCACGGCGAGTTCGCAGCGGTGCGCCAGTTCCCGGAAGGTCGGGTTGCCGGCGAGGTCGGCGCGGAGCACGACGGTGTTGGCGAAGTAGCCGACCAGCGGTTCGAGTTCGGGGCGGTCGCGGCCGTAGAGCACCGAGCCGATGCCGATGTCGTCCTGTCCGGTGTGCCGGGAGAGCACCAGCAGGAAGCCGGCCATCACCACGGAGAGCAGCGAGCCGCGTTCGGCGTCGGCCAGGGCGCGCAGGGAGGTGCCGAGGCCGTCCTGGAGCCGGAGTTCCACGGTGGCGCCGGGGTGCCCGGAGGCGGTGCCGCGCGGGCGGTCGGTGGGGAAGTCCAGCTGCGGCAGGGCGTGGAGCCGTTCGCGCCAGTAGCCGAGCTGCTTGTCGAGGACGTCGTCGGCGAGCCGGGCGCGCTGCCAGACGGCGTGGTCGGCCGGCTGGACGCCGAGGTCCGGGAGGGCGGCGTCCGGGTCGGTGTAGAGGATGGAGAGTTCGTCGAGCAGGACGCCGGCCGACCATCCGTCGGCGACGATGTGGTGGGTGCAGAGCAGCAGGACGTGCTCGGCCGGGCCGAGCCGCAGCAGTTCGGCGCGCAGCAGCGGGTCCGCGGCCAGGTCGAAGGGGCGGGTGGCGGCCTCGGCGAGGACCTCGGGCACCTGGTCCGGGTGGACCGGGGTCGCCGTGAGCGGCCGGGGCTCCGGTGCGGGGTCGGCGACCTGGACCGGGGCGCCGTCCACGGTGACGAAGCGGGTGCGCAGGCTCTCGTGGCGGGCGGTCAGCCGGGCCAGGGCGCGGGAGAGCCGGCCGGCGTCGAGGGCGCCGGTCAGGCGGAGCGCGAGCGGCACGTTGTAGACCGGGGAGGCGGGGTCGAGCTGGTGGAGGAACCACAGGCCCTCCTGCTGGTACGACAGCGGGAGCGGGCCGGTCCTCGGGACGGCGGGGATCCGTCCGCCGCCGGCCGGTTCGAGGAGCCGGGGGGCGAGTTCGGCGACGGTGGGCGCCCGGAAGAGGGTCGCCACGCCGAGGTCCGCGCCGAGGGCGGCGCGGACGCGGTTGACCAGCCGGATGGCGAGCAGCGAGTGGCCGCCGAGCGCGAAGAAGCCGTCGTGGACGCCGACCCGGGGGACGCCCAGCACTTCCGCGAAGAGGGCACACAGGGCGCGTTCGCGGTCGTCGCGGGGTGCCACGTGCTCCGTGCCGGGGCCGGTCTCCTCGGGGGCCGGCAGCAGCTTCCGGTCGATCTTGCCGTTCGGGGTGAGCGGCAGCTGGGCGAGCGGCACCAGGGCGGAGGGCACCATATACGGCGGGAGGACGGAGGCGGTCGCGGCGCGGATCCCGGCGAGGTCCGGCACGGCCACGGCGGGCACCAGGTAGCCGACGAGGCGCTTGTCGCCGGGCCGGTCCTCGCGGGCGTGCACGTGGGCCTGGGCGACGTGCGGGTGGCGGAGGAGGGCGCTCTCCACCTCGCCGGGTTCGACGCGGAAGCCGCGGATCTTCACCTGGGTGTCGGCCCGGCCGGCGAATTCGAGGGTGCCGTCGGCGCGCCAGCGGGCGAGGTCGCCGGTGCGGTACATCCGGGTGCCGGGCGGGCCGAAGGGGTCGGCGACGAAGCGTTCGGCGCTCTGTCCGGGGCGGCCCGCGTATCCGCGCGCCAGGCCGGCGCCGGCGCCGTACAGTTCGCCGACGACTCCGACCGGCACCGGTCGCAGCCGGTCGTCGAGGAGGTAGACGGCGGTGTCGTCCATCGGCCGGCCCATCGGCACGCTGTCGGGCACCCGGTCCGGGTCGTGGAGGGCCGTCTGCACGGAGCACATGGTCAGTTCGGTGGGGCCGTACGTGGCGCGGACGCGCAGGTCCGGGTGGCGGCGCAGGACGGCGCGGACGGCGGCGGGGCTGATGACGTCGCCGCCGGTCATCACCTCGCGGAGTCCCGCGAAGCAGTCCGGGTCCTCCTCGGCGACGACCTGAAAGAGGCCGGAGACCAGCAGCACGTCGGTGAGGCCGGCGGCCCGCACGACGGCGCCGTCGACCTCGCCGGGGGGTGCCACGACGATCTCTCCGCCGGACAGCAGCGGCACCCAGATCTCGCAGGTCGAGGCGTCGAAGGCGTGCGGCGAGTGGAGCAGGGCGCGGCGGGGCCGCTCGTCCTGCCAGCAGCGGTCGCGGGCGAAGGCGAGCACACCGGCCTGGGTGGTGACGACTCCCTTGGGCGCGCCGGTCGAGCCTGAGGTGTACATGATGTACGCGGCCTGGTCGGGGTGCGCGTCGCCGTCCGGCACGGCGGCGCGGTCGTCCGCCGTGGCCTCGAAGCCGGTCACGCGCAGGGTCCGCCGTCCGGCGCCGGTCGCGGCCTCGTGGTCGCGCAGGGCGTCGTCGACCAGCAGGAGTTCCGCCCCGGAGCCGTCCAGGACGTCGCGCAGCCGTTCGGTGGGCGCGGTCAGCGGCAGCGGTACGAAGCAGCCGCCGGCCTTGAGCACGGCGAGCATCGACACGACGAGGTCGGCGGAGCGCTGCTGGAGGATGCCGACGCGGGTCTCCGCCGTGACGCCGAGCCGGCGCAGGCGGCCGGCCAGCAGGTCGCCGCGCCGGTCCAGTTCGGCGTAGCTCAGCGTTCCGTGCGGGTCGGAGACCGCGGGGGCGTCGGGGGTCCGGGCGGCCTGCCGGGCGAACGCCCGGGCGAGTCCGCCGGTCGGCGCGGGGCGGGTCGTGCCGTTCCAGCCGTACAGCACCGTGGCGCGTTCGCGGGCGTCGAGGAGGTCGAGGTCGCCCAGCGGCCGGTCCGGGTCGTCCGCCACCGCTTCGAGCAGCCGGACCAGGCGGTGGGCGAAGGCGGTGACCGTCTCGCGGTCGAAGAGTTCGGTGCGGTGGACGACCTGGAGGGACAGCTCCAGGGGGGTGCCGTCCGGGGCGGAGCGGTCGGTGAAGCTGACCGAGAGGTCGAAGTGGGCCGCGATGGTCCGGTTGCGCAGTTCGGTCACGGTCAGGCCGTCCAGCGCGTACCGCGCGGCGTCGTTGTTCTGGAGGACGAGGGCGACCTGGAAGAGCGGGTGCCGGTTGAGCGCGCGGCTCGGGTTGAGGGCCTCGACCAGGCGGTCGAAGGGCAGCTCGGGGTGGGCGAGGGCGGCGAGGTCGGTCTGTCTGGCCCGGGCGAGCAGCTGCCGGAAGGTCGGGTCCCCCGAGGTGTCCAGGCGCAGCACCAGCGTGTTCACGAAGAACCCGATGAGGTCCTCCAGGTCCTCCTCCGCGCGGCCGGCGTCCATGGTGCCGAGCGGGATGTCGGTGCCGGCGCCGAGCCGGGTGAGGAGGGCGCCGAGGGCGGCGTGCACGACCATGAACAGGGAGGCGTCGGCGTCGCGCGCGAGCCGCAGCAGGCGGGCGTGCAGCGCCGCCGGCAGGTCGAGGCGGACCTCGCCGCCGTCGTCGCCGGAGACGTCCGGCCGGGGCCGGTCCAGGGGCAGCGGCAGTTCGTCGGGCAGGCCGGCCAGCCGTCCGGTCCAGTGGTCGAGGAGGTCCGCGCCGTCCGGGCCCTCCAGGAGTTCCCGCTGCCAGAGCGCGTAGTCGGCGTACTGGACGGGCAGCGGCTCCCAGTCGGGCGCGGCGCCGGCCCGGCGGGCCGCGTAGGCGGTGCCCAGGTCGCGGCCGAGCAGGGCCATCGACCAGCCGTCGCCCACGATGTGGTGGAGCACCAGGTACAGGACGTGGCTGTCCGGGGCGGTGCGCAGCAGCCACACCTTCAGCGGCAGGTCCGCCGTCAGGTCGAAGGCGTGCCGGGCCAGCCGGTCCAGGGTGGCGGGCAGCGCGTCGGCGGCCACGTCCGTCTCGGTGACGAACTCGGCGGCGTCCACGGTGGCGCGGACCCGCTGCCGGGGTTCGCCGTCGACCTCGGGGAAGACGGTGCGCAGGCTCTCGTGCCGTGCGACCAGGTCGCCCAGGGCGGCGCGCAGGGCCGCGGTGTCGAGCGGCCCTTCCAGCCGGAGGGCGAGCGGCAGGTTGTAGGTCCACGCCGTGGTGTCGAGACGGTTGAGAAACCACAGGCGTTGCTGCGCGAAAGACAACGGGAACACGGATCCTCCTGCGCCTGCGAGACAGCGACGGTCGCCGGCCGCACACGATAGGTCGGCGCCGCCGGAGGGTGAGGCGACCGAGGGCCGAAAGGCCCTGTCCGCAGGGGTTTTGACGGTCCCGTGTAGGGGTTGTCGCAAAACTTTCCGTCCGCCCATCATGAGCCAGCCCGCACGGGACCACCGGCACAGAGGGAACATGGAGAGCCGCGATGCCGTTTTCGCCGGAGCACCTGCCGTCAGCCGATACCGACGTGAGCGCGTCCTTGCACGGGCTGGTGGCCCGGCACGCGGCACGGCGCGGTGACGCGCCGGCCCTGCGCTGCGGCGGGGTCGAGCTGCGCTACGCCGAACTGGACGCCCGCGCCAACCAGCTGGCCCACGTCCTGCGCGCCCGGGGCGTCGGCGCCGAGGACGTCGTGGCGCTGGCGCTGCCCCGCTCGGCGGACCTGATCGTGGCCATGCTGGCGGTCGGGAAGGCGGGCGGCGCGTTCCTGCCGGTCGACGTCCACCACCCGGCCGAGCGCATCGCCTTCATGTGCGCCGACAGCGCCCCCCGCGCCCTGCTCACCACCGGGGCCGGACTGCCGGGACTGCCGGACACCCCGGGCACCGCCCGGTGGCCGCTGCCGGAGCTCCTGGCCGAGGCGGCCTCGGCGCCGGTGACCGCGCCGGACCCGGTGGACCGTCCGCTGTCCCTGGCGTACGTCATCTACACGTCGGGGTCGACGGGCCGGCCCAAGGGCGTCGCGGTGCCGCACCGGGGGCTCGCGCCGTTCGCCGCCGACCTGGCGGAGCGGATGGCGGCGGGGCCGGACAGCGTGGTGTCCCAGCTCGCCTCGCCCAGCTTCGACGCCATGGTCATCGAGGTGCTGATGGCCTTCGCGCCGGGCGGCACCCTGGTGGTCTCCCCCGAGACGCTGGCCGGCGAGGACGTGTCCGCCTTCCTCGGGGACCACGGGATCACCCACGCGTTCCTGCCGCCGTCGGTGCTCGCGACCGTGCCGAGGACCGGGCTGCCCGCGCTGCGGGCGCTGATGGTCGGCGGCGAGGCGTGCGGCGCGCGGCTGGTGGACGCCTGGGGCCGGGGCCGCAGGATGGTCAACGGCTACGGCCCCACCGAGACCACCATGGCGATCACCCTGTCGGCCCCGCTCGTGCCCGGCCCGGACGCGCCGCCGATCGGCTCCCGGGCGGGCGACAGCCGCCTGTACGTGCTGGACGACCGGCTGCGCCCGACGCCCGACGGCGAGATCGGCGAGCTGTACAGCGGGGGCGGGGGCGTCACCCGCGGGTACGTCGCCCGCGCCGGACTCACCGCGCAGCGCTACGTCGCCGACCCCTTCGGCGCGCCGGGCGGCCGCATGTACCGCACCGGCGACCTGGTGCGGCGGCTGCCGGACGGCCAGCTGGCCTACTGCGGGCGCGCCGACGACCAGGTCAAGATCCGGGGCCTGCGGATCGAACCGGGCGAGATCGAGGCGGTCCTCACCGCCCACCCGGCGGTGGAGCAGGCCCGGGTCCTGGTGCACGAGGACCGGCTCGGCGAGAAGCGGCTGGCCGGCTACGTGGTCGCGAGCCGGGCACCGGCCGGCGACGACGGCAACGCCGAACGGCACGTCGACGAGTGGCAGCAGATCTACGAGTCGTTCTACGACCGGTCCGACCGGACCGCTTTCGGATCCGACTTCTCCGGCTGGAACTCCACCTACACCGGCGAGGGGATCCCGGTCGAGCAGATGGCCCGCTGGCGCGAGGCCGTCGTCTCCCGGGTCAGGGACTTCGCGCCCCGTCGCGTCCTGGAGGTGGGCGTCGGATCGGGCCTCATCCTGACGCCGCTGGTCGGCGAGGTGGAGGAGTACTGGGGCACCGACTACTCGGCCTCCGCGATCGAGGGGCTCCGCGACCGGCTCGCCGGCGAGCCGGACACCGCCGCCAGGGTCACCCTGCGCGTGCAGGCGGCCGACGTGACCGCCGGGCTGCCGCGGGACCACTTCGACACGATCGTCGTCAACTCGGTCGTGCAGTACTTCCCGCACGAGGAGTACCTCCGGGACGTGCTGGCCAAGCTGCTGGACCTGCTCCGGCCGGGCGGCCGGCTACTCGTCGGCGACGTGCGGTGCCTGCCGCTGGTCGACGCCATGTGGACCGGTGTCCGGGTCGGACAGCTCGACCGCGACCCGGGGCCCGGGGCGCTGCGCCGCGAGGTCGAACAGACGGTGGCCCTGGAGAAGGAGCTCCTGATCGACCCGGGCCTCTTCGGCACGGTCGGGGCCGGCGCGGTCGACGTACGGCTCAAGCCGGGAGCCGACCACAACGAACTGACCAAGCACCGCTACGACGTGGTGCTGCACAAGGACGCCACCGGCGCGCAGGACCTGTCGGCGGCGCCGGCCCTGCGCTGGGGGCACGACGTCCGGGATTCCGGGGAGCTGGCCGCGCGGCTGGCCGACGGCGCCGCGCTGCGGCTCACCGGGGTGCGCAACGCCCGGGTCGCCGGCGAGGTCGCCGCCGCCCGGGCGGTCCGCGCCGACGCGCCCCTGGCCTCGGTCCGCGCCGCGCTCGCCGGGCCGGACGACCAGGTCGACCCCGAGCACTGGCACGCCCTCGCCGCGGCGCACGGACGCACCGCCGTGGTCACCTGGTCGGCGGACGGACCCGACCTGCTGGACGTGGTCTTCCCCGCCGCCGACGGCCCGCGGGCCCTGGGCGGCGTGTACCTCGCCGGCGGCGGCCGCTCCGTCCCCCTCACCAACGACCCGATCGCCACCCGCCGCCGCGGGCTGCTGGTCGCGGCGCTGCGCGACTGGGCCAGGGAACACCTCCCGTCCTCCCTGGTGCCCTCCGCGTTCGTGGTGCTCGACGCGCTGCCCCTCACCGCGAGCGGCAAGCTGGACCGCCGGGCGCTGCCCGCGCCCGACTTCCGCGGCCACGCGTCCGGCCGGGCACCGCGCGACGCGCGGGAGAAGCTGCTCTGCGAGCTCGCCGCCGAGCTGCTCGACCGGCCGTCGGTCGGCATCGACGACGACTTCTTCGACCTCGGCGGCCACTCGCTCCTCGCCACCCGTCTGCTCAACCGGATCCGGGGCGCCTTCGGCGTCCGGCTCGAACTCGACGCGCTGTTCGCCACGCCCACCGTCGCCGGCCTCGCGGCCACCCTCGCCGGCACCGCCGGGCAGGAGGCGCCGGCCCTGGTCGCGGCCCCGCGACCGGACCGCGTCCCGCTGTCCTGGGCCCAGCAGCGCCTGTGGTTCGTGAACCGCGTGGACCCGCTCGGCTGGACGTACAACCTCCCCGTGGTGCTGCGCCTGGCCGGCCCGCTGGACCGGGCGGCGCTGGCCGCCGCGGTCGAGGACCTGACGGCGCGGCACGAGACGCTGCGCACCGTCTTCGACGAGCGGGACGGGCAGCCGTACCAGCGGATCCTGCCCGGGGTGCCGGCCGACGGCCTGATCCGGGTGCTGGACGTGGACGAGGCCGGCCTGGACGAGGCCGTGCGGGCCGCCTGCCGGGAGCCCTTCGACATCACCGCGGACGTGCCCGTGCGGGTGCGGCTGCTGCGCACCGCGCCGGACCGGCACGTGCTCGTGCTGGTGCTCCACCACATCGCGGGCGACGGCTGGTCGATGCGGCCGCTGGCCCAGGACCTGTCCGCCGCGTACGCGGCGCGGGCCGCCGGCTCCGCGCCGGTGTGGCGGCCGCTGCCGGTGCAGTACGCCGACTACGCCCTCTGGCAGCGCGACCTGCTCACCACGGCGCACCAGGAGCGGATGACCGGCTTCTGGCGCGACCACCTGGCGGGCCTCCCGGAGGAACTGGCCCTGCCCTACGACCGGCCCCGCCCCAGCGGCACCGACCACGACGGCGCGCTGCTCCCGCTGCGGATACCGGCGTCGCTCCACGCCGGACTGGCGGCCCTGGCGCAGCGGAGCCGGACGACGCTCTTCATGGTGCTGCACGCCGCGCTGGCCGCGCTCTACACCCGGCTCGGGGCGGGCACCGACATCCCGATCGGCACCGTGGTCGCGGGACGCGGCGACGACCAGCTCGACGATCTGGTCGGCTTCTTCGTCAACAACCTGGTGCTGCGCACCGACACGGCGGGCGACCCGACCTTCCGCGAGCTCCTGGAGCGCACCAGGACCGGCGACGTGGCCGCCCTGAGCCACCAGGAGCTGCCCTTCGACCGTCTCGTCGAGGCGCTCAACCCGGCCCGCTCGCTCGGCCGCCACCCGCTGTTCCAGACGATGCTGGTGCTGCAGAACAACGCGGACGCCGGCTTCGCGCTGTCCGGCCTGGAGACCGAGGTGGTCCGGTCGACGCCGTCCGCCGCGCAGCTCGACCTGTTCGTGAACCTCACCGACGCCTACCGCCCGGACGGCGGCGCCGACGGGATGACCGGCGAGATCGTCTACCGCACCGGGCTGTTCGACCGGGAGACGGTACGGACGCTGGCCGACCGGTTCCTCCGCGTCCTGGAGGCCGTCGTCGCCGACCCCGACCAGCGGCTGGGCCGCCTCGACGTGCTCGGCGACGCCGAACGCGACACCCTCCTGCGGTCCTGGAACGCCACGGAACGGCCGCTGTCGGACGCGTCGCTTCCCCGGCTCTTCGCCGCCCGGGCCGGGGCGACCCCGGACGCCGTGGCGGTCGCGGGACCGGTCACCCTCACCTACGCCGAACTCGACCGGCGCGCCAACCACCTGGCGCACCGCCTGGTCGGGGCCGGGGCCGCCCCGGACCGGCCGGTGGCGCTGCTCCAGCGGCGCTCGGCCGACCTGGTCGTCTCCATGCTGGCGGTCCTCAAGGCCGGCGCCGCGTATCTGCCGCTGCCGCCGGCCGCCCCGGCGGACCGGCTGCGCCTGATGGCCGAGCAGGCCGGCGCCGCGCTCCTCGTCACCGACGGGGCCGCCGGGTGGACGGACCTGCCCGTGCTGGCGCCCGGCGACGGCGAGTCCCCCGAGGCGCCCCGCCGGGACCCGCACCCCGACCAGGCGGCGTACGTCATGTTCACCAGCGGCTCGACCGGCAGGCCCAAGGCCGTCGTCCTGACCCACCGGAACACCGCGGGGTTCGTCCGCGACCGGCTCTGGCGGGCCGGCGGCACCGTGCTGATGCACTCCGCCACCGGCTTCGACGCGTCGGTGCACGAGATCTGGACCCCGCTGCTGACCGGCGGCACGGTCGTGGTGGCCCCGGACGGGAACCTGGACGGCGCCGGCCTGGCCGAGGCGGTCGCCTCGTACGGCGTGGACCGGGTCTGGCTCACCTCGGGCCTGTTCGGGGCCCTCGCGGAGGACCCGGACCGCTTCGCGGGCGTCCGGGAGGTCCTCACCGGCGGCGACGTGGTGCCGCCCGCCGCGGTCGCCCGGCTCCTGGAGCTCCACCCCGGCCTGACGGTCCGGGCCCTGTACGGCCCGACCGAGACGACCACCTGCTCCACCCGGTTCTCGATGTCCGGCGCGGACGCGGTGCCCGTCCGGGTGCCGATCGGCACCGCGATGGACAACACCCGGCTGTACGTGCTCGACGAGCGGCTCCAGCCGGTGCCCACCGGGGTCCCGGGCGAGCTGTACATCGCCGGTTCGGGCCTGTCGCGGGGGTACGCGGGGCAGGGCGGCCTGACCGCCGAGCGGTTCACCGCCGCTCCGTGGGGTCCGCCCGGCAGCCGGATGTACCGCACCGGGGACGTCGTCCGGTGGCGCGCCGACGGCACCCTGGACTTCCTCGGGCGGGCCGACGCCCAGGTGAAGATCCGCGGCTTCCGGGTCGAGCCCGCCGAGGTCGAGTCCGCGCTCACCGCCCTGCCCGAGGTCGGACGGGCCTTCGTCACCGCCCACGAGGACCGCGGCGGCGAACGCCGGCTCGTCGCCTACCTGGTGCCCCAGGGCGCCGGCGCGGACCCGGCCGCCGTGCGGGACCGGCTCGCCTCGGCGCTGCCCGACTACATGGTGCCCAGCGCGTACGTCGTCCTCGACGGGCTGCCGCTGACCGGCAACGGGAAGGTCGACCGGCGGGCCCTGCCGGAGCCCGTCTTCGAGACCGGCACCGGGTACACGCCGCCGCGGACCCCGGCCGAGGAGATCCTCGTCGCGCTCATGGGCGAACTGCTCGGCAGGACCCGGGTCGGCGCCCACGACGACTTCTTCGGCCTCGGCGGCCACTCGCTCCTCGCCACCCGCCTGGTCAACCGGATCCGCACCCACCTGGGAGCGGACCTGGGCGTCGCGGACCTGTTCGAGGCCCCCACCGCGGCGGCGCTCGCCGCCCGGCTCGGCTCCGGCCGCGAGACGGGCCCCGCCCGCCCGGCCCTGCTGCCGGCCGCGCGGCCGGCCCCGCTGCCCCTGTCGTACGCCCAGCAGCGGCTGTGGTTCCTGTCCCGGTGGAACGGGCTGGGCTGGCCGCTGGTGCTGCGCCTGGACGGCGCCCTGGACACCGGCGCGCTGCGCGCGGCGGTGGGCGACCTGCTGGCGCGGCACGAGACGCTGCGCACCCGCTTCCCCGAGACGGACGGCGTGCCCGGGCAGCACATCGCGGCGGAGGCCGATCCCGACGAGGTGCTGCGGACCGCCTCCGTGGACCCGGCCGACCTGGACCGGGAGCTGACGGCCGCCGCGGGGCACCGCTTCGACCTCACCACCGACCTCGCGCTGCGGCTGCGCCTGTTCAGCACCGGGCCCGACCGGCACACGCTGCTGCTGCTGATGCACCACATCGCCGGCGACGGCTGGTCGCTGGCCCCGCTGACCCGGGACCTCGCCCAGGCGTACGCCGCCCGCGTGCGGGGGGACGCGCCGGTCTGGCGGCCGCTGCCGGTGCAGTACGCCGACTACGCGCTGTGGCAGCGGGCCCTGCTCGAAGGCCCCGAGGGCAAGCGGCTCTCCGCCTACTGGACCGAGCGGCTGGCCGGACTCCCCCGAGAGCTGGCGCTGCCCTACGACCGGCCGCGTCCCGACTCCTCGGACCTGCGGGGCGCGCTGCTGCCGGTCACCCTGCCGGCGCCGCTCCACGCCGGGCTGCGGGAGCTGGCCCGGGCCACCCACACCACGCTCTTCATGGTGCTGCACGCCGCGCTCGCCGCGCTCTACACCCGGCTGGGCGCGGGCACCGACATCCCGATCGGCACGACGGTCGCCGGGCGCAGCGACGACGGCCTGGACCACCTGATCGGCTGCTTCGTCAACAGCCTGGTGCTGCGCACGGACACCGCCGGGGACCCGAGCTTCCGCGAACTGCTGGCCCGGGTGCGGGAGCTGGACCTGGCCGCCTACGCCCACCAGGAGCTGCCCTTCGACCGGGTCGTCGACGCGCTCAACCCGGCCCGCTCGCTGAGCCGGCACCCGCTCTTCCAGACCATGCTGGTGCTGCAGAACAACGCCGAGTCCTCCTTCGCGCTGTCCGGTGTGGACGTGTCTCCGGCACCGGCCGAGGGGGCGGTGGAGGCGATCCGGGTCGGTCCGGTGGACTTCGACCTCAACCTGAGCTTCGTCGAGCACCACGGCGAGGGCCGGGTGCCCGAGGGCATCACCGGCGAGGTGCGCTACCGCACCGATCTCTTCGACCGCGAGACCGTGACCGCCCTGACGGACCGTCTGGTACGGCTCCTGGGCGCGGCGGTCGCGGATCCCGACGCGCCGATCGGGCGGCTCGACCTGCTGTCCGGGGCCGAACGGCGGGTGGCGCTGGCGGGCCCGGGCGACACCGCGCGACCGGTCGTCGAGGAGGACCTCGCCGTCCTGTTCGCCCGGCAGGCGGCGGCCACCCCGGACGCGGTCGCCGCGGTGGAGGGCGACCGGTCGATCACCTACCGGGACCTCGACCGGCGCGCCAACCACCTGGCGCACGCGCTGGTGGCGGCGGGCTGCGCGCCCGACGACCCGGTGGCGGTGCGGCAGCCGCGCGGCATCGACTACCTCGTGACGGTCCTGGCCGTCACCAAGGCGGGCGGCGGCGTCCTGCCCCTGCCCGGCTCGGCCCCGCTCGCCCGCCGGCAGCACATGGTGGACCACATGCGGGCCACGCTGCTGGTCACCGACGGGCCCACCGACCTGACCGGGGTCACGGTGGTCACGCCCACCTCCGGCGCGGAGGAGCACGGGCCCGTGACGCTCACGCACCCGGACCGCACCGCGTACACGATGTTCACCAGTGGTTCGACGGGCGCGCCCAAGGCGGTCTGCGTCCCGCACCGCGGCGTCGCCGAGTTCGTCACCGACGGCGCCTGGTCGGGGCTGCGGCGGGCCGACGCGCTGATGCACTCGCCGACCTCGTTCGACCCGTCGGTCTACGAGATCTGGCTGCCGCTGCTCACCGGCGGCCGGGTGGTGATCGCGCCCGAGGGCGAGCTGGACACCGAGGTGCTGGCCCGGACCATCGTCGAGGGGCGGGCCACCACCGCGGTCTTCACCTCCGCGCTGTTCAACCTGATGGTGGCCGAGGCGGCACCGGCGCTGGCCGCGCTGGACCTCGTCTGGGTGGCCGGTGACGTGGTGTCGCCCGCGTCGGTCGCGGAGCTGACGGCGGCCGCGCCGGACACGGCGGTCGCGGCCGCCTGGGGCACCACGGAGACCACCGTCATCTCCTCCTGGCACCCGATCGCCTCGGCCCCGGGCCGTACGGTGCCGATCGGCCGCCCCATGGACAACACCGGCCTGTACCTCCTCGACGAGCGGCTGCGGCCGGTCCCGCCCGGCGTCCCCGGCGAGGTGTACGTGACCGGCACCGGTCTGGCCCGCGGTTACGCGCACCAGCCGGACGTGACGGCCACCCGGTTCGTCGCCGATCCGTACGGCCCGGCCGGCGGGCGGATGTACCGCACCGGCGACCTCGCGCGCTACCGGCCCGACGGGGTGCTGGAGTTCGACGGGCGGGCCGACGCGCAGCTGAAGGTCCGCGGCTTCCGGATCGAGCCGGCCGAGGTCGAGGCGGTCCTGACCGGGCACCCGGACGTGGCGCACGCGACGGTCACCGGGGACGGCGAACGGCTGGTCGGCTATCTGGTGCCGGCGGACGTGGACGCGGCGGCCGTGCGGGAGCACGCCGCCCGGACGCTCCCGGACCACATGGTGCCGAGCGTCTTCGTCACGCTGGACCGGCTGCCGCTGACCGGCAACGGCAAGGTCGACCGGAAGGCGCTGCCGGCCCCCGGCCCGAGCGCGTCCCGGGCCGCCTACGTGGCGCCCCGGGACGAGCGGGAGACGGCGCTGTGCGCCCTGTTCGCCGAGATCCTGAAGGCTCCGCGGGTCGGCGTGCACGACAACTTCTTCGACCTCGGCGGCCATTCGCTGCTCGCCACCCGCCTGCTCAACCGGGTGCGCACCCGCTTCGGCGCGAACCTCAGCGTGGCCGCCCTCTTCGACTCCCCGACGGTCGCCGCGCTCGCCGCGCGGCTCGGCGGGGCCGCGCCCCGGAGCCGGCCGAAGCTCCGCAGGCGCACGGGCTCCGCCGGAGCGGACCCGGATTCCCGATGAGGCGACGGGCGGAGACCCCGCCCGACCGAGAGACCGGCGCGGCACCGACGGTGCCGCGCCCGCCGGCCGGGAACCGTACCGGTCCGGCTCCGTGGAACCCGAGATGATCGTCGAATTGGAGTGGGAGAGCGCGATGTCACCCATCAGTACCCCTGAGACCGCGGCCGACCTCGCCGCCGTCGCCGCCCTGCTGGAGATGGCCGACCGGCTGGGCATCGTGCCCCTGCTGGAGCGCGGCGAGCCGGTGACCGCGGCGCAGCTGGCGGCGGTCGCGGACGTGCCGGAGGAGGGGATGGCCGGCTTCCTGTCCACCCTGGCGGCCGCGGCGCTGCTGGTGCCGGCCGGCGGCAAGGAGTTCCGGGTCGCGGAGGACTTCGCCGACCGGATCCACGCGTCGGGCTACCTCTACTGGTCGCTGCGGGCCAACCAGCCGTACGTCGAGCATCCCGCCGAGTTCCTGCGCGATCCGGCCGGCGCCGCCGCGAGACACCGGCGCGACGGCCGTGAGGTGGCGGTCAGTTCGCGCTGGATCGGCAGCCAGGGCTTCTACCCGGCGGCCACCGAGGCGATCCTCGCCGTCCGGCCCCGGCGGATCGTCGATCTCGGCGCGGGTGCGGCGGGGCTCCTCATCGACCTCCTGGGACGGCTGCCGGAGAGCACGGGGGTGGCCCTGGACATGAGCGCCGGGGCCTGTGCGGAGGCGGCGCGCGCGGCGCGGGCGGCGGGGGTGGGCGACCGTCTGGAGGTGGTGGAGCGGCCGATCCAGTCCATCGCCGACGACCCGTCGCCGGTGGCCGGCGCGGACGTGGTCCACGCCGGGTTCGTCTTCCACGACATCGTGCGCGAGGGCGACGTCTTCGACCGGGTGCTGCGCCGGTGCCGGGAGGCGCTGCGTCCGGGCGGCGTCATGGCGATCACCGACTCGGTGCCGTACGCGGCGGACGGGCGCGAGCGCAGGTTCAGCGCGCTGTTCACCTACCTGCACGCCGGGTTCATGGACGTGGAGCTGCCTCCGGAGGAGGACTGGCTGGACCGCTTCCGGCAGGCCGGTTTCGACCAGGTCCGCTGCGTGCCGCACCGGTTCCCCGGGGGGCGGCTCTTCATCGCCGCCAAGTGACGCGCGGGGGACGCCCGTGGCCCGTACCGGGTGAGGCGTCCCCCGCGCGGGAGTTCCGCAAGGACGAAGCGCCGTCCGCGTGTCGACACGCGGACGGCGCTTCCGTCTTCTCCCCGTTCCGTCTTCCCCCTCTTCCGTCTACTCCGCCGCCGGGTCCTTCGGCGCCCAGAACATCATCAGGAACTCGACCGGCACCACGGCCTTCTCCTCGTCGTCGGGCCGGTTGAACTCCTCCATCAGCGCGGCCAGGCGGGAGCGGAACTCGGTGGCCCGCTCCGGTGTCAGCCGGCGGTCCAGCGCCACGACCATCGGGCCGAGCGGGTCCGGCTCCGCCCCGGCCTCGGGCTCCGGCTGGAAGCGCCCGCTGGTGATGTCCCGGACGAGCCGGTCGCGGAAGTCGTTCAGCGTCACGGCGAACGCGTCGGCCAGGTCGCCCGCGTTGCCCGGGGCGGCCAGCAGGTCGCGGCTCAGCCGCAGGGCGAACTGCGCCACCTGGTACTGGCTCTCCTGGATCCCGGAGACCATCCGGGTCTGCGCCACCTTGATCAGGCCCGCCGACTCCAGCACCTTGATGTGCCGGTAGAGCCGGGTGGGCGGCTGGTCCAGGAGTCTCGCGATGTCCTTCACCCGGTGTCCCGCGCGGACGTCGCTCATCATCGTGCGCAGGATCGCCAGCCTCAGCGGGTCGGACAGGGCCTTCAGCGTCTCCACGTCGTCGACCTCGCGGACGACCGTCACCGCGTCGGCATCGTCAGCCATGAACCCATCCCCATTTCCTTGTAGCGAACCATTCAGCCTCATGCTACCGTTCACGCATGAGTGAACGCTTACGTCAGAGCGATAGCGAAGCTCCCGCCCCATCCATACCCCTGCGTCGCAACCGACGCTTCCAGATTCTCTGGATCGGCGCCGCCGCCGCCAACCTCGGTCTCGAAACGGTGGAGGTCGCGTACCCCCTCCTGATCATGTCCCTGACCGGATCCCCCGCGCTGGCCGGCCTCTTCGGCTTCGCGCAGATCGGCACCGCCCTCCTGGTCGGCCTCCCGGCCGGCGCGGTGGTCGACCGGTGGGACCGGCGCCGGATCCTGCTGGTCTCCGAAGCGGTCCGCGCCCTCACCCTCGCGTTCATCGTCCTCGGCCTGACGGCCGGCTGGACGGACTACGGCCTGCTCATCCTCGCCGCCGTCGTCCTCGGCGCCGGCACGGCCTTCGGCGCACCGGCCCGGATGCTGCTCGTCCGCGCGGTCGTGCCGGACCATCAGCTGACCGCGGCCCTCAGCCAGGACGAAGCCCGCAGCGGGGCCGCCGCCCTCGCGGGACCGCCCCTCGGCGGCTGGCTCTACCTGCTCTCCCGCGCCTTCCCGTTCGTCGCGGCCACCGCCGGCTTCGTCATCTCCTTCCTCTGCGCCCTGCTCGTCCGCGTCCCGAAGACGGAAGCGGTCACCGAACCGGCCGACACGGAGCGGAAGAGCGCGCTCGGACCGCTGACCGACGTCTTCTCCGGCCTCGTCGACCTCCTCGGCGACCGACTGCTGCGGTCCGCGCTCCTCCTGGTCAGCGTCTTCTACTTCAGCGTCACCGCCGCGATCCTGATGGTGATGGTGACCCTCCAGGACCGGCACCACTCCCCCGGCACCATCGGCCTCGCCCTGTCCGGCACCGCCGTCGGCATGCTCGCCGGCTCGGCGCTGGTCCCCCGGCTCAACCGGCGGCTCAGCCCCGGCGCGCTGCTCCTGGCCGCGTCCACGCTGACGACGGTATCGGTGGCCCTGCTGGCGGTCCCGCTGGGACCGGTCTGGGTCTTCGCCCTGCTGACCCTGGCGGCCCTCGGCCTGCCGGCCCTGAAGATCCTCGTCGACATCATGATCTTCCGTCAGACCCCGGACCACCGGCGGGGCCGCGCCATCGCCGCGACCATCACGCTCATCGGCGCCGGCTCCCCGCTCGGTTCCCTGGCCGGCGGTCTGGCCCTGGAGTTCCTCGGCGTCACCGGCGCCCTCGTCCTGATCGCCGGCGTCCAGGCCCTGATCACCGCGGCCGGACTCGCCAACCGGCACGTCAGGACCGCCCGCTGGCCCTCCTGAGGCCTCCCGGCGGCGGCCCGCGCGTCCCCCCTCCCGAGCACCCCGCCCGCCCCTCCCGCACAGCCGCCCCGGCGCACCGCCCGGGCCCCCGCGTCCGTACCGCCCGGAAACCCGCGCGCCGGTACCGCGGCACCACCCCACCCGAACCCGCCTCCGCGCGAAAGCGAGCTCCGTCATGCTCAAGCAGCCCGTCTTCATCGTCGGCCACCCCCGCTCCGGCACCAGCCTGGTCCGCAGCCTGATCGAGCGCAGCGAGCACGTCTGGAGCATCGGCCGCGAGGGCAAGCCGATCTGGGAGCGCGGCAGCCTGCACCCCAGCCGGCGCGACTGGCACTCCAACGCCCTGGACGCCTCCGACGCGACCCCCGAGGTGGCGGCCCGGCTGAACGCGGACCTGCTCGCCGCCGCCCGCAGGCCCGGCGCGGAGTGGTCGGTCGCCGACAAGCTCGACCACCTCGACTTCATCCGCGCCCAGGGCCTCCAGCCGTACTACTACGACGTCCCGCTGAAGGCCCTCCAGGAGCGCTTCCCCGGCGAACTGCCGGAGGGCCCGCCCACCACGCGCGACGGCGGCGAGCTCGACGAGATCACCCCGTTCTGCTTCCCGCCGCGCGGCCCCCGCCCCACCGAGGCCGAACTCGCCGACGGCATCCGGCTGGTCGAGAAGAGCATCCAGTCCTGCTTCCGGATCCCCTTCCTCCAGGCCCTCTACCCGGACGCCACCTACGTGTTCGTCGTCCGGGACCCGCGCACCAGCATCGGCTCCCTGATGGACGCCTGGCTCAACCCGAGGATGTTCTTCTCCTACCCGGTGCCGGAACCGCTGCGCATCAAGGGCTACTCGGACGTCTTCCCGTGGGGCAAGCAGTGGTGGAACCTCAGCCTGCCGCCCGGCTGGCGCGACTGGGTGGACCTGAGCCTGGCCGAGGTCTGCGCGCGCAACTGGGTGGCCCACAACCGGGCCGTCCTGGACGCCGCCCGCGCCCTGGCCCCCACGGGCAACTCCGTCCTCGTCCGCTACGAGGACGTCCAGGCCGACCCGGTGGCCACGATGGAGGCGGTGGCCGACGCCGTGAAGCTGCCCTTCTCCGACGCCTGGGGCCGCCGCGACCTCCCCGTCGTGATGACCCAGACCGTGCCCGACCCCGAGAAGTGGCGCCGGCACGAGGCCGGGATCCGGCAGGTCCTGCCGCTCGTCCGCGACCTCGCCGAAGAGGCCGGCTATGACCTCCGCTGAACCGCCGGGACTCCGGCGGGCGGAGGGCGGGCCCCGTACGATCCCGGCCATGAAAGCCATCCAGGTCAGCCGGGCCGGCGGGCCCGAGGTGCTCGAACTCGTCGACCTGCCCCGCCCGTCACCGGGGCCCGGCGAGGCCCTCGTGCGGCTCGCCGCCGCCGGCGTCAACTACGTCGACGTCTACTTCCGCTCCGGCCTGTACCCGCAGGACCTGCCCTACGTGCCCGGGCAGGAGGGCGCCGGCACGGTCGTCGAGGTCGGGCCGGGGGTGCGGGAGGTCGCCGTCGGCTCCGTGGTGGCCTGGGCGAACCTGCCGGGGGCCTACGCGGAGTACGCCCTGCTGAGCGCCGACCGGCTGGTGCCGGTCCCGGACGGGCTCTCCGCCGAACTGGCCGCGGCCACCCTGCTCCAGGGCATGACCGCGCACTACCTCTGCCACGACACCTACCCGGTCCAAGCCGGTGACACCGTCGTCGTGCACGCCGCGGCGGGCGGCGTCGGCATGCTGCTGACCCAGCTCGTCCGGCTCCGCGGCGGCACGGTGATCGGCACCGCGTCGACCGGGGCCAAGGCGGAGGCGGCGCGCGCCGCCGGCGCCGTCGAGGTGGTCGGTCACCGGCCGGGCGCGCTGACGGAGGCGGTGCGCCGCCACACCGGCGGACGCGGCGCCGCCGCCGTGTACGACGGCATCGGCGGCCCGACCTTCGACGAGAGCCTCGCCGTGCTCCGCCCGCGCGGCGTCCTGGCGCTCTACGGGCAGGCCGGCGGAGCGGTGCCGCCGCTCGACCTCCAGCGCCTCAACGCCGCCGGGTCGCTGTACGTGACCCGCCCGAACCTCACCCACCACATCCAGGACCGGGCCGAACTGCTCCGCCGGGGAGGGGCCGTGCTCGGCATGGTCCGCGACGGGCGGCTGCGCGTCCGCGTCGGCCAGCGGTTCGCGCTGTCCGACGCGGCGGACGCCCACACGGCGCTGGAAGCGCGCGGCACCATCGCCAAGACGGTGCTCACCTGTTCCTGACCCGCCCGGGCGGAGCCGGTCAGGCCGCGGGGTCGCCGTACCCGCCGTCGGGCCCGTGCCCGCCGCCGTGGCCGTCCTCCAGGAGGGCGCAGACGAAGCGCTCCTCGGTCGCGCGCAGGCGGGCGAGCAGCGCGGGGTCGAGGGTGACCTGGCTGGTGACGGAGACGGTCACGGTGCGCCGGCCGTCGGGGGTGGCGGCGGCGAACTGGGTGTAGCCCGGGGTGTTGCCGGTGTGGCCGAGGACGGTGCCGCAGCGGGTCTCGTACCGGAAGACGCCCAGTCCGGCCGCGTTCCTCCCGGGTCCGGCGGGCTCGGACGCGCCGGGGACGAACCGCCGCTGCGCGTGCCGGGTGCGCGGCGACAGCAGCGCGGGCCCGGCGTAGCCGCCGATGAAGGCGCCGAGGTCGGCCGGGGTGGAGACGATGCCGCCCGACGCCCACGCGCCGGAGGCGCTGATCGCCTCGCTGACGTCCTCGGGGGCCTCGCCGGGGGCCGTGGCGTAGCCGTGGAGGAAGGGCCGGGGCAGCCGGAAGCCGGAGGGGAGGCTGGTGTCGCGGAGGTCGAGCGGGCGGTACACCAGCTCCCGCAGCAGGTCCTCGTAACGGCGCCCGGTGGCCTGTTCGGCCATCAGGGCGACGGCGATGTTGTCCGAGTTGGAGTAGCCGTAGCGGCTGCCGGGCGGGAAGAGGAGCTCGGGGGCGGCGAATTCCAGCAGGCGCCGGGAGACGAAGCGGTGGCGCGGGTCGGCGCGGACGATCGCCTGGAAGCGCTCGCTCCGGCTGTAGTCGGGGAGCCCGCTGGTGTGCTGGAGGAGCTGGCGCAGGGTCACCGCGTGCCAGGCCTCGGGGAGGTGCGGCAGGCGCTGTCCCAGGGTGTCGTCCAGGCCGAGCGCGCCGCGGTCCACCAGGCTCAGGGCCACTGCTCCGCTGAACGCCTTGGCGGCGCTGGCGATCCGCATGTGGTCGTCCGGGCGCGGCGGCCGTCCGCTCTCCGTGTCGGCGGTCCCGGCGCGGTAGACGCGGGGGACGCCGTCGCGGGTGAGGACGGCGATCGCGCCGGGCGGCCCGCCGGGGGCGGCGACGAGCTCCGCGAGGGCCCCGCGCAGCTCC
This sequence comes from Streptomyces sp. NPDC014656, assembly GCF_043084305.1. Taxonomy (NCBI): domain Bacteria; kingdom Bacillati; phylum Actinomycetota; class Actinomycetes; order Kitasatosporales; family Streptomycetaceae; genus Streptomyces; species Streptomyces sp. NPDC014656. The sequence continues at coordinate 423,119 of NZ_JBIBZN010000003.1, forward strand.
CGTTCCGAGCCGCCGCCCCCTCCGCCCTGGGCGGGCCGTTCGCCGGCGGCGGCGCCAGGGAGGACGGGCCCGGTGAGCGCGGCGACGAGGAGCAGGGCGGTGGCCGTGGCCCGGCGTGGCCGGTACGGCAGCGGGGCGGATCGGGGCATGCGGGACCTCCTGGACGGGCCGGCGGCCTGGTGCGCCGGCCCGTCCAGCTTCGGTCCACGGCTCCGGGGGCGTCGGCCGGGGCGCGCGATCCTGCGCCACCCGGCCGTGTCGAACCCCCCGACGGAAGGTTCCGCGCCTCCCCCGCCTGGGCCGATCGGGGGACCCCGTCACCGGAAGTAGAGGTCGGCCTTCCCCAGCACGTGGCGGGTGAACAGACCGCCCAGGGCGACCTTCCCCCGGTACATCGTGGTGCGGACCACGCCCCGGCCGGCCTCGACGGTGAGCGGGCGGCTGATCAGGGTCGTCCCCATGAGCCGGGCGTCCGCGGCCGCCCAGCGGGCCGCCTCGGGCCGGACGCGCGTGCTCACCAGGGCGGGCAGCACGAAGGCGGCGTTGCGGGCGCCGGGTATGCCGCGGCGCAGGCTCCCGGCGTGGCTCATGGCCCAGACGGTGAACTCCCCCAGGGCGGTCTCGTCGACCTCGGGCACGGCGGCGGCGAAGACGAACAGCTCGACCTTCGTCCCGAACCAGCGGACCTTGCGGTCGGCGCGGTGGGCGGCGACCACCCGGTGGCCGTTCCAGGTGGGCAGGGTCACCGCGCAGCCGTCGGCCGTCAGCCGCTCGTGGAGCGCCGTGAGGTAGGTGGCCGCCGCGTCGGCGGTCGGATCGGTCGCATGCGGATTCATACGCGGATCCTCCAACACCCTTGGCGCGCCGGGGAAGAGGCGTTTCGGCGCCCCGCGGGAGCGCCCGGCTCCCTCCGGTTCAGAGCAGCGCCGCCCCCACCGCGGCCGTCGTCCCGAACACGAGGATCGCGAGGACGTTCACCAGCACGTCCAGCCCCTCCGAGCGGCGCTCGGCCTCGGGGTCCAGGGTGAACCGGGCCGGATCGGAAGGGAGGTGGTGGACCGTCACCTCGCGGCCGTACGCGCCCTCCGGGTCCGGGAGGCGCTCCGTGCAGTGGGCCGTGACGGCCGTGCCCGCGCGGGTCGTGAACGCCACGACCGGGGTGGTCCTGGTCCAGGTGTGGCCGTCCTCCTCGTCGACGCCGACGTCCTTGAGGACCGCCACGACCCGCCCCGGCACGGTGTCCATGGCCGCGAGGACGGCGAGGCGGGCGCTTCGCTCGCGGACCGTCCCCGGGAGGTGGGCGGCGGCGTAGAGCGCCCCCGGTCCGCCCGCGCCGACCAGGGCCCACGGCCAGCCCCACTCGATCGCGGCGATGGCCACCAGCCCGGCGTAGACCAGGAGGACCGCGCAGCTCGGGCCGCCCAGTCCCCGGCCGGGCCGCTCGGGGACGTTCGAGAACCGGTGGGCGTGCGGCCGGCCCCGCGGGTGGCTGACGCCGATCTCCCGGCCCTCCCACGCCGCCGTGATCGTCTCGCCGCGCTCGCCTTCGTTGGTCGCGGTGACGTCCTGCCCGGAGACCGGGTCGCGGTAGGAGACGACCACGGATATCCCGCCGCTCCGGGTCCCGCCGTGCCGCGGCTGCCGCACCCGCACGACCCGTCCGGTGAGCCGGACCGTCCGCTGCGCCTTCGTCAGCCCCGCCAGCGACATGCCGAACCCCGCCAGCGCCGCCGCTCCCCACGCCGCGCACCACAGCCTCAGGAACCGGTCCCACCCGGGAAGGCCCGGCAGGGAGCCGTCCGGCCGCGGGCCGAACAGGTCGGCGCGGAGCAGCAGCAGCGCGCCCGCCACGCCGAGCAGCAGGCCGAAGAGGGTGAGGAACCCGCCGGCCCGGCCCGGCTCGGCGTCGCTCCGCAGGACGGGCCCGGGCGCGGCGTCCAGCCGGGCGCCCGCCGCCCGCGCCTCCCACTCCGGCGTGGGCCGCCTCACGATCCGCGCCTTCCACGGCCGGTCCGGCGGGTACGTGACCACCACGACGGCGCCCGGCCGGCGGTCGGCGAGCTCGGTGACGTGGACGTCCTGCCGGAACTCCAGCCGGAACGGGGGCGCGTCGTCGGGCACGACGGACAGCTCGAACCGCACCGGCACGTCGGTGCTCTTGTCCGGGGTCATCTCCCGTGCCTCGACCCTCGCGAGGGCGGTGCGCGGGACGGTCCTCGCCCGGCGCCGGCGGCGCGGCAGGGCGGAGAGGAAGAGGGCGAGTCCGTGGGCCGCGGGCAGGGCCACCCCCACGATGACGAGCAGCGGCCGCTCGACGACGCACCCGCCGATGAAGGAGGTGAGCGACACCCCGATCACCCCGCCCGTCAGGAACCCCAGGACGAGTTCGGGAGGCGAGTCGTGCGTGGGCGGCCCACCCGCGGTGATCGTCATGGACCCGATTGTGCCCGCCGGGGGCGCGGGGCCGACAGCCCCGGGCGGGCACCGGGCCGGGCGGTCCGGCGGCAGGCGCGAAGCGGACCGCCCGGCTCCGGAGGGCGTACGGTCTTCGGATAGCGTCGGCGGGGACGCCGGCCCGGCCGGACACCCCCTGCGAAAGGCGAGCACCCATGCCCCTCACCGGCACCTACGAGCCCAGCACGAACGAGCTGGTCCGCGCCCAGGTCGAGCTGTACGAGTCGTCCGGCGGCACCGAGGGCACCACCATGCGGGGCATGCCGGTGGTGCTGGTCACCAGCGTCGGCGCCAGGAGCGGCCGGCTCCGCAAGACGCCCCTCATGCGGGTGGAGCACGACGGCGCCTACGCGCTCGTCGCCTCGAACGGCGGCGCGGTGAAGCACCCGGTCTGGTACCACAACCTCGTCGCCCAGCCCCTCGTCGAGCTGCGCGACGGCCCCCGGGTCTGGGACATGAAGGCCCGGCTCGTGCTCGGCGAGGAGCGCCGGGTCTGGTGGGACCGCGCCGTGGCGGCCTTCGCCGACTACGCCGACTACCAGCTCCGGACCGACCGGGAGATCCCCGTCTTCGTGGTCGAACGCACCGGCTGACTCCGGCCCCCGCCCCCCGGCCTTCCCGGCCCCTGCCCCCCTGCCTTCCGGGCCCCTGCCCCCCTGCCTTCCGGGCCCCGGCCTTCCCGGCCCCCGGCCTCCCGGATCGGGCCGGGGGCCGGGGTGCTCCTTCCCTCAACAGCCTTGACCTGTAGCGCCGTTGAGGCGGTCTATACGCGTAGACACGTCATGCTCCATCATGGTCGGGCTCCACCCCCGCACCATCGCGCCGGCCGCACACCCACGGCCGGTTCCCGGCATGCCCCGGCACCCCGGGGCACCGGCCGACTCCCGATGGAGGACGTCTTGTCCGTCAGAAAGCAGCTCCGCACGGCCGCGTGCGGTCTCGCCCTCGCCGGCGTCGTGGTCGTCACCGCCCAGGGTCCCGCCGCCGCGACCCCCGGGGCGGTCGGCGCGGCCGGCGCGGCGGAGGTGTCGCCGGTCGCCGCCGCCGAGGACGCGGCCGCCCGCGCGCTGGCCCGTTCGCTCGCGGACACCGCCTGGCGGGCCGAGGCCGGCCGGGCCGTGGCGGGCGGCGACGGGACCGGGCTGCGGGCCCTGGCCGACGGTTCGCGCAGCCGGGCCGCTGCCGCGCTGTCCGCCGAGGTGGCCGCCGCGGACCGCTCCGTGCTCGCCGCCAAGGGGCTGGACGCCGGCACCGGCGGGCTCCTGACCGTCACCCTGACCGGGGCGGCGGACTCCCGCCGGGCCCCGCTGGTCGCCGTCGCCCCGTCCGACGACGAGGCCGCCGCCGTCATCGCGTACGACACGGCCGGCCGCCGGCACGCGCTGTCCGCCACCGAGGCGCCCGGCGTGCCGGTGTACGTCGTCGGCCTCGACGGGGAGAAGGCGGTCGAGGCGGGCATGGAGGTCCTGGAGCGGGAGCTGGCCGCCGCCGGGGTCCCCACGGCCGCGACGGCCGGCGCCTCGGCCACGCCGTCGGCGGCCTCGGCCACCGGCTACTGGACCTCCCGCATCACGTCGGTGCGCCTCTCCGACGACAAGGAGACCTGGATCAAGGGCGACGCCGAGGTCTTCAGCATCGTCAGCGGCTTCGGACTCGACGGCAAGGTGCGCGTCGACACGGTCACCCACCCCTATCTGAACGACGCGGGGACCACGTACCACCCGAACCAGATCCTGGTGGACTGGTCGCGGTACAAGTACGACCTGGCCGACACGGTCATGATGGAGGACGACGGCGACACGAACTACTCGGCTCTCGCCAAGGCCATCGCCACGGCCCTGCTGACCATCGCCGACCTCGGCGCCTACGTCCCGCTGGTCGACCCGGTCGTCGACGCGATCCCGTCGTCCTTCTGGACCGATGACGCCGACTTCGTCGACGCCTGGTACACCCTGGCCCGGGAGACCACCGGGACCCGTGACGGGGCGGGCGGCAACGGCCGCCTCACCTTCGACCGGTACTGGGTGTCCGCCCTCTGACGGATCAGGTGGCGGCGGGCACCGGGCCGCACAGCTGGTTCCCCGGTTCGGCCGGGTCGTCGCTGATCCAGAACTGGATCCACAGCTCGGTGAACTCGGCGCGGTCGAGGTGCCCGTCGCCGTCCCGGTCGAGGCGGTCGAAGACGTCGGCGACGTCGACGCTCCCGCCGTGCCAGGTGTCGACCAGGCACCGGTGCTCGGAGGGCGAGATGCGGCCGTCGCCGTTCTCGTCGACGGCGTCGAAGACGGTCTCGGCGGTCGCGGCGACGACCTCGCGCAGGGTGGGCAGCAGATCCACCATGGCGAGGAGCTCGTCCAGGTCGACCCTGCCGTCGCCGTCGGTGTCCACACGGGTCGCGAGCAGGTCCCACCAGCCCAGCATGAGCGAGTCCACGCGCGCCTCCAGCTCGGATCCCGGCCGCACGCGGGGCAGGCCCCGCCACCTCTCCGCGAGGGCCTGGAAGTCCCGCCGGTCGAGATAGCCGTTGTCGTCGGCGTCGAAGGCGCGGAACATGCTGACGAGCTTGGCGCGCTGGAAGTCACTTGCCACGGTGGGCCTCTCTGTCGGATCTCGGGCGATCCTGCCCACCCGGCACCCGCTCCCCAACGGCGTGCGGTGGCGCCGAGGGGCGCGCGGGGGGCGTGCGGAGGCGCGCCCGGCCCGTGCCGGCCTCCCGCCCGTCGGCGCCGGGTCCCCCTCCCCCGCCCCGCGGTCGCCCGCCGCACGGGGAGGGGGTCCTGGCGGCCCGACGGAGGCCGCCGCGCTCACGCCTTGCGCTGCATGGAGCTGCGGGCGGGATTGCCCTGGTCGGCCGCCTTGGGGTCCATCTCGTCGGCCTTGGCCCGCACGCCTCGGGCGATGCGGTCGCCGACCGTCTCGTCGATCTTCCTCCAGTAGGCGAAGGCGCGCTCCAGGACGGGCTCGCTGACGCCGTTGAGGAGGTGGCCCACCACGTTGTCCACGAGACGGTCGCGGGCCTCGTCGTCGAGGACCTCGCGCACGAGGGTGCCGGGCTGTCCCCAGTCGTCGTCCTCCGGGTGGGAGACGTAGGCCGCCCGGGTGATCTCGCCGTCCGCCGCCCAGCTAGGCGGGGTGCCGTGGCGCTCCGTGTCGGCGGCGGGGCCGCCCTTGGAGTTCGGGGCGTAGACCGGGTCGGTGGTCTTGCGGTAGGCCATCGCGCCGTCCTTGGAGTACGTGTGGACGTCGACGACGGGCGCGTTCACGGGGAGCTGCTGGTAGTTGCCGCCGATGCGGTGGCGGTGCGCGTCCGCGTAGGAGAAGAGGCGGGCCAGCAGCATCCGGTCGGGGCTCGGCCCGATGCCGGGCACCAGGTTGTTCGGCTGGAAGGCCGCCTGCTCGATCTCCGCGTGGTTGTCGGTGGGGTTGCGGTCGAGCGTCATCCGGCCGACCGGGATGAGCGGGTAGTCGCCGTGCGGCCACACCTTGGTGAGGTCGAACGGGTTGAACCGGTACCCGGCGGCCTCCTCGTACGGCATGACCTGCACGTGCAGCGTCCAGCTCGGGAACTCCCCGTCGCGGATGTGCTCGAAGAGGTCCCGCGTGTGGTAGTCGGTGTCGACGGCCGCCATCTGGTCGGCCTCGTGCTGGGTGAAGAACTCGATGCCCTGGTCGGTCTTGAAGTGGTACTTCACCCAGAACCGCTCGCCGGAGGCGTTGATCCACATGTACGTGTGGGAGGTGTAGCCGTTCATGTGGCGCCAGGTGCGCGGGATGCCGCGGTCGCCCATCAGCCAGGTGACCTGGTGGGCGGACTCCGGGGAGAGGGTCCAGAAGTCCCACTGCATGTCGTGGTCGCGCAGGTTGTTGTCCGCGCGGCGCTTCTGGGAGCGGATGAAGTGCTGGAACTTCATCGGGTCCTTGACGAAGAAGACCGGCGTGTTGTTGCCGACCATGTCGTAGTTGCCCTCGGACGTGTAGAACTTCACCGCGAAGCCGCGCGGGTCGCGCCAGGTGTCCGGGCTGCCTCGCTCCCCCGCGACGGTCGAGAAGCGGGCCACCAGCTCGGTGCGCGCGCCCGGCTGGAACAGCGCCGCCCTGGTGAAGCGGCTGACGTCATGGGTGACCTCGAAGCGGCCGAAGGCGCCGCTGCCCTTGGCGTGCGGCTGCCGTTCCGGGATCCGTTCCCGGTTGAACTGCGCCATCTGCTCGATCAGGTAGGCGTCCTGGAGCAGGATCGGCCCGCCCGGGCCCACGGTGAGCGAGTGTTCGTCGCTCTCCACCGGGGCGCCGGAGTCGGTCGTGGTGGCGGGAGGGCGGCTCTCGGTCATCGGTGCCTCTGCCTTTCGTCGCTCTGTCGGATGACGGGGCCGAGCGCGGTGGGCGCGTTCCCCCCGCGCGGACGGGCGCGGGGCCGGCCGCCGCGCACCCTCCAGCCTGGACGCACTCGACCGAAGCCACCACTTGGGGAATCGTTTCCCGTCCGGGGGGTAGCCGCCGGGGCGACGATCTGTCGGGCCCGGAGGAGGACAGGGCGATGGCGGCCTCCACGCGACGTCACATCGAGATCGACGGCCCCCGCGCGGCGCGGCGGGCCCGGCGGGAGGTGCGCCGTCTCGTCCGGGAGGCGGCCCGGGCGGGCGGGCCGGTGGGCCGGACCGCCGAGGACGACGCGGCGCTGGTGGTCACCGAGGTCGTGACGAACGCCGTCCGGCACGGCGGCGGGGCGCGCGTACTGGAACTGGTGGCGGGACCGGACGGTCTCGACATCGTCGTCACCGACCGCAACACCCGGCTGCCGCACCTACGGAGGCCGTCCCTGGCGGGGGACGGCGGTCACGGCCTGGCCATCGTGGCCCGGCTGGCGGACGCCGTGACGACGTGCGGTCCCGCGGGCCCCGGGGAGGGCAAGGCCGTGCACGTCCACCTGCCGCTCTCCTCGTGATCGCCGGGGCTCCGCCGCCGGGCGATACCCGAAGCATCTTTCACGTAAATGTTGACGTATAACCGTGGCGGGGCGGACACTCGGGTGGGAGCCCTCCCCGGGAGGAACCATGAGCCCACTGCCCGCGAACCCGCCGCCCGCGTCTTCCCCGGCCGCGGCCGGGGGCCCGCGCATCCGGGTCGAGGCAGAACCGACCGCCTCCGGGACCGTCCTCCGCCTCGGCGGCGAGATCGACACGGACACGGCCGGGCAGCTGGAGGCGGCACTCGCGCGCCTCCTGCCCGACGGCGACGGCGGCACCCGGCTTCCGGTCCTCCTCGACCTGTCCGGCGTGAGCTTCTGCGACTCCACGGGGCTCAACGTCCTGCTGCGCGCACGCCTGCGCGCCCGGCGCCGGCACGTCCTCCTCTCCATCACCGCCGTGAGCGAGCAGGTCGCCCGCCTGCTCGACATCACGCGGACCGACACCCTCTTCGGCCTCCCGTCCCCGCGGGGCCCCCGGGGGGACGGGAGGCGGCGGCACGGCGCGTGAGGCGCCGCGCACGGCGGCCCGTCAGCACCGGGCGTCGGACTCCGGCCGCTCCCCCGTGAGCAGGAACCGGGTGACGGCGCGGTCCCCGCAGGCGTTGCCGGCCCCGCCGGCCGCGGTCAGGTACACGCCGTGTCCGCCCCGGTCGACCGAGACCAGCCGGGCTCGGTCGCCGAGCGCCGCGCGCATCCTCAGCCCGGAGGAGTGCGGGGTCGCCGGGTCCCGCAGGTTCTGGATCATCAGGATGTTCGACGGCCCGTCGTCGGTGAGCCGGACCGGCTTCTCGACCGCCCCGCCCTTCCAGAAGGCGCAGGGCGTGACGTTGGCGGGCATGCCGCCGGTGAGCGGGTGCCGGACCCGGTCGGCGGCGGCCGCCCGGGCGTACGCCGGCACGGAACGGGGCCAGTCGACGTCGTTGCAGATCACGCCCACGGTGACGGCCGCGGCCTCGTCGGGCATCGCTCCGGACAGCTCGGGCGGCAGCGCGGGCACGCCCTTCGGATCGAGGGCCTGGCCGACGAGCCGCGCGAAGGCGGGGAAGGCGCCGTCCGAGTAGAGCGCGAGCTGGAGCGCCTGACGGAAGGAGGCGCCGTCGAGCGGCGCACCGGGCACGGTGGTGGCGCGGGGCGCGCGGTCGAGCCGTGCGGCCAGGCCGAGCACGAGGGCCCGTACGTCCGCGGGGGTGCCGGCCAGCCGCAGTCCGTCCGCGGCCCGGTCGGGGTGGGAGGCCCAGGCGGCGAAGTCCGGGAAGCGGTCCTCGGCCCCCTCGGCCATGTCGGCGAGCCAGCCGTACGCGACCCGGCGCGGGTCCGGGTCGGCACTGCTGTCCAGGACCCAGCGGTCGGTCCGGCCCGGGTGCTCCTGCGCGTACCGGGCGGCGACGTAGGTGCCGTACGAGGTGGCCCACGCGGACACCCGCTCCTCGCCGAGCGCCTGCCGCAGGAGCTCCGTGTCCCGCACCTGGTTGGCGGTGGTGAGGCCGCGCAGCATGGCGCCGCCGTCGCGGGCACAGGCGTCGGCGACGCGCCGGGCGCGCTCGGCGTTGGCCCCGGTCGAGCCGTCGGCGGCGGGCCAGGACCGCAGGGTCACCATCCACCGGTCCTCCGCCGCGAGCCCGCACCGCGCCTTGGCGGATCCGCCGACCCCGCGCGGATCGAAGGCCACCAGGTCGTACGCCCCGCCCGTCTCCTTCGCGAGCGCCGCGCCCTTCTGCGCGAGCCGCTGCACCCCGGAGCTCCCCGGCCCGCCCGGGATCACCAGCAGCGTCCCGCGCCGCGGCTCCGGGCCGGTGCCGGCCAGCCGGGAGACGGCCAGCCCGATCCGGGGCCCGGTGGGGTCGGCGTGGTCGAGCGGCACCTGGAGGACGGCGCACCGCTGTCCGTCGGCCGCCTTCACGGAGGCGGCGCACTCCCCCCACCGCAGCCCGCCGCCGTCGGCTGCGCTCACGGCCGCCGTCCCCGCGGACCGCGCGGTCGCGTGGGCCGTCCCTCCGGCGGCGACGAGGCCCGCCGAGGCGAGGAGAACGGTGGAGAGGGCGGTGGAGAGGGCGGAGGCGGCGAGGGGCGTACCGGCGCGATGCATTGTCATGCCCTCACCCTGGCGTTCGGGGTCCGGCCGGCCCATCCGGGCACCCGGCCCGTCGGCGGTGGGGCCAACCCCCCTCCCGGAACGGCCGAGTTGAGCAGTAGAGTGCGGACCGAAACTTGCTGCAAGAACTTGCAATCGAGAGGGAACAGCCATGCCGGGATTCGCCCCTCCCGTCGCCGACGAACGCTCGGCGCTGACCGCCTACCTCGCCCACCAGCGGCGCGCGCTGCGGGTCACCGCCCACGGCCTGACCGACGCGCAGGCCCGCATGGCGGCCTCCGCCGGCGAGCTGAGCATCGGCGGGCTGATCAAGCACGCGGCACGCTGCGAGACGTTCTGGACGGACCTGATCCTCCGGGGCGACAGCGGGCCGCGACGCTCGGCGGACGAGTCGGACGCCGACGAGTTCCACCTCGCTCCGGACGAGAGCCTGGCCGGCGTCCTGGCCGAGCACGCCGAGGCCGCGGAGCGCACCGACGCGGTGATCGCCGGCATCCCGGACCTCGGACGGGCCGTCCAGGTGCCGCGCGGCCTGCCGTGGTTCCCCGCCGACGTCCCGGAATGGTCGGTCCGCTGGGTCCTGCTGCGCCTGATCGAGGAGACGGCACGGCACGGCGGCCACGCCGACGTCATCCGCGAGGCCATCGACGGAGCGACCCACTACCCCCTGCTCGCCGCGGCCGAGGGGTGGCCCGACCCGTGGTTCCGGCCGTGGGAGCCCGCCGCCCCCGGCGACGGCCGGGAGCGGCCGGCCACCGGCTGACCCGCACCGGCGGCCGGCCGCACGGCCCGTCGGGCGGCGCGGACCCGGCCGGTGGTGGCAGAGTGGCGGTATGTGCGGCCGTTACGCTTCCACCCGCAGCCCCCAAGAACTGGCCCGGCTCTTCCAGGTGACCGACTGGCAGCCGGAGGAGACCCTGGAGCCCAGCTGGAACGTCGCGCCCACCGACCGGGTGTACGCCGTCCTGGAGCGCGCGGACCGGGACGGCGACGACGAGGGCCGGGTCCGCCGCGAGCTGCGGGCCCTCCGGTGGGGCCTGGTGCCCTCCTGGGCGAAGGACCCCGGAGCGGGTGCCCGGATGATCAACGCGCGGGTCGAGACGGTGCACGAGAAGCCCGCCTACCGCCGGGCCTTCGCCAAGCGCCGCTGCCTCCTGCCGGCCGACGGCTTCTACGAGTGGGAGCGGGTGGAGGACGAGGCGACGGGCAAGCCCCGCAAGCGGCCCTACTTCATCCACCCGGCCGACGGCGGGCCGATGGCCATGGCGGGCCTGTACGAGTACTGGCGCGACCCCGACGTGAGGGACGACGACGATCCGGCCGCCTGGCTGGCCACCTGCACGATCATCACCACCGACGCGACCGACGCGACCGGCCGCGTCCACCCCCGGATGCCGCTCGCCCTCTCCCCCGACGACCACGCCGCCTGGCTCGACCCCGGCCACCACGACACCGCCGCCCTCCGCGCCCTGCTCGCCCGGCCCGCCGGCGGACTCCTCGACGCCCGCCCCGTGTCCCCGGCCGTGAACAACGTCCGGAACAACGGCCCCCACCTCCTGGACCCCGCCGACTGATCCCGGCGGACGACCCGGGCGGGGGGCCGGGCAAGGGAGCCGGGCGGACGACCCGGACGAGACGGGTCCGGAGGCGGGGGTCGGGCGGGTCCGTGACGATCCCGGGGCTGTCCGTGGCGAAGATCTCCGCCGCCGACGGGCAGGTGTCGTGCTCCGCGCCCCCCGGGCGCGCCGCCCGGCGTGGCCTCCCGCGCGTCCGCCACGCCCGGGAGGCCCAGGGCGGGAGCGGTGACCAGGACCGCGACGGACAGCCGCCGGTGCGTGATGACGTGTCGTTCACACCGCACTCAACGGGCCGGCCCCGCGTCGGTGGCACGGCACGGGGCGGAACCGGTGAGCCGGTGGCCCGCTGGGGGGCGGGTACCGGTCGGAGCCGTACGAACGGCGGCTCGCCCCGCGGGGGAACGGCGAGGAGCCGGGGGCGGCCGCCGCCGGTGAGCGCGAACGGCTCCCGCGGAGCCGGGGCGCGAGCCCGCGGCCCGGCGCGGCCCTGCGCGGGCGGCGCGGGCCGCGCGGGCGGCGGTCACGGCAACGAGCGCGTCAGCCAGGCCACTTCGCCGTTCTCCTCGACGGAGAGGTGGTCCCGCTCGAAGCCGAGCTTCTCCAGGACGCGCAGCGACGGCGTGTTCCACGTGCCGACGGTCGACCAGAGCCGCTTCCGCCCGGTCGCGGTCGCGGCCCGGAGCACCGCGCCGGCCGCCTCGGTGGCGTAACCGCGGCCGTGCGCGTGCCGGAAGAGTTCGTACGCGATCTCGGGCTCGTCCAGCGAGGCGCGCCCGATGATCAGCCCGCAGTAGCCGATGAAGTCGCCCTCCTCGCGGCGCTGGATCGGCAGCAGGGCGATCCCCGTGGTCTCGGTCTCCGCGAGCAGGTCCACGATGCCCCGCCGGCTCTTCTCGACCGTGGGCGATCCCTTCTCCCGTTCGGAGAGCAGGGCGCAGAACTCCTCCGCGTCCGACTCGGCCCACGGCCGCAGCACCAGCCGCTCAGTCTCCAGGTGGTACGCCATCGTCTCGTACGTCGTCATGCCCCTTACCCTGCCCCATCCCCCGCGCCGTCGACCGCGCCGGGCCGGACCCCGGCCGCGGGGCGCGGCTCCCGCCCGCGCGGGTGCCGTCCGGCCCGTCCGGGCGCATCGCGCAGGGCCGGAGGGAACGGGCCGCGCGGGAGGGGCCGTTCGGGACGGAGGTGCTCGGCCGCGTCGACGACACGCGGGGGCTGCGGGCCGCCGCCGACGTCCCGCTCTTCCTGCCGCGCGCGTCCGGAGGGACGCCGACGCCCCCCTGACCGTGCCGGAGGCGCTGGCCACCGGCCGGCCGGTCATCCTCAGCGACCTGCCGGAGTTCGCCGTCCTGCGGACGCCGCCCGGCGACGCCCACCGGGCGGGTCACCTGCCGCGCCGGCTGCTCGACCGCCCGTGGTGGTGGCGGAGCCTCGCCGAACGGGGGGCCGGGCGACCGCGCGGCGGGAGTTCGCGCCCGAGCGCGTCCGGGCCCGTCACGCGGCCCTCCACCGGCAGCTCCCGCCCTGAACCGGGGGACCGGAGCGGGCCCGGCCGTGAGGACCCACGACGAGGACTGCGAAGGGGAGTTCGGCCGGATGGGGGCCGGTCCGGGTCCCCGGTCGCCGGGGTGGGCCGAGGGCGCATCGGATACGGTCCTGTCATGGACCCGCTGACACCCGAAGACCCCGACCGCATAGGACCGTTCCGGCTGGTCGCGCGCCTCGGCGCGGGCGGGATGGGACGGGTGTACCTGGGCCGGTCCGACCTCGGCAGGACCGTGGCCGTGAAGGTGGTCCAGCAGGAGTACGCGGCGGATCCCGAGTTCCGCCGGAGGTTCGCGCACGAGGTCGCGGCGGCCCGGCGGGTCGGCGGCCCGTGGACGGCGGCCGTGCTGGACCACGACACCGGTGCGCGCGTGCCCTGGGTGGCGACCCAGTACGTGGCCGGTCCCTCGCTCCACGACGTGGTGGCCCGGGAGTCCGGCCCCCTCCCGGAGGAATCCGTCCACGCCCTCGCCGGCGGCCTCGCCCGGGCCCTGGTCGACGTCCACGCCGCCGGACTGGTCCACCGCGACCTCAAGCCGGCGAACGTCCTCGTCACGGTGGACGGCCCCAGGGTGATCGACTTCGGTATCGCCCGCGCCCTGGAGACCCTCGCCGAGGGCCCCCTCACCCGCACCGGCGCGGTCGTCGGCTCCCCCGGCTTCATGTCCCCGGAGCAGGTGCGCGGCCAGCGGCTCACGCCCGCGTCCGACGTCTTCTGCCTCGGCTCGGTCCTCGCCTACGCGGCGACCGGCCGCTCCCCCTTCGGCACCGCCGACAGCGGCCCGCACGCGCTGCTGTTCCGGGTGGCCGAGGAGGAGCCCGACCTCGCCGGCGTACCGGCCTCGCTGCTGACGCTCGTACGGGACTGCCTGGAGAAGGACCCCGCGCGCCGCCCGACCCCGGAGCAGATCGTGGCCCGCGTCGGCGACGCCCTGCCCAGGCCCTGGCTGCCGGGACGGCTCCTGGCCGACCTGGGCCGGCACGCGGCCGAACTCCTCGACTTCGCACCGCCGCAGGCGCCCGCCCCCGCGCCGGCGCCGGTGTCCCCGCAGGTGCCGCCGCCCCGTCCGGAGGCGCCCGACCCCACGGTCCCGGCCCCGCTCTCCGCCTCCGACCCCGCCTCCGCCTCCGTCTCCGCGCACCTCGCCGCTCAGCTCGCCGCGGCTCCGACGGCGCCGGGCGTGCCCCCGGGGCCCCCGGCCGTACCGGCCCCCGCGCGGCCTCCCTTCCTGGGGCCGGTCGTGCGCGCGGTCGTGTCGCTCGTGCTCGCGGCCATGGCCCTGCTCCTGACCGATCCGGACGTCGAGGCGGCTCTCGGCATCGCCTGGACCGACAGCGTGCGTCCGCACGCGGTGGTCATCACCGTGCTGGGCGCCCTCGTCGCCGTACCGTGGCCAGCGCGCGGCCGTCCCCGCCCCGCCCCCTACCTGAACGCGGCCCTGGCGATCGCCCTGGCCGTCAACGTCCTCATGCTCGTCCGGCACCTCCAGCTCCCGACGGCCTGAGGCCGGCCCCCTCCTGCCCCGAAGGCGACCCCATGCCCCTCCGCCCCGCCACTGCCCACGACGCCGGCCTCCTCCGGGACGTCCTGCTGGAGGCGTACAACTGGACCGGTGAACAGCGCTTCACCGCCGAGCGGCTCGCCGCCGACCCGTACGCCGCCCGCTACCTCGCCGGCTGGCCCCGCGAGGGCGACTTCGGCGTCGTCGCCGAGACGGGGACGGGCGACCCGATCGGAGCGGCCTGGGCCCGCCGCCTCCCCGAGGACGAGCCCGGCTACGGCTTCGTCGCGCCGGACGTCCCCGAGCTGACCCTCGGCGTGCTGCCCGGTCATCGCGGGCGCGGTCACGGCCGCGCGCTCTTGACGGCGCTCGTCCGGTCCGCCCTCGACCAGCCCCGTCCCGTCACCCGGCTCAGCCTCAGCGTCGAGGACGGCAATCCCGCCGTACGCCTCTACGCCTCCCTCGGCTTCGTCCGCGTGGGCCGCAACGGCGGCTCGGACACCATGCTCCTCACCTCCCCGGCCCCACCCGCCTCCTGACGCGCCCCCACCGGGGGTCGGTGCCGCGTGCCGGGCGCGCCCGGGTCAGGCGGTGCGCCGCTCCGTGCCCGCCGCCGTGCCTGCGGCGTGCTCGCGACGGGCGGCCCGCAGCAGCCCGGCCCAGTCCCGGACGGTGGGCCGGCGCTTCAGCAGGGCGCGGCGCTCCCGCTCCGTCATCCCGCCCCAGACCCCGTGCTCGATCCGCCGGTCCAGCGCGTACGCGAGGCACTCGGCGCGCACGGAGCAGCCGACGCACAGTTCCTTGGCCTGGTTCTGGGCCGCCCCCTCGACGAACAGGTCCTCGGCGTCCGCCTCCCGGCAGAGCCCCGACGCCATCCAACTACCGTCCACGTGATCCCCCTTGACCCGCACGCCACCCCTCCGGTGATCAGTGGCGTTCATTGATCAGGCACGCTACGTAGGCATGTGCTGCGGGTCTACACCTCACCCCGCCCTTCGCCCCATCGGGTGACACCCGTATGTATTTCCGGCCACATTCCGTGACTGTCCGTCAGCCTCCGGCCGAGGGTGGAGCGTTTCGACGGCGGCGGGAGGAGAGGTCGGCGGAGGAGCCGGCAGAAGCCGTACCGGCCGGGCCGTACGCGGCAGTTCCTGGGGCCGAGGTGGCGGCGGACGCGTCGTCGTCCAGGCGCTCCCCCCGCCGGGCACGGCGGCGAGGACGGCCGCGGGCGGGGAGCCGTTCAGGGACGGGGGGCTTCCGCGTCGCTTCCGGGGGCCGTTCGGGCGGTGGCCCGGTAGGCGCTCGGGCGGCGCCCCATGTGACGGGTGAAGATGCCGGCGAAGGTTCCCGGGTCGCGGTAGCCGACGTCGCCGGCGATGGCGGCGACGGTGCGGTCCGTCGTCTCCAGGAGGTGGGCGGCCCTGCGCACGCGTGCGCCGTGCAGGTACGCGAGCGGGGTCCGGCCCGTCTCGGCGCCGAAGCGGCGCAGCATGGTCCTGGTGCTGACGCCGAACTCGCGGGAGAGGGCCGGCAGGTCGTAGCGGGCGGCGAGGTTCTGGTCGAGCCGGCGCATGACCGTCGCCGCGAAGGCGTGCCCGGTCGCCGGGAGGAGGTTCGTGTCCACGTACGGGGTCTGGGTGGAGCGGGTGTCGTCCAGGAGGGCGACGCGCGCGGTGGCGCGGGCGGCGCGGGGGCCGTCGTGGTCGCGGACGAGGCGCAGCGCGAAGTCGTGCATGGCGCTGAACGCCGCCGTGGTCGTCACCCCCCGGTCGGTCACCACCAGGCTCTCCCCGCGGACCCGGACGTCCGGATGACGGCGGGCGAGGCGGTCGGCGTACAGCCAGGACGTGGTCGCCTCGCGGCCGCGGAGGAGCCCGGCCTCCGCCAGGAGGAAGGCGCCGACGCAGATCGACACCACGGCGCTCCCCCCCGGCCGCCTGGGCGCGGATCGTGGCGATCTCCGGGGCGAGTCCCGCGAGGACGGTGTCCGGGTCGAGGGCGGGCGGCAGGTCGAAACCGGGCACGATCAGGACGTCGGAGGGGCGGACCGCCGAGACGTCGACGCGGGCGCCGCCGGAGGCGTGCACACGCCTGCGCGGGGAGACGACGGAGGTCTCGTACGACGGCTCGGGCCGTCCCTGGGCGGCGGTGACGTGCGCGGCCATGGTCAGGAGGTCGGGCACGCCGTACACCTCCGAGGCGAAGCAGCCGGGGTAGGCCAGGACGCTCACGCGAAGCGGGCTCATGCGGGGTCTCCGGTGGACGACGAGGGCGGCGGGGAGCGAGGGAGGAGTGGCGGTATTCCCCGGTGAACCGGCGATATCGCCGGTTCACCGGGGGACAGCGTCCCGCCATGCTTCCCGTCATGGCAACCATGCGGACGCAGGGGCGGGACGACGACCCGCTGGACGACTTCGAGTGCAGGGACGTCGAGGTGGAGGGGGTCGGCAAGCGCGTGTACGTCTCCGGGGACGGGCCCGCGGTCGTCCTCATGCCGGAGATGCCGGGCATCAGTCCCGATGTCGCCCGGTTCGCGCGGTGGATCCGGGACGCCGGGCTCTCGGTGTACGTGCCGTCCCTGTTCGGCGTCGACGGGGCCTATCCCCTGGCCGACGCCGCCGGGACCGTGATGCGGCGGGCCTGCGTCAGCGCCGAGTTCCGGGCGTTCGCGGGCGGCGGCACCAGCCCGGTGGTCGCGTGGCTGCGGGGGCTGGCGCGGGCGGCGCACGCCGAGCGGGGCGGACCGGGCGTCGGGGCCGTCGGCTTGTGCTTCACCGGCAACTTCGCGCTCTCGATGACCCTCGAACCCTCGGTCGTCGCGCCCGTGGTCAACCATCCGTCCCTGCCGCTCGACGACCCCGCGGGGCTCGAACTGGGCGAGGAGGACGCCGCGGCGGTGGCCGAGCGCGTCCGGCGCGAGGGGCTGCGGGTGCTCGCCTACCGCTTCGACGGCGACCGCTGGTGCACGGGCCGCCGGTTCGCGGCGTACCGCGCGCTGCTCGGAGACGCCTTCGACGGCCGGGTCCTGCCCGCCGAGGTGGCGAACACCGACCCGCCGCCCTTCTTCCGCGAGGTCGTCGGCTGTGCCCACAGCGTCGTCACGGCCCATCTGGTGGACGCCGCCGGCCACCCCACCCTGCGGGCCCGTGACGAGATCATCGCGTTCCTGGCGGAGCGGCTCGGGGTCACGGCGGCGGCGCCGGAGTGACCCCGGCCGGTGACGGGTGACGGGTGGGGCGGCGGGCGGGGGTGGGGGTGGGTCAGGAGACCAGGCGGGTGTCCAGTTCCCTCAGCCTGACGGTGCACAGGCCGCCGCGGTCGGCCTTCACGTCGGTGACCTCCAGCTGGGTGCCGGGGGCGAGGATGTACTCCTCCTCGCCCGTGAAGGCGGAGAAGCTGCGGATGCCCACGGCCCGGGCCGGCGTCACCTCGAAGAGGGTCCGCTTGCCCCGGCTGCCGAGGAAGGAGCGGGCGACGCCCAGTTCCGAGGTGCAGGAGGAGACGCCCCACCAGGTGACCGTCGAGCCCAGGGGGTACTGGCCGCGGAGGTCCAGGGCGACGCCGCGCCACAGGGGCTCGGTGCGGACGGGAAGGGACTCCACCGCGGAGAACAGCAGGCGGAGGTAGGGAAGGTAGGGCACGACGCGGGCGCGGTCGGGCGAGCGGAGGACCGCGTTGATGGTGCGGTAGAAGCCGGACTCGCAGGTGTAGAGGTAGAGCGCGGCGACGGCGTCGGCGGAGAGCCCGGCACCGGCCGGTTCGTCGGCGCGCAGCTTGCCGAACGCCCGGGAGCGGTCGATGTGCCCGCCGAGGCCGCGCAGGACCCGGGCGACCGGGGCGACGGCCTCCTCGAAGGGCAGCAGGGGGGTGTCGAACACGCCGGTGAGCGGCGGCAGGACGTGGCCCTCGTCGCGGACGCTGGTGAGCCGCTCCAGGTACAGCTGGTGGAGCTCCATCGTCGAGGCGATGAAGGCGCCCATGCGGGCGGCGACGTCGGTGTCCGGGGCGGACCCGGCGCCCGGGCCCGCGGCGGAGCCCGTACCCGTGGCGGGGCCGGCCGGGGGCTGGTTCCAGCCCTTGCTCGGCAGCCAGTCGATCGCGTCGGCGCCGAGGGACATCAGGGCGTCGTTCACGGTGGCGAGGTGGTCGCCGTCGCAGAACAGGTCGCCCTGGGCGGCCGGGTTGGCGTGGTCGATGTGCCGGACCTCGACGCCCGGGTAGTTCTTCTCCAGGCGCTGCACGGTCTTCTTGAGGCTGCGGGCGTGGGCGCCCCACCAGGCGAAGACGACGCCCCGGTCCTCCGGGTCCTCGGCCTCCTGCTTGGCGCGCAGGATCTCCTCGACGATCCGCTCGGCGACGGGCCGCCAGAAGGCGGTGTGCTGGTCGGTGGCCATGGCACCGTCGCCGCTGGCGGTCAGCGAGGCGTTGAGGAGGAGGACGCCCTGGGTGAGCATGGCCTGGAACCACTCGGGCGGCTGGACCGTGTCGCGCTCCTTGAGCAGGGCGCGGACGTCGGCGATCGGGGTCTTCTTGACGATGCCGTACTTCCACATCGCGGCCGCCTTGATGAGGCAGCGGATGCTGACGACCCGTCCGAACTGGCTGTCCTTCCAGTCGTTGAAGGTGTTGTCGAACATGGCGATGCCGGTGGCGCTCTCCGGCCGCGGATAGGGGTTCTGGCCGAAGACGACGACCTTCCACTTGTGCGGCGGGTGGGGCTTGAGCGCCTGGAAGGTCAGCTCGCGGACCGGGACGACCTGCGGGCTGCGGCCCGGGCCGATGAACCGGTCGGCGTCCGCGCGGGCCTCGATGACGGGCTTCAGGACGGGCAGCCACGGCTCGCCGCCGCCGGTGAAGAGTCCGGCGAGGGCGAGCGGGTCGTCCGGGTCGGGCTGCGGCGCGGAGGCGGTGGCTTCGCTCATGGCGGGGGAACTCCCGGGGGTCGTGCCTGTGGGGTGGACGGTGCCGGCGGCGGGCGGCGCGGAGTCGGCCGGAGCGGCCTCGTCAGCGGCGGAAGGGGTGCCCTTCGACGAGTGCTCCTTTGGCGCCTGCTCCTTTGGCGGCGGCTCCTTTGGCAGCTTCCCCTTTGGCACCTGCTCCTTTGGCGACTGTCCCTTTGGCGGCTGCTCCTTCGGCCGGTGTGCCGCCCGTAGGCGTCCCGACCGGCGGCACGATCCGCACCCGGGTCGTGGGTGGGGTCTGGTCGATGGCGGCGAGCTGGGCGGTGATGGTGGCGCGCAGCTCGTCGTCGTCCTGGAACCAGTGGTCGTGGAAGAGGGTGTAGCCGGTCCACATCAGGTTGGCGCACACCCGGGCCGGGACGCGGCCGGTGCGGGCGCCCATCCCGACCAGCGCCACCGAGCGGATGCTGCCGGGCGCCTTCCGGTTCTGCCGGTGCACGGCCTGGAAGGCCGCCGCGCAGGCCATGGCCACGTTGAGGGTCTCGCTCACGTTCTGCGAGGAGGTCACCATCGTCGGCGTCGAGATGACGAAGCGCGGCACCGTCGCCCCCGACGGGACGCACACCGCGCTGCCGACCGGCATGCTCCCGTCGAACCGGTCGCGGATCGCCCGCCGCACCCGCAGCTGGATCCCCGCGCCCAGGTGGCGCTTGATCGCGGCGTCGACGCCGCCGTCCATCCGCCCCGCCGCGTTCGTCGGCGTGACCCACGCGTCCACGTCCTCTTCGAGGATGGAACCGCGCCGGATCTCGATCCCGGGCACGTCCGCGAAGGCGGCGCGCCAGGCCTCCACCACTCCCGCGTCGACATCCGTCAGCACCACCCGCAGCGCGGTGCCCACCCAGCCGTCAGTCATCGAAGCCCCCTGTCGGAACGGTCTCTCGCAACACCTCCGAAACTAGTGGGCACCACTGACAACGGCCGTCCTCAGCGGTTCCGCCTGGCCATCACCACCACGCCGGGCCCGGTCGACTCGTCGGCGGGGAGGCGGAGTTCGGCCACCGTGTCCAGCCCGGCCGCCTCGATCAGCGCCACGAACTCCTCGGGGCGCCACCGGTGCGTCGTCCACCGCACGGGCACTCCGCCGTAGGCCTCGGTGCGGACCCGGTCCCCGTCGCCGACGTGGGTCGCGGTGATGAAGTGGCCGCCGGGCTTCAGGGCGCGGGCGAAGTGGGCGAGCACCTGCGGGAGCACGTCGCGGGGCAGGTTGAAGAGCGACCACCATCCGAGGACGCCGCCGAGGGACTCCTCGGCGAGCCGGAGGTCGGTGGCGGAGGCGACGTCGAAGCGGCACGCGGGGTACAGCCGGCGCGCGTTCTCGATCATGCGGGGCGAGAGGTCCACCCCGGACACGTCGAGGCCCCGCTCGGCGAGGTAGGCGGTGACGGTGCCGGGCCCGCAGCCGACGTCGAGGACCGGGCCGAGTCCGCTCACGGAGTCGGCGAAGGCGTCGATCGACGCCTTGAGCCAGGGGACGGTGCGGATGTCGCCGATCCCGGTGGTCAGCACCATGTCGACGTAGTTGTCGGCGACGCGGTCGTAGGAGTCCCGGACCACGTCGAGGTCGGCCGGCCGGTCGATGGGGTGTGTGCTCATCGGCCCACCATAGAACGGCGCGCCCCGCCCGGAAGCGGCCGGTGCCGGGGCCGGAATGACGCCCCGTCCTATGCCCCGGGCACCGTCTTCCGCCGAAAGCCCCTCATCCTCCGCCCGCGTGGTGTCTAGTGGGAGTCGTCCGCGATCACCACCCGGTCCGGGGCGTGACGTCCGGCCGGGGCCGTCGAGAACCAAGGGAGCACATACTGATGGCGAGTGTGGAAACGTCTCTGAAGGAGGCGATGACCTCCATCGAGGGCAGTGTGGGAGCCGCGCTGGTCGACTACACGAGCGGCATGGCCCTCGGGACGCTGGGCGGGGGCAAGGACCTCGACCTGACCGTCGCCGCGGCCGGCAACACCGACGTCGTCCGGGCGAAGCTCCGGACGATGGAGATGCTGGGCATCAACGAGGGCATCGAGGACGTCCTGATCACCCTCGGCAGCCAGTACCACCTCATCCGGCTGATCACGGGGCGGGGCGCCAACGGCCTGTTCCTGTACATGGTCCTGGACAAGAGCCGGGCCAACCTGGCCATGGCCAGGCACCAGCTCAAGCGCATCGAGGCGGACCTGGAGCTGTGACCGGCCTCCCGTTTCCCGGCTCCGCACACCCTCTACTTGAAGAACTCTTCAACTCGGCACATCTGAAAGTGATCAGTTGAGGGCGTGCGGGAGCCGGGACGCGGGAGAATGGCCGCAGCCGTGGATCAAGGTTCCGGCAGGTCCGGCCGTCGGCGTCCGGACCGGCCGGCCCAGGGGGAGAGTCGTCGCATGCAGGTGCCGCTGTACCAGGCCAAGGCGGAGTTCTTCCGCATGCTCGGGCACCCCGTCCGGATCCGGGTCCTGGAGCTGCTGCAGCACGGGCCCCTCCCCGTGCGCGAACTGCTCAAGGACATCGACATCGAGCCGTCCAGCCTCAGCCAGCAGCTCGCGGTCCTGCGCCGGTCCGGGATCGTGATCTCCATCCGCGACGGCGCCACCGTCAGCTACGCCCTCGCCGGCGGAGACGTGGCCGACCTCCTCAAGGCCGCGCGGCGCATCCTCACGGAACTCCTGGTCGGGCAGAGCGAGCTCCTCGCGGAGCTGAGGCACGCGGACGGGACGCCCCCGGAGTGACCGCACGCGGCCCTCCCGGTCGCTCCGGGCCGGCCCGGAGCGACCGGGGCTCGGCGCGGTCCGGAGCGGTCGGGGTCCGGAGCGGTCCGGACCGGCGCGGGGGATTTCCCCGGGCGTACAGCGGGAAGTCACGGGACGGTCGTGGGCCGGTGGTTCCGGGGCGCTCTCCTTGGGGCGCTCCGCGCCGGTCCCCGGCCGGCAGTCCGCTCCCGTCCGCTCGTACTCCGGAGGACTACTCCCCCATGGCCGACCTCGATCGTCGCCGGTTCCTTCAGCTCGCCGGCGGTGCCGTCGCGTTCAGCGCGCTCTCCGAGTCCATCGCCCGCGCCGCCGCCATCCCCGCCCAGGGGTCGACGGGCACGCTCCAGGACGTCGAGCACATCGTCGTCCTGATGCAGGAGAACCGTTCCTTCGACCACTACTTCGGGGCGATGAAGGGCGTCCGCGGCTTCGGCGACCCCCGTCCGGTCACGCTGCCGAGCGGCAAGACCGTGTGGCACCAGTCCGACGGCTCGAAGGTGACCCTGCCCTTCCGTCCGGAGAGCGCGAAGCTCGGCATGGAGTTCCTCCAGGGCCTCAACCACGACTGGGCGGGCGGCCAGAAGGCGTTCAACCAGGGCCGCTACGACCAGTGGATACCCGCCAAGACCAAGGCGACGATGGCGCACCTCACCCGGGACGACATCCCCTTCCACTACGCGCTCGCCGACGCGTTCACCATCTGCGACGCCTACCACTGCTCGTTCATCGGCTCGACCGACCCGAACCGCTACTACCTGTGGTCGGGGCACACCGGCAACGACGGCACCGGCGGCGGGCCGGTGCTCAACAACGCCGAGGCCGGCTACGGCTGGAAGACGTACCCCGAGCGCCTGGAGGCGGCCGGCGTCTCCTGGCGGGTCTACCAGGACATCGGCGACGGGCTGAACGCGTCCGGCTCCTGGGGCTGGATCAACGACGCGTACCGCGGCAACTACGGCGACAACTCGCTGCTCTACTTCAACAGCTACCGCGACGCCCAGCCCGGCGATCCCCTCTACGAGAAGGCCCGCACCGGCACGAACGCCAAGGCGGGCGAGGGCCTCTTCGACCGGCTCCGGGCCGACGTGCAGGGCGGCCGGCTGCCGCGGGTCTCCTGGATCGCCGCGCCCGAGGCGTTCTCCGAGCACTCCAACTGGCCGTCCAACTACGGCGCCTGGTACATCGCGCAGGTCCTGGACGCGCTGACCTCGAACCCGGACGTGTGGGCGCGTACGGCGCTGTTCCTCACCTACGACGAGAACGACGGCTTCTTCGACCACGTCGTCCCGCCGTACGTCCCGGCCTCGGCCGCGCAGGGCCTGTCGACGGCCCCGACCGCCCTCGACCACTTCCCCGGGAAGACCGGCTACGTCGCCGGGCCGTACGGCCTCGGCCCCCGGGTCCCCATGATCGTCGTCTCCCCCTGGTCCACCGGCGGCTACACCTGCTCCGAGACCTTCGACCACACCTCGGTGATCCGCTTCATCGAGCGCCGCTTCGGCGTCCGGGAGCCGCAGATCTCGCCGTGGCGGCGGGCCGTCTGCGGCGACCTGACCTCCGCCTTCGACTTCGGCCGCGCGCAGCCGCGGCCCGTCGCGCTGCCGTCCACCGCCGGGTACTACCCGCCGGACCGCGACCGGCACCCCGACTTCCCGGCCACCGCCCCGGCCGTCGGCTCGATGCCGCGCCAGGAGCCGGGGGCCAAGCCCACCCGTCCGCTGAAGTACGCCCCTTACGTGGACGGCTCCGCCGACACGGCGGCCGGCACCTTCCGCCTGGCGTTCGGCGGCGGCCCCTCCGCCGGCGCCCAGTTCTACGTGACCTCGGCCAACCGCACCGACGCCCCCTGGACGTACACGACGGAGGCGGGCAAGTCGATCGCGGACACCTGGAACACCAGGTACTCCAAGGGCACCACCGACCTCACCGTGCACGGCCCCAACGGCTTCCTGCGCCGCTTCCGCTCGCCCGGGAAGACCGCCGTCCCCGAGGTCACCGCCCGCCACAACGCCACCACCGGCGACCTGGACCTCAGCTTCACCAACGCCGGCGCCACCACGACGGTGACCGTCACCCACGCCTACGCGGGCGACCCGCGGACCCTGACGGTGGCGCGGGGCGCGACCGTCACCCACTCGGTGCCGCTGTCGGCCTCCGGCAGGTGGTACGACGTCACGATCACCTCTCCGGCGCACGCCGACTACGTGCGCCGCCTGGCCGGGCACGTGGAGACGGGGGCGGAGGGCGTCACCGATCCCGGCATCCTGACGTACTGACCAGAAGGCCCGCGGGCCCGGGGTCACGTGGTCACGTGGTCCCGGGCGGTCCCGCCGCGCGGGTGCGGAAGGTGCGGCGGTAGCTGTCCGGGGGCACGCCCAGGGTGCGGTTGAAGTGCCGCCGCAGGGTCGTGGCGGTGCCCATGCCCGTCGCGGTCGCGATGGCGTCGACGCCGTCCTCGGTCCGCTCCAGGAGTTCCTGGGCGCGGCGGACGCGCTGGGCCAGCAGCCACCGCAGGGGCGTGGTGCCGGTCGCCGCGCGGAAGTGGCGGGTCAGGTGGCGCGAGCTCATGCCCGCCCGGCGGGCGAGGTCCTCCACCGTCAGCGGCTGGTCGAGGCGCTCCACGGCCCAGGGGAAGAGGGCGGTGAGCGGGTGGTCCTGCTGGGCGGGCACGGGCGCGGTGACGAACTGCGCCTGGCCGCCGGACCGGTGCGGGGGGACGACCAGCCGGCGGGCGACGGTGTTGGCGACCGAGGAACCGTGGTCGAGGCGGACCAGGTGCAGGCACAGGTCGAGCGCGGCGGCCTTGCCCGCGGAGGTGAGGACATCGCCGTCGTCGACGTAGAGCACGTCGGGGTCGACCTCCACCGCCGGATGGCGGGCGGCGAGGACGCCGGTGTGCGCCCAGTGGGTGGTGGCGCGCCTGCCGTCGAGCAGTCCGGCGGCGGCCAGGACGAACGCGCCGGTGCAGAGCGAGACGACGCGGGCTCCGGCCGCGTGGGCGGCGCGCACCGCGTCGACCAGGTCGGCGGGCGGGGCCGCGTCGACGTCGGCCCAGCCGGGGACGATCACGGTGTCGGCGTCCCTGAGCCGGTCGAGGCCGTGGTCGGGTTCCAGGCGGAACGGGCCGAAGGGCACGGTGCCGGGCCCGCAGACCGCCAGCTCGTACCAGGGGACGGTGACCGCGTCCGGTGCGGAGCCGAACACCTCGTGGGCGATGGAGAGTTCGAAGTGCAGCATGCCGTCGGTGACGGCCAGCGCGACGGAGGTCATGTCCGGAAGTGTACGGGGCACGTCGTTTCCGACACTCACGGTTGCGCCTTCAACCATTCCAGGATGGAGGCATGCGAACGGACGAAGTACGGGCAGGGAGAGACCTCATGGCGGCGGGGCGGACGGTGGCGGTGTACGGCGCGTACGGGCACACGGGCCGGTTCGTGGTGGCGCATCTGCGGGAGCGGGGCTTCGTGCCCGTCCTGGCCGGGCGGGACGCCGGCAAGCTGGCGGCGCTGGCGGCGGAGCACCCGGGACCCGACGCGCGCCCGGCGCCGGTCGACGACCCGGCGGCGCTCGACCGCGCGCTGGCCGGCGCGGACGCCGTGATCAACTGCGCGGGGCCGTTCGCGACGACGGCCGGCCCGGTGATCGAGGCGGCGCTGCGGGCCGGGATCCCGTACGTCGACGTGGCGGCCGAGATCGAGGCCAACGCCGACACCTTCGCGCGGTACGCGGACCGGGCCCGCACCGAGGGCGCGGTGATCGTGCCCGCGATGGCCTTCTACGGCGGCCTCGGCGACCTGCTGGCCACGGCCGCGATGGGCGACTGGACCTCGGCGGACGAGGCGCACGTCGCGTACGGACTGAGCGGCTGGGAGCCCACCGAGGGGACGCGGATCGCCGGGAAGGTCTCCGCCGAGCGGCGCGGCGGGCGGCGGGTCCGCTTCGCCGGCGGACGGCTGGAGTACCACACCGACGAACTGCCCGTGCTGACCTGGCCCTTCCCCGAGCCGATGGGGCCGCGGGCCGTCGTCGGCGAGTTCACGATGGCCGATGTCGTCACCCTCCCCAGCCATCTGTCCGTCCCCTCGGTGCGCACCTACATGTCGACCGAGGCGGCGGGCGGCGTCACCGGCGCGGGCGGCACGGGACCCACGGCGGTCGACGCGCGCGGACGGTCCGCGCAGACCTTCCTCGTCGACGTCGTCGTCCGCTCCGAAGGGGCCGAACGGCGCGCCGTGGCCACGGGCCAGGACATCTACGCCGTCACCGCCCCGCTCGCCGTCGAGGCGGTGGACCGCGTCCTCACCGGCCGGACCCGCACGGCCGGCGTCGCCTCCGCCGGGGAGCTCTTCGACGCGGCGGACTTCCTGGACGCCCTGTCGCCGCACCTCACCTGGGAGACGAGCGGCACGGCGGGGGCCTGAGCGGAGAAGGCGCCGCCGCCCCGCCGTTCGCCGCCGGCCGGTCACCCGCGCCGGCGGTCAGCGGCCGGCGCGGAGCCGGCGGAGGTAGGTGGCCGTCAGGGCGACGGCGCGGTCCCGGTCGCGGGTGAGGTCCGCGAGGGCGCGGGTGGCGACGGGGCCGGGGATGTCGGCCAGGGCCTGGGTGAGGCGGCCCCGGGCGGGCGGCCCGGTGGCGGCGTGGGCGAGGCGGGCGACGAGGCCGGCCGCGATCTCGTCGGCCCTGGCCGCGTCGACGGCCAGGGCGCCGAGCGCGTCGGCCGCGTCGGTGTCGTTCCTGCCGTCCACGACCATCTCGACGAGCACCGGGATCGCCTCGGGCCCGCCCCGGCCGCCGAGGGCCAGGGCCGCCTGTCCCCGGACCACGGGATCGGAATGGGCGAGGGCGGTACGGAGCAGGGCGGCCGCCTCGTCCCCGGAGAGTCCGGCGAGGGTGCGCACGGCCCGTTCGCGCACCGCGGCCGCCGGGGAGTCGAGGCCCCGGGCCAGGAGGGCGGGGCCGCCGTCGCCGGAGCGGGCCAGCGCCCAGCGGAGGGCGCCGGCGACGTTGGGTTCCGTCTCGCTCAGGGCGGCCTCGACCAGCGCCTCGACCGGTACGGGGACCTCGTCGCCCGAGGACAGCGCGGCGCGCTGGCGGGCGTCCTCGCTCGTCGACCCGAGGGCCTGGAGGAGCGCGACGACCCGCAGGGCCTCGTCCCAGCTGGCGGGCTCGGCGGCGTCGATGCGGCGCAGCCGCGTGAGCAGTTCGGTCTCGGCCTCGATGCGGGCCCGGGTCTGCTCGATGAGGTCGCCGACGAGCTGCGCGGGCGTGAAGCCGGGGTCGTCGAGGGCGCGGCCGATCTCCCGCAGCGACAGCCCCATGGAGCGGAGGCCCTCGATGTGGAAGATCCGCCGGATGTCCTCGTCGCGGTACTCGCGGTAGCCGGAGCCGGTACGGCCCGAGGGCCGCACCAGTCCGAGCGACTCGTAATGCCTGAGCATGCGCGCGCTGACGCCGGAGCGCCGCGCCACCTCACCGATCAGCACGCCCCAGTGTCCCTCCCCGGGGCCCCGTCGAGCGCCACGGCGCGCTTCGCCTCCTCGATCGCGTACTCGAATCCGGTGTCGGGGTCGGTCAGGATCCGCCGGGTGGCGAGCGCGTGGGCGCGCACGCGCGGGTCGGGGTGCCCGGCCACGGTGTCCAGGGCGGGCAGGACCACGTCGCCGAGCCCGGTCAGCGCGCGGCTGAGGCTGAGCTGCGTCGCCCGCTCGCCGCGCCCCAGCTGGGTGACGAGCACGGCGGCGAGCGCGGGCTCCTCGCCGTCCGGCACGAGCAGGGCCGCCGCCCGCCAGGCGGTCCGGGCCACCTCGTCGTCGGTGTCGGTCAGGTGGGCGTGCGTGATCGCCGGCCACGCCTGCCGGTCCCCGATCTTGGACAGCGTGTGCAGGGCCTGGCTCCGCGCCCGCGGGCGCTCCGAGCGGAGCTCGGCGAGCACCCTGGGGAGCGTCAGGGTCTCGGGGTGGCGGGTCAGCGCCCAGGTCAGCATGTCGCGGACGAAGAACTCGGGCTCCACCGCGCACCGCTCGACGAGCGGCTCGACGAACCGGGCGTCGGGCGTCGTGCCGACCGCCAGGGCGGCCTTGAGCCGCACCGACGCCCGCTCGTCCGCCAGTGCCCGCAGCGCGCGCCGCACGTCCTCGTCCTGGTACGTCATGGTCATCGGGACCACCTCCTGGAGGGGCAGTCAAAGGCTTGTCACCGTGTCAAGGTCAAGGCGGGGGTCGAGGGGGCGCGGAGACTTGTGCGGGTTCGGGGTTCGCCGGCCACGGGCCGGCGCCGACGGCGGCGGTGGCCGAGGCGACGGGGCAGGCCGTGACGAAGGCGCTGTCGAGCCCGTCGCCGAAGGGGGCGCCGCCGGACTGCCGGGCGCGGACGACGGCGCCGGGGACCGCGCCGAACGCGTCGGCGGCCGCGGCCCGTGCTCGACCGCGCCCGCGGGCTCGACCGGGACCCGAGCTCCGGGTCCTATCCTCCGGGCACGTTTCGCGCCGGCCGGTCGAGGGCGGCGCAGATGCCGGGGCGGGAGTGGGAGTCGGTGGGCGGTCGGGCGGCCGGTGGGGCCGGGGTCCTCGGACGGGTGCGGGTGCCGGTGCGGGTGCGGTGCGCCTTCACCGGGCACGAGGCGTGGTGGCGGCACGGGCCCGAGGGGGTGGCCGGTCCGACGGGCCGGCCGGCCCTGGCGCCGCGGGTCCCGCTGGACCGGCCGGCGGGGGCCGGGCACCCCGTGGGTCCGGGCCGGGCCGCCCGCGCGTACCGCCTCCGGGTCTTCGTGTTCCCGGAGGAGCGCCCGGCGGCCGGCGGCGGGCGGGCGGTGCCGGTCCCGTGAGCGCCGCCGTGGGCGGGGTCTTCCGGGCCCTGCGCGTCCGGGACTTCCGGTTGTTCGTGCTCGGCCAGATCGTTTCGGTGGCCGGCACGTGGATGATGGTCGTCGCGCAGGACTGGCTGGTGCTCGGCCTCAGCGGCGGGTCGGCGAGCGCCCTGGGGACGGTGACGGCCCTGCAGTTCGCGCCCGTCCTGCTGCTCACGCTGTACGGCGGACGGCTCGCCGACCGGTACGACAAGCGGGCCCTGCTGACCGTGGCGAACGTGCTGTCGTGCGCGCTGGCGCTGGTGCTCGCGGTGCTGGTGGTGACGGGCGCGGTCCGGCTGTGGCACGTGTACGTGTTCGCGTGCGGGCTGGGGGTGGTGAACTCGGTCGAGGTGCCGGCGCGGATGGCGTTCGTCGGCGAGCTCGTGGGCTCCGAACTGCTGCCCAACGCCTCGGCGCTCAGCGCAGCGTACTTCAACGTCGCCCGGGTGGTGGGGCCCGCCCTGTCCGGGCTGTTGATCTCGGTGGCCGGCGTCGGCTGGGTGATGATGCTGAACGCGGCGAGTTACGCCGCCACCGTCGTCGCCCTGCGGCTGATGCGGGGCGGGACCGGCCCGGAGCGGCGGCGCGGCGACCGGGTGCGGGTGGTCGACGGGCTGCGGGCGGCGGGCCGCTTCGATCTGGTGGTGCCGCTGACGCTGGTGGCGGTGATCGGGCTGTTCGGCCTCAACTTCCAGCTGACGCTGCCGCTGCTGGCCTCGCAGGTGCACCACGCCGGAGCCTCGGCCTTCGGGGTGGTGACGGCGGTGTTCGCGGCGGGGTCGCTGGTCACGGCGCTGGCGACGACGGTACGGAGCGGGCGCCCCTCCGCGCGGCTGGTGGCCGGCGGGGCCGTCGCCTTCGGCGTCCTGGAGACGGCGGTCGGGATGACGTCGTCGTACGCCCTGTCCCTGGTGCTGCTGTTCCTCACCGGCGGGGCGACGATCTTCTTCGTGCAGGCCGCCAACCACCGCGTCCAGCTGGGCGTGCCGCCCGAGCTGCGCGGCCGGGTCCTCGCCCTGTACACGCTGATCCTCCAGGGGTCGACCCCGCTGGGGGCGCTGCTCGTGGGCGCGCTCGCCGACCGCTGGGGCGTGCGCTGGGGGTTCGTGATCGGCGGTCTGGTGTCGCTCGCCGCGGGGCTCGGGGCGGCCGCCGCCGGACGCCGCGACGGGACCGCCGGCCCGCCGGCCGACGAGGGGCCGCGGGAGCGGGAACGGCAGCCCTCCGGGGAGCGGGCCCGAGGCGGCCCGTGGAGGGCGCGGTGAGCGCGGTGAGGGATTCGCGCACGAGCTCGCGGGGCGGGTCCCGCGGGTGACGGTCTCGACGCGGCCGGCGAGCCGGAGCCGTCCTCCGGCTCGCCCACGACCGGGACGGCGCGGCGCTCGGCCACGGCGGCGGGCTCGACGGTCTCCCCCTGCGCCGTCGCCGACCGGTACGCCGCCGTCACGGGCATCCGGCGCGGATCACGGAGCGCCTCCTGGAGGGGAGTTGACGGCCGCGGGGAGTGCGTGACGCGTGCTCGCCGAGCCCGTGCCGCGTCCCCGGGTTCCTGACGGAGTTCCGGCGAGGTCCTGACGAAGTCCTGGAACGACGGCACCGGCGACGGGCCCGCGCACCGCCCGCGACCAGCAAGTTCTCGTTCCGGCAAGGCCGTTGGCTCCCCCGGGTGCGCGGCCGCGCGCCGTTCCGCGCCGGTCGCACCTCACGGTGGGACAACTCCGGCGCGCGCTCGGCGGAACCGGTGAATCCGGCCCCCGGTATGTGGGTCCGACACGTGCGCAGGGCACGTTCCCGCCAGCGGTTCTCACCGTTGAGAGGGATGGGCATGACGCGTCACGCCACGGAAGCCGTACCGGAAGCCGTACTGGAAGACCTCCTCCACCGAGCACTGCGCGCCACGGGCACGGGCGAGCGGTGGACGACCGAGTCGGACGACATGTGGTGCCGGCTGGCACCCAGGTCCGGGGAGCGGCGCCGGCAGGGATGGAAGCTGCACCTGTCGGCGACGGCCGCCTCCGCGCCCGCCGTCCTCGTGAAAGCCCTGGACGTGCTGCTGCGGGACGCGTCCGGGTTCAAGTTCGCGCGGTCGCTGGAGCGGGTGAGCGCGCTCAACTCCCGTGCCACGCCGCGCGGAAGCTCCGGCAAGTTCCTGACGGTGTACCCGCGCTCCGACGCCGACGCGGCCCGGATCGCCGGGGAGCTGCACCGGGCGACGGCGGGGCTCGCCGGTCCCCGGATCCTGTCCGACCAGCAGTACGCGGCGGACAGCCTGGTCCATTACCGGTACGGCGCCTTCGTCGGCCTGCGGCGGCTGTCCGAGGACGGCCTGCTCGTCTGGTACTTCGAGGACCCCGACGGCAATCCGGTGGAGGACCGGCGGACCGGGCGGTACACGCCGCCGGAGTGGGCCGTCAGCCCGTTCCCCGCCCCGCCCGCCCCCTCGGTCCCGGCGCCCGCCGCGCCCCGGCCCGTGGTGGTCGGCGGCCGGTTCTCGGTGCGGGAGGCGATCCGGCACACCAACAAGGGCGGTGTCTACCGGGGCAGCGACGTCCGCACGGGCGCCCCGGTCGTCATCAAGGAGACCCGCCCGCACGTGGAGGCCGACGCCTCCGGCTGCGACGTCCGCGACTGGCTGCGGGCCGAGGCGCGGACCCTGGAGAAGCTGCGGGGCACGGGCCTCGCGCCGGAACCGCTGGCGCTGTTCGAACACGGCGGGCACCTCTTCCTGGCGCAGGAGGAGGTGCCGGGGGTGCCGCTGCGGACCTGGGTCGCCGAGCGGTTCCGCGACGCCGGCGGCGAGCGGTACGCGGCGGAGGCGGCGGACCAGGTCGCGCGGCTCGTGGACCTGGTGGCGGCGGCGCACGCCCGCGGCTGCGTGCTGCGCGACTTCACGCCCGGCAACGTGATGGTCCGCCCGGACGGGGAACTGCGCCTCATCGACCTGGAGCTCGCGGTCCTGGAAGACGACGCCGCGCTCCCGACCCGGGTGGGGACGCCCGGCTTCAGCGCCCCCGAGCGCCTGGCGGACGCGCCCGTCTCCCCGACGGCCGACTACTACAGCCTCGGCGCGACCCTGTGCTTCGTGCTGGCGGGCAAGGTGCCGAACCTGCTGGCGGAGGAGCCGGCGGACCGGCCCGCGGAGGAGCGGCTCGCCGACTGGCTGGACGCCGCCGCCGTCTCCGTACGGCTCCCGGCCGGAGCGCGGGAGTCGGTCCTCGGGCTGATGCGGGACGACCCGGCCCGGCGCTGGGATCCGGCCCGGGCCCGCAGGGCCCTCCGGCGGACGGACGCGGCCCGCCCGCCCGCTCCCCGGAGCGCCCCGGCGGCACGGGTCACCGAGGGGACCGTCGAGACCGCCGTCTCCGGGATCGTCCGGCACCTCGTCGACACCATGACGCCCGGCGACGAGCGGCGGCTGTGGCCGGTGTCCACGACGGCCGGCGAGACCGACCCGTGCACCGTGCAGCAGGGCGCGGCCGGCGTCCTCGCGGTGCTGACGCGGTACTTCGAGCTCACCGGCGATCCCCGTCTGCCCGGTCCGCTCGCCGCCGCGGGCCGCTGGATCGCCGACCGCACCGGCACCCGCTCGGGCCGCCCCGGCCTGCACTTCGGGACCCGGGGCACCGCCTGGGCGCTGCACGACGCCGGGCGCGCCCTCGGCGACCGGGCGCTCATGGACCACGCCCTGGCCCTGGCGCTGGCGCCGCAGGAGCCGACGCCCAGCCACGACGTCACCCACGGCACCGCGGGCGGCGGCCTGGCCGCCGTCCACCTGTGGCGGCGCACCGGCGATCCGCGGCTCGCCGCGCTGGTCGCCGACGCGGCGGACCGGCTGGCCGCCGCCGCGCGCCGCGAGGAGGCCGGGGCGAGCTGGCCGGTCCCGGCGGAGGCCGTCGCGACGGAGGCGGGCAAGCGCTACCTCGGCTTCGCCCACGGCGCCGCGGGCATCGGCTGCTTCCTCCTCGCCGCCGCGTCCGTCACCGGCCGTCCGGAGGACCGGGAGCTGGCCGTGGCGGCGGGCGAACTCCTGGTGGCCCACGCCGTGGACGTGGACGGGGCGGCCCAGTGGCCGGCGCAGACCGGTGACGTGCCCACGGCCCCGTACTGGTGCCACGGCTCGGCCGGCATCGGCTCGTTCCTGGTGCGGCTGTGGCGGGCCACCGGCGACGACCGGTACGGCGGCCTCGCCCGGCGCGCGGGACGGGCCGTCGTCGAGCGGGCCTCGCGCGCCGCGCTCACCCAGTGCCACGGCCTCGCGGGCAACGGCGACTTCCTCCTCGACCTGGCCGAGGCGACGGGCGACCCGGCGCCCCGCGCGCGGGCCGGGGACCTGGCCCGCCTCATCGTCTCCGAACGGTCCCACCGCGGCGCCCACGTCGTCTTCCCCAACGAGTACGGGGACGTCACGACGGGCTGGAGCGACGGGTCCGCCGGAATCCTGGCGTTCCTCCTGCGGGTGCGCCACCAAGAGCCCCGGCACTGGATGGTCCAGCAGCCGGTGTGAGCGGCGGAGAGTCCGCCGCCGCGGTACCGAGGAACGGCGCGGAGAAGAAATCGGCACGAACGTCCTCACGGAGAAGGAGAACGCCATGGAGAACCAGGACCTCGACCTGCTCGCCCGCCTGCACGCCCTCCCGGAGACCGACCCGGTCGGCATCGACGGGGCGCCCTTCGGCGGCACCTGCGAGTGCGTCGGCCTGCTCACGCTCCTCAACACCGTCTGCATCGGTGTGAGCTGCGCGTAGTCCCCACCGCCTCCCCCGGCCGCCGGCTGTCCCGGGGCAGCCGGCGGCCGGGGGAGGCCCCATCGACGAGGACCAGGCCCATGCCGCTGCACACCGGTGACCACGAGTCCCCCCGCACCGCCGCCCCGCACCCGGGTGCCGGCCCTTCCGTGCCCGCGCCCGCCATCAGCACGCGGGGCCTGGTCAAGAGCTACCGGGGCCCGGACGGCGCCACCACCCACGCGGTGCGCGGCCTCGACCTGGACGTGCGCCAGGGCGAGACCTTCGCCTTCCTCGGCCCCAACGGCGCCGGGAAGTCCACCACCATCGCGATGCTCTGCGCCCTCACCCGGCCCACGTCCGGTCACGCGACCGTGGCGGGTGCCGACGTCCTCAGCGAGCCCGAGCGGGTGCGCCGCCGGGTCGGCCTGCTCTTCCAGCACAGCGCCCTCGACCCGGACCTGACGGCCGAGCAGAACCTCCGGGTCCACGCGCGCCTGTACGGGCTCCGCCGCGGCGAGGTCCGGCGCCGCACGGCCGAGGTCCTCGGCCTCGCCGACCTGACCGACCGGCGCCGCTCCCCCGTCCGCACCCTGTCGGGCGGCATGCGGCGGCGCCTGGAACTGGCCCGTCAGCTCCTGCACTCCCCGTGGGTGCTGTTCCTGGACGAGCCGACCACCGGTCTCGATCCGCACGCCCGCGCCCGCGTCCGGGAGCACCTGCGGGACCTGCGGGACCGGCACGGCAGCACCCTGTTCGTCACCACCCACTACCTGGACGAGGCGGAGCACTGCGACCGGCTCGCCATCATCGACCGGGGCAGGCTGGTGGCTCAGGGCACCCCGCGGGAGGTGAAGGCCGCGATCGGGGACGACCGGGTGGCGCTGCGCACGAGCGACGACGAGGCCGCCCGGCGGGTCGTCGGCCTGCTCGCGCCCCCGGACCGGACCGTCACCGTCGACGCGGACGGGCTGTGGCTGCGGGTGCCCGACGGCAGCGCCTGGATCCCCCGCCTGTGCGCGGCCCTGGGGGCCCGCGGCATCGCCGTGCACGCCGCGTCCGCGACCCCGCCCACCCTCGACGACGTCTTCTTCCACCACACCGGCCGCAGCATGGCCCCGGACGGAGGCGGCCGATGACCACGCTCGCCCGGCCGGAACCGGACGGCACCGGTATCGGCACCGGCACCGGCACCGGCACCGAGCGGCTGCCCCGCCTCCGGCACGAACTGCGCGCCCTGCACGCCCTGGTCCACCGCGACCTGCTCCGCCTCGCCTGTCAGCGCACCCCCACCGCGCTGATGCTGCTCCACCCGGTGCTGTACCTGTTCGTCCTGGG
The DNA here is from genome assembly GCF_043084305.1 of Streptomyces sp. NPDC014656. Taxonomy (NCBI): domain Bacteria; kingdom Bacillati; phylum Actinomycetota; class Actinomycetes; order Kitasatosporales; family Streptomycetaceae; genus Streptomyces; species Streptomyces sp. NPDC014656. Next base: position 457,860 of record NZ_JBIBZN010000003.1, read on the forward strand.
CGGCGGCCTGGCGGCGCTCATCCCCACCGCCTCGCTGGGCGTCGGCTACCGGACGTACCTCTTCCCCGGCATGCTGATGATGACCGTGCAGACCCCGGCCATCATGGTCGGCATCCGTCTGATCACGGACCGGCAGAGCGGTTACCTCCGCGAACTGCTGATGGCCCCGGTCGGCCGCGCCACCCTCCTGCTGGGCAGCTGCGCGGGCGGGACCCTGGTGGCCACGGTGCAGGGCGCGGTCCTCCTCGCGCTGGCCGGCGCGGTCGGCCTCCCGTACGACCCGGTCCTGTTCGCCCTGCTCCTCGGGGGCATGGTCCTGGCCTCCTTCACCATCACCGCGCTCTCCCTGGCGCTGGCCGTGGGCCTGAGCCGGCCGGAGACCTTCCACACGCTGCTCGGCCTGGTGATGATGCCGCTGCTCTTCCTCTCCGGCGGCTTCTTCCCCCTGACCTCCCTGCCCGGTTGGGCCCAGCCGCTGGCCGCCGCGAACCCGCTCGCGTACGGCGTGGACGTGCTGCGCCGCCCGATCGCCCTGCGGGCCCCGGAGCAGGCGGTGGCCGGCGGCGTCGAGTGGGCCGGCCGGCAGCCGCCGCTCCTCCTCGAAGCGGGTCTGCTCCTGGCCGCCGGGGCACTGGCCCTGCTGTGGGCGACCCGCCGGTTCAGCCGCCCGGAGTGAGCGGCCCCGCCGGGGGTTCCTGGTCCGCCCCCTCGGTCCCGAGCCGGTGGTCGGCCCAGACGTAGCCGACCGGCAGCAGTTCGGCGACGGGCACCGCGCGGACGCGGCCGTCGACGGCGACGAGGACCTTGACGACGGGGAAGTAGTCGAGGAGCACCTGGCGGCACCGGCCGCACGGCGGTACGACGCCCCGGTCGCGGTCGCCGACGGCGACGATCGTGTCCAGCTCGTAGACGCCCTGCGCGGCGGCCGTGCCGATGAGGACCAGTTCGGCGCAGGGGCCGCCGGTGAAGTGGTAGGCGTTCACCGCGGTGACGACGCGGCCGTCCGGGGCGCGCCCCCGGCGGCCATGGTGTGGTGGTCGCCGCGGCACCGGGTGCGGGCGACGTGCGCGGCGGCCCGGACCAGCTCGCCGTCGAGGGGGTCGAGCGCCTCGGGCGCGCCGGGGTGGGGGGTGGGGGTCGTCATCGTTCTCCGCCTCGGTGGGTCTCCGCCGACCTTGGCGCGAACGGGGGGACCGCGCAAGCGCATTCCGCGCGGGCGCGGGCGCCCGCCGGGCGGCGCGGCCCCGGGACGGCCACTCGCTCCGGCCGTCCCCGCCCCCGCCGCCGGTGCCGACGGCACCGGGCCCCCCGCCGTGCAGGACGCCGCCGCCGGCACGGCACACCCCGTGACCACGGCGACCGCCGTTCTCCGCATCACCCTCGCCCGCCTCTCGCGTCCCGTGCCGCCCAGGACGCCCGGCCCGCCGCCCGGGTGCCCGCCCGGGCCGGCGGGTCCGGGCCCGGGGGCTACCGGAAGGCCGGCAGGTGGCGCGCCACCCAGGCCTCGAAGGGGGCCGCGGGGCGGCCGAGGACGGTCTCCACGTCGGGGCCGGCCTTCTGCTCCTCGGGGAGCGGGAGGCCGAGCACGTCCAGGGTTCCGTTCACGACCTCCTCCGGCATGAACCCGGCCAGATGGGCGTGGGCCTCGGCGCGGGACAGTTCCACGAAGGCCACGTCCTCGCCGAGCGCCTCCGCGATCACCTCGGTCTGCCGGCGCGGGGTGACCGCCTCGGGGCCGGTGAGTTCGTACGTACGGCCCGAGTGCCCCTCCTCCCGCAGCGCGGCGGCGGCCACCGCGGCGATGTCCGCCGGGTCGACGACCGGCAGGGCCACGTCCCCGAAGGGCGCGAGGACGGTGCGCCGGGTGCGGACGGTCTCGGCCCAGGCGAAGGCGTTGGAGGCGAAGCCGCCGGGGCGCAGCACGGTGAAGTCGAGCCCGGAGGCACGGACGGCGCCCTCGAACTCCCGCAGGCGGGCGTGCGAGGCGGCGTGGGGCCGGGTGGCGGCGACCTGCGAGGAGACGAGGACGATCCGCTCGACCCCGGCGTCCCGCACGGCGCCGACGAGGCCGGCCGGGTCCTCGCCGTGGCTGTTGAGTTCGCCGCCGAGCAGCAGGAAGAGGGCGCGGGCCCCTTCGGCGGCCGTCCGCAGCCCCCCGGCGGTGCCGGTGTCGGTCCGGACCCAGTGCACGCCGGCCACCGGGCCGGCGCTCGGGGCGGCCTGCCGCGAGACGGCCCTGACCTCCTCTCCCGCACCGGCCAGCAGCTCCACCAGCGTCCGCCCGATGTTGCCGGTCGCGCCCGTCACCGTGATCATCATGAACCCCCTGAAGTGAGTGAGTTAGCCGACTGACTAACTGGACTGACCGTAGCACGCCGCCACCCCGGGCTGTCTATAGTCAGTCGGGTGACCAACTCAGTGAACCGACGGGAACAGGCGTCCCAGAAGCGCCGGCGCCTGATGGCGGCGGCGGCCCGGGTCCTGCACGAGCAGGGAGTCGAGCGGACCACGCTCGCGGACATCGCGCGCGAGGCGGACGTGCCCGTCGGGAACGTCTACTACTACTTCAAGACGAAGGACGAACTGGTCCTGGCCGCCCTCTCGGAGCACAGCTCGCACCTGGACGAGCTCACCGCCCGCCTGGACCGGCTCACCGACCCGCGCGACCGCCTCAAGGCGCTCGTGGAGGGCTGGATCGCCCAGCGCGACACGGCCGCGCGCTACGGCTGCCCCACCGGCACCCTCGCCGTCGAACTGGACAAGCGCGCCGACGGCACCCTCGACGCCGAGGCCGGCACGGTCATCCGCCGCCTCCTCGACTGGGCGGCCCGGCAGTTCCGCGCGCTGGCCCTGCCCGACCCCGACGACCTGGCCCTCACCCTCGTCTCCGCCTACCAGGGCATGTCCCTCATGGCCAACGCCCTCCGCGACCCGTCCGTCATGACCCGCGAAGGCACCCGCGTCCTGGCCTGGCTCGACTCCCTCCCGGCACCGCACGGGACGTCCACCGCCCTGCGCCCCGAAACGCCCTCCCCCCAGGACGCGTGACCCGCCGTCACGCCCGCGGCCGCCCCCGCGTGAGGGGCGGCCGGGCGCCGCTACCGCGCCGGACCCGTCGCGTACGCCAGCGGCGGGGCGATCGCCTGGGCGTCCGCGCCCTCGGCCACCCACAGGCCGATGAAGAGCGCGGCCGTCGCCTCCAGGAGCCCCGCCCGGTCGAGGCCGCCGCCCGACACGGGCTCGCAGCCCGTGTCCCGCACCAGGGCGCGCACGCGGGCGAGGGCCGTCTCGTCGTCGCCGCAGACCGGCACGGCCAGGGGGCGGCCGTCGAAGACGGGCGGACGCATGCGCCACACGTCCACGTGGCAGAGGTTGAAGGCCTTCACCACGTGGGCCTCCGGCGCCGCGTCCGCCAGGAGCCGCGCCGCGGAAGGCCCGCCCCCGGTCAGGAGCCGGAAGCCGGGCCCGAGCGGGTTGGAACAGTCGATCAGCACCTTCCCCGCGAGGGCCGGGCGCAGTTCCCGTACGGCCTCCGCCCCCGCGCCGAAGGGCAGCGCGACGAGCACCACCGCGCCGGACGCGGCCGCCGCACCCGGCGGGCCGGACGCCGCGCCCCCTCCGACGCGGTCCGCGAGCCGCCGGGCCTTCTCCGCGTCCCGTCCCCCGATGGTCACCTGGTGCCCTGCCCGCGCCCAGTGGGTGGCGAGCGCGTCGGCCATGCCGCCCGTTCCCAGTACACCGATCCTCATGCGTGTGCCGCCTCTCCGATCGTCCGTCACGCCCTTGCTCACGGACGTGCGTTCCGACGCTAGAAGGTCCGTCAGGCACCATCTGGTACGTGACCGAAGACCCGTTCCTCGCCGACTGCCGCGCCCGCCTCGCCTTCGACATCCTCTCCCAGACCTGGAACGCGGTGGTGCTCTGGGCGCTGCGCGACGGCCCCCGCCGCCCGGTCGAACTGCGGGCGCGGATCGGGGGGATCAGCTCCAAGGTCCTCACCGAGACCCTGCGCCGGCTCCAGTTCAACGGCCTGGTCGAACGGCACCGGGAGCCCGGCGCACCGCCCCGGGTGACCTACGGACTCACCCCTCTCGGACGGACCCTGCTGGCCCCCATCGACGCCTTCGGCGCCTGGGCCTTCGAACACGGCGACGCCGTCATGGCCGCCCAGGAGGCGTCGCGCCCCTCCGACCCGGAGGAGTAGCGGGAGCGGCGGCGGAGCGGCGGCGAGGTGCCGGGGCCGGCCGTCCGGGCGGAGCCGGGCCACGCGGAGGCGTCGGCGGCGCTCGGCGTCCCCGTGCGTACGGTCCTCACGGAGGCGAGCGTCCGGGGAGGGGCCGGGGGCGTCGTCGCGTCCGTCGCGGTCGTCGGGCACGGGATCGTCGACGAGGCCGGGCAGGTCCCCGCGCCCGCGGCCGGGCCGTGGGCGGGCGGGGGCGGCTGCTCTACGCTGCCCCTCATGATCGCCGAACTGCAGTGCGTGGTGCTGGACTGTCCGGACGTCGGGGAACTCGCGCGGTTCTACCGGTCGCTGCTCGGCGGGGTGGTGGACCGGCCCGACCCCCGGTGGTCCCTGGACGACGACTGGTCGACGCTCCACACCGGGGGCGGTCTCGTGCTCGCCTTCCAGCGCGTGGCGGACCACCGCCCGCCGCGCTGGCCGGATCCCGACCACCCCCAGCAGTTCCACCTGGACCTGGGCGTCAAGGACCTGGACCTCGCCCAGGCGGAAGCCGTCGCCCAGGGGGCCACGGTGCTCGACGGCGGTGACGGGAAGCGCGGCTGGCGGGTGCTCGCCGACCCGGCCGGGCATCCGTTCTGCCTCGTCCGGCACTGAGCCCCGGCCCCCGTCCGCGGCGCGGAGGTGCGGCCGGGGGCTCCCGGGCCGCCGCCGCGCGGGAGGGGGCGTGGCCGGATCTGCCGGTACCGGGCGCGGGCGGGGCGGTGGCAGGATGCGCGGGCACCTCGCAAGGCCCTTCCGCATCGGAGCGTTCCTCATGAGCCGCCCCTCCACCGCGCCGTCCCCGGACTGGCGCGGACCGTACGTCCGGTACGTCGCCGGCCGTGGCGTGTCCACCGCCGGCACCAACCTGGTCAACGTCGTCATGGCGTTCGCGGTGCTCGGGACCGGCGCCGGCGGATTCGCGGCCGGGCTGGTCCTGGCGTGCTCGATCCTGACGCAGACGGTGCTGCTGCCGGTGGGCGGCGTGCTCGCCGACCGGGTGTCGCGCAGGCGGCTGGCGACGGCCGGGAACGGCGCCCTCGCCGTCGTCCAGGCGGTCATGGGCACGGTCCTGGTCACCGCCCCCGAGCGGTCGGCCGTCTGGATGTTCGCGGTCGCCGCCGCCCTCACCGGCGCGGCCACGGCCGGCGTGCAGCCGGCCTTCCAGGGGCTGATGGTCCAGCTCGTCCCCGCGGCGGCCCTCCAGAAGGCCAACGCCTCGCTGCGTCTCGTCCTGAACCTGGCCCGGATCGCGGTCCCCGGCCTCGGCTCCCTGCTGGGCGCGGTGTACGGATTCGGCCAGGTCCTCCTCGTCGCGGCGGCCTCCTTCGCGGCCTGCGCGCTGATCCTCACCGGCCTGCGGGTGGCCGCCCCCGCCCGCGGGGCCGGCCGGACTCCGCTGCTGCGCGGCGGCCGGGAGGGCTGGCGGGCCTTCACCAGCCGCCCCTGGATGTGGGGTTACGCGCTCTCGGGGACGGTCGCCGTCCCCCTGTGGCTGGCCGGCTACCAGCTGCTGGGGCCCCTGACCCTGTCGGCACGGGACGGCGGGGCGGCCTCCTGGGGCTGGGCGGTCTCCGCCTTCTCCGCGGGCATGGTCCTCGGCTCGCTCGTCGCCCTGCGCTGGAGCCCGCGCCGCCTCATGCTGGCGTGCGTCCTGGTGCAGCTGGTCTGGCCGCTCCCCCTGGCCGTGCTGGCCGGGGACCACCCCCTCCCCCTGCTCCTGGGCTCCATGCTCCTCAGCGGGCTGAGCCTCGAACTCGCCGTCGTCTTCTTCGAGACGGCCAAGCAGCAGCAGGTCCCCGAGCGCCTCATCGGGCGCGTCACCTCCCTGATCATGCTCGGCGAGACCGCCCTCGTCCCCCTCGGCTACGTCCTCGCCGGCACCGTCGCGGACCGGCTGGGCCCGTCCCGGGTCCTGTGGATCTCCTGCGCCGGCATCACCGCCGCCACCCTGGTGCTCCTCCTCGTCCCCGGCGTACGGCGGCTGACGGCCGTCACCGAACCGGAGGGCGAGGCCGAGAGGGACCGGGTCCCCGCGTGAGCGGCCGCGCCGGTCCACGGCGGCCGTGACGAGTTCTGGACAGGAAGCGACGGTTCCGCATGGCCCGCGCGAGAGCGGGGAGCCATCCGGTGTCCGTCGTCCTCCCCGCAGTGAGGAGCCTCCATGTCCCTTCCGCACCCCCCGCGGTCAGACGAGCCCGTCTTCACCGCCGACTTCGGGTCGTCCGCGCAGTGGGTCGCCGGGCGTTCCTGGGCCTATCCCGACGGCGGGCCGGTGAACCCGCTCGACAACAAGCTCGACCACCTGGTGGACGATCCCGCGTACTGCCGTTCCGGGGTCTTCCGGGCGACCCGGCGCCGGGACGGGCTGTGGGACAGCGGGCTGCTCACGACGGAGGGGAGCGCCGACGGGTTCGAGGTGCGGGCGGGCGACGTGCTGGAGGCCCGGGTGCGGCTGCCGGTGGAGACGGGGGCCTGGCCGGCGATCTGGACGTGGCGGGACGGCGGGCAGGAGGTCGACGTCTTCGAGTACCACCCGGACAACCCCGACCTGCTGGAGCTCTCCAACCGGGTGCGGGGCACCCACCGCTACCACCGGTCGCCCGCCGTACGGCCCGGCGGGTGGGTGGACCTGCGGACGGAGTTCGGGGCGCGGTCCGTGGTGTGGTGGGTGAACGGCACCGAGGTCTTCGCGGACGGGCGGGGCGTCGGACGGTCCTGGCACGCCTTCCTGATCGTCAACCTCTCCGTCTGCGCGGGCCGCTACCACCCCGCGCCCGGTCCGGAGACCGACGCGATGTCCTTCGAGGTGTCGGACCTGCGGGTGTTCCGGGACGGCCGCTGAGGCGGCCGGCGGGCGGGGGCGCCCGGGCGGGCCCGGCGCTCAGCCCCGCACGGCGTCCATCCCCCGGGCCGCCGCGAGCCTCGCCGCCTCCTCGGTGGCGAGGAGGCCGAGGGCGGCCCGGGCGGCGGCCGGGTCCTGGGCCGTGGCCGGGACCGCGGCGCTGAAGAGCGAGGTGATGGCCGTGTCGCCCGGCAGGGGGCCGAGGACGGTGACGCCGGGGAGGTCCATCAGTTCGCTGTGCTGCTGGAAGGCCAGGTCGGCGCGGCCGGAGGACAGGAGGCTGCCCGCGGGGACGCCCGGCGGGGCCTGGACGAGGCGGCCGGCGAGGGCGTCGGCGAGGCCGAGGCGGTGGAGCAGTTCGACCAGCGCCGTACCGCTGGGGCCCGTGGAGTGGGCGATGCGCGCCGCCGAGGCCAGGGCGGCGCGCAGGTCGTCGACGGTGTCGAGGGCGGGCGCGGGCACGCCGGCCGGGACGGCGGCGACGACCTGGGAGATCCACAGGGGGCGGACCGTGCCGGGGAGGAGGTGTCCCTCCCGCTCCAGGGCGGCGATCGCTCCGGCGGCGAGGACGAGGAGGTCGGCCACGGCGCCCTCGCGGACGCGGCGGGCGACCTCCACGCCGCCGGCCGACTCGAAGCGTACGGGCGTCCCGTGGACGAGCCGGAGGTGCTCGCACAGGTCGGCGAGTATCGGCCGGGTCGCCATCGAGGACAGCCCCACGAGTTCACGGTGCACGTCGACTCCTCGGTCGTGATGTCGGTGTGGGATGCGGGAGGGAGGGGTTCGGCACGCTCGGCCCGGTGGCTCGACGCGGGTCTGCGAGACTGGCGGCGTGAGCACGACCCGGAGCACGGCGGCAGGAAAGGTGCTGGAGGTCCTCGCGGCCTTCGACCGCGAGCACCCCGCGCAGACACTATCGGAGATCGCCCAGCGCACCGGCCTGGCCCTGAGCACCGCCCACCGGGTGGTGCGGGAGCTGGCGGACTGGGGGGCGCTGGAGCGGGGCGAGGACGGGTCGTGGCACGTGGGGCTGCGGCTCTGGGAGATCGCCTCGGGGTGCCCGAGGACGCAGATCCTGCGGGACGTGGCGCTGCCGTTCATGCAGGACCTGTACGAGGCGACCCACGAGAACGTGCAGCTGGCGGTGCGCGAGGGCACCGAGCTGGTGTTCGTGGAGCGGATCGCCGGGCACCGGTCGGTGGAGCTGCTGACGGGGGTCGGGTCGCGCTTCCCGGTGGGGTCGACGGGGATGGGGCGGGTGCTCCTGGCGCACGCGCCGAGGGACATCCAGGAGGAGGTCCTCGACTCTCCGCAGCGGGCGTGGACCCGGCACACCGTCACCGATCCGAGGACGCTGCGGACGCAGCTGGACCGGATCCGGCGCGAGCGGGTCTTCGTCAGCGACCGGCAGTTGTCGGAGAACACGGTGGCGGTGGCCACACCGGTGCGGATCGGGCGGGCGGGGCCGGTGAGCGCCGCGCTGGGGATCGTGTTCACGGCGGAGGGCGCGGGCAGGGCGCACACGCTGCGCGAGCCGCTGCTGCGGGCCGCGTACGGCATCTCCGACGAACTCGGCAGGCGCGCGCGGACGGCGGAATGAGTTCCGGACCGGCTTCCGCCTGACGGAAACGCCGCAGACCGGGGGCTGGGCAGGCTGACAGCGTTCGAGCCGTTCGAAACGTTCACAGCTGCTTGGGAGATGCCATGGCCGACGTCCCCGTCGACTCCGTCGTCCCGGTCCCGGTCGCGGTGGTCGGCGCGGGGCCCGCGGGCCTCATGCTGGCGCACCTGCTCGGCCGCGCCGGGATCGAGGCGATCGCCGTCGACACCCGCACGCGCCACGAGATCGAGACCACCCAGCGGGCCGGGATCCTGGAGGCCGACGCGGCCCGGGACCTGGTCGAGACCGGGGTCTCGGACCGGATCCTGCGGGAGGGGTGCGAGCACGAGGGCATCGAGATCCGGACGGCCGGACGGGCGCACCACATCGACTTCAAGGAGCTCGTCGGCGCGTCCACCTGGCTCTACCCCCAGACCGACGTCTTCACCGACCTGGCGAACGCCCGCGAACGCGACGGCGGCACGGTCCACTTCGGGGTCCGCGACACCGAGGTCCTCGACGTCACGACCGACGCCCCGCGGGTGCGCTGGACGACGCCCGACGGGGCCCGCCACGAGATCCGGGCGCGGTACGTCGTCGGCGCGGACGGCTCGCGCGGCATGTGCCGCGACCTGGTGCCGGAGGACCGGCGGACGCGGTACGTCAAGGACTACCCCTTCGCCTGGTTCGGCATCCTCGCCGAGGCGCCGACGAGCGCGCCCGAGCTGGTCTACGCCCACTCCGAGCACGGTTTCGCGCTGATCAGCCGGCGCACCGAGTCCGTGCAGCGGATGTACTTCCAGTGCGCCCCGGACGAGTCCGTCGACGCCTGGTCCGACGACCGGATCTGGGAGACGCTCCAGGCGCGGGTCGCCGGGGAGGACGGCTTCCGGCTGAAGGAGGGGCCCGTCATCGACAAGACGGTGCTGCGGTTCCGCTCCTTCGTGCAGGAGCCGATGCGCTGGGGTTCGCTGCTGCTGGCCGGCGACGCCGCGCACACGGTCCCGCCCACGGGCGCCCGCGGCCTCAACCTGGCGCTGCACGACGTGAAGGTGCTCGCCGACGTGCTGACGCGGGCCCTCGGCGGCGAGGGCGGGCGCGCCCTGGACGAGTACCAGCCGCGGGCCCTCCAACGGGTCTGGCGGGCGCAGAACTTCTCGTACTGGATGACCCGGCTGCTCCACACCTCGCCCGGGGCCTCCGCGTTCGACCTGCGGCGTCAGCTCGGCGAGCTGGAGAACGTGGTGGGGACGCGCGCCGGACGCGCCTACCTGGCCGAGCAGTACACCGGCTGGCCCGCCCGGGACCACTGACCCCGCGCCGACTCCGCCGACCCCGCCGCACACGACGCAACACGAGGCTTCCCCATGATCATCGACTGTCACGGTCACTTCACCACCGCCCCGCCGCAGCTCGCCGCGTGGCGCGAGCGGCAGATCGCCGCCGTCGAGGGCCGCGGCCCCGTCCCGGACCCCGCCGAGCTGGTCATCACCGACGACGACCTGCGCGCGGCGATCGAGGGCAACCAGCTGCGGCTGATGGACGAGCGCGGCAGCGACCTCACGGTCTTCTCGCCGCGCGCCAGCTTCATGGCCCACCACGTCGGCGACTTCGCCGTCTCCTCGGTGTGGGCCCGGATCTGCAACGACCTGGTCCACCGGGTCAGTACGCTCTACCCGGACCGGTTCGCCACGGGCGCGATGCTGCCGCAGTCGCCGGGCGTCGACCCCGCCACCTGCCTGCCCGAACTGACCCGGGCCGTCGAGGAGCTGGGCGCGGTCACGGTGAACCTCAACCCCGACCCGTCGGGCGGCCACTGGACCGCTCCGCCGCTGACGGACCGGAGCTGGTACCCGCTGTACGAGGCGATGGTCGCGTACGACGTCCCCGCGATGATCCACGTCTCCACGTCCTGCAACCCGGCCTTCCACACCACCGGCGCGCACTACCTGAACGCCGACACCACGGCCTTCATGCAGCTGCTCCAGGGCGACCTCTTCGCCGACTTCCCGACGCTGCGGTTCGTGATCCCGCACGGCGGCGGCGCCGCCCCGTACCACTGGGGACGGTTCCGGGGCCTCGCGATGGCCCTGGGCGGGCCGGACCCGGAGGCGCTGCTCGACAACGTCTTCTTCGACACCTGCGTCTACCACCAGCCCGGCATCGACCTCCTGACCCGGGTGGTCCCCAGCCGGTCCGTCCTCTTCGCGAGCGAGATGATCGGCGCGGTCCGCGACGTCGACCCGCGCACCGGTCACCACTTCGACGACACCAAGCGGTACGTGGACGCCACCCCGCACCTGTCGGACGAGGAACGCGCCGCCGTCTACTCCGGCAACGCCCTGCGCGTCTACCCCCGCCTCGCCGCCCGCCTCGCCGCGGCCGGCCGCTGACCCCCGCCTTCCAGGAGAAGCACGCATGGAACACACCGAGATCGGCGTCGTCCACACGAAGATCGACCGGGCCGACCCCGAGGCCGTCGCCGAGCTGGCGAAGTACGGCGTCGCGACGATCCACGAGGCCATGGGCCGGGTCGGGCTGATGCGCCCCTACCTGCGCCCGGTCTACCCGAAGGCCCGGATGTGCGGCACGGCCGTGACCGTGCTCCTCCAGCCCGGCGACAACTGGATGCTGCACGTCGCCGCCGAGCAGATCCGGGACGGGGACGTCGTCGTCGCCGCCTGCGCGACCGAGAGCGAGGACGGCTTCTTCGGCGAGCTGCTCGCCACCTCCTTCCGCGCCCGGGGCTGCGCCGGCCTGGTCATCGACGGCGGTGTCCGCGACGTCGCCGACCTGGAGGGGATGGACTTCCCCGTCTTCTCCCGCGCGATCAACGCCAAGGGCACGGTGAAGGCCACCCTCGGCTCGGTCAACGTGCCCGTGGTCTGCGCAAACGCCCTCGTGCGGCCCGGTGACGCGATCGTCGCGGACGCCGACGGCGTCGTCGTGGTGCCGCGCGAGCGGGCCGCCGAGGTGGCCGCCGCGTCGGCCGCCCGCGAGGCGAACGAGGAGGGCAAGCGCGCGCGGTTCCGCGCGGGCGAGCTCGGTCTGGACCTGTACGGCATGCGCGGCCCGCTGGCCGGGCTCGGACTGCGGTACGAGGACTGACGATGACCGGTTTCGAGAAGACCCCCGGCTGGCTGGACTGGTACGCCGGTCCGAGCCGTCCGGAGTTCCGGCTCCCCGAGGGCGCCGTCGACGCGCACTGTCACGTCTTCGGGCCGGGCGAGGAGTTCCCGTACGCCCCCGAGCGCAAGTACACGCCCTGCGACGCCTCCAAGGAGCAGCTGTTCGCGCTCCGCGACCACCTCGGCCTCACCCGCAACGTCGTGGTGCAGGCCACCTGCCACGGCTCCGACAACCGCGCCCTGGTGGACGCCCTGCGGGCCTCCGGCGGGCTGGCCAGGGGCGTGGCCACGCTGCGGCGCGACGTGACGGACGCCGAGGTGCGCGAGCTGCACGAGGCGGGCGTGCGCGGGGTGCGGTTCAACTTCGTGAAGCGGCTGGTGGACGCGGCCCCGGAGCAGGACCTCCTGGACGTCGTCGAGAAGGTCGCGCCGTACGGCTGGCACGTCGTCGTCTACTTCGAGGCGGCCGACCTGCCCGGCCTGCGGGACTTCCTCCTGTCGATCCCGGTGCCGCTGGTCATCGACCACATGGGCCGCCCGGACACCGCCGAGGACCCGGACGGGCCCGAGTTCGGGGCCTTCCTGGACTTCCTGCGGGCCCGGCCCGACATCTGGTGCAAGGTGACGTGCCCGGAGCGGCTGACCGTGAGCGGACCGCCGGCCCTGGACGGGGAGCGGCGGGCGTACCGCGACGTCGTCCCCTTCGCCCGGCGCGTGGTCGAGGAGTTCCCCGACCGGGTGCTGTGGGGCACGGACTGGCCGCACCCCAACCTCACCGACCACATGCCCGACGACGGGCTGCTCGTCGACTTCGTCCCGCGCATCGCGCCGACACCGGAGCTCCAGCACAAGCTCCTCGTCGACAACCCGACGCGCCTGTACTGGCCCGACGCCGACTGACCCACCCCCGATTGGAGTACCGGCATGGCGCTGGACAAGACCTACCGGCTGGTTCCGGGGACGACGATCTTCGACTCCGAACAGTCCGCCAAGGGCTACCACCTCAACCAGTTCTGCATGTCGCTGATGACGGCGGAGAACCGCGCGGCCTACCTCGCCGACGAGCGCGCCTACCTGGACGCGTGGCCGCTGCGCGAGGAGCAGAAGCGGGCGCTGCTCGACCGTGACCTCAACGCCGCGATGCGCGAGGGCGGCAACATCTACTTCCTCGCCAAGTGGGGCGCCACACTGGGCTTCTCGTTCCAGCAGATGGCCGGCTCGATGACCGGCATGACCGAGGAGGAGTACCGCGCCATGATGGTCGGCGGCGGCCGCTCCGTCGAGGGCAACCGCATCGACCACGCCGTCCTCGAAGCCGCCCACGCCCCGGCGGCGCCCGCCGAGCACGCCTCGGTCACCGGCGCCGTCTTCACCTCGCACGTCCCCGCGATCGGCGCGGCGATCGACCACGGCAAGACCGAAGAGCCGTACTGGCGGCCGGTGTTCGAGGGGTACGAGTACTCCAGGGCGTGGGAGCGGGAGAACGTCCCGGACGTGGTCTTCCTGGTCTACAACGACCACGCCAGCGCCTTCGACCAGTCCCTGGTGCCGACCTTCGTGCTCGGCACCGGCGCCTCCTACCCGGTCGCCGACGAGGGGTACGGCCCCCGGCCCGTGCCGGACGTCGAGGGCGACCCGGACCTCGCCGCGCACATCGCGCACTCCCTCATCCGGGACGACTTCGACCTCACCCTCGCCAACGAGATGGCCGTCGACCACGGGCTGACCGTCCCGCTGTCGCTGATGTTCGGCGACGTGGAGAAGTGGCCGTGCAGGGTCATCCCGTTCCACGTCAACGTGGTGCAGTACCCGGTGCCCTCAGGTGCCCGCTGCTTCGAGCTGGGCCGGGCGCTGCGCAAGGCCGTCGAGTCGTACGACCGGCCGCTCAGGGTGCAGGTGTGGGGCACCGGCGGCATGAGCCACCAGCTCCAGGGCCCGCGCGCCGGCCTGATCAACCGGGAGTGGGACAACGCCTTCCTGGACCGGCTGGTCGAGGACCCGGCCGGACTGGCCCGGGTCCCCCACCTGGAGTACGTCGAGGAGGCCGGCTCCGAGGGCATCGAGCTGGTCATGTGGCTGATCGCGCGCGGCGCGCTGAGCGACGTCGACGGCAGCGGCGAGGTCGAGGTCAAGCACCGCTTCTACCACGTCCCGGCGTCCAACACCGCCGTCGGACACCTGATCCTGGAGAACCGTCCCCGGGCCGGAGGGCCCGCCGAAGGAGAGAACTGACATGACCGACGACCGGACCCTCCGGATCGCCCTGGCCGGCGGCGGCGCCTTCGGCGCCAAGCACGCGGCCGCCCTTCGCCGCATCGAGGGCGTCGAGGTGGCCGCCGTCGTGAGCAGCAGCCTCGAACGCGCCCGGAAGTTCGCCGCCGAGCAGGGCGTCGGCCACGCCGCCGCCTCCCTGGACGAGGTGCTGGCCAGGGACGACATCGACGCCGTCGTCCTCGCCACGCCCACCCAGCTGCACGCCTCCCAGACGCTGGCCTGCCTGGAGGCCGGCAAGCACGTGCAGGTCGAGATCCCGCTCGCCGACTCGCTCGCCGACGCCGAGGCGTGCGTCGCGGCGCAGGAGCGCACCGGGCTGGTCGCGATGGTGGGCCACACCCGCCGCTTCAACCCCAGCCACCAGTGGGTGAAGCGGCGCATCGACGCGGGCGAGTTCGGCATCCAGCAGATGGACGTGCAGACGTACTTCTTCCGCCGGAAGAACCTCAACGCGCTCGGGGAGCCGCGCTCCTGGACCGACCACCTGCTGTGGCACCACGCGGCGCACACCGTCGACCTGTTCGCGTACCAGACCGGTTCGCCGATCGTGCGGGCCAACGCGATCCAGGGGCCCCTCCACCCCGAGCTGGGCATCGCGATGGACATGTCGATCCAGCTGCGGGCGGCGAACGGCGCCATCTGCACGCTGTCGCTGTCGTTCAACAACGACGGCCCGCTGGGCACCTTCTTCCGCTACATCGGCGACACCGGCACCTACCTCGCCCGGTACGACGACCTGTTCACCGGCAAGGACGAGCCGATCGACGTCAGCGGGGTCGACGTGTCGATGGACGGCATCGAGCTCCAGGACCGCGAGTTCGTCGCCGCGATCCGCGAGGGCCGCGAGCCGAACTCCTCCGTCGCGCAGGTACTGGCGTGCTACCGCACGCTGGCCGCGCTGGAGGAGCAGCTGAACGCGGTCGCCGCCCCGTGACGGCGGTGACGCCCGCCGGCGCGGGGCCCGCCCCGCGCCGCGTCGGGCCCTTCGAGGTGCCGGCGATCGGCCTGGGCTGCATGAACCTGAGCCACGCGTACGGCGTCCCGCCGACGGCGGAGGCGGCGAAGAGGCTGCTCCTGACGGCGGTCGACGAGGGCGTCACGCACTTCGACACGGCCGCGCTGTACGGCTTCGGCGCCAACGAGGAGCTGGTCGGCCGGGTGCTGGCCCCCCACCGAGACCGGATCGTGCTGGCCAGCAAGTGCGGGATGACCGGGGTCGGCGGCCGGCGGGTCGTCGACGGGCGACCGGAGACGATCCGGCGCACCGCCGACGAGGCGCTGGCCCGGCTGCGCACCGACGTCATCGACCTGTACTACCTGCACCGGCTCGACCGGAAGGTGCCGGTCGAGGAGAGCGTCGGGGCGATGGCCGAGCTGGTCGCGGCCGGCAAGGTGCGCGCGCTCGGCCTCTCGGAGGTGTCCGCCGCGACCCTGCGGCGGGCGCACGCCGTGCACCCGATCGCCGCGCTGCAGAACGAGTACAGCCTCTGGACGCGCAACCCCGAGGCGGGCACGCTCGCGGCCAGCCGTGAACTCGGCGTCGCCCTGGTGGCGTTCAGCCCGCTGGCCCGGGGCGTCCTCACCTCCGCTCCCCCGGACCCGGACGCGCTGCCGGCCACCGACATCCGCCGGGGCATGCCCCGCTTCGACGCCCGCCACTACCCCGCCAACCTGGCCCGCAGGGCCGAGCTGGCGAAGCTGGCGCGGGAGGCGGGCCTCGGTCTCGCGCGGCTGGCGCTGGCGTGGGTCGTGTCGCGGGGCCCGCACGTCGTGGCGCTGCCCGGCACCCGGTCCACCGTCCATCTGCGGGAGAACCTGTCGGTGCTCGGCCTGGACGTCCCCCTCGACGTCCTGGAGGCGGCCGGCCGCGTGCTCGACGCGACGACCGTGCACGGGCCGCGCTACGGCGAGGCGACGCTCGCCGAGATCGACACCGAGCGGTGCGGGGCGGCGGGCTGACGCCGAGCGCCGGTGGCGCGGCCACCGGCGCTCGGGCATGATCATCCGCATGAACTCGGTGGTGCAGAACGTGGCGGTCGACTGTGCGGACGCGTATGGACTGGCGCGGTTCTGGAGCGCGGTGACGGGCGGCCCCCTGCACCCGGACGACGTACCGGGCTCCCGGGAGACGCAGGTACTGCTCCCGGAGGGCCCGGTGCTGTACTTCAACCAGGTCCCGGAACCGAAGACCGTCAAGAACCGGCTCCACCTGTGCCTGCGCCCGACGACCTCGCGCGACGCGGAGATCGGGCGTCTGCTGGGCCTCGGGGCCACCCTCGTCAACGACCTGCGCGAGCCGGACGGCGCGGGCTGGGCCGTCCTGGCGGACCCCGAGGGCAACGAGTTCTGCGTCCTGCGCGGCGACTCCGACCGCGCGGCGGCCGTCAGCGGCCCGACGGCCGGTTAGCCGCTCGGCGGCCGGTCAGCCGCTCGGGCGCGCGCAGGTCCGTGCCTCGAAGTGCCGTTTCACCGCCCAGCCCTCCGTGCCGGCGCGCAGTCCCGAGCGGGAGCGTTCGTCGAGGCTGATCCGGTACCAGTCCCCCGACTCCCGCTCCACCGTGACCTCGTCGCCGGGCCCGACCACGCCGAGGGGTCTTCGGTCCGGGCTCGGCCCGGTACGGAGGTGCACCGGGCCGTCGGCCTCGTAGCCGCAGGGTTCGAGCCGCTCCGGCGCGGCGGGCGCCGGGGCCACGGCCGCCAGGAACACGGCGGTCAGCGCCACCCCGAGCATCGTCGTCATTCGCATGCCCGGGCAACCGTCCGCACCCCCGGGGGTGTCACGGGCCCGGCGCGTCTGTCACCCCTTCGGGTTCACGCCAGGAGCCGCAGGACCTCCCTGCCCGCTGCCGGGACCGGGCCGACGACCGGAACCGGGAAGCGGTGCCGGAGTGCCTCGGCGGCTTCGCCGAGGGGTCCGCCGCCGATGACGACCGCTTCGGCGCCGTCCTCCCGCACGCACCGGTCGACCGCTTCCGCCAGGCGTTCGGTCATCTCCTCGGGGGACGCGGCCAGCCGGCGGGGGTCGCCGGGGGTGAGGCGGATGCCGGTGTACTGGGCGGACCAGCCGAGGCGGGCCGCGCGGGCGTCGATCGCGGCGGCGAGGCCGGGGGTGGTGGTGGCGATGCCGAAGCGGCGGCCCTCCGCGCCCGCCTCGCGCAGGGCGGCCTCCGCGATGCCGACGACGGGGACGGCGGTGCGGGCGCGGAGCTCCTCGACGCCGGGGTCCCCGAAGGCGCTCACGACGAACGCGGCCACGCGGTCGCCGTCCGGGCCCGCGAGGAGGCGGTCGGCCGCGTCGAGGACGTGGCGGACCGAGGCGCGCAGGACCTCCTCGTCGACGAGCATCGGCGGACCGGCGGCGACGGTGACGCCCCGGACGTCGTACCCGTCCCC
This sequence comes from Streptomyces sp. NPDC014656, assembly GCF_043084305.1. Taxonomy (NCBI): domain Bacteria; kingdom Bacillati; phylum Actinomycetota; class Actinomycetes; order Kitasatosporales; family Streptomycetaceae; genus Streptomyces; species Streptomyces sp. NPDC014656. The sequence goes on from NZ_JBIBZN010000003.1 coordinate 475,322, forward strand.
GGGCCGCAGGGTGCGGCGGGCGATGGCGGCCATCATCGCCGTGGTGGCCCGGTCGGTGTTGGGGTTGACGATCGCGACGACCTGTCGGTGGGCTCCGGTCGCCCCGGTCCGGTGGGGGCCGTCCTCCGGCCGGCGGTGGCGCGGGCTCGCGTCCGCCGGGGCCGTTCCGCTGGGGAGGGCTTCCATGAGGGGATCCTTCCTGGCCGGGCGCAGAACCCCGGAAGGGGCACCTGGCTTCGAGATGCGAAAGATCGGCTCCGCCCTGCGGAAGTCTGGTTTCGCTGCCGCGGTCCCGTCAAGAGCCGGAAGCGCCTTTCTCGGCGGGCGTATCCACCGATCGGTTGCCCCCCGTCCCGGCCGTCCGCCCGCGTCGTGAAGCCGCCGGGCCGACCGTACGGGCCCGGTCAGGGCCGGGGGGTGCCGGCCCCGGCCCGGCGGGCGGCGAGGGTCAGGGCGGCGGCCGCGGCGGAGAGCGCCGCGCACAGCAGCCAGACCGTGACGTACGCCGGTTCCGACGGGGTGGTGGTGTGCGGGGCGGAGGCGGTGAGGATCCCGGCGATGACGCCTCCGGCGACGGCCCCGCCGAGCGTCTTGACGTTGTTGTAGAGGGCGGTGGTGACGCCCGTGCGGGACGGGTCGCCCGCCTCCGCGATCACGGTGGGCATCGCGCCGAGGGCGGTGCCCAGGCCGAGGCCCGCGAGGACCTTCGCGGCGACGAGCTGCCAGAGCGCCGTGTGCAGGGCGGCCGTCGTCAGGAAGCTCGCCGCGACGAGGGCGAAGGAGGCGGCGAGGGCGGGGACGTAGCCGACGCGTCCGGCGATGCGCGCGGTCAGGGACGCGGTGATGACGGCGGTCGCCGCCGCCGGCAGCGCCACGAGGGAGATCGACAGGGCGGAGAGGCCGAAGCCGTAGCCGGTGGTGTCGGGGTCGGCGGCGAGGAAGGTGGCGTCGGGCGCCTGGCCGCCGAAGTAGACGACGCCGAAGACGAAGGCGCAGAGGAAGAAGGGGGCCACCCGGCGGTCGGCCAGCGCCCGGACGTCCACGAGCGGTTCGGGGGTGCGCAGTTCGACGCGGACCCAGACGGCGCCGAGGAGCACGGCGAGGCCGAGCTGGGTCAGGGCGGCGGGGCCGGGCCCGTCGTCCTTGGCCGCCGCGACGCCGGAGAGGAGCAGCAGCACGGCGGTGCCGAGCAGGGTGGCGCCGGGCCAGTCGAGGCGGCCCCGGGCGAGGCGCCGGGACTCGGGGATGGCGAGGAAGGAGACGGGGACGCAGGCGGCGGCGAGGACGGCCGGGACGAGGAGGGTGAGGCGGACGTCGTCGGTGAGCGCGTGGACGGCGCCGGTGAGGACGCCGCCGAGGAGGGTGCCGAGGGCGAGGGCTCCGACCAGGCGGGCGATGGCCGAGCGGGCCGGGCCGAGCGGGAGCCGGTCGCGCACGAGGGCGATCTCCAGCGGCAGCAGGGCGGCCAGCGGGCCGGTGAGGACGCGGCCGGCGAGCAGCACCTGCAGGTTCGGCGCGAGGGCGACGAGGAGGCTGCCGACGGCGATCGACACGAGGGCCCAGCGCAGGACCCGGCGGTGGCCGTGGAGGTCTCCGAGGCGGCCGAGGACGGGGACGCTGACGGCGGCGGCGAGGAGCTGGGCGGAGACCACCCAGGTGAGGTCGGCGTCGGGGACGTCCAGTTCGCGCCCGATCTCCGGCAGCAGGGGGGCGATGCCGCCCTGGAGGAAGCCGCTGGTCAGCTCGAAGAGGACGAGGAGTCCGACGACGGCCCGGACGGAGGCGGCCTCCCGGGAGGCGGCTGCGGGGGCGTCGGTTCCGGAGGGGCCGGGGTGGCCGGTGGTGCTCATGCGGGGTCCTCTGCGGCTTCCTGGAGGCGGCGGGCGGCGAGTTCGGCGAGCAGGACGGCGGCGTCGAGGACGGCGTGGTCGTCGAAGACGGCCTGCGGCGAGTGGTTCATGGGGGCGGTGGCCGGGTCGCGGTCGGGCGGGCAGGCGCCGATGCCGAGGTAGGCGCCGGGGACCTCGCGCAGGACGAGGGAGAAGTCCTCGGAGCCGGTGAGCGGGCGCGGCGCCTCGAAGGCGCGGTCGGCGCCGAGGAGTCCGCGGGCGGTGCGCAGCGCGAAGGCGGCTTCGGCGGGGTCGTTCTCGGTGACGGGGTAGTTCTCCCGGTAGTCGAGGTCGGCCTCGACGCCGTGGGCGGCGGCGATGCCGCGGACCGTGCGCTCGACGCCGGCCCTGACGGCGGCCTGGGTGGCGGTGGAGAAGGAGCGGACGGTCGCCTCCAGGACGGCGGTCTGCGGGATGACGTTTCCGGCGGAACCCGCGTGCAGGGAGCCGACGGTGACGACGGCCGGGTCGAAGACGTCGACGGTGCGGGTGACCATCGTCTGGAGGGCGGTGACGATCTCGCAGACGGCGGGCACGGGGTCCTTGGCGGAGTGCGGCGAGGAGCCGTGGCCGCCGGCGCCGCGGACGGTGACGGTGACCGAGTCGGAGGCGGCCAGCATGGGGCCGGGGCGGACGGCCGCGTAGCCGGTGGGGAGCATGGTCGAGGCGACGTGGAGGGCGTAGGCGGCGACGACGCGGCTGCCGGCCGCGTCGAGGACGCCCTCCTCGATCATGAGTCCGGCGCCCCCCATGCCCTCCTCGCCGGGCTGGAACATCAGGACGACGTCGCCGGGGAGTTCGTCGCGGCGGGCGGCGAGCAGCCGGGCGGCGCCGACGAGTCCGGCGGTGTGGAGGTCGTGGCCGCAGGCGTGCATCCGGCCGGGGACCTCGGAGGCGTAGGGGACGCCGGTGTCCTCCTGGACGGGGAGGGCGTCCATGTCGCCGCGGAGCAGGACGGCGGGGCCGGGGCGGCCGCCGCGCAGGACCGCGGTGACGGAGCTGAGCCGCTCGCCGAGGGTGATCTCCAGGGGGAGTCCGGCGAGGGCGTCGAGGACCCTGCGCTGGGTGAGCGGCAGGTCGAGGCCGAGTTCGGGCGCGCGGTGGAGCTCGTGCCGCAGGGGGATGAGGGTGTCGGCGTGGGCAAGGGCGTCGCTGTGCGTGAACATGGCCGGTATAGTGCCGATCCGCCCGGTGAACGCCGTCCGCTTGCGGGGATCCGCCGCTCATGGGTGATCGTTTGCGCGAATGAGCCGTTCGATCCGTTTCGGGAACGGGGTGGTGGGCTTGCTGGACGAGCTGGACTATCTGCTGGTGACCGCCCTCCAGGTGGCGCCCCGCGCCGACTGGCAGACCGTCGGCGAGGCCCTGGGGCTGGACGCGTCGACGGTCGCGCGCCGCTGGACGCGGCTGACCCGGGCGGGGCACGCGTGGATCAGCGTCCACCCGGCGGTGCGGGCGCGGGCGCCCGCCGTGGTCGCCTTCGTCGAGGTGGACTGCGTGGCGGGCCGGCTGCACGAGGTGGCGGCGGAGATCGCCGAGGATCCGCACGTGTTCAACCTGGAGCACGTCAGCGGCGGCCGGGACCTGCTGGTCACCGCGGTCTTCGCGGACCAGGCCGAGCTGGCCCGGTACGTGGGGTTCCGGCTGGGCGCGCTCGGCGGGGTCGCCGCGTCGCGCACCCAGGTGGCCACGACCCTGCACGCGGAGGGGAGCCGCTGGCGGCTCGACCGGCTGACCGAGGAGCAGCGGCGCCGGCTCGCGGGCCCGGACCGGCCGGCGCCGGACCGGCCGGCCGGCGGGCGGCTGCTCGAAGGGCGTGACCTGGAGCTGGTGCGGGTGCTGAGCGAGGACCCCCGGCAGCCGGCGGCCCGGCTCGCGGAGCGGACCGGGCTCAGTCCGACGACGGTGCGGCGGCGGCTCGACCGGCTGGAGGCCGAGCACGCGCTGGTGTACCGCTGCGAGGTGGCGCGGGCGCTGTCGGGCTGGCCGGTGTCGGTGTCGCTGTGGGCGGCGGTGCCGCAGAGCCGGGCGCCCCGGCTGGCGGAGCGGATCAGCGCGCTGCGCGAGATCCGGCTCTGCGCCTCGCTGTCGGGGCCGTACAACCTGCTGCTGGCGGCCTGGCTCCGGTCGGTGGACGACATCGCCCCCTTCGAGTCGCGGCTGACCGAGCGCTTCCCCGAACTGGCGGTCGCGGACCGGGCGCTGACGCTGTGGCCGATGAAGCTGGGCGGCCATCTGCTCGATCCCCGGGGCCGGCACCTGCGGGCGGTGCCGCTGGGGCAGTGGAGCGACGCGCGCTCGGCGGCGGCCGAGGCGGCGCTCCTGGACCGGCTCCGTACGCCGCGTCCCGCCGCTCCGTCAGCGGGTCCGGCGGGCGGCGGCTGAGGCGTCGAGGGCGGCGACGATCTCCTTGAAGACGGCCGCCTTCTCCGGGTTCCGACGGGCGCCCCAGGACACGGCGCGGTCGCGGGCCGGGAGCGTGGGGGCGGCGCCCCGGGCGAGGAGGTGGTGGACGACGTCGGCGCGGGGCATGCCGGCCGCCCATTCGAGCGGGGTCATGTCCTTCTGCCGTTCCTCGATGTCGGCGCCGTGCTCCAGGAGCAGGTCGATCAGGGCGAGCGGGTCCCCGTGGGTGGCGGTGGCGGCGTGGACGAGGGGCACCCAGCCGAACCTGGTCTGGGGGCCGGTGGGGGCGCCGGCGGCGAGCAGCAGCCGGACGACGTCGGTGTGCCCCCAGCCCACGGCCGTGGTGAGCGGGGTCTGGTCGCCGTCGTACTCGCCGCCCGGCCGGCCCGGGTCGGCGCCGGCCCGGAGCAGCAGGCCGACGATCCCGGGGTCGCCCGCGCGCACGGCGCGGTCGAGGGCCGTGCGCCCGTCGCCGCCGGGGGCGTCGGGTGCGACGCCCCCGCGCAGCAGCCGTTCCGTCTCGGCAGCGTCCCCGGCCATCACGGCTTCGACCAGCCGGTCGGCGTGCTCCGTGCGTTCTCCTCGCCCGTCCATGCGGATGATCATCGCGGCGGGTGCGGGCGGGGGTCCACTCCGGGTCCCGGGAGTGTCCTGTTCGTGATGTGCGCGGCCCTGTCGCCAGGGTGCTACCGGACGGTAACGTGCGGGCCCGTCCACAGCCTTGGGGGGAGATCGCATGGGTGTCGTCACGACGCACGATCCGGTGGCCGAGCACGGACGGACCCGCGCCGCGCTGGAGGCCGCGACCGGGCGGCTGGTGGAACTGCTGGACGGGACGGACGACCTGGACGCGCCCTCGGGAGTGCCCGCGTGGTCCGTGGGGGACGTCGGGGCGCACCTCGCCGCCGTGTACCTCGCCTACGGCTCCGCCGTCTCCGCCGACGGGGGCGTCGACTGGGACGCGCTGCTCACGGAGGGGGAAGCCACCTTCAAGGAGCGGATCACCGCCGTGAACGCCCTGTCCACCGGGCTCGTCGCCGGGGCCGAGCGGAAGCGGCTGGGCGCGATCCTGGCCGAGCGGGGCACGGCCTTCCTGCGGCACTCCGGGGGACTCGCGCACGACCTGCCCGTCCCCTCGCCCTGGTACGGGCCCGGGCGGACCGTCCCGCTCTCGGCGGCGACCGGACTGATGCTCAGCGAGACCCTCGTGCACGGGCTGGACATCGCGCGCGGCGCGGGCCGGCCGTGGGCCGTCGGCGCGGCGGAGGCCTCGCTGGCGATCGGGCAGGCGATGGTGACGATGATGCCGCTCGCCCTCGACGCCGAGAAGGCGAAGGGGGTGCGGATCGCCTTCGACCTGGCCCTGAAGGGCGGCCCCCGGCTCGCCGTCGTGGTGGAGGACGGCGCCGCCGCCGTGACGCGGGACGCGCCGCCGCGCTCGTACGACTGCCGGATCACGGCGGCCCCGGCCGCCTTCCTGCTCGTCTCCTTCGGCCGGATGCCGGTCTGGAAGGCGATCGCGCTGGGCCGGATGCGGGCCGGCGGGCGCAGGCCGTGGCTCGCGACGCGGCTGAGCGAGCTGATCGCCGCGCCCTGAGGCCGGGCGGGCCGGCGCCGGTCCGGAATCAGGCTCCGGTGAACGGCCAGGAGACGATGTCCTGGTAGCGGACCGGCGCGGGACCCCGGGCGTAGTCGCTGCCGACGAGGTGGAGGCGGGCGGCCGGCCAGGGGCGCCCCTCGAAGCCGTCGAGGACGCCGGCCGCGTCCGGAACGCCGGTGAGGTCGCCCCGGCGGGCGCGGGCCAGCGTCAGATGGGGGCGCAGCGGGCGGCCCTCGTACGGGATCCCGGTCTCCTTCACCAGGGCGCGCACGTCATCGGCGAGGCGGTGGAGGCCGGGGACGTCGCCGGCGATGCCGCTCCACAGGACGCGCGCGTCGAAGTGGCCGCCGCCGCGGAGGGACAGGCCGAGGGGGCGGCGGGCGGCGGCGAGTTCCGCGAGGGGGCCGTGGAGCAGGGGCACGGCGGTGACGGGCAGTTCGCCGAGGAAGGCGAGGGTGACGTGCCAGTCCTCGATCCGGTTCCAGCGCATGGCGGGGTGTGCCGCGTAGGCGGGGGCCAGGGCCCGGGCGAGTTCGTCCTTGGCGTCGTCGGGCGGCGCCAGCGCGATGAAGACGCGGATGGCGGCGGGCTGGGTCGTGTCGTTCACAGAGCGATTCGTACCGTGCCGGGTCCGGCCCCGTGCGAGCGGGTCCCGGTACGGGGCCGGTGCGCCCTCTCGTACGGGGACCCGCCCGGCGGGGTCACCAGTCGCCGTCGGCGACCGGCGCGCCCGGCGGCGGGGGCGGGGGGCCGAGCGGCTTGATCTGGTGCGGGGCCGGCGGGGTCCACGGGTCGAGGTCGTCGCCGAGCCACTCCCCCACGGGCTTGACGTCGGCGAGGGTGTCCGCGGGGGCGAGGTCGGTGCCGTCGGCGTCGAAGTAGTCGTACCAGGGCAGGCCCGCGCGGGTGTAGGCGGCGCGGTCGACGGGGGACGGCGGGGGCTCCTCGCCGGTGATGCGGCGCCACTCGGGCGGGGTCACCAGGTGGACGAAGACGCGCGCCTCGGGGGTGTCGGACCAGTCGCGGGCCTTGCGGTCGTCCTGGTACACCTCCTGCCGCATGGAACCGCCCGCCCCGATGCCCATGGCCGCGCCGGGCGCGGGCGGCGCGCCCGCCGGGGCGGCCATCGGCATCGGCGGCGGGGCGCCGTAACCGGCCATGGGGGCCCCGCCGTACTGCGGCGGGTGGGCGGCGCGGTGGCGGGCCCGCTCCTCGGCGAGCCGTCGCTGCTCCTCGCGCCAGGCGGCGCGGGGCTTCGGGGCGAGCGGGAAGGCCTGGAGCTGGAGGCCTCCGACGGTCTCCTCGCCGGTGACCTGGCCCTCGACGGTGGCGCCCATGCCGAGCGGGACGGCGACGAACTGGCGCACCGTGCCCTTGCCGGAGTTGATGCCGTCCAGCCACGGCTGGCGGGGCAGCACCACGTAGTTCTGCGGGCGCCGGGACAGCTTCCCGGTCCACTTCTCGCCGGAGATCGCGCAGACCTTGCCGACGCCGACCTGGAGGGCCGAGGGCTCCTGGCTGCCCGCGAAGCTGAGCCACATCGCCTCGCGGAGGTAGACGGGGAGCATCACGCCGCCCTTGGCGCGCCACTGCTCGGGCACGGTGTCGGGGTAGTCCTCGACCCGGCGGAGCGGGAACTCGCCGAGGCCCGGGGGCAGCCGGTGGGTGCCGGTCTCGGGCAGCCGGAGCGTGCGGATGAAGCGCACCCGCACCCCGTCGCCCAGCAGCAGGGTGTTCCCCTCGATCCTCGTGTCGCCGGCCACCGCGTCTCCCTCGTCTCGGCACGTTCGTCCTCCGTTACACGATCGGCCGGAGCGGCTGGTTCCCGCCGGGCCGCGGCTTGTCGGAGGCGGCCGTCGGCGCCGTCTTGCCCCGCGTGGTCCCTGGTGGCGCGGTGGACGAGGCGGGGCGCGGGGTCTGCGGCCGGCTCCGCGAGGGCGTGCTGGAGCACCGCGTCCTCGCGCTCGGACCCGTCCTGCTCCGGAAGTCCCCGCCGCGGGGCGCCCGGCGCGGGGCGCGGGGCGCGGGCCGCCCGGCGCGGCCGCCTCGGCGGCCGTACCGGTCCTGCCGCTGATCGGCGTGCTCCCGGTCGGCCCGACCGTCGCCGGCGCGCCCGCCCCGCGGCGGGCGCTGCGCGCCTGAACTCCCGGCGGGGCTACTCCTCGCGCACGAAGTCGGCCTCGGCGCGCTCCGCGTCGAGGTCGGCCTGGGCGTGGGTGTAGAGATCGTGGACGAACGACCTGGCGTCCACCGGCGAGATCCCGGCGCCGAGACCGAGCAGTCGCTGGGTCCAGGCGGCGAGCGGGTCGCCCTGCTCTTCGGCCATGACGTCACTCCTTCGCCCCCTCTCCCATCGTCCGCCCCGCCACGACCGCCCGCAAGGCGCCCCGTCCTCAGGCCGTGCCGCGCACCAGGCGGGCCGTGTCGCGCAGCCAGCGGGCGCTGCGCTTGGGCGTGCGCGACTGGGTCGCGTAGTCGACGCGGACGAGGCCGAAGCGCTGGGCGTAGCCGTACGCCCACTCGAAGTTGTCGAGGAGCGACCAGGCGAGGTAGCCGCGGACGTCGGCGCCGGCCTCGCGGGCGCGGGCGACGGCGGCGAGGTGGGCGGAGAGGTAGGCGGTGCGGTCGTGGTCGTCGACGTGCCCGTCGGCGTCGGGGACGTCGTCGTAGGCGGCGCCGTTCTCGGTGATGACCATGGGCGTGCCGGGGTAGTCGCGGGCGATGCGCAGGAGCAGGGCGGTGAGGTCGTGGGGCATGACCTCCCAGCCGGGGCCGGTGACGGGCAGGCCGCCGTGCGGGAGGTTCCGGGTGACCGGGAGGCCGCGGGCGTCGGTGGTGGAGCCGTGCTCGTCGGTGCCCGAACTCCGCATCGAGCGGTAGTAGTTGACGCCGAGGGTGTCGATCGGGGTGGCGATGGCGGCGAGGTCGCCGTCGCGGACCGGGATCCCGACGCCGTGCGCGGCGAGGTCGCGGATCAGGTCCTCGGGGTAGGCGCCGCGCAGGATCGGGTCGAGGTAGAAGCGGAAGCCGAAGGCGTCGGCGCGGCGGGCGGCCTCCCGGTCGGCGGCGCTGTCGCCGGCCGGGGCGCTGGTGCCGAGCAGGTGGGTGACGGCCAGGTCGAGCGGGCGGCGGGCGTCCGCGCGCAGCCGCCGCGCGGCGAGTCCGTGGGCGAGGTGCAGGTGGTGCACGGCCGCGACGCCGTCCGCGAGGGAGCGTCCGCCGGGGGCGTGGACGCCCTCGACGTGACCGAGGACCGCCGAGCAGAAGGGTTCGTTGAGGGTGGTCCAGTGGGTGACGCGGTCGCCGAGCCGGTCGTGGACGAGCGCGGCGTAGTCGGCGAAGCGGTGGGCGGTGTCGCGGGCGGGCCAGCCGCCGGCGTCCTGGAGCTCCTGGGGCAGGTCCCAGTGGTAGAGGGTGAGCCAGGGGGTGACGTCCCGGGCGAGGAGTTCGTCGACGAGCCGGTCGTAGAAGGCGAGCCCCTTCGGGTTGGCCGGCCCCCGGCCGCCGGGCTGGACGCGCGGCCAGGAGACCGAGAAGCGGTACGTGTCGAGGCCGAGGTCCGCCATCAGCGCGACGTCCTCGGGCATGCGGTGGTAGTGGTCGCAGGCCGGGTCGCCGGTGTCGCCGTTGTCGATCGCGCCGGGGACCCGGCAGAAGGTGTCCCAGATGGAGGGGGTGCGGCCGTCCTCGGCCGTCGCGCCCTCGATCTGGTAGGCGGAGGTGGCGGCGCCGATGCGGAAGGCGCGCGGGAGGCGGGCGATCAGGGCGTCGTCGTCGGGGAAGCGGGCGTCGGGGAAGCGGGCGTCGGCAGGCATGGGGCGGGTGCTCTCCGGTGGAGGCCGCACGGGGGCGGCCCGGGCGCCGCGACGGGCGTCCGGGCCGTCCCGTACGGGGCGGGCGGGGGTCAGGGCAGGCGGTGGTCGGCGTCCAGCACCGTGCCGCGCTCGGGGCGGTAGAGGTCGAAGCCCCGGGTGTCGCACTGGAGGCCGCCGTTGATGCAGTGGTCGACCAGGGCCTTGAGGGTGCGCTCCTCCCACGCGTTGAAGAAGTCGTAGTGGAAGGAGTAGCCGCGGCCGCTGGCCAGGCGGACCTGGCTCATGTCGCCGTTGACCGGCCAGGCCATCTTGAACTCGATCATCGGCAGGGCGACCGGGTGGGAGGCCGGGCACATGTTGTCGTTGGTGCCGGGCTTCACGACCGGGTACGCCATGTGGCTCTTGTGGTCGGGGGTGTCGAGGTGCAGGCCGTTCCAGCAGCTGGGCGCCTGCATGCGCAGGTTGAGCTGGACGTCGGGCCGGCTCGGACAGCTCGCCGGGATGTCGGTGTTGAAGAAGCTGTCACCGCACTCCCAGCCCTCGACGAAGCCCTTGTGGGCGCGGAACTCCTGCTCGGTCTGCATGGGGTTGCCGACGACGAACCGCAGCCCCTTCGGGAAGGGGCGCACGCTGCGGTAGTCGGTCACGCCCGCCTTGTAGTAGATGACCTGCGGGCCGACGGGCAGGATCTTCTGGTCGCCCTTGTACAGCGAGGGCATCCAGTACGCGGAGGCGTCCGCCGGCGCCTTGCAGGTGGTGGCGCCCCCGTAGAGCGAGGCGGTGGTGCTGGCGGCGTTCGTGGAGGTGTTGCCCATGAACGTGTGGTCGTGGGACTTGCCGAACTGGCCCGGGTAGACGATCGGGTCGTCGGGCGCGGTATGGCTCGCGGCGCAGCCGGCCTGGAACTCGTGGTGGTAGGCCGGGGGCGGGGTGGCCGTGGAGGGGGTGACGCCGGTGACCGGCGGGACGGCGGGGATGTACCCGTCCCCGTCGGCGTCGTCGCCCGAGGCCATGGTGGAGGCGGCCATCTGGTGCCCGACGTGGTTAGCGGCCGCGGCGACGGCGGGCGGGACGCCCGCGTCCGGGTCGGTGGCCTGGGCCATCGTGCCGAAGCCGAGGGCGCCGGCGATGAGGGCCGTGCTGACGAGGAGGAGGGAGAGCCGCTTCGGACTCGATCTCATGGGGATCTCCTGCCCATGGGGGTGGTTTCGCGTGAACGCGGTGACGCCACGCGACGGGTGGGGTGGCGGTTGCGCTTCGTGCGGTGGTGCAGGGGTGGCGGGGTCCCTCCGCGGGTCCCGGCCACCCCCGTTCGTGGGTCCGGCGCCGTCAGCTGTAGACGCCGAACTCGTGGAGGGAGTAACCCCAGCCGGTGCCGCGGGCCGTCAGCTGGAGCTTGACGTACCGGGCGGTGGTGGCGGTCGCGATGGTGTCGATGTCCCCGTTGCCCGTGGTGGTGGTGTGGACGGTCCGCCAGGCGTTCCCGTCGTCGGACACCTGCACCTCGTAGGACTTGGCGTAGGCGGGGTCCCAGACGAGCTGGAGGGTGCGGATGGGCTTGGCCGAGCCGAGGTCGACCTGGATCCACTGCGGGTCGGCCCAGTCGCTGGCCCAGCGGGTGGCGGTGTTGCCGTCGGTGGCGTTGGCGGCCGGGCAGGGGCAGTCGCCGTAGGAGGCCTGGAAGGAGGAGGCGGTGGTGGTGCGGCCCTGCGCGAGGTTGGTGCCGGTGACGGGCGGGGCGACGACCTTGACGGACTTCGTCTCGATGCCGGCGTTGCCGCGGCCGTCCTCGGCCTGGACGTAGACCTTCCAGACCCCGAGCTTCTCGGGGGCGGTCACGGTGAGGGAGCCGTCGGCGTTGCGACGGTGCGGGGTCTCCAGGAGCCGCTTGTCGCCGTTGGCGTAGTTGCCGCTGAGGAAGACCTTGGTGGTGACGGGGTCGCCGTCGGGGTCGCGGACGTCGGCGCGGACGGTGAACTCGCCGCCGGCCGGGGCGGATCCGGACGGGGTGACGGTCATGTTCGAGATGACGGGCGGGGTGTTGTCGCCCGCGGTGCTGCCCGTGTACGCCTTCTTCAGGGCGTAGTACGAGAGCCGCTTGAGGCCGTCGGGCAGCAGGTTGAACCAGACGCCGCCGAAGTCGTGCTCGGTGCCGTAGTGGAAGACGGTGGCGCCCAGCGCGACGCCCCGGTGTCCGGTGACACAGTTCCAGGCGCGGGTGTAGCCCTCGGCCTTCTGCACGTCGGTGGGTTCGTCGGCGACGCCGTTGGCGTCCTTGGGGGTCTCCCACTCCCCCGCCGGGCCGGTCTCGGTGATGAGGTACGGCTTGGTGTAGCCGCCCTGCTCCCAGTCCTCGCGCACCCCGCACATGTCGCCGTAGGCGTTCATCGAGTACAGGTCGAGGTCGGGGGCGTTGCGCTTGTAGTAGGGCCAGGCGCCGGTCCACGCGTCCGTGGAGGTGACCGGGTGGTCCGGGTCGATGGTGTGGATCTTCTTGGCGACGTCGTTGACGAAGCTCGTGTAGGCGTTGCGCTGGGCTTCGAGTTCGGTGCCGGAGTAGCAGTTCTGGAGGCCGAGGACGGACTCGTTGCCGACGTTCCACATGAGGGTCGCCGGGTGGGACTTGTACTCCTCGACCCACTTCGCGAACTCGTTCAGCATGTTCGTCTTGTACGTCGTGTCGGTGACGTAGTTCGCGCAGCCGCCGGAGCCGGGGCCGCCGCCGGGCTGGAGCCAGAAGCCGTTCATGACGCGGATGCCCTGGGCGGCCGCCGCGTCGAGGAGCGGCTTGGTGGAGCCGTCGGTGCCCCAGGTGCGGATGGTGTTGACGCCCAGCGACTTCACGTCGGGCATGTACCGGCCGGCGTCGGCGACCGACGGGCCCCAGGTGACGCCCTTGACCGTGTACGGCTGTCCGCCGACGGTCAGCTGCCAGTTGCCCTGGCTCCCGGTGACGCGGACGGCGCCGCCGGTCTGCGGCGGGGTGCCGCCCTCCTCGCCGTACACCTTGAACTCCCAGAGGGAGAGCCCGTATCCCCCGGAGCGGGTGACGCCCTGGAGGCGGACGTGGCGGCCGGTCCCGGAGACGGCGATCTCGTCGGTGCCGCCGTCCGAGCCGGTGACGGTCTTCACCGTGCGCCAGTCGGTGCCGTTGTCGGAGAGCTGGATGTCGTACGCGGTGGCGTGGGCGGCCTCCCAGTTCAGCACGACACGGCTGACGGCGGCGGAGCGGCCGAGGTCGACCTGGATCCACTGCCCGTCGCTCCACTGGCTGGCCCAGCGGGTGCCGGGGTCGCCGTCGACGGCGGCGGAGGCGGGGAAGCCCGCGCCCTCGGTGGAGGAGGCGGTGGCCGTCCTGCCCTGGGAGAGCAGGGTCTCGGCGGCGGAGGCCGGGGCGGCGGCGAGGGCCGTCAGGGAGGTGGCGAGCAGGACGCCGAGCGAGACGAGGGAGGCGGCGGTGCGGGTGCGGGTGGTCGTGGGGAGGTGGTGCGCGGTCATGGCGGCTCCAGGACGGACGCGGTGAGGGAAGGGGAGGCGGTGCCCTTCCGGGCGGCGCAGCGGGACGGATCGCCGCCCGGAAGGGGTCGGGGGCGCGGCCCCGGGGTGCCGGGGGCGCGCGAGGCGCCGCCCGGCGGGGCCGGGGGGCGGGAAGGCCGTGGCGGTCCGGAGGGACTCCGGCCGCGGACGGCTGCCGGTGGGGACCGCCGCCGGGGCGCGGAGGGTGCCGCGCCCCGGCGGGTCGTCACGGGAAGCTGACGACGGTGGAGGGCACGGTCGAGGTGCCGGCGGGGATGGTGGACGCCCCGGTGTCGTTGATGACGTGGTTGTAATGGCCCATGCCGCCGAGGGAGACCACCAGGAGGCTGTGGAACTTCACCCCCGGCTTGACGGGCGCCTTGAAGCCGTGGTCCTGGACGATGGTCGGGTCCACGTTGTAGTTGCAGTAGCTGCCGAGGCCCCACGCCTCGTGGGTGTTCACCGAGTCGTCGACGCGGTAGGCGGCGTAGCCCTTGGTGGTGCCGTTCTGGATGGCGGCCTGGTTGGGGGCGTCGTACGCCTTCTCGTTCTGGTAGAAGATCGTGCGGCCGCGCTCGCCGTACCACTCGACGTCGTACTTGTTGAAGTGCTCGACGAAGAGGCCGGTGGCGAGGACGTCGTCGCCGTACACGCGGACGCCGTAGTCGGCGCGGTTGGTCTCCCAGCCGACGCCGTCGCCGTGGTCGGCGCGCCAGACCCAGGTGTGGTCGACGATGACGTCGTCGCTGTTGACGACCATGCTGGTGGTGGCCTTGCCGGGACCGGCGCCGCCGATGCGGATGTAGACGTCCTGGACGGTCGTCGGGTTGGCGGCGTGGTCGGCCGAGGAGTTCTGCGGGCCGAGCTCCAGCAGGACCGGGGAGTTGACCGGGCCGGCGTCGACGAGGAAGCCGGCGAGGCGGACGCCGTCGACGTCGGCGACCTTCATGGCGGCGACGCCGTTGTCCGGGATGATCGTGGCGAGACCGAGGCCGAGCACGATGGTGCCCGCGCGGTTGATCTCGATCGGCCGGTCGACGTGGTAGACGCCGGGCGTGAAGAGCAGGTGCAGGCCCTGCTGGACGGCCTGGTTCATGGTCGCGGCGGTGGTGCCGGGCTTGACGACGTAGAACTGGGTCAGCGGGATCTTCTCGCCCTGCGGGGCGCCGTTCGCCCAGGTGGTGCCGCGGGCGTTGGTCCGCTTGGCCGGGGAGAAGACCTTGTACTGGTTGTCCTCCCAGATCAGGTAAGGCTTCTCACGGGAGACCGGGGTGGTGTCCAGGGTGGTGTAGCGCGGCTCGGGGAAGGAGGTCGCGGGCGCGCCCTCGGTGCCGGAGAAGGTCTGGTTCCAGACGCTGTTGGACCAGCCGCCGATCGAGCTGTCGCGGGTGTACCACTGCTGCTGCGAGTAGTTGCCGACCTGGCCGTCGATCTTGGAGTCGGCGATGTAGCCGCCGGAGGCCCAGCCGTAGCCGTTCGGGGCGAGGTTGAGGCCGCCCTTGACGTGCATGCGGCGGAAGGAGGACGCCTGGGAGACGGCCCAGCGGTCGGTGCCGTTCACCGGGTTGAGGGCGAGGCCCTCGGCGCCGCGCCAGAAGTTCTGGGTGGCGTTGCCGTTGAACCAGCCGGCGTCGACGGTGACGTCGCCGTTGATGGTGGTGTCGTCGGGGCGGACGCCGAGGCCGGCGATCTGGGTGTAGAAGCCGAGCTGGGCGTTGAGGCCGTTGTACGTGCCGGGCTTGAGGAGGAAGGCGTGGCGGCCCGCGCCGAACTGGGCGGACTCCTGCTCCTGGAAGACGGCGTCCAGCTTGGCCTGGAGGCCGGGCGTGGACGGGTCGTAGACGTGCACGTTGGGGCCGAGGTCGCCGCCGCCGGGCAGCGTGGGGCCGGTGCCGTCGGCGGAGCCGTACACCTGGAACTCCCACAGGGAGTAGCCGTATCCGGTGCCTCTGGTGAGGCCGTTCATCCGGACGTAGCGGCCGGAGCCGGAGAGGGCGACCTCGTCGGTGCCGCCGTCGCCGGCCGAGACGGCGGTGACGGTGCGCCAGGTGGTGCCGTTGTCGGACGCCTGGATCTCGTAGCTCTTGCCGTAGGCGGCCTCCCAGGTGAGGACGGCCCTGCTGAGCTGCTTGGTGGCGCCGAGGTCGACCTGGAGCCACTGGGGGTCCTGCCACTGGCTGGCCCAGCGGGTGCCGAAGTCGCCGTCGACGGCGGCGGAGGCGGGGAAGACGGCTCCTTCGAGGGTGGAGGCGGTGGCCGTCCTCCCCTGGGAGAGCAGGGTCTCGGCGGCCTGCGCGGCGGTCGTGGGGACGACCGCGAGCAGGGTGCCGGCCAGGGCGGCGACGAGGGCGCCGGCCGTGGAACGGCGGAGTGTGGGGGCGGGGCGCCGGCGTGCCGGCGGGGACCCAACGGGGGACATGAGTCTCCTCGGTGATGCGGGACGGACACATGGGAGAGCGCTCTCCGGAACCTTGCACGCGGGCGGAGGGGACGGTCAAGCCATGTGACACGACTTTTCTTTTGACTTGCATTAAGCATCGATCGGGAACGGGGGGCCGCCGTGGCCCACGACCCACCCACCGGACACCCCGCACCGATAAAGTGCGTGGATGGGGAATCGGGGACCGACGCTGGAGGACGTCGCACGCGAGGCGGGGGTGTCACGCGCGACGGTGTCACGCGTGGTCAACGGCGTGCGGAACGTGGCCCCGGAGATCCGGCGGACGGTCCTCGCGGCCGTCGCCAGGACCGGCTACGCGCCGAACCAGGCCGCCCGCTCCCTGGTGACCCGGCGCACCGGCGCGGTCGCCCTGGTGCTGTCGGCGACCGGCGGCTCCTTCACCGCCCGGCTCTTCTCCGACCCCTTCTTCGGGCGCGTCGTCGACGGCGTGCTCCCGGTGCTGCGCGAGCGCGCGGTGCAGCCCGTGCTGCTGGTCGCGGAGTCCGAGCCGGCCCGCGTGCAGCTGGTCGAGTACCTGCGGCGCGGCGGGGCCGACGGAGCGCTGGTGGTGCCGCTCGACGAGGACGACCCGCTGCCCGGGATGCTGGTCGCGGCCGGACTGCCCACCGTGCTCTTCGGGCGCCCGCGGGCCGGGGTCCGCTGCGGCTGGGTGGACCTGGACAACGCCTCGGGCGCCCGGCTCGCGGCCGAGCACCTGTGGGCGGCCGGGCGGCGGCGCCCCGCGGCCGTCGCGGCGCCGGTGACGGCGCCGGCCGCGCGCGAGCGGCTGACCGGGTTCACGGCGGCGCTCACGGCCCTGGGCGTCGCCGACGTGCCGGTCGAGCGGGGCCTGTTCACCGAGGAGAGCGGCCGGGAGGCGATGGCCCGGCTGTGGGAGCGGGACCCGGGGATCGACGCGGTCTTCGCGGCGAACGACCTGATGGCGCGGGGCGCCTGCCGCTTCCTCGCGGAGCGGGGCGTGGCGGTGCCGGGGCGGGTGGCGGTGATCGGCTTCGACGACTCGGTGGCGGCCCGGACGGCCGCTCCCCCGCTCACGACCGTGCGGCAGCCGGTGGAGGAGATGGCCTCGGCGATGGCCCGGCTGCTCCTGGACCGCCTGGACGCGGGCACGCCGGAAACCGGTTCGAAGGTCTTCGAACCGGTCCTGGTCGTACGCGAGTCGGCCTGACCCCGGCCCCCGTACGCGCCCCACCGCCCCGGACGGCGCACGGCCCGCGTCCCCGGCCGCCGACGGCGCACGGCCCGCCGCTCCCGTCCGGGGCCGGGGGCGCGGCCGCCGTTCACTCCCCCAGGGCGTCCAGCAGGGCGACCTGCCCGGTGAGGCGCTCGGCGGACCAGCCGTCGAGCCGGCGCGCGAACTCGCCCTCGTAGGCGCGGCGCAGCCGGGCGCCGACGTCGTCGGCGCCGGACGCGAGGGGCGGGGTGGCGGGGACGGCCATGGGGTTCTCCTCGTCCGTGGGCGTCGGGAAGGAGCGGGGGCCGCCCCGGGAAGAAGCCCGGAGGCCCCGCCCCCGGGGAAGGGGAGGGCGGCCCCCGACGCCGCACGGGAGGGCCGCCCCCCTGACGGTAGGGGCGGCCGTGTGCGCGGTCGAGGGCCGCCGGCCGGTCAGCCGCGCGGATCGCGGTGGGCGCGGATCAGCTCCGCGTACCGCCGGCCGCTGGTCTTCACGGTGCGCTTCTGGGTGGCGTAGTCGACGTGGACGAGGCCGAAGCGCTTGTCGTAGCCGTAGGCCCACTCGAAGTTGTCCAGGAGGGACCAGGCGTAGTAGCCGGCGAGCGGGGCGCCCTTGCGGACGGCGCTCGCGCAGGCGGCGAGGTGCTGCTCCAGGTAGCGGGTCCGGTCGGGGTCGTGGACGGCGCCGTCGGGGCCGGTGGCGTCGGGGAAGGCGGAGCCGTTCTCGGTGACGTACAGCTCGCGGACGCCGTACTCCTCGGTGAGCCTCAGCAGCAGGCTCTCCAGGCCCGCCGCCTCGATCTGCCAGTCCATGCCGGTGCGGGGCACGTCGGGGAGGCGGACCTCGCGGGCGTGCGGGACGGGGCCCTCGGGGTCGTCGGCGACGGTCACCGGGAAGTAGTAGTTGAGGCCGTGCCAGTCCAGGGGGGCGGCGATGGTCTCCAGGTCGCCGGGCCGCTCGGGGAGTTCGACGCCGTACAGCTCGCGCATGTCGGCGGGGAAGCCGCGCCCGTACACCGGGTCGAGCCACCAGCGGTTGCTGTGCCCGTCCATGCGGGCGGCGGCGGCCAGGTCCTCGGGGCGGCCGGAGGCGGGCGTGACCGTGGAGTGGTTCGTCACCAGGCCGACGCGGGCGCCGGGCGCGGCGGCCCGGATCGCGGCGGTGCCGAGGCCGTGGCCGAGGAGGAGGTGGTACGAGGCGCGGACGGCGGCCGTCAGGTCGGTGAGGCCCGGGGCCATCCGGCCCTCCAGGTGGCCGATCCAGCCGGAGCAGAGCGGCTCGTTGAGGGTGGCCCACTGGGTGACGCGGTCACCGAGGCGCTCGGCGACGACGGAGGCGTACGCGGCGAGGTGCTCGGCGGTGGCCCGCTCGGTCCAGCCGCCGTGGCTGTCCCGCACCCGGTCCTGGAGGGCCTGCGGCAGGTCCCAGTGGTAGAGGGTGACGGAGGGGGTGATGCCGGCGTCGAGGAGGCCGTCGACGAGCCGGTCGTAGAAGTCGAGTCCGGCGGCGTTGACGGGCCCGTCGCCGCCGGGGACGACGCGGGGCCAGGCGATCGACATCCGGTAGGTGTCGACGCCGAGCTCCTTCATGAGGGCGATGTCCTCGGGCCAGCGGTGGTAGTGGTCGCAGGCCGTGTCGCCGGTGTCGCCGTTGTCGATCGCGCCGGGGACGCGGGAGAAGGTGTCCCAGATGGAGGGGGCGCGGCCGTCCTCGGCGACGGCTCCCTCGATCTGGTAGGCGGAGGTGGCCGTGCCCCAGGCGAAGGAGGGCGGGAAGGCCGCCAGGTCGAGGGGCGCGTCGATGGGGTCGGACACGGGGTGCCTTTCTGCGGTACGGGGCTGGGAGGACGTCACTTGACCGCACCCGCGGTGAGGCCGGCGACGAGGTAGCGCTGGAGGAGGAGGAACCCGACGACGACGGGGACGCTCACCACGAGGGAGGCGGCCATCACCTGGTTCCAGTAGACGTCGTTGAGGGTGGCGTAGCCCTGGAGGCCGACGGCGAGCGTGCGGGTGGTGTCGTTGGTCATGACGGAGGCGAAGAGGACCTCGCCCCAGGCGGTCATGAAGGCGTAGATCGCGACGGCGATGATGCCGGGCCGGGCGGCGGGCACGATCACCCGGAACAGCGCCTTGACCGGCCCGCAGCCGTCGACCTTGGCCGCCTCGTCCAGCTCGCGCGGGATCGAGTCGAAGTATCCGGTGAGCATCCAGATGGAGAACGGCAGCGAGAAGGTCAGATAGGTGAGGATCAGACCCTCGCGGGAGCCGAACAGGGCGATGCCGGTGGCGTTGCCGAGGTTGACGTAGATGAGGAAGAGCGGCAGCAGGAAGAGGATGCCGGGGAACATCTGCGTCGACAGGACGGTGACGGTGAAGACCCGCTTGCCGCGGAAGGTGTAGCGGCTGACGGCGTACGCGGCGAAGATCGCGACGATCACCGACAGGACCGTGGCCCCGCCCGCGACGACGATCGAGTTCACGAAGTAGTCGGCGAGGGGGACCGTCTCCCAGATGTCGAAGTAGGGCGCCACGGTGAGCGTGGACGGGATCCACTCGAACGTGCCCGACACGTCCTCCAGCGGCTTCAGGGAGCTGGAGATCATCACGTACACCGGCAGCAGGACGAAGCCGGTGAGGGCGGTGAGGACGATCCGCCGGGTCCAGAGGAAGGACCGGGGCGGGGCCATCGGCGAGCGCGGCCGGGCCGTGCGGGCGTGGGCGGCGTCAGACATCGGAGGTCTTCCTTCCGCGGGTGGTGAGCAGGAGGTAGACGCCCGTGACGAGGAGCAGGAAGAGCAGCAGGAGCACGGACATGGCCGAGCCGGTGCCGAAGTTCCAGGTCTGGAAGGACGACTGGTAGATGTGGAGCGAGATGAGGTCCGCGGCTTCCGGTGCCGCCTCGCCGAAGAGCACGAACGGCGTGTTGAAGTCGTTGAAGGTCCACAGGAAGAGGACCAGGACGAGGACCTGGTTGACGGAGCGCAGGGACGGCAGGGTGATGTGCCGGATCTGCTTCCAGACGCCGGCGCCGTCGAGGGCGGCGGCCTCGTACATGTCGCGGGGGATGTTCTGGAGCCCGGCCATGACGGTGAGGAAGGCGAAGGGCCAGCCCTTCCAGACGGAGACGGCGAGCAGCGCCCAGAAGCTGTTGTCCCCGATGAGCCAGAAGGCGGGGCTGTCGCCGATGCCGAGCTGGTCGTGGAGGAGGTGGTTGATGACTCCGTTGTCGCGCTGGAACATGAACGCCCAGGTGATGACGGCGGCGTAGACCGGCAGGGCGTACGGCACGAGGAAGAGGGTGCGCAGGACGCCCCGGCCGCGGAAGTTCTCCTGGAGGAGGATCGCGGCGGCGGTGCCCAGCAGCCAGCACAGGCCGACGGAGAGCAGGGTGAACTGGCAGGTGGTGAGGAAGGACTTGAGCAGCGACTGGCCGACGGCCCCGTCGAAGTCGAGCGAGACCGAGAAGTTGTCCGATCCGGCCCAGGGGGCGGCGGCCCAGTCCCGGATGTAGAACTGGGTGAGTTCCTTGAAGCTCATGGCGATGCCCATGAGCATCGGCACGAGGTGCACCAGGAGTTCGAGGAGCAGGGCGGGCAGGAGCAGCAGGTAGGGCAGTGCGAGACGGCGACGCCCGGAGCGGCGTGCGGTGCGCGCCCCTCCGGGTGTGGCCTTGCGCACCGCCGGCTCCCGCGCGGGGGTGACGGCGGTCTGGGTCATGGTGCGGGTGCCTACTTCTTCGGCATCTGCTGCTGGGCCTTGTCGAGCTTGGCCTTGACGGACTCGGTGGTGACGGGCCGGCCGGCGGCGGCGTCGGCGAACAGCTCCTTGACGGCGGTGCCGACGACGGTCTCGAACTGCGACTCCTCCGGGACCTGCGGGAGGGCGGCGGCGCTGGTGGCGAGGGTGTCGCGGATGACGGCGAGGGACGGGCCGGAGAAGGCCTGGTCCTTCTGGGCCGTCTTGACCGGCGGCACGGAGCCGTAGGTCTTGTTGAGGGCGATCTGCTCCTCGTCGCTGGTCATGAACTTCACGAACTTCAGGGCGCCGTCGAGGTTCTTGGTGTTCTTGAAGACGGCCATGTTGATGCCGGCGACCATCGAGTTGGTGGCGGTGCCGGTGCCCGGCTTGCCCGAGGGGACGGGGGCGGGGACGACGCCCCACTCCTCCTCCGACATGCCCTGGGAGGCGAAGGTCTGCGAGGGGGTCTGCCAGAGGACCATGCCCGTCTTGTCCTTGGCGAAGTCGCTCAGGGACTGGTTCTGGGCGTACTCGGCGTTGCCCGGGGCGACGATCTTGTGGGTGGCCATGAGGTCGACGTACTGCTTGACGGCGGCGACGGCGCCGTCGGAGGTGAAGTCGGGCTTGCCGTCGGCCGTGAAGAAGTCGGCGCCGTGCTGCTTGCCGAGGACGAAGACCTGGTGGATGTTGTTGGAGAGGTTGGAGCCCTCGACGCCGATGCCGTTCTTGCCGTTCTCGCCGAGCTTCTTGCCGGCGGCGATCACCTCGTCCCAGGTCGTCGGCGGCTTGGCTATGCCGGCGTCCTTGAACATCTGCTTGTTGTAGTAGAGGGCGTAGGCCATCGAGTAGAGCGGGACGGCGGCCGGGTCCTGGCCGGGGACGCCGGTGGAGCCGAGGGCGGAGTCGACGAAGCGGTCCTTGCCGCCGATGGCGTCGAGGTTCTTGGCGTCCCAGGGGAGCAGGGCGCCGGTGGCCTGGAGGGAGGCGCTCCAGGTGTTGCCGATGTTGAGGACGTCGGGGCCCTGGCCGGAGGTGGTGGCGGTGAGGATCCGGTTGAGCAGGTCGGACCACGGGATCACCTCCAGCTTGACCTTGACGCCGGTGCGGCGCTCGAACTCGTCCAGCTCGGGCTGGAGGACCTTCTTGTCGACCTCCAGGCTGGAGCCCTGGTTGGAGGCCCAGTAGGTGAGGGTCTTCGGCGACTGGCCGCCGCCGTCCTCTCCGCCGCCGCCACAGGCGGTCGCGGTGAGGACGAGGGAGAGGGTGACGGCACCCGTGACGGCGGCTCTGATTCTGCGCATGGCTCCTGGTCCCTTTCAGGGAAGGCGGGAGTACCGACAGGGGGAGCGCCCGGACCGCTCTCCGCCGCATCGGCTTAATTTAGGATGTGAGTTAAACCCCATGAGAAGGTCGCGTCAAGGCTTGTCGTGCGGGTATGTTGCAGCCGACGACTACGACGGACGGGGACGACAGTGCACGGGAAGAGTGGCCGCACGGTGCGCGACCTGCGGCGCGAGAACCGGACGGCGGTGCTGCGCAGGCTCTATTTCGACGGCCCGATGAGCCGGCTGACGCTGGGCCCCGCGACGGGACTCAGCTCCGGGTCGATCAGCAACGTGGTCGCGGAACTGGTCGCCGAAGGGCTCGTCGAGGAGGCCGGCAGCGTCGACTCGGCCGGCGGGCGGCCCCGCACCCTGCTGCGGATCGCGCCGGACAGCGGCTGCATGATCGGCGTCGACATCGGCGAGACCCGGGTGCGGATCGAGCTGTTCGACCTCGCCCTCACCGAACTGGCCCGCACCGAGCGCCCTTTGGCGACCTCGGGGCCGAGGACGGGGCGGTACGAGGTGGGGCTCGTGGTGCGGCTGCTGCGGGACGGCATCGCGGAGGTGCTGCGCACGGCCGGCGTCCCCTCGGAGCGGCTGCTGGGCGTCGGGATCGGCGTCCCCGGCATCGTCGAGCGGACCCCGGAGGACGGGGCGGTGGTGCACGGCCAGACCATCGGCTGGGACGCGGTCCCGCTGGAGCGGCTGCTCCGGGAGGCGGTGGACCTGCCGCCGGAGGTGCCGTACCGGATCGAGAACGGCGCGAAGACCCTCGGTCAGGCCGAGATGTGGTTCGGCGCGGGGCGCGGCGCCCGCAGCGCCGTGGCCGTGCTCTTCGGCTCCGGCGTCGGCGCCTGCGTGGTCACGGACCCGCTGGGCCCCGGGCGGGCGCTGGAGTGGGGCCACCTGACGGTGCGCGTCCGGGGCCGGCGCTGCCGCTGCGGCGCCCAGGGCTGTCTGGAGGCCTACGCCGGCGCGGAGGCGCTGCTCGAACGGTGGCGGGAGGCGGGCGGCGAGCCGCCGGCCGGCGCCGACGAGGAGACGGCCCTGACCGCGATGCTCGCGGCGGCGTACCCGGCGGACGGCGGGGCCTCCGACCCCCGGCGGTCCGGCCCCCCGCCCGCCGGGACCGCCCCGCCCGCGCCGGACGCCCCGGACGCGGTGGCGCTCGCGGTGCTGGACGAGACCGCCGAGTACCTCGGGGCGGGGCTGGCCGACCTCATCAACCTCTTCCAGCCGGAGCGGATCCTCGTCGGCGGCTGGGCGGGGCTCCAGCTCGGCAGCCGCTTCCTCGGCTCCGTGACGGCCTACGCCCGCGCCTACGCGCTCCGCCACCCGGGCGGGCGCACGGAGATCGCGCTCGGCACGCTCGGTCCCGAGGCGGTGACGGTCGGGGCCGGGCTGCTGCCGCTGGTCGACTTCTTCGCCCAGGGCGGGCGCCGCCCCGAGCGGGCGCCCAGCATCCCGGCGCCCGCGTGGCAGACGGCGCTGCGGGACCGGGTCACCACCTGAGACCCGGCCCCGCGCCGGCTACGCGTAGGGGTCGAAGGGGATTCCGGCCGGCTTCGCCGAGGCCAGGTGGGAGGCGAAGCTGCCGTCCTTCAGCCCGAAGTGGGCGCTGCCGAAGTCGGCCTGGCTGAGCTTCTCGCGGAGGCCGGGCGGGTAGCCGTTCCAGCCGACGAGCGCGGGGAACTGCCAGGTGCCCTGGTGGTTCTCGGGCGGCTCGTCGTTGCCGTTCGCGGCCCGGAAGCAGTGGGTGCCGATGCCGTCCTTGTGGTAAACGATCTTCGGGTGGGTGCCGTCCCAGCGGATCCGGTCCCGGGCGTGGACGGTGAAGGAGCCGTGGTTCGAGGTGGAGACGTACTGGGCCTGCCCGTTCTGGATCCAGACGACGACGTGCTCCCAGTCGTGCCGGTGGCCGCCGAGCCCGCTGCCCCAGACGGCCTGGTCCTTCTCGAAGTACAGGCCGTAGAGCACCGCGCACCAGCCGTTGTTGCAGAGCGCGCGGGAGTAGCCGTTGGTGCTGGTCAGGTCCCAGGAGTCCCGGCACTGGCCGCTGACCGTGCCGGACGGGTTGAGTCCGGGGTTGAGGGTGCCGTCCGGGCCGATCGCGGCGGTCGGGTAGCAGCCGTCGGTGTCGTAGTCGTACGCGGGCTGATAGGTCTGCTCCAGGGCGTCCGCGTTCGCCGGGAGCGCGGGCGGCGGGGCGGCGAGGGCGCCGCCCGGGAAGGCGAGGAGGAGCGCGAGGGCGCTGCCGAGGACGGCGGCCCCCTTCGTGACACGGCGCGTGGTCTTCAACTCCGGCTCCCTGAGGGGGTCGAGGCGATGGGGGGTGGGTCGTGCGGTGGGGCGGGTGGTGGACCGGACGGTCGCGCGCTGACATGCCCACTCCAAGTCGCCGTCAAACGGCCGGCAACCGCGGACCGGCCTGGAACGTCCTGATCAGGGACGCCGGGGGAAGACCGAAGGACGACCGGGGAAAGGGCGGATGGCTGTGGCGGGGCGGGAAGGGAAACCGGGCACGAGGTGGCCGCGGGCGTTCCGGCGCGGGCCGGGCGGCGGACGCCGGCGCGGGTGGCTGCTCACCGGGCTCGGCGTCGTCACCGCCGGGCTGCTCGCGCTGCACCGGTTCGTGCCGAACGCCCCGGGGCGGCTGGGCAGCCTCCTGGAGTCCTTCCTCTTCTGGCTCGGCCCGTTCACCGTGCTGCTCCTGCTCTGCGCGGCGGTGCGCCGCGCCCGCGCGGCACTGCTCGCCCTGCTCCTCCCCGCCGCCGCCTGGACCCTGTCCTTCGGCCCGCTGCTGCTGCCCGCGCCCCCGCCCGGCGCGCGCGAACTCACCGTGCTCCAGCACAACGTGGCCGACGACAACGCCGACCCGGAGGGCACGGCCCGGGCGCTCGCCGACAGCGGCGCCGACCTGATCGCCCTCCAGGAGCTGGTCGACCCGGCCCTCGCCGTCTACCGGCAGGCGCTCGCGCCCCGCTACCCGTACCACTCCGTCCAGGGCACGGTCGGACTCTGGTCCCGCCACCCGCTCACCGGCGCCCGGGCGCTGGACATCCGGCCCCGGGACATCACGGAGCCGTGGCGGCGGGCGCTGCGGGCCGAGGTGCGCACGCCGTACGGGGAGGTGGCGGCGTACGTCGTCCACCTGCCGTCCGTCCGCCTCGGCCCCGGCGGACTCGGCTCGGCGCGCCGCGACGAGAGCGCCGCCCTCCTCGGCGGGATCCTGGCGGCGGAGGCCTCCGCCCGGGTCGTCCTCGCGGGCGACCTCAACGGCACGGTCGACGACCGCGGCCTCGCCCCGCTGACCTCACGCCTCGCCGCCCCCGAGCGCGGCCTCGCCCTGAGCTACCCCGCCGCCCTCCCCCTGGCCCGCATCGACCAGGTCCTCGCCCGCGGCGCCCACGTCCCCGCCGTCCGCACCCTTCCGGCCACCGGGAGCGACCACCTGCCGGTGCTGGTCCGGGTCTCCCTGCACGGCCCGACCCGCCCCTGAGACTCGGCCTCCGCACCGGACCGGCCGCCCGGCGGGGCCCGGCTGCCGCCGCTTCACGGGTCCGGGGGCGAACCCGGCATGGATCCGCCCCCCTGGCGCGGGACGGGCACGGCCGTCTCCGACCGCCGACGGCTTCTCGCCACCCCCGGCGCGGGCGGCCGGTCCGCTCCCGTCCGGGGCCGCGCGCGGGCGCGGACGAGGGTGCGGGAGCGGGTCCCCCGCCCCCGTAACCTCCCGAACGCGTCACCACCCCGGGCCCGCCGGAAGGGGCGCAACACCCTTTCGAGACTTCGGGAGTTGGAGGCGGGAGGGGTTGACGGGGGCTCGGCGCCTCCATAAGTTCACAGCTTGATAAAAGGCTTGCCGCTTTGCGGGACACGTACGGGCCCGGGCGGGCCGGATCCGTACGGCACCGCGGCACCGCCTCGACGAAAGGGTTGTCAGGTGCAGCTCAATCTTTTGCGGGGTGCGCGCCACCGGGCGCGCCCCCGCTCGCTCGCCGCCCTCCTCACCGGCGCCCTCGTGGCGACCGGCCTGGTCCTCACCGCCCCCGGCACCGCGCAGGCGGCCGGGGAGCGGGTGGACGTCTGGCTGACCACCACCTCCGACGCCGGAGGACGTACCGTCACGCGGGGACTCGCCCCCCAGGCCCCGCTCGCCTTCGGCCCCGCCGGCGGCGGCGCGAGCCACACGATCACCGTCGACGAGTCCACCACCTACCAGCAGTTCGAGGGCGGCGGCGCCTCGATCACCGACACCACCGCCCACCTCCTGCGTGGCGGGGCGATCAGCGCCGCCACCCGCGACGAGGTGATGCGCAAGCTCTTCTCGCCGACCGACGGCATCGGACTCTCCTTCGTCCGCAACCCCATCGGCGCCTCGGACCTCTCCCGGCCGGGGAACGTCTCCCTCGACGACACCTGCTGCGACCTGAACGACTTCGGCGCCAACGGCTACGACACGAACGTGCGGCTGCTGACCGCGCAGGCGAAGCAGCTCAACCCGGCGCTGCGGGTCAAGGGCGTGCCCTGGAGCGCGCCCGGCTGGATGAAGGACAACGGCCGGATGGACCAGATGGGCTGGCTCAAGTGGGAGCACTACCCCACCTACGCCCAGTACCTGGTCAAGTACGTCCAGAGCTACCGGGCGGCGGGGATCGAGGTCGACTACCTCTCGGTGCAGAACGAGCCGAACTGCTGCCAGGCCGGGAACCCCACCGCCATGAACTACCCCGGCATGAGCTGGAACCCCTCCGGGCTCGTCGAGTTCACCAAGAACCACCTCTACCCGGCGCTGCGCGCCGCCGGCCTCACCACCAAGGTCCTCGTCCACGACTGGAACTACGGCGACTACGCGAACTTCGGCGCGGGGATCCTCGGTGACGCCGGGGTCCGGAACGACCCGCTCTTCGGCGGCATCGCCTGGCACGGCTACTTCGGCGACCCCGCCGTCGGCAGCCAGGTCCACGACCAGTACCCGGCGGTGCGGCAGTTCAGCACCGAGCACTCGGGCGGCACCTGGATCGGCAACCAGCACGACGAGGACCTGAAGGACATCGTCTCCTACGCCCGCAACTGGAGCGGCAGCCTGGTCAAGTGGAGCCTGGCGCTCAACCAGGACATGGGCCCGCACAACGGCGGCTGCGGCACCTGCACCGGGCTCGTCACCGTGCAGGAGGGCGGCGCGCGGGCCGGGCAGGTCGACTACACGGTCGAGTACTACACGACCGGCCACCTCACCAAGTTCGTGCGGCCGGGGGCGTACCGGATCGCCTCCACCGACAACGCCACCGTGCAGAACGTGGCCTGGCGCAACCCCGACGGCTCCAAGGCGCTCATCGCGCACAACCGCGGCGGCTCCACGCAGTCCGTCCGCGTCGACTGGGGCGGCCAGTCCTTCACGTACGGCCTCCCCGCGCACACCACCGCCACCTTCACCTGGTCCGGGACGCCGGGCGGCGGCACGCCCGCCGGGGCGCTGACCGGGCTCGCGGGCAAGTGCCTGGACGTGGCCGGGGCGGCGACCGCCGACGGCACCGCCGTCCAGCTCCACGGCTGCAACGGCACGGCGGCGCAGCGGTGGACGCTCGCCGCCGACGGCAGCGTGCGGGCGCTCGGCAAGTGCCTCGACGTCACCGGCGGCGCGGTCGCCGACGGCAGCAAGGTGCAGCTCTACACCTGCAACGGGACGGGCGCCCAGCGGTGGCGGTACGACCCCGTCACCCACGACGTGGTGAACACCGCGGCCGACAAGTGCCTGGACGTGACCGGCAATTCCTCCGCCGACGGCACCCGGGCGCAGATCTGGACCTGCACCGGCGGCGCCAACCAGAAGTGGACCCACCAGGCGTCCTGACCTCCCCGGCCCGGCCCACCGGGGCCGGGCCGGACCCGTCAGGGCCCGTCCGATCCGGTTCGATCCGGTTCGCCGGGGCCGGGGTGTCACGCCCCCGCCCCCGTCTCCCCCGCACCTCCGTCTCCAGGAGCACCGCATGCCGCACCCGCACCACCGCAGGAGAGCGCGCGCCCGAGGGGTCGCCGCCACCGCCGTCACCGCGCTGATCGCCGGACTCGTCGGGGCCGGGCCCAGCGGCGCCGCCGCCGGCGCGGACGACGGGCCGCCGCCCCGCGCCGTCGACCGTTTCGAGGGCGAGGTGCCCTTCGCGGGGCCGCCCGCCGAGGGGATCTTCACCTGGGGCGGCGACGCCGACGACCATCCGGCGCTCGCGCTCGCCGAGCGGGCCGACGCCCCCGAGGGCGACAAGGTCCTCGAAGGCCGCTACGACATCAGCGCCTGGGGCGGCTTCACCCACGACTTCGCCTTCGACGAGCCGGCCGAGGACTGGACCGCCCACCGGGGCATCCGCTTCTGGTGGTACGGGCAGAACACCGCGCCGCTGCCGCCCGGTTCGGGCAAGCGGATCAACTTCGAGCTGAAGGACGGCGGCGCGAACGGCGAGGCGTCCGAGCTGTGGACGACCTCCTTCACCGACGACTGGGAGGGCTGGCACCTGGTCGAGCTGCCCTTCTCGTCCTTCGCCTACCGCGCCGACTACCAGCCGGTCGGCGGCATCGACCAGGTCCTCGGCCTCGACCGGATGTGGGGGTACGCGCTGACCCTGCCGACGGGCGCGCCGGGTTCGTTCGCGCTCGACGGGGTGGAGCTGTACGGGAAGGCCGATCCGGCGCTGACCACGCAGGTGGTCACGGGGGCGGCCGTGCACCCGGTGGCGGAGGGTTCCGCCGCCCGGATCGACGTCACCCTGAACACGACGGGCGCGGCGCCCACGGACCAGCCGGTCACCGTCGCGTACACGACGGACGACGCCGGGCCCGCCGAGGCGGGGAAGGACTACCGGCCGGTGGCCGGCAGCCTCGTCTTCCCGGCCGGGACGCCCTCCGGCACCACCCGCTCGATCACCGTGGAGACGGTGCGGGACCGGTCCGCCGAGGCGGCCGAGACGATCCCGGTGCGGCTGACCGTCGAGGGGGCGAAGGCCCCCGCCGAGGACCCGGTCGTCGTGGTGGACGCGCACGGGCTGCCGTACCTCGACACCCGGCTTCCGGTGAAGCGGCGGGTCGCCGACCTGCTGTCCCGGATGACCCTGGCGGAGAAGGCCGGGCAGATGACCCAGGCCGAGCGGAACGCCCTGCGCGCGCCCGGTGACATCGCCGGGTACGCGCTCGGCTCGCTGCTCTCCGGCGGCGGTTCGGTGCCCTCCCCCAACACGCCCGAGGCGTGGGCGCGGATGATCGACGGCTACCAGCTGCGGACCCGCGCGACCCGCCTCCAGATCCCGCTGGTCTACGGCGTGGACGCGGTGCACGGGCACAACAACGTGGCCGGGGCCACGATCATGCCGCACAACGTCGGCATCGGCGCCTCCCGCGACCCCAGCCTCGCCGCGCGGACCGGCGCCGTGACGGCGAAGGAGGTGCGGGCCACCGGCGTGCCGTGGGACTTCGCGCCCTGCCTGTGCGTGTCGCGGGACGAGCGCTGGGGCCGGTCGTACGAGGCGTTCGGCGAGGACCCGGCGCTGGTGACCGCGATGGAGACGGTCATCCAGGGGATGCAGGGCGCGGCCGACGGGCGCGACCTGGACCGGAACGACAAGGTGCTGACCAGCGCCAAGCACTTCGTGGGCGACGGCGGCACGGAGTTCGGCTCGTCCACGACGGGCTCGTACACGATCGACCAGGGCGTCACCCGGGTGACCCGCGAGGAGCTGGAGGCGGTGCACCTGGCGCCGTTCGCGGAGGCCGTGAGGCGGGGCGCGGGCACGGTGATGCCCTCGTACTCCTCGGTCGACGTCATCGGGGACGGCCGCGGGCCGGTGAAGATGCACGCCGACGCGGAGCTGATCAACGGGGTGCTGAAGGACCGGATGGGCTTCGAGGGCTTCGTCATCAGCGACTGGCAGGCCATCGACCAGATCCCCGGCGACTACCCCAGTGACGTGCGGACCTCGGTCAACGCCGGCCTGGACATGATCATGGTGCCGACGAACTACCAGGACTTCACCCGGACCCTGGTGGCCGAGGTCGGGGCGGGCCGGATCCCGGTCCCGCGGATCGACGACGCCGTCTCCCGGATCCTCACCCAGAAGTTCCGGCTCGGGCTCTTCGAGAAGCCGTACGCGGACACCACCCACCTCTCCTCGGTCGGCTCGGCCGAGCACCGGGCGGTGGCCCGCGAGGCCGCCGCGGCCTCGCAGGTGCTGCTGAAGAACGAGGGCGGGGTGCTGCCGCTCAAGGCCTCGCAGAAGGTCTACGTGGCCGGCTCGAACGCCGACGACCTGGGCAACCAGACCGGCGGCTGGACCATCAGCTGGCAGGGCGGCTCCGGGAAGCGGACCACCGGCACCACGATCCTGGAGGGGATGCGGAAGGCCGCGCCCGGGCTCACCTGGTCGAAGGACGCCTCCGCGCCGGTCGAGGGGTACGACGCCGGGGTCGTCGTGGTCGGCGAGACGCCGTACGCGGAGGGCGTCGGGGACGTCGGGAACGGGCACGACCTGGAGCTGAGCGCCGCCGACCGGGCGGCGGTGGACCGGGTGTGCGCGGCGATGCCGTGCGCGGTGCTGGTCGTCTCGGGGCGCCCGCAGCTGGTCGGCGACCTGCTGCCGGGCATCGACGCGCTGGTGGCGTCCTGGCTGCCGGGCACGGAGGGCGACGGCGTCGCGGACGTGCTCTACGGACGGAAGCCGTTCACCGGGCAGCTGCCGGTGACCTGGCCCCGGTCGGAGGCCCAGCTGCCGATCAACGTCGGGGACGCCTCGTACGCCCCGCAGTACCCGTACGGCTGGGGGCTCACCACCCTGACGGAGGCGCCGAGGGGCGGGGAGGCCACGCTGAAGGCCCTCGGGCTGGCGGCCCGGGTGCTCCAGGCCGCCGGGCGGGGCGATTCACCCGAGGCGCGGCGCCTGGTGGCCCGGGCGCGGCTGCTGGTGCAGGATCGCATCGGGCAGGAGGTCACGGAGGCGGTGGCGAAGCCGTTCGCCGAGGCCGACCACCGGCTGCTGTCCGGTGACCCGGCGGGCGCGGTGGCGCGTCTGACCGTGGCCTACCGAGCGGCCGGCTGAGCACGGGGTCCGGTGGCCGGCCCCCTCCGGGGCCGGCCACCGGACCCCCCTGCATTGCATAGCCATGCGGATTCATGCATACTATTGCCATGTCCAAGGTTCTCACCTCCCTTCCCGTCGGCGAGCGCGTCGGCATCGCCTTCTCCGGTGGTCTCGACACCTCCGTCGCGGTCGCGTGGATGCGTGACAAGGGCGCGGTCCCCTGCACGTACACCGCCGACATCGGCCAGTACGACGAGCCCGACATCGCCTCGGTGCCCGGGCGCGCCCAGACCTACGGCGCCGAGGTGGCCCGCCTGGTCGACTGCCGCGCCGCGCTGGTCGAGGAGGGGCTGGCCGCGCTCACCTGCGGCGCCTTCCACATCCGCTCCGGCGGCCGGGCCTACTTCAACACCACCCCGCTGGGCCGCGCCGTCACCGGCACCCTCCTGGTGCGGGCGATGATGGAGGACGACGTCCAGATCTGGGGCGACGGCTCGACCTTCAAGGGCAACGACATCGAGCGGTTCTACCGCTACGGCCTGCTGGCCAACCCGCACCTGCGGATCTACAAGCCGTGGCTGGACGCCGACTTCGTCACCGAGCTCGGCGGCCGCAAGGAGATGTCGGAGTGGCTCGTCGCCCACGACCTCCCCTACCGGGACTCCACCGAGAAGGCGTACTCCACCGACGCCAACATCTGGGGCGCCACCCACGAGGCGAAGACCCTGGAGCACCTGGACACCGGCGTCGAGACCGTCGACCCGATCATGGGCGTGCGGTTCTGGGACCCGTCCGTCGAGATCGCCCCCGAGGACGTGACGATCGGCTTCGAGCAGGGCCGGCCCGTCACCGTCAACGGCAAGGAGTTCGCCTCCGCCGTCGACCTGGTGATGGAGGCCAACGCCATCGGCGGCCGGCACGGCCTGGGCATGTCCGACCAGATCGAGAACCGGATCATCGAGGCCAAGAGCCGCGGCATCTACGAGGCCCCCGGCATGGCGCTGCTGCACGCCGCCTACGAGCGCCTCGTCAACGCCATCCACAACGAGGACACCCTCGCCCAGTACCACAACGAGGGCCGCCGGCTCGGCCGCCTCATGTACGAGGGCCGCTGGCTGGACCCGCAGGCGCTGATGATCCGCGAGTCGCTCCAGCGCTGGGTCGGCGCCGCCGTCACCGGCGAGGTCACCCTGCGGCTGCGGCGCGGCGAGGACTACTCGATCCTCGACACCACCGGCCCGGCCTTCAGCTACCACCCGGACAAGCTGTCCATGGAGCGCACCGAGGACTCCGCCTTCGGCCCGCTGGACCGGATCGGCCAGCTGACCATGCGCAACCTCGACATCGCCGACTCCCGCGCCAAGCTGGAGCAGTACGCCGGCATCGGCCTCATCGGCGCCGGCAGCCCCGCCGTCGGCGCCGCGCAGGCCGCCGCCACCGGCCTCATCGGCTCGCTCACCGAGGGCGGCGCCGAGGTCATCGCCTCCCGCGGCGAGACCCCCGACAGCGAGGAGACGGCGCTCGACCGCGCCGCCATGGAGACCGGCACCGACTAGTCCCCGGCGATCCGAGCGACACCCGAGGAGGGGCGGCCCGTGCCGCCCCTCCTCGGCGTGTGCCGCCCCTCCGCCCGGCCCCCGCCGATGTTCCCGGTCAGCGGGAAACGGCTCCTGCGCCGGGCCGCCCCCGCCTGCGAGGCTCCCCTCCGTCGTGGATCCACACAAGGAGGTCGTGACGGATCATGAGGGGCGCCAAGACTCTGGCCGGGCTCGCGGACTGGGCGGCCGACGCCTACGGGGACGAGGAGGCACTCGTCCTCGGCGGGGACCGCTGGACCTTCCGGGAACTGCGGGACCGCGTCGACGAGCTGGCCCGGGCGGTGATCGCACGGGGACTGCGCCCCGGCGACGCCGTCGCCGTGTGGGCGCCGAACAGCGCCCGGTGGGTGGTGGCCGCGCTCGGCGCGGTGGCCGCCGGGGGCGTCCTCGTCCCCGTGAACACCCGCTACCGGGCGGCCGAGGCCGCCGACATCCTGCGCCGCTCCCGCGCCAGACTGCTCTTCACCGAGCACGACTTCCTGGGCACGGACTACCGCGCGCTGCTCAAGGACTCCGGCGAGGAACTGCCGCACCTGGAGCGGACGGTGGCCCTGCACGCGGAGGACTGGCCGGAGTTCCTGGCCGCCGCGGACCGGGTGACGGAGGCGGAGCGGCTGGCCCGCTCGGCCTCCGTCCGCCCGGACGACCCGGCCGACGTCCTCTTCACCTCCGGCACCACCGGCCGGCCCAAGGGCGTCCCCGCCACCCACGGACAGAACCTGCGCGTGTACGACGCCTGGGCGCGCACGGTCACCCTGCGGCGCGGCGACCGCTACCTCCTGGTGAACCCCTTCTTCCACGCCTTCGGCTACAAGGCGGGCGTCCTCGCCTGCCTGCTGCACGGGGCGACGATCGTCCCCGAACCGGTCTTCGACGCGGAGAAGGTCCTCGCCCTGATGCGGGACGAGCGGATCTCCGTCCTCACCGGGGCGCCCACCGTCTTCACCTCGCTCGTCCACCACCCGGACCGCGCCTCGTACGACCTGAGCGCGATGCGCATGGCGGTCACGGGCGCGGCGAACATCCCGACCGCCCTCATCGAGCAGATCAGGACGTGCCTCGGCGCCCGCGCCGTCTCCACCGCCTACGGGCTGACGGAATCGACCGGGGTGGTGGCGATCTGCCCGCCGCACGAGTCGCCCGAGACGCTCGCCCACACCTCCGGCACCGCCCTGGAGGGCACCGAACTGCGCGTCGACGCGCCGCCCGGAGAGCCCGGCGAGATCCTGACCCGCGGCTTCCACGTGATGCGCGGCTACCTCGACGACCCCGGGGCGACGGCCGAGGCGGTGGACCCGGACGGCTGGCTGCGCACCGGCGACGTCGGCGTCCTCGACGCCCGCGGCTTCCTGCGGATCACCGACCGGCTCAAGGACATGTTCGTCGTCGGCGGGTTCAACGTGTACCCGGCGGAGGTCGAGCAGATCCTGCGGGCCCACCCGGCCGTCCTGGACGCGGCGGTCGTCGGCGTCCAGGACGGGCGGCTCGGCGAGGTCGGCGTGGCGTACTGCGTCCCCGCGGCCGGCGCCCGGATCGACGCCGCCGAACTCACCTCGTACACCCGTGGGCGCCTGGCCAACTTCAAGGCCCCGCGCGCCTTCCACACGCTCCCGGCCCTCCCGCACAACGCGGCGGGCAAGGTCGACAAGGGCGCCCTGCGACGGCTGGCGGGGAACCCCGCCGGCGGATGAGGAGCACGCACGTGAACGACGGCACCACCACCCCCACCGATGTCGACGTGATCGTCGTCGGGGCGGGGGTCACCGGCCTGTACGCCGTGCACCGGCTGCGCGGACTCGGCCTGCGCGTGCGCGGGTTCGAGCGCGGCGACGACGTGGGCGGGGTCTGGTACTGGAACCGCTACCCCGGCGCCCGCTGCGACGTGGAGTCGGTGGACTACTCGTACTCCTTCGACGGGGAGCTCCAGCAGGAGTGGGACTGGAGCGAGAGGTACGCCACCCAGCCCGAGATCTTCCGCTACCTC
Source organism: Streptomyces sp. NPDC014656 (assembly GCF_043084305.1). Classification (NCBI taxonomy): domain Bacteria; kingdom Bacillati; phylum Actinomycetota; class Actinomycetes; order Kitasatosporales; family Streptomycetaceae; genus Streptomyces; species Streptomyces sp. NPDC014656. Next base: position 509,893 of record NZ_JBIBZN010000003.1, read on the forward strand.
GGCCACGTCGCCGACCGCTTCGCCCTGCGCGACGCCTACTCCTTCGGCACCTCGGTCCGCTCGGCCGAGCTCGACGAGGAGACGCTGACGTGGACGGTCCGCACGGACCGGGGCGAGACGGTGACGGCACGGTTCTGCGTCTTCGCCGTCGGCTGCCTCTCCGCCACCCACCGCCCGGACATACCGGGGGCCGCGGAGTTCGCCGGCCCCGTCCACCACACCGGGGCGTGGCCCCACGAGGGCGTCGACCTCACGGGCCTGCGGGTCGGGGTCGTCGGCACCGGCTCGTCCGGCATCCAGGCGGTGCCGCTCCTCGCCGAACGGGCCGCCCACCTGACGGTCTTCCAGCGCAGCGCCAACTACAGCGTCCCGGCCGGCAACCGCCCCCTGGACGAGGAGACGCGCGCCGCGCAGAAGGCCGGGTACGCCGAGCGGCGGCGGCTGGCGCGGCTCAGCGGCGGCGGCTCGCCGCACCGGGCCCACCCCTCGGGGACCTTCGAGGTGTCCGAGGAGGAGCGGCGGGCCGCGTTCGAGGAGCGCTGGCGGCTCGGCGGGGTGCTGTACTCCAAGACCTTCCCCGACCAGCTCACCGACCCGGCGGCCAACGACGCGGCGCGCGCCTTCTGGGAGGAGAAGGTCCGGGGCCTCGTCGCGGACCCGGCCGTCGCCGACCTGCTGGTCCCCACCGACCACCCGATCGGCACCAAGCGGATCGTCACGGACTCCGGCTACTACGAGACGTTCAACCGGCCCGACGTCCGTCTGGTCGGGCTGCGCGAGAACCCGATCGACCGGATCGAGAGCCGCGGGGTCGTGCTGGCCGACGGCACCCTGGTCGAGCTGGACGCGCTGGTCTTCGCCACCGGCTTCGACGCGATGACCGGCGCGCTCGACCGGATCGAGGTGCGGGGGCGCGGCGGGCGCCTGCTGCGGGACGACTGGGCCGCCGGCCCCCGGACCTATCTGGGCCTGGGCGTGGACGGCTTCCCGAACCTGTTCAGCCTGACCGGGGCCGGCAGCCCGTCCGTGATGGCGAACGTGGTGCTCTGCGCCGAGCAGCACGTCGACTGGCTGGCGGACTGCCTGCGCCACCTCGACGCGCACGGCCTGAGGGGGATCGAGGCGCGGGAGGACGCCGTCGAGAAGTGGGTCGCGGAGTGCCGCGACCGGGCGGCGGCCACCCTCTTCCCGGCGGCGGACTCCTGGTACCTGGGCGCCAACATCCCCGGAAAGCCGCGGGTGTTCATGCCGTTCATCGGGGGCTTCGCGGTGTACGGGGAGATCATCGCGGGCGTCGCGGAGAACGGCTACGAGGGGTTCGACCTCATCGGACCGTGACGGAGCCGGGGACGCGCCCGTGCCCCCGTGCCCACCGGTCGGGTGGGCACGGGGGCACGGGCGCGGGGCTCAGTCGTCCGCGAGGGCGGCGCGCAGGACGGCGAACGCGGTCGCGCGGGCCCCGGCGCCCTCGGGCAGGCCGCCGGCCATGGAGAGGAAGCCGTGGAACATGCCCGGGTAGTGGTGGTGCTCCACGGCGACCCCGGCGGCGGCGAGCGCCTCCGCGTAGGCGACGCCCTCGTCCCGCAGCGGGTCCAGGCCCGCGGTGACGACGTGCGCGGGCGGCAGCCCGGCGAGGTCGGCGTGGGCGAGCGGCGCCGCGTGCGGCAGGACCCGGTCGGCGGGGTCGGGCAGGTAGGCGTCCCAGTACCAGCGCAGGTGGTCGGCGGTGAGGAAGTACCCCTGGCCGTTCTCCCGGTGCGAGGGGCGGGAGCGGGCGGGGTCCAGCATCGGGTAGTAGAGCGCCTGGAAGGCGGGCCGGGGGCCGCCGCGGTCGCGGGCGAGCAGGGCGACGACGGTGGCCAGGTGGGCGCCCGCGCTGTCGCCGGCGACGGCGAGCCGGCGGCCGGGGTGCGTCGCGGCGGTCCACAGCAGGGCGGTGTAGGCGTCCTCGGGCGCCGCGGGGAAGGGGTGCTCGGGGGCGCGCCGGTAGTCGGCCGAGACGACGGTGGCGCCGGTGGCGCCGGCGAGGGCCCGGCAGAAGGCGTCGTGGCTGTCGAGGTCGCAGAGGACGAAGCCGCCGCCGTGGCAGAAGAGGACCACGGGGGCGTCCTCCCGGGTGCCCGGCTCGTAGACGCGGACGGGCACGCCGTCGGCGTCCCGGTCGGTGACGCGGGCGACGGGGAGCGGGGGGCCGGCGGGCCGGGGGCGGGCGGCGAAGAAGGCCCGCACCTCGGCGATGTCGGTCATGGTGGTGCCCAGCGGGGGGAACTGGCCGGCGGCGAGGTCGATGAGGGCCCGGACCTCGGGGGCGGGCGGGTTCACGCGTCGGTCTCCTTCGGGGCCAGGAGGGGCATGCGGCCGGCCGACGCGCCGCCGTCGACGGCGAGTTCGGCGCCGGAGAGGTACGAGGAGTCGTCGGAGGCGAGGAAGGCGACCAGCCGGGCGACCTCCTCGGGTTCCCCGACCCGGCCGAGCGGCGCGGCGGGGTGGGAGGCGGTGCCCAGGTGGGCGGTCATGGCGGTGGCGACGGCGCCGGGGTGGACGGAGTTGACGCGGATGGAGTCAGGGCCGAGTTCGAGGGCGGCCGTCTTCGTCAGTCCGCGCAGTCCCCACTTGGCGGCGCCGTAGGCGCCGTGGCCCCAGATGCCCTGGAGGCCGGCCTGCGAGGAGATGTTGACGATGGACCCGCCGCCGCTCGCGCGCAGCGCCGGGGCGGCGGCGCGGATGCCGAGGAAGGGGCCGGCGAGGTTGACTCGCAGGAGGGTGTCGAGGCGGGCCGGGTCCTCGTCCTCGATGGGGGACGTGGAGTAGACGGCGGCGTTGTTGACGAGGACGTCGAGCCGGCCGAAGCCGTCGACGGCGGCGGCCACGGCGGCGCTCCAGGACGCCTCGTCGGTGACGTCGTGGCGGACGAAGCGGGCGGCGGCGCCGAGGGACGCGGCGGTCGCCGCGCCCTCCTCCTCCCGCACGTCCGTGAGGACGACGCGGGCGCCGAGGGCGGCGAAGAGGCGGGCCTCGGCCTCGCCCATGCCGCGCGCGGCGCCGGTGATCAGCGCGACCTTGCCGGTCAGGTCGACGGGCATCAGCGGTCCTCCCGGGGAGCGGTGGTGGGGGCGGTCCTGAGCACGGGGCCCGTGGTCCAGCCGCCGTCGACGGCGAGTTCGGCTCCGGTGACGTAGGAGGCGGCGTCGGAGAGCAGGAAGACGACCGCGCGGGCGATCTCCTCGGGTGCGCCGACCCTTCCCATCGGGGCGGCCGGGTAGCCGCCCTCGCCGGTGCCGAGGCCGAGGTGGGCGGTCATGGGGGTGTGGATCATGCCGGGGTGGACGGAGTTGACCCGGACGCGGGCGGCCGCCAGTTCCACGGCGGCGATCTTGGTGAGGCCGCGGACGCCCCACTTGGCCGCTCCGTATCCGGCGGTCCCGGCGAGGCCCATGAGGCCGGCGGCGGAGGAGACGTTGACGACCGATCCGCCGCCGGACTCCCGCATCGCCGGGATCACGGCCCGCAGGCCGAGGAAGACCCCGGTCAGGTCGATGTCGACGACCCGGCGGAAGGCCTCGGCGGTCTGTTCCTCCAGGGCGTGGGAGCCGCCGGAGATCCCGGCGTTGTTGACCAGGCCGTCGACCCGGCCCCAGGTGGCGGAGGCGTGCGCCACGGCCGCCCGCCAGTCGTCCTCGGAGATGACGTCGTGCCGGAGGAACCGGGCGCGGTCGCCGAGCTCCCCGGCGAGCACCCGGCCCTCGTCCTCCAGGATGTCGGTGACCAGCACGCGGGCCCCCGCGGCGACGGCCGCGCGGGCGGCCGCCGCTCCGAGTCCCCGGGCGCCGCCGGTGACGATCACCGTGCGGCCGCGCAGCGCCGTGTCCGTGACCGGGCCGGTCACGCGCGGTGCTCCGCGATGTCGTTGACGGCGAGCCAGCTGAAGGTCATGGCGGGGCCGATGGTGGCGCCGGGGCCCGGGTACGTCTCGCCCATGACGGCGGAGGAGACGTTGCCGGAGGCGTACAGGCCGGGGATGGCGGTGCCGTCCTCGCGCAGGACGCGGGCGGACGCGTCGGTGACGAGGCCGCCCTTGGTGCCGATGTCGCCGGGGTGGACCGGGACGGCGTGGAAGGGGCCCTTCTCCAGCGGCGCCAGGTTGGGGTTGGGCAGGGTCGGGTCGCCGTAGTACCGGTCGTAGACGCTGTCGCCGCGGTGGAAGTCCTCGTCCCGGCCGGCCCGGGCGTGGCCGTTGAAGCGGTCGACGGTGGCGCGCAGCCGTTCGGGGGTGGCGCCGATGAGGGCGGCCAGCTCCTCCACGGTCGCGGCCTGCTTGACGAAGCCGCTCTCCCGCCACGGGGCGGGGAAGGGCTGTCCGGGGAAGAGCCCCATGAAGAGGTACCGGGACTTGGCCGTGGCGTCGAGGATCAGCCAGGACGGCACGGCGGTGGCTCCGCCGCGGGCCTGGTGGGCGTACATGGCGTCGACGAACTCGTGGTAGGGGGCGGCCTCGTTGGCGTACCGCTCCCCCGCCGAGTCGACGATCACCATGCCGGGGATCCCCCGGTCGGCGACGAGGAAGAAGGGCTTGTCCCCCGGGGGCACGACGGTCGGCGCGCCCCACACCCGGTCCATCAGGTCGAGGGCGGCGCCGAGGGCGAGGGCGGGTTCCAGGGCGTCGCCGGTCTGGCCGTCGGCGGCGGCGCTCCAGGCGCCGGAGGTGGGGGCCGGCAGGTACTTCTCGCGCAGGGCCTGGTCGTGGGAGAAGCCGCCGGAGGCGAGGACCACGCCGCCGGTGGCCCGGACGGTGAGCTCGCGGCCGTCCTTGCGGATCCGGATGCCGGTGACCCGGCCGTCCTCCTCGACCAGGCCGGTCAGGGGTGCGGAGAGCCAGAGTTCTCCGCCGAGGCGGTCGAGGGAGTGGCGCATGCGGGCGATCAGCGCCTCGCCGAGGGAGAGCGGCCGGCGGCCGGTGGCGAGGGCCTTGGCGGCGCGGACGCCGACCTTGACGGCGGTCCGGCGGCCGGCCCAGGTGCGGCCGACCATGTTGAGGTCGTGGAAGTCCTTGGAGGTGATGGTGAGGCCGTGGGTGGGGAGGCCGGCGCGGCGCATGGTGGCGCGGCGTTCGGGGGCGAGCTTCTTGAGGTCGAAGACCTCGGGTTCGACGGAGCGGCCCTGCGGGTAGCCGCCGAGGCGCTCCGGGTAGTAGTCGGAGTAGCCGGGGGTGTAGACGAAGCGGACGTCGGTGCGGTCGTGGAACTCCCGGACCATGCGCGGTCCGTACCGCACGTAGGCGTCCTTGCGGGCGTCGGGGACGCGGTCGCCGACGGTGGCGTCCAGGTAGGCGCGGGCCTTCTCCGGGGTGTCGCCGAGTCCGGCGGCGTCCAGGTGGAAGTTGCCGGGCACCCAGACGGCGCCGCCGGACAGGGCGGTGGAGCCGCCGTAGGCGCCGGTCTTCTCCACCACCAGGGCGGTCAGTCCGCGCAGCCGGGCGGTGAGGGCCGCGGCCAGGCCGGCGGCGCCGGAGCCGGCCACGACCACGTCGTAGGTGTGGTCCCAGGTGCTGTTCATCGCGTTCTCCCTCGTGTGGTCTTCGCTCCGGCGGGCGGCGCCGGTTCAGCGGGCGGTGACGCGGGCGTCGGTGAGGACGGGGGCGTCGTCGCGGTCCGCGGCGGTGGCGATCAGCCGGTGTCCGTCGGCGGTGTGCCAGATCCGCAGCCGCAGCGTCTCGCCGGGGAAGAACACCCCGGCGAAGCGGGTGCGGCAGCCGGTGACCGCGCCTGCGTCGCCGTCGAGCAGGTGGTCGGTGACGGCCTTGACGGCCATGCCGAAGGTGCACAGGCCGTGCAGGACGGGCCGGTCGTAGCCGGCCCGGCGGGCGGTGGCGGGGTCGGCGTGGAGCGGGTTCCAGTCGCCGGTGAGCCGGTAGAGCAGCGCCTGCCGGCGGAGCGTGGGGAGCTCCAGGACCAGGTCGGGTTCCCGGTCCGGGGCGGGGAGGCGGTCGGTGGGGCCGCGGTCGCCGCCGAAGCCGCCCTCGCCCCGGGCGAAGACGTGGTTGCGCTGGGTGAGGAGGGGTGCGCCGTCCTCGCCGAGGAGGGTGGACTCCTGGACGAGGACGGCGCCGCTGCCCTTGTCGTACACGTCGGTGAGCCGGGTGACGGCGGTGGCGCGGGCGGCGGGCGGCAGCGGGCGGTGCACGGTGATCTCCTGGCCGCCGTGCAGGACCCGCGCGAGGTCGAGGTCGACGCCGGGCAGGTCGAAGACCTGGAAGCCGACGCCTCCGGTGCCGCCGGCGACGACGCCGAAGGTGGGCAGGGTCCGGAGGCCGTCCGGGTGGCCCTCGTACACGTACCGCAGTTCGCGCGGGTCGGTCTCGGGGAGGCCCGCGCCGAGCGCCAGGTGGTAGAGGCGCACGGCGCGGTCGTCCCAGGAGACCTCGGTCCGCACCGGGGGCGCGGCCTTCGCCCTCTCGGGGTCGAGGGGCATCAGAAGGCTCCGACGGCGTAGCGGCTGCGGTAGTAGAGCAGCGGCCGGCCGTCCTCGCCGGCGTCGAGGGCGACGACGTGGGCGGTGACCAGGTGGTGGTCGCCGGCCTCGTACACCTCGTGCAGGGCGCATTCCACGTGGGCGAGCGCGCCGTCGACGCGGACGGTGCCGTGGTCGCTGACCCGCCAGGGCACGCCGGCGAACTTGTCGGGGCCGCTGCGGCCGAGGGCGGCGCAGGTGGTCCGCTGGTCCTCGGCGAGGATGTTGACGCAGAAGCGGCCGGCCCGTTCGATCCTCGGCCAGCTGGTGGAGGACCTGCCGACGGCGAGCATCACCAGCGGGGGGTCGAGGGAGAGGGAGGCGAAGGACTGGCAGGCGAAGCCGACGGGTCCGCCGTCGTCGAGCCCCGCCACCACGGTGATGCCGCTCGCGAAGCGTCCGAGGACGTCCCGGAAGCGGGCGGGGTCGATCAGCCGTTCCACCGGTGGCCCCAGACGCTGTCGGCGGTGATCTCCTTGGCGACCCAGGTGGCGGGGTCGACGATCAGGCCGTCCCAGCCGTACTCGACCTGGAAGCCGCCGGGGGCCTGGGCGTAGAAGGACACCATGCGGTCGTTGGTGTGGCGGCCGAGGCTGGAGGCGATGGGGATGCCGGCGGCCTGCGTGCGGTCGAGGCCGAGGCCGACGTCGTCGAGGGTCTCCAGCTCCACCATGAAGTGCACGATGCCGGGGGGCAGGGCGCCGGGGTAGAGGCCGAGGCTGTGGTGGCGGCGGTTGGGGCTGAGGAAGTGCATCCAGTGGAAGTCGCGCTGTTCGGCGGCGGTGGGGACGGCCTGCGGCGGCAGCTTCATCGAGTCGCGGAGCTGGAAGCCGAGGAGCTTCTCGTAGAAGTCGAGGGCGGCCTCGATGTCCGGGGCCGGCAGGACGACGTGGCCGAGGCCGAGGTCTCCGGTGACGAAGCGGTTGCCGTAGGGGGTGGCCAGCGGGGTGTGGTCCTGGGCCTGGCCCCAGTAGAGCTCCAGCGGGTTGCCGCACGGGTCCGTGAGGTGGATCAGGCCCTGGACGCGGCGCTCGGCGAGCTCGTCGGCGTCGGCGGTCTTGACGGCGACTCCGGCCGCCTCCAGTGCGGCGGCGGCCTCGGCGAGGGCGGTGGCGTTCGCGAGCTCCCAGCCGGCGGCGAGCAGCCTGTCGCCGTCGCCGGCCCGGATCGCGATGCGGTGGGCGCGGTCGTCGACGCGCAGCAGGAGGGTGGTGTCGGTGGATCCGGGGGCCTCGGCCATGCCGAGGATGTCGAGGGCGTAGCGGCGCCACTCGTCGAGGCGGGTGGTCTCCAGGCGCAGGTAGCCGAGTGCGCGAACGTCCATGGGGCACCTCTGGGTTGGGTGGGAGGGAGGTCAGTGGGTGAAGAAGTCGACGGCGAGGCGGTTGAACTCGTCGGCCCGTTCGGTCTGGGCCCAGTGGCCGCAGTGCGGGAAGACGTGCAGGCGCGCGTCGGGGATGGTCTTGAGGGCGACGAGGGCGCCGTCGAGCGGGTTGACGCGGTCCTCGCGGCCCCAGGTGAGCAGCACCGGCCGGGTGATCCGGTGGGCCTCGCGCCAGAGCATGGCGGCCTCGGCCCACTCGGGTTCGGCGAAGGAGGCGGCCATGCGGGCGGCGCCGAGCCGGGTCTCGGGGTCGGTGGCGGAGGCCCACCGCTCCTCGACCAGCGCGTCGGTGACGACGGACTGGTCGTGGGCCATGACGGAGAGGAAGGCGCGGAGCTGTTCCTTCGTCGGCTCGGGGGCGGCGTTGAACTCGAAGAGCCGCTTGATGCCTTCGGTCGGGTCCGGGGCGAAGAGGTTGACGGAGACGCCGCCGGGGCCCATGAGGAGGAGCTTGTCGGTCTTCCCGGGATGGTCCAGGGCGAGCCGGACGGCGGTCCCGCCGCCGAGCGAGTTGCCGACGAAGTGGGCGCGCTCGATGCCGAGTTCGTCCATGAGGGCGGCGACGGCGTGCGCGCTGTAGCTGAAGTAGTCCCGGTCGAGCACGGGCTTGTCGGAGCGGCCGTAGCAGGGCTGGTCGACGAGGAGGGTGCGGAAGTGCCGGGCGAGGACGGGGAGGTTGCCGCCGAAGTTGCTCCAGCCGGAGGCGCCGGGCCCGCCGCCGTGCAGCATGATCACGACGGGGGCGTCGGGCCGGCCGGGGGGCGCGGCCTCGTGGTAGTGGAGGGTGAGGCCGGCGGCCTCGGCGGTGCGGGAGGTCGACGCGTGGGTGAGCTCGGTCATCTGCGGCTGCCCCTCAGGCCATGGTGTCTTGGATGTCGATGCCGAGGGCGCACTGTCCGTACATGAGGAGGGCGCGCTCGGGGTCGTTGGCGGCGTGGCCGCGGCCGGTGTGGGCGTCGCGCCAGGCGCGCTGGACGGCGTGCGGGCCGGTGCGCATGGCGTTGCCGCCGGCGTTCTCCATGAGGAGGTCGACCGCGCCGACCGCGCGTTCGGTGGCGAGGACCTGGTCGCGGCGGGTGCGGGTGCGCAGCTCCATGGGGATCTCCTCGCCGCGTCCGGCCAGGTCGTACATGGCGCCGACGTTGCGGGTGAGCTGGAGCCAGGCGGCGTCGATGTCGCCGGCGGCGCGGGCGATGCGGACCTGGGCGAAGGGGTCCTCGGCGACCTGCTGGCCGTAGGAGACGCGGAAGCGCTTCCGGGTGGCCTCGGCATAGGCGTCGTAGGCGCCCTCGGCGATGCCGACGATCGGGGTGGCGATGGTGGTGGTGAAGACGCCGGCGTAGGGCAGCCGGTAGACGGGTTCGGGGTTGAGCGCGTGGCCCGGCACGTCCAGGGCGGTGACGGGGCCGAAGCTGAGGGCGCGGTGCCTGGGGACGAAGACGTCGTCGACGACGATGTCGTTGCTGCCGGTGCCGCGCAGGCCGACGGTGTCCCAGACGTCGTCGATCCGGTACTCGGCCCGCGGGATCAGGAAGGTGCGCATGTCGACCGGCTTGCCCTCGGCGTCGGTGACGAGGCAGCCGAGGAGGGCCCAGCGGGCGTGGTCGCAGCCGGAGGAGAAGTGCCAGCGGCCGGAGAGGCGGAAGCCTCCGTCGACGGCGGCGGCCTTGCCGGTGGGGGCGTACGAGGAGGCGATCCGGGTCCGGGGGTCGGTGCCCCAGACCTCCTGCTGGGCGCGGGGGTCGAAGAGGGCGACGTGCCAGGGGTGGACGCCGACCACGGAGGCGACCCAGCCGGTGGATCCGCACGCCTTGGCGATCTCCTTGACGGCCGTGTAGAAGACCACCGGGTCGGCGGCGGCGCCGCCGAAGGCCTTCGGCTGGAGCAGCTGGAAGAAGCCGGTGTCCTCCAGTTCCTTGACGGAGGCGTCGGGCACGCGGCGCGACTCCTCGGCCTCGGCGGCGCGTTCGCGCAGGACGGGGGCGAGGTCGCGGACGGCTGCCAGGACGTCGTCGGCCATGGGGGCATCCCCTTTCGGGTCGTGGTGGGGGAATGCCAGGACCGTACGGGGAGCCGTCGCCGGGGTGAACGCGCCGCTCCCACTGAGCGGGAAGGGCGCGCGGGTTCAGAGCATGGGGTCCTGGACGTCGAGGCCGACGGCGTCCCGGCCGAAGAGCGCGAGGGCGCGCTCGACGTCGTTGGCGGCCTGGCCGCGGCCGGTGTGCAGGTCGCGCCAGGCGCGGGCGAGGACGTCGCCGCCGCTGCGCAGGGGGCTGCCGCCGGCGTTCTCGCGCAGCAGGTCGACGGCGGTGAGGGCGCGTTCGGTGGCGAGGGCCTGGTCCCGGCGGGTGCGGGCGCGCAGCGCGCGGGAGGGGTCGCGGCCGGCGCGGGCCGTCTCGTACAGCTCGGCGGTGTTGCGGGCGAGCTGGAGGCGGGCGGCGTCGATCTCGCCGGCGGCGCGGGCGATGCGGACCTGGGCGAAGGGGTCCTCGGCGACGCGCCGGCCGTGCGGGAGGGCGGGGTGGGCGCGGGCGCCGTCGACGTGGTGCTCGTAGGCGCCCTCGGCGATGCCGACCATGACGGTGGAGACGGTGGTGGTGAAGAGGGCGGCGTAGGGCAGCCGGTAGACGGGCTCGGGGTTGGCCTCGTGCCCGGGGCAGCGGAGCGAGGTGACGGGGGCGTAGCCGAGGGTGCGGTGGGCGGGGACGAGGGCGTCGGTGACGACGAGGTCGTTGCTGCCGCTGCCGCGCAGGCCGACGGTGTCCCAGACGTCGTCGATCCGGTAGTCGGTGCGGGGGACGAGGAAGGTCCGCATGTCCAGCGGGCGGCCGTCGGCGTCGCTGACGAGTCCCCCGAGCAGGGCCCAGCCGGCGTGGTCGGCGCCGGCGGCGAAGTGCCAGCGGCCGGCGAGCCGGTAGCCGCCGTCGACGGGGGTGACGGTGCCGGTGGGGGCGTGCGAGGAGCAGATCAGGGCGGAGGGGTCGTCGCCCCACACGTCGTGCTGGGCGCGGGGGTCGAGCTGGGCGACGTACCAGGGGTGGACGCCGAGGAGGGCGGCGGTCCAGCCGGTGGAGCCGCAGGCCCGGGCGAGTTCGTGGACGGCGGTGTGGAAGACGTCGGGGGCGGCGGCGAGTCCGCCGTGGGCGCGGGGGCGCAGCAGCCGGAAGAAGCCGGTGTCCGCGAGTTCCTTGACGGAGGCGTCGGGCAGTCGGCGCAGCTCCTCGGCCTCGGCGGCGCGCTCGCGCAGGGCGGGGGCGAGGGCGCGGACCGCCACGAGGACGTCGTGGTCGCGCATGGGGTGCCTCTCGGATCCGGGGCCCGGACCGTGGGCTCCTCCTGGGGTGACGAGAGGGAACCTACGCGTTACCGTTCCGAGACGGAACACCCCCTTCCCGTACCCGCGCCCCTCTGGCAATCTCCACGCAATACCGGAGATTACGGACGCGGCTCGGCCTCGGGCCGCCGCGCCGTCCGTGGGGGAGGTGTCGATGACGACCCGTGCCGCCGAGCCCGTCCTGGCCGCCCAGGACGACGGTGCCGCCGTGCCGCCGCTGTCGCTGCTGGAGAAGGCGGCGAAGGTGCTCAGCGCCTTCCAGAGCGCGGGCCCGCGCCTGACGCTCACCGAGGTCGTGCAGCGGTCCGGGATCCGGCGGTCCTCCGCGCACCGCATCCTGGACCAGCTGGTGCAGCTGCGCTGGCTGGAGCGCGAGGGGCGCGACTACCGGCTGGGCATGGGCATGCTGGAGCTCGGCGCGACGGCCTCGCACCACAACCGGCTGCGCCGCGCCGCCCTGCCCCATCTGCACGCCCTGCACGAGGCGACCGGGCACCTGGTGCACCTCACGGTGCTGGACGGCCCCGAGGTGGTCTATCTGGAGCGCATCGGCGGCTCGGACGACTCCGTCGTGCCCTCGCGGACGGGCGGCCGCCAGCCGGCGTACTGCACCGCCTCGGGCAAGGCGATCCTGGCGTTCAGCGACGCCGCCGTGGTGGAGCAGGTCATACGCGGTGGGCTGCGGCCCCGCACCCCCCGGACGATCACCCGCCCCGACCCCTTCCGGGCCGAGCTGGCCCTGGTCCGCGAGCGCGGGGTGGCCTTCGACCAGGAGGAGGGGTTCCGGGGGGTCTTCTGCGTGGCGGCGCCGCTGCGCGGCGCGGGCCGGGCGGTCGCGGCGGTCTCGGTCTGCGGGCACGGCGTGCACCGGGAGCTGGAACGGATCGCGCCGGTGGTGCGCGGCTGCGCGCGCTCGGTGTGGCAGTCGATGTTCGGTCCCGGCCGGCTGCCGGAGCAGCGGCCGCAGCCGGTGGGGGCGACGGCCGCGGCGGGTGTGCCGCAGCCGTCGATGGACAACATGATGGCCTGGCTGCGGTTCAGCGAGTGGATGTGAGGCGTTCTCGGAGCGCGGCGAGGCCGGCGGCGTAGACGCCGTCGCCGAAGCCGGCCTCGACCCGGGCCGCCACCTCGTCCGGGGCGGTGTAGACGGCGGACCAGCGGACCTCGGCGCCGTCGGGGTGCGGGACGACGGCGAGCGTCGCCACGTACTCCTCCACGGGCAGCGCCCGCGGGTCGAGGAGCCGGTAGCGGTAGTGGCGGGCGGCGGGGTCGTGGGCGAGCAGCAGCTCGCGGGCGACCACCGCGCCGTCCAGGGCGAAGGCGCGGACGGCGCCGGGGACTTCGGGGTCGGCACCGTCCTCCACCGTGAGCGGCGGCAGGTGCGGGTGCCAGTCGGCGAGGCCGGCGAAGCCGCCGGCCACCGCCCAGACGGCGTCCGGGTCGGCGGCGATCACGACGGAGCGTTCGAGGGTGCGGGGACGCATGGGTGCCTCCGGGGCGGGGTCGCCGTCACCAGCCGCGGTCGCCGCGCAGGACGGCGTCGGCGCCGCCGTCCGCGAAGACGATCTGGCCGGTGACGAGGGCGTTCTCGGGCGAGGTGAGCCAGGCGATGAGCGGGGCGAGCTGTTCGGGCCGGGAGTGGCCGTGCAGGGGCATGGGGACGGCCCGTTCGACGAGGGCCAGGGTGGCGGGGTCGTCGAGGAGGGGGCGGGTCAGCGGGGTGAGGACGACGCCCGGGGCGACGGCGTTGAGCGGGATGCCCGCGCCGGCCCAGGCGTCGCCGGGGGCGGTGCGGCGGACCCAGCGGGAGACGGCCGCCTTGGAGGAGGAGTAGACGAGGTGGCCCTCGCCGCGGTCGACGGCAGCCCGGGCGGCGGCCACCGCCGCGGTCTCGTCGTGCGCGTCGGCCGCCGCCACGATCGCCGGGTCCGTGGGGTGCACGGCGTCGACGGAGCCGACGACGAGGGCCCTCGGCCGGCTGCCCCCGGCGAGGAGCGGGCGCAGTCCTTCGAGGGTGGCGACGGCACCGAAGTGGTTGACCCGGAGGGTGACCGGGTCGAAGTGGGCGACGCCCGCGCAGGCGACGACGGCGTCGAGCCGGCCGCCGGTGAGTTCCCCGGCCCGGGTCACGAGCGCGGCCCGGCCTTCGGGGGTGGACAGGTCGGCGGCGATGTCGCCGCCCGCCAGGTCGGCGGCGAGGACGGTGTGGCCCTGGCGCCGCAGCAGGGCGGTGGTCGCCGCTCCGATGCCGGAGAGGGCTCCGGTGACCAGATAGGTACGGGACATGGGGACGCTCCTCGTCGGGGGCGGGGGTTGGGGTTGGGGTGGGGGCAGGGGTCCGGGCGTCCGTCGGTTTCCGGAGGCCGGGAGCTCCGGGCGCTCCGGGCCCGGGGGTTCAGGAGTAGGTGATCCCGACGCGGTCGGTGAGCGGGAGGGACTGGCAGGCGAGGACGTAGCCGTCGGCGAGGTCCCGGTGGTCCAGGACCTCGTTGCGGGCCATCCCCACCTCGCCGGTGACGACCCGGCAGGTGCAGGCGCTGCACGCGCCCTCGCGGCAGGAGTACGGCGCGTCCACCCCGGCCGCGAGGAGCGCGTCGAGCAGCGGGGTGCCCGGCGGCCAGGGGACCGTACGGGTCTCGCCGTCCAGCTCCACGGTCACCTCGCCGCCGCCCCCGTCCGGTGCGGCGACCGGGCCGGGGGCGTCGAAGACGTCCCCGGACAGGGAGAAGAACCGCTCCCGGCGGATGCGTTCGCCCGGTGCGCCGAGCGCGCGCAGCGCCCGCTCCACGGCGTCCATGAGCGGGCCCGGCCCGCAGACGAAGGCCTCCCGGCCGGCGTACGGCACGAGCGCGGCGGCGAGCCGGTCCGGCACCGGCAGGCCCTGGAGCGTCTCCAGCCAGTGGAGCACCAGGAACCGCTCGGGGTGGGCGGCGGTCAGGGCGCGCAGTTCGTCGCGGAAGATGACCGAGGTCTCGTCGCGGTTGGCGTACAGCAGGGTGACCCGGCCTCGGCCCGCCGCGAGCACCGATTTGGCGATGGAGAGGACCGGGGTGATGCCGCTGCCTCCGGCGACGAGCAGCAGGTCGCGGTCGAGGGAGTCCGGGGTGAAGGTGCCGGCCGGGGGCAGCGCCTCCACCTCGTCGCCCGCGGCCAGGTGGTCGCAGACCCAGTTGGAGCCGTATCCGCCGGCCACCCGCTTGACGGTGACCTTGAGCGGTTCGCCGGTGTGCGGCGAGCTGGCCAGGGAGTAGCAGCGGGCGACGGGGCCGCCGTCCGGGCCGGGCAGCCTCAGGGTGAGGAACTGCCCGGGCCGGTGGGCGAAGCGGTCCGCGCTCTCCGGGGCCGGCTCCAGGACCAGGCTGCGGGCGTCGGGCGTCTCGGCGACGACCTCGACGATCCGCAGCCGGTGGGTGCGGCCGGCCGGGGCCTCCGGCTCAGACGTCGACACGGACATCGCCGGCCTCCAGGGTCCCGTCGGCGACCGCGCGGTCGATGCTCGCCCGCAGCGACCGGCAGGTCCGTATCCGGGCGCTGCTCGCGCCCTGTCCGACGCGTTCGCGGAACTCCGCGCAGACGACGGCCGCGTCGGCGGTCCACTGCACGGACGTGTGGGCGGGGCTGAACTTCTCGCACAGGACCTGGTTGCCGCAGGCCGCGCACTGGACCGGTCGCATGTCAGGGGGCTCCGGCTTCCGTCTCCGCCGCCGCGCGGCGGGCCAGGTTCTCGTCGACCTCGGCGCGCCAGGCGGTGTTGGCCCGCCGGGTGTCGATCTCGAACTCGAAGCGCCGGACCATCTCGTCCTTGACGTCGGCGACGTCGACGTAGAACTGCTCGTACCAGCGGCGCAGCTGGTAGACGGGCCCGTCCTCCTCGGTGAGGAGCGGGTTGTCGATCCGGGTCTTGTTCCGCCAGATCTCGATGTCCTGCTCGAAGCCGGTCTCCAGTCCCCCGATCAGGCTCCGGGCGGCCTCGGCGGCCTCCTGGTCCGTCATGCCGGGCAGCTTCTTGACGATCGCCCCGTACTGGAGGACGAAGCTGTCGGGGCTGACCGGGTAGTGACTGTTGATCAGCACCATCTCCATCTCGACGCCGGGAGCCACCTCGGTCCACACGTGGTCGATCATGTAGGACGGGCCGTGGTACGAGGCGTCGGAGCGCAGCGGGGAACTGAGGTTGCCCAGATCCATGTCCCCGCGCGGGGCGCTTTCCATGTACTGGGTGGCGACGTGCCCGTCGAAGACGTTCTTGAAGTACGTCGGGAAGGCGTAGTGGACGTAGAAGAAGTGCGCCATGTCCACGACGTTGTCCACGATCTCGCGGCAGTTCGAGCCGTCCACCCGTGCCGTCTTCCAGGTCCAGTCGCTCCACTCGCCCGCGTCCGGGCCGTGGACGCCCTCGATCTCGGGAAGGGTGACGTCGTCCGGCGGCGGGTTGCCCTCGGGGTCGTGCCAGACGAAGAGCTGGCGGTTGCGCTCCAGGGTGGTCCAGGAGCGGGTGCGGGCGCGCGGCGGGACGCGGCGGGCGTACGGGATGCCGGCGCAGCGGCCGTCGCCGGACCAGCGCCAGTCGTGGAAGGGGCAGGCGACGGCGTCGCCCTTGACGGTGCCGTGGGCGAGGTTGCCGCCCATGTGCGGGCAGTAGGCGTCGAGGACGTGCAGGGCGCCGTCGTCCCGGCCCCGGAAGACCACGAGCTTGGTGCCGAAGGCCTCGATCTCGTGCGGTTCGCCGTCCTTGAAGGCGTCGGCGAGGCCGAGGCAGTGCCAGCCCCGGGCGAAGCGGGTGGGCGGGCGGCCGGCCTCGATGACCCTGGCCTCGTCGTTGAGAGCAGTCATCACGTTCTCCCTGGTGTGTCGTGGGTTCAGCCGCGCGCGGCGGCGGGTTCGAGGGCGAGGCCGTCGCTGCCGGGGTGCGCCTCGCTCGGCGGGACGGTCGGCGTGGCGTCGCGTTCGGCGGAGCGGAGCAGCTCGGCCGCCTCGTGCCGCCGGCGGTCCGTGAGCATGACGGGTCCCTCCCGGGGGCGGTTGGGGCCGTGTCCGGCGAGGCTAGGCCGCCCCCGCCGCCCCCCGGGAGCCCCCGCTCCCACTGACCGGGAAACCCCGCGCGGGCCGCGCCCCGGGAGGGGACGGGGGCGCGGGGCACGACGGGACGGCGGAGCGCGACGGGGCCGCAGCGGGGGCGGTGCGCCACGGTACGGCGGGGCGCGACGGGGCGGCAGCGGGGGCGGTACGCCACGGGGCGGCGGGACGTCAGCGTACGCCGTACACCGGCTGGGGCGTTTCGGAGGCGGCGAGGAGGTCGAGGGCGGCCTCGCCGGCCTCCGCGGGGGTCCAGCGCGCGGACTTGTCGGCCGTGGGGCCGGGCCGCCAGCCCTCCATGACGGTGATGCGACCGCCCTCCGCCTCGAAGACCCGCCCCGTCACCCCCGCCGCCGCGTCGGAGCCGAGCCAGACGACGAGGGGCGAGACGTTCTCGGGGGCCATGGCGTCGAAGCCGGGGCCCGAGGGGGCGGCCATCGTGTCGGCGAAGGTCTGCTCGGTCATCCGGGTCCGCGCGGCGGGCGCGATGGCGTTGACCTGGACGCCGTAGCGGCCCATCTCGGCGGCGGCGACGAGCGTGAGGCCGAGGATCCCGGCCTTGGCGGCGGCGTAGTTGCCCTGGCCCACGCTGCCGAGCAGTCCCGCGCCCGAGCTGGTGTTGATCACCCGGGCCCGGCGGCCGCGCCCCGCCTTGGACTCGGCGCGCCAGTAGGCCGCGGCGTGCCGCAGCGGCAGGAAGTGGCCCTTGAGGTGGACGCGCATGACGGCGTCCCAGTCGTCCTCGCCGAGGTTGACGAGCATCCGGTCGCGGAGGAAGCCCGCGTTGTTGACGAGGGTGTCGAGGCGGCCGAAGCGGTCGACGGCGGCGGCGACCAGCGAGGCCGCCCCGTCCGTCGTGGCGATGTCGCCGCCGTGGGCGATCGCCTCCCCGCCGGCCGCGGTGATCTCGTCGACGACGTCCTGGGCGGGGCCGGTGCCGGCACCCGTGCCGTCGAGGCCGACGCCGAGGTCGTTGACGACGACCTTCGCCCCTTCGGCGGCGAAGGCGAGCGCGTGGGCGCGGCCGAGTCCGCGGCCCGCTCCGGTGACGACGACGACGCGTTCCGCGCAGAGTCCGGTCATGTGGGGGTCCTGCCTTTCAGGGCTGGTTGACGGTGGCGGCGTCGAGGAACGCGGGGCGCTCCCCTCCGCCGTGGACGTGCAGGGCCGCGCCGCTGATGTAGGCGGCGCGGTCGGAGGCGAGGAAGACGCAGGCGTCGCCGATGTCGGCGGGGGCGGCGAGCCGGCCGAGCGGCACGGTGCGGCCGACAGCGGCGACGCCGTCCTCGTCTCCGTAGTGCAGGTGGGACAGTTCGGTGCGGACCATGCCGAGGACGAGGGTGTTGACCCGGACGAGCGGGGCCCATTCCACGGCCATGGAGCGGGCCAGGTTCTCCAGTCCGGCCTTGGCGGCGCCGTACGCGGCGGAGCCCGGTGACGGGCGGGTGCCGCTGACGCTGCCGACCATGACGATCGAGCCGCCGCCGTCCTGCCGGGTCATCACCCGGTGGGCGGCGAGGGAGGCGGTCAGCGGGGCGACCAGGTTCAGGGCGACGACCCGGGCGTGCTGGTCGGCGTCGCCGTCGGCGAGGGTGCGGTAGGGGGTGCCGCCCGCGTTGTTGACGAGGGTGTCGAGGCGCCCGTGGTCGTCGCGCACCCGGTCGAAGAGGGCGTCCACGGCGGCCGGGTCGCGCAGGTCGACGGGGAGGAAGCGGGCGGTGCGGCCCGCCGCCGTGACGGGCCGGTCGGGGGCCCGCCGGGCGCAGGTCACGACCTCCGCCCCGGCTTCGAGCAGGGCCCGGGTGATGCCGGCGCCGACGCCCCGGGTGCCGCCGGTGACGACGGCGACGGAGCCGGACAGATCGATGGTCACTGCCAAGGGACACCTCCCGCAGCGGGCGAACCGCTGCTACCTTTCCACCTAACAAACGTTTGGTGGAAAGGTAGCTGATCTGCTCATGGGTGTCTCCACCTCCGCACCGGACGACGGCGTCGCCGTCGTCACCGTCGACTTCCCCCCGGTCAACGCCCTCCCCGTCCGGGGCTGGCACGACCTCGCCGCCGCCGTCCGCGCCGCGGGCGCCGACCCGAAGACGCGCTGCGTGGTGCTCACCGCAGAGGGCCGCGGCTTCAACGCCGGCGTCGACATCAAGGAACTCCAGCGCGCGACCGGCCCCGAGGCGATCCTCGGCGCCAACCACGGCTGCGCCGAGGCCTTCGCCGCGGTCTACGAGTGCGAGGTGCCGGTGGTCGCGGCCGTGCACGGCTTCTGCCTCGGCGGCGGCATCGGCCTGGTCGGCAACGCCGACGCGATCGTCGCCTCCGAGGACGCGGTCTTCGGCCTGCCCGAGCTGGACCGGGGCGCCCTCGGCGCCGCCACCCACCTCGCCCGGCTGGTCCCCCAGCACCTCATGCGGACCCTCTACTACACCTCCCGCACGGTCACCGCCGAGGAGCTGCGCCGGCACGGCTCGGTGTGGCGGGTCGTCCCGCGCGCCGGGCTGCGCGAGGCGGCCCTGGAGCTGGCCCGGGAGATCGCCGCCAAGGACGGGCGGCTCGTCCGCCTCGCCAAGGCGGCCATCAACGGCATCGACCCGGTGGACGTCCGGCGCAGCTACCGCTTCGAGCAGGGCTTCACCTTCGAGGCCAACCTCAGCGGGGTCGCCGACGAGGTCCGCGACACCTTCGGCACGGACGGGGAGGAGCAGTCGTGAGCGGGGACAAGACGATGACCGCCGAGGAGGCCGTGGGCCGGCTCCGCAGCGGCATGGCCATCGGCATCGGCGGCTGGGGCTCCCGGCGCAAGCCGATGGCCCTGGTCCGCGCGCTGCTGCGCTCGGACCTCACGGACCTGACCGTGGTCTCGTACGGAGGGCCGGACGTCGGCCTGCTCGCCGCCGCGGGCAAGATCCGCAAGCTGGTCGCGGCCTTCGCCACGCTCGACTCCGTCCCGCTGGAGCCGCACTTCGTCGCGGCCCGCCAGCGCGGCGCGTTCGAACTGGTGGAGCTGGACGAGGCGATGATGATGTGGGGGCTGACGGCGGCCGTGCACCGGCTGCCCTTCATGCCGATCCGGGCCGGGCTCGCCTCCGACGTCATGACCGTCAACCCCTCGCTGCGGACCGTCACCTCGCCGTACGCGGACCGCGAGGAGCTCGTCGCCGTCCCCGCCCTGCGCCTGGACGCGGCGCTGGTCCACCTCAACCGCGCCGACGTCCACGGCAACGGCCAGTACCTGGGGCCCGACCCGTACTTCGACGACCTGTTCTGCGAGGCCGCCGACACGGCGTACGTCTCCTGCGAGCGGATCGTGGAGACCTCCGACCTGCTCAAGGACGCGGGGCCGCAGACGCTGCTGCTCAAGCGGGCCTTCGTCGACGGGGTCGTCGAGACGCCGAACGGCGCGCACTTCACCTCCTGCGCCCCCGACCACGACCGGGACGAGGCCTTCCAGCGCCACTACGTCGCGGCCGCCCGCGATCCCGAGGCGTGGCGGGAGTTCACCGCACGGTTCCTGTCCGGCGACGAGGACGCGTACCAGGCCGCGGTGGCGGCGTTCCACGAGGAGGAAGCATGAACGGCACCGACACGCCCACGGCGGCCCCGGCCGTCACCCGCGCCGAGTACTGCGTGGTGGCCTGCGCCGAGGCGTGGCGCGACGCGGGCGAGGTGCTGGCCAGTCCCATGGGCACGGTGCCGGTGATCGGCGCCCGGCTGGCCCGGCTCACCTTCGCCCCCGGCCTGCTGCTCACCGACGGCGAGGCGCTGCTCATGGGCGACGTGCCGGCGGTCGGCGCGGCGCCCGGCGTGGTGGAGGGCTGGCTGCCCTACCGGCAGCACCTGGCCCTGGTCGCCACCGGGCGGCGGCACGTGATGATGGGCGCCAGCCAGCTCGACCGGCACGGCAACCAGAACATCAGCTGCATCGGCGACTGGGAACGGCCGGCCCGCCAACTCCTCGGCGTCCGCGGCGCCCCCGTCAACACCCTGAACAACCCCACGAGTTACTGGGTCCCCCGGCACTCGCCCCGGGTCTTCGTCGAGCGCGTCGACATGGTCTGCGGGGTCGGTTACGACCGCGCCGCGGCGGCCGGGCCCTCCGCCACCCGCTACCACCGTCTCCCGGGCGTCATCACGGACCTGGGCGTCTTCGACTTCGAGACCCCCGACCGCACGATGCGGCTGCGCTCGCTGCACCCCGGCGTCACCGTCGCACAGGTGCGGGAGGCGACCGGCTTCGCGCTCGCCGTGCCCGAGGAGGTGCCGTACACCCGGGCCCCCACGGCGGAGGAACTGCGGCTGATCCGCGAGGAGATCGACCCCCGCGGGCTGCGGGACCGCGAGGTCCGCGCATGAGCGACGCCGCCCTCGCCACCCCCCTCACCGCGCTGACCGGGGTGCGGCACCCGATCGTGCAGACCGGCATGGGATGGGTCGCGGGACCGAGGCTGGTGTCCGCCGCCGCGAACGCGGGCGCGCTGGGCGTCCTGGCCTCGGCGACCATGGGCGTCGAGCAGCTGCGGTCCGCCGTGCGCGAGGTCAGGTCCCGTACGGACGCGCCGTTCGGCGTGAACCTGCGGGCCGACGCGGGCGACGCCGGCGAGCGGGTCCGGATCATCATCGACGAGGGGGTGAGGGTCGCCTCCTTCGCGCTCGCCCCCTCGCGGGAGCTGATCGCCCGCCTCAAGGACGCCGGGGTCGTCGTGATCCCCTCCGTCGGCGCCCGCCGGCACGCGGAGAAGGTCGCCGCGTGGGGCGCCGACGCGGTCGTGGTGCAGGGCGGGGAGGGCGGCGGGCACACCGGAAGCGTCGCCACCACCGTCCTGCTCCCCCAGGTGGTGGACGCCGTCGACATCCCGGTGATCGCCGCCGGCGGCTTCCACGACGGCCGGGGGCTGGTCGCCGCGCTGGCGTACGGCGCGTCCGGGATCGCCATGGGCACCCGCTTCCTGCTCACCTCCGACTCGACCGTCCCCGACGCGGTCAAGGCCCGCTACCTGGCGGCGGCGGTCGCCGACGTCACCGTCACCACGAAGGTCGACGGGCTGCCCCACCGGATGCTCCGCACCGAACTGGTCGACGCGCTGGAGCGCTCCGGGCGGGCCGCGTCGCTGCTGCGGGCCGTCCGGCACGCCGCCGCCTTCCGGCGGGAGTCCGGCACGAGCTGGTCCCGGATGGTCAGGGACGGCCTCGCGATGAAGCACGGCAAGGAACTGACCTGGGGTCAGGTCCTGCTCGCCGCCAACACCCCGATGATGCTCAAGGCGTCGATGGTGGACGGCCGGACCGACCTCGGCGTGATGGCCTCCGGCCAGGTCGCGGGCCTGATCGACGACCTGCCCTCGTGCGCGGAGCTCGTCGACCGCGTCATGGCCGAGGCGGCGGCCGCGCTCCGCGCGCTGCCCCGCGCCGGCTGAACGGGCCCGCGCGCACGATGCGTCCGCCGGGGTGGGGCCACCCCGGCGGACGCATCGCGCGCCTGCCTCCCGCACCGCGCACCGCCCCGCCACCGCCCCGCTCCCAGGGGGCCGGCCGGGCTGCGGGCGCCCGCACCGGCCTCCGGCCGGCCGGTGGGGAGCGCCCACCGTTCCCTACAGCCGCTCGATGACCGTCACGTTCGCCTGCCCGCCGCCCTCGCACATCGTCTGGAGGCCGTAGCGGCCTCCGGTGCGCTCCAGTTCGTGGAGGAGGGTGACGGCCAGCTTGGTGCCGGTGGCGCCGAGGGGGTGGCCCAGGGCGATGGCGCCGCCGTTCACGTTGACCTTCTCCGGGTCGGCGCCGGTCTCCTTCAGCCAGGCGAGGACGACCGGGGCGAAGGCCTCGTTGATCTCGACGAGGTCGATGTCGTCGAGGGTCATGCCGGCCTTCTTCAGCGCGTACGCCGTCGCCGGGATGGGGGCGGAGAGCATCCGGATCGGGTCCTCGCCGCGCACCGAGAGGTGGTGGATCCGGGCGCGCGGGGTGAGCCCGTGCTCGCGCACGGCGCGCTCGCTCGCCAGGAGCATCGCGGAGGCGCCGTCGGAGACCTGGGAGGAGACGGCGGCGGTGATCCGGCCGCCCTCCACCACCGGGTTCAGGCCGGCCATCTTCTCCAGGGAGGTGTCGCGGCGCGGGCCCTCGTCGGTGGTGACGTCGCCGTACGGGACGACCTCGCGCGCGAAGCGGCCCTCGTCGATGGCGCGGACCGCCCGCCGGTGCGAGCGGAGCGCGAACTCCTCCATGTCCCGGCGGGTGATGCCCCACTTCTCGGCGATGAGCTCGGCGCCGTGGAACTGGTTGACCGGCTGGTCGCCGTAGCGCGCCCGCCAGCCCGCGGAGCCGGCGTACGGGCCCTCGGTGAGGCCGAGCGGGGCGGCGGCCTGGCGGCTGGCGAAGGCGATGGGCACCATCGACATGTTCTGCACGCCGCCGGCGACGACGAGGTCCTGGGTGCCGGACATGACGCCCTGGGCGGCGAAGTGCAGGGCCTGCTGGGAGGAGCCGCACTGCCGGTCCACGGTCACGCCCGGCACCTCCTCGGGGAGTCCGGCGGCGAGCCAGCAGGTGCGGGCGATGTCTCCGGCCTGGGGGCCGACGGTGTCGAGGCAGCCGAGGACGACGTCCTCCACGGCGGCCGGGTCGACGCCCGAGCGTTCCATCAGGGCCCTGAGGGCGTGCGCGCCGAGGTCGGCGGGGTGCACGGCGGAGAGTCCGCCGCCTCGCCGGCCGACCGGGGTGCGTACCGCTTCGACGATGTAGGCCTCGGCCATGGTCACTCCTTGGTCGTGTGGTCGTGCGTCCGGTGGCTGTCGCGGAGGGCGACCCCCTCCAGCACCATGGACAGGTACTGGCGGGCGATCTCCTCCGGGCTGTGCCGTCCGCCCGGCCGGTACCAGGACGCGGCGACCCAGACGGTGTCGCGAACGAAGCGGTAGGCGAGCCGGACGTCGAGGTCGGTGCGGAAGTCCCCGGAGGCCACGCCGGACTCCAGGGTCCTGAGCCAGGCCCGCTCGAACCTCCGCTGGGCGCCGGCGAGGTAGCCGAAGCGCGGCTGGTCGGTGAGGTGCCGGGACTCCTTCTGGTAGATGGCGACGGCGGCGCGGTGCCGGTCGATCTCCCGGAACGATTCGGTGACGAGGGCCGCCAGGCTCTCCCGGGGGCGGAGCGCCGCGGCGAGCACGGTGTCGTACCGGCTCCACAGGTCGTCCAGGAAGCCGGAGAGGATCTCGTCGAGCATCGACTCCTTGGAGTCGAAGTGGTGGTAGAGGCTGCCGGCGAGCAGGCCGGCGGCGTCCGCGATCTGGCGGACGGTGGTGGCGTCGTACCCCTGGGCGGCGAACACCTCGGCCGCCGTGTCCAGGATCTGGCGGCGCCGTCCGGGTGCCGGTCTCACGGGTGCTGGCTGCTGACCGAGAGGACCTCGCCGGTGAGGTAGGAGGAGTACCCGCTGGCGAGGAAGACGATCACGTTCGCCACCTCCCACGGCTCGGCGTAGCGGCCGAAGGCCTCGCGGGAGGTGAGTTCCTCCAGGAGTTCGGGGGTGGTGACCTTCACCAGGTGGGGGTGCATGGCGAGGGACGGGGAGACGGCGTTGACCCGCACGCCGTACGCGGCGGCCTCCAGCGCGGCGCAGCGGGTGAGGGCCATGACGCCGGCCTTGGCGGCGGCGTAGTGGGCCTGGCCCTTCTGGGCGCGCCAGCCGACCACCGAGGCGTTGTTGACGAGGACGCCGCCGGTGCCCGCGGCCTTCATCCGGCGCAGGGCGGCCCGGGTGCAGCGGAAGGTGCCGTCGAGGGTGACGCCGAGGACCTTGTCCCATTGCTCGTCGGTCATGTCGACGAGGTCGGCGGTGCCGCCGAGTCCGGCGTTGTTGACGACGATGTCGAGGCGTCCGTGCCGTTCCTCGGCGAGGTCGAGGAGGGCCGCGACCTGGGTCTCGTCGGTGACGTCGCAGGGCAGGGAGGCGACCCGGTCCGTGCCGAACTCCGCGGTCAGCGCGGCCTCGGACTCCTTGAGGCGGCGGGCGTGGGCGTCGGAGAGGACGACCCGGGCGCCTTCCTCCAGGAGGCGGCGGGCGGTGGCGCCGCCGATGCCGGCGCCCGCGGCGGCGGTGACGACGGCGGTCCGGCCGGCGAGCAGTCCGTGGCCGGGGACGTAGGGGGGCGGGGTGCCGGTCACGGGCGGGCCTCCTTGGGCAGGCCGAGGACGCGCTCGGCGATGATGTTGCGCTGGATCTCGTTGGACCCGGCGTAGAGGGTGTCGGCGCGGGAGAAGAGGAAGAGGCGCTGCCAGTCGGTGAGGTCGTACGGTTCCCCGGCGGCGAGCATGCCGTCGGCGCCGCAGACGTCCATGGCGAGTTCGCCGAGTTCGCGGTGCCAGGTGGCCCAGAAGATCTTGTTGATGGAGGCTTCGGGGCCCGGGGCTCCGGCGGCGACGCCGCCGAGCATCCGCAGGGCGTTGAAGCGGATGGTCTCCAGGCCGGTCCAGGCGCGGGCGATGCGGTCGCGGACGACCGGGTCGGCGGCGGCGCCGTTGCGCCGGGCCAGTTCGACGACGGCTTCGAGTTCGCGCCGGAAGCCGACCTGCTGGCCGAGGGTGGAGACGCCGCGTTCGAAGCCGAGGGTGGCCATGGCGACCTTCCAGCCCTCGCCGGGCGCGCCGACGAGGTGGCCGGCGCGGGTCCTGGCCCCGTCGAAGAAGACCTCGTTGAACTCGGAGGTGCCGGTGAGCTGGACGATGGGCCGGACCTCGACGCCGGGGGCGTCCAGCGGGACGAGCAGGTAGGAGAGGCCGTGGTGGCGGGTGGAGCCGGGTTCGGTACGGGCGACGACGAAGCACCAGTCGGCCTCGTGGGCGCCTGAGGTCCACACCTTCTGGCCGGTGACCACCCAGTCGTCGCCGTCGCGCTCGGCGCGGGTGCGGACGCCCGCGAGGTCGGAGCCGGCGTCGGGCTCCGAGTAGCCCTGGCACCACAGTTCGTCGACGGCGACGATCCGGGGCAGGAAGCGGGCCCGCTGGGCGGGGGTGCCGAAGGCGATGAGGGTGGGCCCGAGGAGCTGTTCGCCGATGTGGCCGACGCGCGCGGGGGCGTCGGCGAGGGCGTACTCCTCGTGGAAGGCGACCTGTTCCTCCAGGGTCGCGCCGCGGCCGCCGTACTCCTTCGGCCAGCCGACGCAGGTCCATCCGTGGGCGGCCATGTGCCGTTCCCAGGCGAGGCGTTCGGTGTGTGCCTCGTGCTCGCGTCCGGGGCCGCCGCGGCCCCGCAGGGACGCGAACTCGCCGGTGAGGTGGGCCCGCAGCCAGCCGCGGACCTCCCTGCGGAACTCCTCGACGTTGCTCATGGCGGTACGTTAACCTACCAAACACTTGTTAGGGAAGGAGGGCGGATGTCCGCTGCCCGCACCACGTCCACCGAGCCCGTCCGCTACGAACGGCGGGGCCCCGTCGCCGTCGTCACCATGGACCGGCCCGAGTACCGCAACGCCCAGAACTCCGCGATGACCTACGCCCTGGACCGCGCCTTCTACCGCGCGGCCGACGACGGCGAGGTCAAGGTCGTCGTCCTCGCCGGGGCCGGCGAGCACTTCTCCGCCGGCCACGACATCGGCACCCCCGAGCGCGACGCCCACCTGCCGTTCGAGCGCAGGGCAGGCCTCTGGTGGGACCACTCGGACAAGGAGGGCGCCGAGAGCCGCTTCGCCCGCGAGTCCGAGGTCTACCTCGGCATGTGCCGCCGCTGGCGCGAACTGCCCAAGCCGGTCGTCGCCTCCGTGCAGGGCGCCTGCGTCGCCGGCGGCCTGATGCTCGCCTGGATCTGCGACCTCGTCGTCGCCTCCGAGGACGCCTTCTTCGCCGACCCGGTGGTCCGCATGGGCATCCCCGGCGTCGAGTACTTCGCCCACCCCTGGGTGATGCCGCCCCGGATCGCCAAGGAGTTCCTCTACACCGGCGACCGGATGAGCGCCCGCCGCGCCCACGAGGTCGGCATGGTCAACCGCGTCGTCCCCCGCGCCGAACTCGACGCCCGGACGATGGAACTGGCCCACCGGATCGCCGAGATGCCCCGGATGGGCCTCGCCCTCACCAAGCGCGCCGTCAACCAGGCCGAGGACCTCCAGGGCCTGCACACCGGCATGGACGCGGTCTTCGGACTGCACCACCTCGCGCACGCGCACAACGCCGAGACCGCCCGGGATTCGCTCGGCGGCATGGACGTCCACACCATGAAGGCGGCGGGAGCCTGATGGACCTCGACTTCTCACCGGCGGACGACGCCTTCCGCGCCGAGGCCCGCGCCTGGCTCGCCGAACGGGTGCCCCCCGCCCCCCTGCCCTCCCTGGAGACCGCCGAGGGCTTCGCCGCCCACCGCGCCTGGGAGCGCGAACTCTCCGCCGACCGCTGGTCGGTGGTCTCCTGGCCCGAGGAGTACGGCGGCCGGGGCTCCTCCGTGCTGCGCTGGCTGGTCTTCGAGGAGGAGTACTACGCCGCCGGCGCGCCCGGCCGGGTCAGCCAGAACGGCATCAACCTCCTCGCCCCCACCCTCTTCGAGCACGGCACCGACGAGCAGCGCGCCCGGGTCCTGCCCCCGATGGCCTCCGGCGAGGTCATCTGGGCCCAGGCGTGGTCCGAGCCCGAGTCCGGCTCCGACCTCGCGAGCCTGCGCTCCACCGCCGTGCGCACCGACGGCGGCTGGCTGATCCGCGGCCAGAAGACCTGGTCCTCCCGGGCCGCCTTCGCCGACCGCGCCTTCGGCCTCTTCCGCAGCGACCCGGGCGCGGACCGGCCGCACCGGGGCCTGACGTACCTCATGTTCCCGCTCGACGCGGAGGGGGTGACCGTGCGGCCCGTCGGACGGCTCGACGGCAAGCCCGCCTTCGCCGAGCTCTTCCTCGACGACGTCTTCGTCCCCGACGAGGACGTGATCGGCGCCCCCGGCGACGGCTGGCGGGTCGCCATGAGCACGGCGGGCAACGAACGCGGCCTCACCCTGCGCAGCCCGGGCCGGTTCTCGGCCGCCGCCGACCGGCTCGCGGCGCTGTGGCGGGAGCGGGCCGACCCGTCCGACACCGCCGTGCGCGACCGGGTCGCCGACGCCGTCATCGGCGCCCGCGCCTACCGCCTCTTCACCTACGCCAACGCCTCCCGGCTCGCCGCCGGAGGCTCGATCGGCGCCGAGTCCAGCCTCAACAAGGTCTTCTGGTCCGAGCTGGACATCGCCCTGCACGAGACCGCCCTCGACCTCCTCGGGCCCTACGGCGAACTCTCCGACGAGGCCGCCGAGGCGCCCGCGCACGGCGGCTGGGCCGAGGGCCACACCTTCTCCCTGGCCGGGCCGATCTACGCCGGGACCAACGAGATCCAGCGCGACATCATCGCCGAGCGGCTGCTCGGCCTGCCGAAGGGACGCCGGTGATGCGGTTCCTGCTCGACGACGGACAGCGGGAGTTCGCCCGCACCCTGGACGCGATGCTGTCGGCGGCCGACACGCCCCGGGCCGTGCGGGCCTGGGCGGCCGGCGACCACGCCCCCGGCCTCGCGCTCTGGTCCCGGCTCGCGGAGGCCGGCGTCTTCGCGCTGGCCGTGCCGGAGGCGCACGAGGGACTGGGGCCGCTTCCGGTGGAACTGGCCGTGGCCTTCACCGAACTGGGCCGGCACGCCGTCCCCGGCCCGCTGGTCGAGACGGTCGCCGCGGCGGCCCTCCTGGACCGGCTCGGCGACGACGGCGCCGCCTCCGCCTGGCTGCCGCGCGTCGCCGCGGGCAAGGCGACCCTCTCCCTGGGCGTCCCCGCGCTCACCGGCCCCTACGCGCTGGACGCGGACGTGGCCGACGCCGTGCTGGTCGCCGAGGACGGCGCGGTGCGCCTCGCCGGCTCCGTCGGCCCCGTCCAGCCCTCGGCCGACCCGGCGCGCCGGCTGTCCCGCCCGCTGGACGGCACCGTCCTGGCCCACGGCCCCGACGCGGCCGCCGCGACCGCGTACGCCGCCGAGGTCGCGGCCCTCGCCACCGCCGCGCAGTCCCTGGGCCTGGGCCTGGCCCTGCTCGACCGGACGGTCGCCCACGTCAAGCAGCGCACCCAGTTCGGCGTCCCCATCGGTTCCTTCCAGGCCGTGAAGCACCGCCTGGCCGACACCCTGATCGCCCTGGAGTTCGCCCGGCCCCTGCTGCACGCCGCCGCCCTGGCCCTGGCCGAGCGCGGCACGGCGCCGCGGGAGATCGCCGCCGCCAAGGTCACCGCGGGCGAGGCCGCCCACGCCGCCGCCCGCACCGCCCTCCAGCTGCACGGCGCCGTCGGCTACACCGAGGAGCTGGACCTCTCCCTGTGGATCCGCAAGGCCCGCCCCCTCCGGGACGCCTGGGGCACCCCCGCCGCCTGCCGCGCCCGCGTCCTCGCCCCCTGACCCCCTCCCCACCGCACCCGGGAGCACCATGTCCGCCGCACCGCCCCCGCGTCCCCAGGCGCCGCCGAGCCCGCTCGGTACCGACACCGACCACGACGACCCCCGGAAGGGAGCAGAGGCATGAGGTTCACCGAGGAGCAGGAGGAACTGCGCGCCGCCGTGCGGCAGTCGCTCGGGCGTCACGCCGGGGAGGCGGCCTGGCGGCCGCTGGCCGGGCAGATCGGCGTCGCGGGGCTCGCCGTCCCCGAGGAGTACGGCGGCGCCGGCCGCGGGGCGGTGGAGGTGCACATCGTGATGGAGGAGCTGGGGCGCGAGCTGAGCCCCGTCCCGTACCTCGGCTCCGCCGTGCTGGCCGCGCAGGCGCTGCTGGCCGCCGGCGCCGCCGAGGAGTGCGCCGCGCTGCTGCCCGGCCTCGTCTCGGGCGGCACGACCACGGCCCTCGCCTGGGCCGAGGCCGGCTCCTGGGACCCGGAGGCGGTACGGGCCGGGGCCGTCGCCGGGCCGGACGGCGGCTGGCTGCTCACCGGCGTGAAGGAGCACGTCCTCGACGGGACGCGCGCCGGGACGCTGCTGGTCGCCGCGCGCACCGGCGCCGGGGTGTCGCTCTTCGCGGTGCCCGGCGACGCGCCCGGGGTCGGTCGCGAGGAGACGGTCCCGATGGACGCCAGCCGGGCGCAGGCGCGGGTGGTGCTGGCCGGGGCGCCGGGCCGCCTGGTCGGGGTGGACGGCGACGGCGGCCGGGTGCTGCGGCACGTCCTCGACCTGGCCTGTACGGCGCTGGCCGCCGAGCAGGTCGGCGCCGCCGCGCGCTGCCTCGAACTCACGGTGGCGTACGCCGGGGAGCGGGTGCAGTTCGGGCGCCCGATCGGCTCCTTCCAGGCGGTGAAGCACCGGCTCGCGGACGCCTACGTGCGGGTCGAGTCGGCCCGCTCCGCCGCGCTGGGCGCCGCCTTCGCCGCCGCGGACGGCGCCGAGGGGCCGGAGCTGACCCGGCTCGCGGCCTCGGCCAAGTCCGTCTGCTCGGAGGCATTCTCCGAGGTGGCGGGCGAGATGATCCAGCTGCACGGCGGGATCGGCATCACCTGGGAGCACGACGCCCACCGCTACTTCAAGCGGGCGCACGGCTCCGCGGCGCTCTTCGGTCCGCCCCACTGGCACCGGTCCCGTCTGGCCACCGCCCTCGGCCTGCCGGACCCGGTCCCCGCCGGCCGCCGGCTCAGCCGTTGATGGAGAAGAAGATCGTGTCGTGCCGGTACCAGTCGTAGCCCCGCGCCTTGGTCGACTCCCACTCCTCGTGCTCGAACTCCAGCTTCTCGGTGAGGAGGTCGAGGTCGTACACGAAGTCGGGGTCGATCCTGTCGCGGACCGCGCGGTAGGCGTCGACGGCGTCCTTCGCCCTGGCGAGCGGCAGCATCCCGATGTCCGGGCCGTCGACGGCGTACGGGACGGGGAAGGGGATCTCGTCCGGCGGGCCGGAGAAGAGGTAGCCGTGCGGCAGCAGGTCGGCGGGCACGCCGTGCTGCCTCAACTGCTCGTCGAGGAGGCTGAAGAAGGTGCTGGGCCTGGAGTAGACGCCCAGGTCGGAGGGGTCGGAGCCGCAGTGGTCGATGACGTGCTGGAGCGCCCGGGCGTAGGCCTTGCCCGCGTACGCTCCCTCCGCGTCGGCGCGGCCCTCGATCAGGTGCTGGAGGGCCTCGGGGATCGACAGCCCCCAGTCGAGGCCCTGGTGATCCAGGTCGCGCTGGCTGGCCTCGGCCCGCTCCCGCATCATGACGAGCACGCGCCGCTGTTCGTCGGTGAGGCGCTCCGCCGCCCCGAGGTAGGCGACGGCCCCGGCGCGGTCGCCGGTGGTGTACGAAATGATTCGGCTCATGATCGGCATGCTGTCACGCGGCACTGACAACGCCCCCTCGGCCGGAGCCGAGGGGGCGTTGCGCGGGGAGGTGGTGACGGTAGGTCAGCTCGCGGCGAGCATCTCCAGCGTGTCGATGACGCGGTTGGAGAAGCCCCACTCGTTGTCGTACCAGGCGACGACCTTGACGTGGCGGCCGTCGACGCGGGTGAGGGCGGCGTCGAAGATGGAGGAGTGCGGGTTGCCGGTGATGTCGGAGGAGACCAGCTCGTCCTCCGAGTACTCCAGGACGCCGGCGAGCTTGCCCTCGGCGGCCGTGCGGTAGGCGTCGAGGATCTGCTCGCGGGTGACCTCGCGGGAGACGGTCGTGTTGAGCTCGACGATCGAGCCGACCGGCACGGGCACGCGGATCGAGTCGCCGGAGAGCTTGCCGTCCAGCTGCGGCAGGACCAGGCCGATGGCCTTGGCGGCGCCGGTGCTGGTCGGGACGATGTTGACGGCGGCGTTGCGGGCGCGGCGGGCGTCGCGGTGCGGGCCGTCCTGGAGGTTCTGCTCCTGGGTGTAGGCGTGCACGGTCGTCATGAAGCCGTGCTCGATGCCGGCCAGCTCGTCGAGGACGGCGGCGAGCGGCGCGAGCGCGTTGGTGGTGCAGGAGGCGTTCGAGACGATCGTGTGCAGCTCGGCGTCGTACGTGTCGCTGTTCACGCCGTAGGCGAGGGTGACGTCGGCGCCGTCGGAGGGGGCGCTGACCAGGACCCGCTTGGCACCGGCGTCGAGGTGGAGGCGGGCGTCCTTGGCGCTGGTGAAGCGGCCGGTGGCCTCCAGGACGATGTCCACGCCCAGCTCGGCCCAGGGGAGCTTGGCCGGCTCGCGCTCGGCGAGGACCTTGATGCGGCGGCCGTCCACGACGAGCGTGTCGCCGTCGACGGAGACCGGGCGGCCGAGGCGGCCGGAGGTGGAGTCGAAGGCGAGAAGACGGGCCAGCGCCTTCGGCTCGGTGAGGTCGTTGACGGCGACGACCTCCAGCGTGGTGTCGCGCTCCAGGAGGGCGCGGAGCACGTTGCGGCCGATGCGACCGAAACCGTTGATGGCGATGCGAGTCATGAGTGGTGTCCCTTCCGTTTTCTCGTCACCCAGCCTCGCTCGTCGGCGCATCCCGCGGCAGGGGCGAGATCGCCATGGTCCGCAAGGATCGTGCCAAGATCCTGGCCGGTGGCGGCCGGGGGCGCTCAGTCGCCCCGGGTGAAGGTGCGCCGGTAGTCGCTGGGGGTGGTGCCGAGGATGCGCTGGAAGTGCATCCTCAGGTTGGCGCCGGTGCCGAGGCCGGTCTCCGCGGCGATCTGCTCGACGCCGAGCTCGGAGCGTTCGAGCAGCTCGCGCGCCCGGTCGACGCGGGCCCGCAGCAGCCACTGCATGGGGGTGTAGCCGGTCTCCTCGACGAAGCGGCGGGAGAAGGTGCGGGGCGAGACGGCGGCGTGGCGGGCGAGGACGTCGAGCGTGAGGGGCTCGTCGAGGTGGTGCAGGACCCATTCGCGGGTGGCGGCGAAGCGCTCGCCGTGGGGTTCGGGGACGCTGCGGGGCACGTACTGGGCCTGGCCGCCGCTGCGGTAGGGGGCGGCGACGAGCCGGCGGGCGGCGTGGTTGGCGGCACCGACGCCGAGGTCGCCGCGGAGGATGTGGAGGCACAGGTCGATGCCGGAGGCGGCGCCCGCGGAGGTGAGGACGCTGCCCTCGTCGACGAAGAGGACGTTCTCGTCGACCCGCACCAGGGGCCGCTTCTCGGCGAGGGCGCGGGCGTAGTGCCAGTGCGTGGTGGCCCGCCGGCCGTCGAGGAGGCCGGTGGCGGCGAGGGCGAAGGCGCCGGTGGAGATGGCGGCGAGCCGCGCCCCGCGCGCGTGGGCGGCGATCAGGGCCTCGACGACGGCCGGCGGCGGGTCCTCGCGGTCGGGGAAGCGGTAGCCGGGGACGAAGACGATGTCGGCCCAGGCGAGGGCGTCGAGGCCGTGGTCCACGTTGTACGACAGTCCGTCGCCCCCGGCGACGAGGCCGGGGGTGGCGCCGCAGACGCGCACCTCGTAGGGCATGCTCGCGCGGGTCGTGAAGACCTGCGCGGGGATGCCGACGTCGAGGGGTTTGGCGCCTTCGAGGACGAGGACGGCGACGCGGTACAGACGGATGGGTGGCACGTCACGAGCCTACGCGGCGCCGCTCCCCCGCCCTCCGGGGCTCAGCCGTTCGGGAGGATCACCGCGCGGCCGTCGATCCGGCCCGCGTGCAGCCGCTCGTACGCCTCGGGGCCCTCGTCCAGGCCGTAGGTCTCGACGTGCACGTCGAGGGCGCCGGCGCGGGCCAGGTCGAGCACCTCGATGAGCTCGGCGCGGGTGCCCCAGTAGGGGGAGGCGACGCTCACCTCGTACGGGAGGACGCCGAAGCCGACGGGGAGGGTGCCGCCGCCGAGGCCGACGATGGTCACGTCGCCCTCGACGGCGGCCATGGCCCCGGCGGAGGCGGTGGTGGGCGGCGCTCCGACGAAGTCGAGGACGACCTCGGCGCCGCGCCCGCCGGTGAGGTCGCGGACGGTGGCGGCGGCGGAGGCGTCGGACAGGACGGTCTCGTGGGCGCCGACGGTCCGGGCGAGGGCGAGCTTCTCCTCGGTGACGTCGAGGGCGACGACCCGGGCGGCGGTCATGGCGCGCAGCAGCTGGATGGCGACGTGGCCGAGGCCGCCGGTGCCGATGACGACGGCGGTGGAGCCGGGGACGAGCTTCGGCAGCGAGCGCTTGATGGCGTGGTACGGGGTGA
The DNA here is from genome assembly GCF_043084305.1 of Streptomyces sp. NPDC014656. Classification (NCBI taxonomy): domain Bacteria; kingdom Bacillati; phylum Actinomycetota; class Actinomycetes; order Kitasatosporales; family Streptomycetaceae; genus Streptomyces; species Streptomyces sp. NPDC014656. Next base: position 543,226 of record NZ_JBIBZN010000003.1, read on the forward strand.
GGCCCGCGTCCGTCAGCGGCACCGCCTTCACCGGGTCGAGGCCGCCCAGCGGGACGAGGTGGCGGGGGCTGTCGACGAGCAGGTACTCGGCGATGGCGCCCGGCGCGCCGAGCCCGGGCGGGCGGATGCCGAGTTCGGCGGCGCGCGGGCAGTAGTTCTCCTTGCCCTGGGCGCACATGAAGCAGTTCCCGCAGCCCCAGGGGCCGTAGACGGCGACGGCGTCGCCCTCGGCGAGGCCGGTGACGCCGTCACCGAGGGCCGCGACGGTGCCGACGCCCTCGTGGCCGAGGGTGAGGGGCAGCGGGAAGGGCAGCTGTTCGGCGGGCCAGCTCATGACGGCGATGTCGGAGTGGCAGACGCCCGCGGCGGTGACCTTGAGGAGGACCTGGCCGGGGCCGGGCTCCGGGTCGGGGACGGTGACGACTTCGGGGGCGGCACCCACGGTGCGGTATTGCAGGGCCTTCATGGCGCTTTCCTTTCCGGCGTCGCTGGGGCGCCTCGGCCGCGGGGCGGGCGGCCACGCCTTCTCCAGGGTGCGGCCGGACCACCGCACGCGCGCGGTGGTCCCCGTCCGGCGGATATAGATGCAATCTACACCTACTCCGTCCGCTCAGGCGCGCGGCTCGCACCAGGGTCGGTCGGCGCGCTCGGCCGCGGTGCCGTCCAGGATCCGCGCGGTGCGGGCGGCCGGGCCCAGGAGGACGGTCGCGAGTTCTGCGCCGGGAGAACCGGGAGTGCCGCACGCGGGCCGCGCCGCCCGACGCGGCGCGACGCGCGTCGCCTCGACGCGGAGCACGGGGACGCCGCGCCCACGGAAGCACCGTGGGCGGCGGGCGGGGCGGGTCCGGAGGAATCCCCGCCCGCGCCTTTCAGGGACCGGGAGCGACACCGGGCCCACCGGGCCCGACAGAGCTCCGGACCGAGGCGGGCCCGGCCACCGGAACCGGAGGCGCCACCGGACCGAGACGGACGGGCGCCCGCCCCCGCACGCCCGCACGTCACCGCCCGGACGCGACCGCACGGCACTCCCCCAGGACGCACGCCCGGCGCCACCCCGGCACACCCACTCGGCGCCACCCCGGCACACCCGCACACACCCACTCGACGCCGCCCCGGCACGGCCGCCCCGGCCGGGGCGAAGGGGCTCGGTCTCAGGCCGCGCAGGCCGGGCAGCGGCCCCGGTAGGTGACGTCGGCCTTGGAGACGGTGAAGCCGTAGCGCTCGGAGTCGGGGAGGACGGCCAGCGGGTCGCCGGTGGGACGGACGTCGCGGATGGTGCCGCACTCCGTGCAGACCAGGTGCTGGTGGGGGTGGCGGGCGTTGGGGTCGTACCGCTTCGCGCGCCCGTCGGTGGAGAGCTCCACCACCTCGCCGAGGGAGACCAGTTCGCCCAGGGTGTTGTAGACGGTCGCCCGGGCGATCTCGGGCAGTCGCTCCACGGCGCGGGCGTGGACCTCGTCGGCGGTGAGGTGCACGTGCTCGCCGTCGAGGACCTCCGCGACGACGCGGCGCTGCGACGTCATCCGCCAGCCTCGGGCGCGCAGTCGCTCCAGCAGGTCACTCATAGGGGCCTACCTGTTTCCTTCCCGGCGAAGACCAGGGGCGCAGAGTGTCATACCCCCGGTCCCGGCGTCTCCACTTTGGCGTTGTTCTTGACTTGGACTTAGTCCATTGTAGGATCAGTTTTGTTGATGGCCAAGGGACAGGAAGAGTCCGGCACGGCGGGAGACGAGGGCGTGGCGCACCGCTTCCGGGGGGATCCCCCGGCGGTGCCTCTTCGCCGGGTCTCCGCGTCCGCGACCTTCCCGCGCGTGTCCGGAAGGAATACCCATGTCTGAGAACCTCGATGCACCCGGCGGCGACGTGAAGGCCGAGGGCGCGGGCGGCTGCCCCGTCGCCCACGGGCGTGCCGCACACCCCACCCAGAGCGGCGGCAACACCCAGTGGTGGCCGAACCGGCTCAACCTGCGGATCCTGGCCAAGAACCCGGCCGTGGCCAACCCGCTCGGCGCGGACTTCGACTACGCCGAGGCGTTCAAGTCGCTCGACCTCGCCGCCGTGAAGCGGGACATCGCCGAGGTCCTCACCACCTCGCAGGACTGGTGGCCGGCCGACTTCGGGCACTACGGGCCCTTCATGATCCGCATGGCCTGGCACAGCGCGGGCACGTACCGCATCAGCGACGGCCGCGGCGGCGCCGGCGCCGGCCAGCAGCGCTTCGCCCCCCTCAACAGCTGGCCGGACAACGGCAACCTGGACAAGGCCCGCCGTCTGCTGTGGCCGGTCAAGAAGAAGTACGGCCAGTCCCTCTCCTGGGCCGACCTCATGATCCTCACCGGCAACGTGGCCCTGGAGTCGATGGGCTTCGAGACCTTCGGCTTCGCCGGCGGCCGCGAGGACGTGTGGGAGGCGGACGAGGACGTCTACTGGGGCCCCGAGACCACCTGGCTCGGCGACGAGCGCTACTCCGGCGACCGCGAGCTGGAGGAGCCCCTCGGCGCGGTCCAGATGGGCCTCATCTACGTCAACCCCGAGGGCCCCAACGGCAACCCGGACCCGGTCGCCGCCGCCCGCGACATCCGCGAGACCTTCCGCCGGATGGCGATGAACGACGAGGAGACCGTCGCCCTCATCGCCGGCGGCCACACCTTCGGCAAGGCGCACGGCGCCGGCCCGGCCGACAACGTCGGCGCGGACCCGGAGGCGGCCCCGATCGAGGCGCAGGGCTTCGGCTGGGCGAGCAGCTACCGCTCCGGCAAGGGCGCCGACGCCATCACCTCCGGCCTGGAGGTCACCTGGACCACCACGCCCGCCCAGTGGGGCCACGACTTCTTCAAGCACCTCTTCGAGTACGACTACGAGCTGTCCAAGAGCCCCGCGGGCGCCCACCAGTGGGTCGCCAAGAACGCCGAGGCGATCATCCCGGACGCGTACGACCCGGAGAAGAAGCACCTCCCGACCATGCTCACCACGGACCTGTCGCTCCGCTTCGACCCGGTCTACGAGCAGATCTCCCGCCGCTTCTACGAGCACCCGGAGCAGTTCGCCGACGCCTTCGCCCGCGCCTGGTACAAGCTCACCCACCGTGACATGGGCCCGGTCGTGCGCTACCTCGGCGCCGAGGTGCCCTCCGAGGAGCTGGCCTGGCAGGACCCGCTGCCGGCCCGCACCCACGAGCTGGTCGACGCGGCCGACATCGCCTCCCTCAAGGAGAAGGTCCTCGCCTCGGACCTGACGGTCGCCCAGCTGGCCGGCGCCGCCTGGGCCGCCGCCTCCTCCTTCCGCGGCAGCGACAAGCGCGGCGGCGCCAACGGCGGCCGCATCCGCCTGGAGCCGCAGCGCGGCTGGCAGGTCAACAACCCGGACGACCTCGCCCAGGTGCTGCGCGTCCTGGAGGGCGTCCAGGAGTCCTTCAACACCGGCCGGGCCGACGGCAAGCAGGTCTCCCTCGCCGACCTCGTGGTCCTCGCGGGCTCCGCGGCCGTCGAGAAGGCCGCCGCCGACGCCGGCCACGCCGTCGAGGTGCCCTTCGCCCCGGGCCGCGTGGACGCCTCCCAGGAGCAGACGGACATCGAGTCCTTCGCCGCCCTGGAGCCGCAGGCGGACGGCTTCCGCAACTACCTCGGCAAGGGCGTCCGCCTCCCCGCCGAGTACCTGCTGATCGACCGCGCCAACCTGCTCACGGTCAGCGCCCCCGAGCTGACGGTCCTCGTCGGCGGCCTGCGCGCCCTCGGCATCACGGCGCCGCAGACCTCCCTCGGTGTCCTCACCTCGACCCCCGGCACGCTGACGAACGACTTCTTCGTCAACCTGCTGGACCTGGGCACCACCTGGTCGGCGACCTCCGGCGACGCGAACACCTTCGAGGGCCGCGACGACGCGACCGGCGAGGTCAAGTGGACCGGCACCCGCGCCGACCTGGTCTTCGGCTCGAACTCGGAGCTCCGCGCCCTCGCCGAGGTCTACGCGAGCGACGACGCCAAGGAGAAGTTCGTGACGGACTTCGTCGCGGCCTGGACCAAGGTCATGGACCTGGACCGCTTCGACCTGCGCTGAGCCCACCAGGACCCCGCCGGGGCCGGCCCCCGAACACCCGCCGGCCCCGCCGCCCCGCGCCCCCGAGACCTTCCCCCGGTCCCGGGGGCGCACCCCTGTCCGGCCCCGCCCCGCGCCCGCTTCCGACGGCCGCCGCGCCCCGGGACCCGCCCCTCCGCCCCCGGGCCGGAGCGCCTCGTGGCCGACCGGGCCGCGCCCACCGCGACCGCCGGCGGCACCCCCTGGACCTCAGCCCGCTCGCGTCCGACCTGCCCGCCGCCGGACCGGCGCCGCGCGGCCCCGTCCCCGTCGTCCGCGGCGGCGGCCCGGGCCGGCGCTCCTGACCGGGTCCGGGCTCAGGCGCCCGGCGTCCCCGCCCCGACCCAGAGGTCCGTCAGCGCCATGAGGCGCCGGCGGGCCCCGGGGTCGTACGCCTGCTCGTGCGCCCGGGCGTCGGTGAACCGGTCGAAGTACCGCCCGGTGACCCCGGCCCGCTCCGGGTCGACGACGAGGCCCACGGTGGGGCGGACTCCCTCCTCGACGCCGACGAGCGGGGTGAATCCGTGATCCCGGACGCCCGCGGTGTCCATGAGGTGGGCCGGGTGGAGGGCGTTGACGGTGACCCCGCTGCCGTCGAGCTCCTCGGCGAGGGCGAAGGTCGCCATGATCAGGGCGAGTTTGCTGCGGCAGTAGGCGCGCAGCCCCTCGTACCCCTTCTCGAACATGGGGTCGTCGAAGTCGACGGCCTCCTGCCCGATGGAGGCGACGTTGACGACGCGGGCCGGGGCCGAGGCGGTGAGCAGCGGCAGCAGGCCCCGGGTGAGGGCGTACGGGGCGAGGTGGTTGACGGCGAGGCGCAGCTCGTGGCCCTGGGCGGAGACCTCGCGCACGAGGGGGCTGGACCCGCCGCCCGCCACGGCGTTGTGCACGAGGGCGTCGAGGCGGGGTTCGGCGTCGCGGACCCGCCGGGCCAGTAAGCCGACCTGGTCGAGGTCGGAGAGGTCCGCCAGGTAGGTGCGGACCTCTCCGCCGGCGCCCAGGGCGCGGATCTCGTCGGCCACGGCGGCGAGGCGTGCGGCGTCGCGGCCGTGCAGCAGGACGGTGCCGCCGCGGGCGGCGAGGTCGAGGGCGACGCCCCGGCCGAGGCCCTGGGTCGCCCCGGTGACGAGGGTGGTGTGGTGGTGCGGGAGCCGGTTCATGGAAGTGATCATGGCCGGGCGGGCGTCCGGTGGGGAGGGCGCGCCGCACCTGGTGTCGCCACCACCAGGCTCGGCGGCCGGGCGGGGCCCGGTCCCGATCGGGGCCGGGGCCACCACCACGACCGGGTCAGTGGGGGTCGAGGAGGCCGAGGAGCCGGGCGACGGCCTCCGTGACGGCGGTGCGGGCCGGGGCGAGGTAACGGCGGGGGTCCACGTCGGCGGGGTGGGCGGCGAGGTGGTCGCGGACGGCGCGGGTGAAGGCCTTGTTGAGGTGGGTGGAGACGTTCACCTTGGTCATGCCGGCGGCCACGGCCCGCGCGAGCAGCGGGTCGGGGACGCCCGAGGAGCCGTGCAGCACGAGGGGGACCTCGACGGCGGCCCGGAGCCGGGCGATGAGGCCGAGGTCCAGGACGGCGTCCCGGGTGACCATCTGGTGGACGCTGCCGACGGCGACGGCGAGGGCGTCCACGCCGGTGGCGGCGACGAAGGAGCGGGCCTCGTCGGGGTCGGTGCGGACGCCGGGGTCGTGGGCACCGCCCTTGCCGCCGATCTCGCCGAGTTCGCCCTCGACCCAGACGCCCTGCCGGTGGCAGTGCTCGACGACCGCGCGGGTCGTGGCCACGTTCTCGTCGTACGGCAGCCGCGCCGCGTCGAACATGACGGAGCCGAGGCCGAGTTCGACGGCCTCGTGGACGAGGTCCGCGCTCTCCGCGTGGTCGAGGTGGACGGCGACGGGGGTCTTGGCGGCGCGGGCGAGCGCGAGGCAGGCAAGCGCGACGGGTTCGAGACCGCCGTGGTAGCGGACGGTGTTCTCGCTGATCTGGAGGACGACGGGCCGGTCGGCCCGCTCGGCGCCGGCCACGATGGCCTGGGCGTGCTCCAGCTGGAGGACGTTGAAGGCGCCCGTGCCGGCGCCGGCGGCGTGGGCCCGCCGGACGATCTCGTGGGTCGGGGTCAGTGGCATGGTCCTGCTCCGGGTGCGGGTCGGGGGCGGGTCGCTGCGAGGGCCGGGACGCGGGCCGGGGCCGGGCCCGGGCGTCGGCGGCGGACGGGCGGCTCAGGCGCCCGCGTCGGCGAGGACGACGGAGCGGGTGAGGTTGCGGGGCCGGTCCGGGTCGAGGCCGCGGGACCCGGCGACCGCGACGGCGAGCCGCTGGGCCAGGACGAGTTCGGCGAGCGGGTCGAGCCCGCCGGCGACGAGGGTGCCGCCGACCGCGCGGATCTCCTCGGCGAGGCCGCCGGGCAGGGGTCCGAAGCTCCAGGCGACGCGCCCGGGGCCGGTGACGCTGATGGGGCCGTGGCGGTACTCCATCGCCGGGTACGCCTCCGTCCAGGCGCCGGCCGCCTCGCGCATCTTGAGCCCGGCCTCCTGGGCGAGGCCGTAGGTCCAGCCGGTGCCCAGGAAGGTGAACTGCTCCGCCTCGCGGACGGCGGCCTCCAGCGGGCGGGCGAGGGCGAGTTCGGCGTCCTCGGCGGCGCGGGCGACGGTGGCCACCCCGTCGGGCAGGGCGGCCTCGGCCTCCAGGTGGGCGCGCAGAAGGGCGAGGGCCGTGGTGGCGAAGCGGGTCTGGACGACCGACTCCTCGTCGGCGAAGTCGAGGACGGCGACGGCGTCGGCGAGGTCCATGACGGGAGTGGCCGGGTCGGCGGTGATCGCTCCGGTGGCGACCGTTCCGGACAGCCGGGCGAGGACCGCGAGGACCTCGCTGGTGGTGCCGGAGCGGGTGAGGGCGATGACCCGGTCGTAGCGGCGGGAGAAGGGGAAGCGGGAGGCGGCGAAGGCGTCGGTCTCGCCGTGCCCGCCGGCCTCGCGCAGGTCGGCGTAGGCCTGCGCCATGAACCAGGAGGTGCCGCAGCCGATCACGGCGACGCGCTCGCCGCGCCGGGGCAGCGCGGGCGCGTGGCGCGGCAGCGTGCGGAGCGCCTCGCGCCAGACGGCGGGCTGGGTGGCGAGTTCGGTGGTGGTACGGGAGGGGACCATGCGCACTCCTTGCACGAAAGGGACGGCATTGATGCGTGAAGATGCTCGAAGCGAGCATCATTCAAGCAGACCCGCGCATCAGCCGACCAGATTTCCCCCGGAGGGGCGGCATAGGATCGGAGCCGTACCCACGGAAGGACCGGTCCGGCATGTCCAAGCACGAGCGGTGGAACGCGCTCCTGGAACTCCTGGCGTCCGCGGGCAGGCTGGAGGTCGAGGAGGCGGCGGCGGGCCTCGGCGTCTCCGCGGCCACGATCCGCCGCGACCTGGACGAACTGGCCGAGCAGCGCCTGCTCGTCCGCACCCGCGGCGGGGCGCTCGCGCACGGCGTCTCGTACGAGCTGCCGCTCCGCTACAAGTCGGGCCGGCACGCCGCCGAGAAGGCCCGGATCGCCGCCGCCGCGGCCGAACTGATCGCGCCGGGCGAGGTCGTCGGCCTGAACGGCGGGACGACGACGACCGAGGTCGCGCGGGCGCTCGCCGTACGGTTCGCGGGCGAGCGCGCCGACGCCGGGCATCCGGCCGCCCCCTCCGGCCCCGCCCTGACGGTGGTCACCAACGCGCTCAACATCGCCGCCGAGCTGGCGGTGCGCCCCCAGATCAAGCTCGTGACGACGGGCGGGGTGGCCCGCCCGCAGACCTACGAGCTGGTGGGCCCGCTCGCCGCCGGCGTCCTGGGCGAGGTGGTCCTCGACACGGTGGTGCTCGGGGTCGACGGGGTGGACCCGGCACTGGGGGCGATGGCGCACCAGGAGGAGGAGGCGAGCATCAGCCGGCTCTTCGCCGAGCGCGCCGGCCGGGTCGTGGTGGTGACCGACTCGTCGAAGCTGGGGCGGCGCGCCTTCGCCCGGATCTGCGGCCTCGAACAGGTCGGCCTGCTGGTGACCGACACCGGGATCGACCCGGGGACGGCGGACCGGCTGACCGAGGCGGGACTCCAGGTCCACACCGTCTGACGGCGGCCCGGCCCGGCCATTGGTCGCACCGCACACCAATTCCCGTACTGGTCGGACCAGGTGGAACGCATCCGGTACGGCCGTTCACCAAGCCCTTGCCGCACCGGCGTATACCTTTGGGCGCCGCTCCCCCATCATGACTGCCGACGTGCCCGCGGGGCACACCGTGACAGGAGGGGCGGAGCATGCTTCCCATCAGCCGCAGGGGGTTCGTCGGGATCGGCGCGGGGCTCGGTGCCGGACTCGTCACGGGGGCCGCGCCGCCCACGGCGGCCTCGGCCGCCGCCCGGGCCGCGACCGGCACCCTGACCGACGTCCGTCACGTGGTGATCCTGATGCAGGAGAACCGCGGCTTCGACCACTACTTCGGCACGCTCCGCGGCGTGCGCGGCTTCGGCGACCGGGCGGCGGGCAACATCCCCGGCGGCTGGAGCACCTTCCAGCAGCCGAACTGGGGCGGCCGGCAGTTCCCGTGGAAGCTGAGCGACACCCCGCCGGCCGGCGGGGTCGACGGCGAGACGCTCGCCCAGTGCAACGGCGACCTGCCGCACAGCTGGACCTCCCAGCACGCCGCCTGGAACAAGGGCCGGCTCGACAACTGGGTGACGGGCGTGGGCAACACCCGCACGCTGGGCCACCTGGACCGCGAGGACATCCCCTTCCACCACGCGCTCGCCGACCACTACACGGTCTGCGACGCGTACTTCTGCTCGGCGCTCAGCGCCACCGGACCGAACCGCACCTTCCTGTGGAGCGGGAGGATCGACGCCTCCAGCAAGGACGGCGGGGACGAGTCGGGCCTGACCTGGGAGACGTACGCGGAGGCGCTCCAGCGGGCCGGGGTGAGCTGGAAGGTCTACCAGAACGCCCAGGACAACTACGGCGACAACGGCCTCGCCTACTTCAAGAGGTTCGCCGACGCCCGGCCCGGCGACCCGCTGCACGACCGGGGCATGGCCTCGGTCCCGAAGGTCACCGGCTCGACCCCGGACGACATCGCCGCCGCGATCCGCGCCGACGTCCTCGCCGGGACGCTGCCGCGGGTGTCGTGGGTGGTGGCGAACGAGGCGTTCTCCGAGCACCCGTACGCCCCTCCCGGCGACGGCGCCCACTTCGTCGACCTGGTCTACCGCGCCCTGACGGCGAACCCCGAGGTCTTCGACTCGACCGTGATGATCCTCAACTACGACGAGAACGACGGCTTCTTCGACCACGTGCCGCCGCCCGTCGCCCCGCCCGGCACCCCGGGCGAGTACCTCGACGGCGCACCGATCGGCCTGGGCTTCCGGGTCCCCATGCTGGTCATGTCGCCGTGGACGCGCGGCGGCTGGGTCAGCTCGGAGGTCTTCGACCACACCTCGGTGCTCCGCTTCCTGGAGACCTGGACCGCCGCCCTCGGCACCCCGGCGGCCTGCCCGAACATCAGCGCCTGGCGGCGGAAGGTGACCGGCGACCTCACCGGCGTCTTCGACTTCGCCCATCCGGTGTACGGGGTCCCCGCCGGCCTCCCGTCGACGGCGAAGGTCATCGGCATGTCCACCTGCGGCCCGCTCCCTAACCCCGTGCCGCAGAACAACGCGCTGCCCGTCCAGGAGTCCGGCACCCGCCCGGCGCGGGCCCTGCCCTACCAGCCGAACGGCAACCTCGACCGCTTCGAGTTCGGCGCGGCGGGCAAGATCCTCGCCTGGTTCTCCATGACCAACCAGGGCCCGCAGGCCCGGCGGGCCGCCCACTTCTCGATCCACCCGCACCAGCACCGGGACACCGCGGCCTGGCAGTACACGGTCGACCCCGGGGCCACCGCCACCGACTACTTCAACATCGGACTCGGTTCGGGCTCGGGGAAGTACGACCTGTCGATGATGGGCCCGAACCGCTTCCTGCGCCGGTTCGTCGGCGACGCCTCCAAGGCCGGCAGGGCGATCGAGGTGGCGGCGCGCTTCGCCGCCGGACCCGGCACCGGGAAGACGGCGATCTGGTTCGCGCTGACCAACGCCTCCGCCGGTCCGGTCACCTTCACCATCCGCTCCGACGCCTACCGCGCGGACGGTCCGTGGACGTACACCGTCCCGGCGGGCTCCACCCGCGAGGACCACTTCGACGCGGTGGCGCACCAGGACGGCTGGTACGACTTCACGATCCTGGCCGACGTCGACGGCACCTGGTCGCGCCGCTACACCGGCCACATCGAGACGGGGGCGCCGAGCGTCACCGGCTGACCGCTCCGGCGCGCGCCCTCACCGCCCGGCCAGGGCCGCGCGCCGGATCGTGGCGTCGAGGAGCCCGAGCGCGTCCTGGGCGGTGCGGCCCGGGGCGCGGTTCCAGGGGCCGATGAGCCCGTGCCACCCGCGGGACCTCAGCTCGGCCATGATCCAGGCGCCGGCCTCGTTCATGGTGGACGCGCTGCCGTGGCCGAGCCGGTGGGCGGCGAGCAGGGCGCCGCAGAGACACCGGGCGCCCCGCGCGTCGCGCAGCTTGTACGGCGTGTTCTGCCAGCCCCATTCGGTCAGCACCCGGCGGGCGTAGGCCAGGTGGACGGAGGGGCGCACGTCGGAGCGGCCGATCCCGCGCCAGACGTGCAGCCGGTCCGGGAGGACGGCCCCGATCCGGCCGGGCAGGGGGCGCTCGGCGGGCGGGACCGGAGGCAGCGCGCCGAGCGCGTCGGCGACCAGCCGGTCCACGGGGACGGTGAGCAGGCTCCGCCACGCCTCGGGGGCGGGAGCGGGCGGCGGCGGGAGCGCGGACGGGAGCAGGTGCTCCCGGGCGGCGCTCTCGTAGAGGCGGGCCGCCTCCCGGTCGAGCGCGTCGGGGTCGCGCAGCAGGGCAGGGGATGACATTCCCCCATCATGAGCAGGAAATGTCTGGTTTGCGACTTATGTACCGCTCGTGTCGACCACCCCTTCCGTCGCGCGAGAATGATGCATTACGCCGCAGAATTCCCCGAAATGCATGAGCCGCCCTATTCGGACATTGCACACCTCGTGACGCGACTCACTTTCCCCCGGCCCGCGGCACTCCCCCTTCCAGCACGAGCCGTGTGCCGCAAGGGATTCCCCGGGGCGCACCGGAACGTTCGATCTTGAATTCCACCGATTCGATCTCCACCACCCCTTTTCCCGCGCATTCGCATCTTGTTCCCGCCCGCATTTCTCGCCTACGGTCACCTCCATTCGAGCGGATCGCCGAATCCTGCCACCGCCCGAAAGACCTCCCATTTCACCCGACGGCAGGAGCGGGGGACCCACCACACCGCCGGTCCGGCGCCACCGGAACGGCTCGGGGTGAAGCCGCGTGCGCGCGGCCGGACAGCTCCAGTCCGAACCCGACAGCTCACCTCGCAGGCGCCGGAGAGGAAACCGCCATGGCCGCTCACGGCAAGCACCGCCGCCCCCGACGCCGCCCCGTCTCCCGAGGTCTCGCCTTCGCGGGCACCGGCGGAGTCGCCCTCGCCCTGCCGCTGGTCGTGCCCGCCGCGGCCGGCGCCGCACCCCTCCCCGAGTCCGCCGCGCCGGCCGCCGCCGTCGCCGCCCCGACCGTGCGGACCGCCGCCGTCACGAAGGCGCCTGCCGCTCCCGCCGCCACCCGCGCGTACACCGTGGTGAAGGGCGACTCGCTTTCCCTGATCGCCCACCGAAAGGGAATTCAGGGCGGCTGGCAGTCGCTTTACCAGGCGAACAGGACGGCCGTGGGTGACAATCCGTCACTCATTCACCCCGGTCTCGAACTGACGATTCGTCGGGATTCCGCGAAGGCCGCTCCGGCACCCGAGCGGACGGCACCGAAGAGCGCCGCGAAGCCCGCCTCCGCCGGTTCGGCCGAACGGGCGAGCCGCTCCTCCGCCCGCGCGGCGGTCCCCGCCGTGCAGACCCAGACCCAGACCCAGGCCCGGCCGGTCGCCGTCCGGGCCGCGGCCCCCGCCGCCGCCCCGCGGTACGGCGACAACCTCGACGGCTGGATCCGCGAGTCGCTGGACGTCATGGCCCGCTACGGCATCCCCGGCTCGTACGACGGCATCCTCCGCAACGTCATGCGCGAGTCCTCCGGCAACCCCCGCGCCGTCAACCTCTGGGACTCCAACGCCGCGAAGGGCACCCCCTCGAAGGGCCTGCTCCAGGTCATCGACCCGACGTTCTCGGCCTACCACGTGCCGGGCACCTCGCTCGACCCGTACGACCCGGTCGCGAACATCACCGCCGCCTGCAACTACGCGGCCGACCGGTACGGCTCCATCGACAACGTCAATGGCGCCTACTGATCCCGCCCGTTCGCGGCCGCCCCGAAGTGGCCGGTGAACCAGTCCGCGGCGAGCGCCGCCACCTCCTCCAGGGCCCCCGGCTCCTCGAAGAGGTGGCCGGCGCCCGGCACGACCTCCAGCCGGTTCTCGCAGCGCAGCAGCGCCCCGGCCCGCCGGTTGAGGTCCAGGACGAGCCCGTCGCTCCCGCCGACGACCAGCAGGGTCGGGGCCCGGACCTCAGCGAGCCGCTCCCCCGCCAGATCCGGCCGGCCGCCCCGGGACACCACGGCGGCCACGTCATCGCCCGGTTCCGCCGCCGCCCACAACGCGGCGGCGGCGCCCGTACTCGCCCCGAAGTAGCCGCGCGGCAGGCCCCCGGTACCGGACCACCCGGCCGACCAGGCGGCGGCGCGGCCGAGCCGCCCGGCGAGCAGCGGGGTGTCGAAGACCCGCGCCCTGTCGGCGGCCTCGGCCTCCGTGAGCAGGTCGAAGAGGAGCGTCCCCAGCCCCGCCCGGTTCAGGGCCTCGGCCACCGCGCGGTTCCGGGGGCTGTGCCGGCCGCTGCCGCTGCCGTGCGCGAAGAGGACGAGCCCGGCCGCCCCGTCGGGCAGCGCCAGGTCACCCGGCAGCACCGGTCCGCCGGCCGGGATCCGCACCGCCGTGTGCCGGACCACCGGGCCGTGCGCCGCCCGGCTCCGGTCGAGCCGGTCCACCACCTCGGCGTCCGGCGTCTGCCCGAACTCGCGGTAGAACTGCCCGACCGCGTGGAACCCCTCCGGGGTGTGGACGGCGACCGTCTCGTCGGCCTCGCCCCCGAGCCGGTCCGTCCAGCCGTACGGCGCCACCGGCACCGCCAGCACGATCCGGGCCGCGCCCCCCGCGCGCACCGCGCGGCAGGCGGCCAGCGCGGTCGCGCCGGTGGCGAGCCCGTCGTCGACGACCACCACCGTCCGCCCCTCCAGCGGCACCGGCCGACGGCTGCCCCGGTAGAGCCGGGCCCGCTCGGCCAGGACGGCCCGCTCCCGCTCCTCGACCGCCGCCAGGTCCCGCTCGGCCACGCCCGCGTCCGCCACGATCCGCTCGTTGACCACCCGGACGCCGCCCTCCCCGATGGCCCCCATGGCCAGCTCGGGCCGGCTCGGCACGCCCAGCTTCCGCACCAGGCAGATGTCCAGCGGCGCGCCGAGCGCCTCGGCCACCTCGGCCGCCACGGGCACGCCGCCGCGGGGCAGGCCGAGGACGACGACGTCACGCCCCTGGAGATGGCCGAGCCGGGCGGCGAGCTGCCGTCCCGCGTCGGCACGGTCGGCGAAATACATGGCACGCCGCCTTTCCGATGGGCGAACCCCCGCGGCGAGAGGGCCGTCCGGCCCGCCCTCCCCCTCCAGGGTCCCACCGGGCCGGGCCCCGGGGCCCGGCGGGCGCGTCCCGCCTCAGCCCGCGGCGTCGCGCACGACGGCGACGGGGCACCGGGCGTGGTGCAGGAGGGCCTGGCTCACCGAACCCAGCAGCAGCCCGGCGAAGCCGCCGCGCCCCCGTGCGCCCATGACGACCAGCTGGGCGTTCTCGCTCTCCTCCAGCAGGACCTCCCGGGGGCGGCCGCGCACCAGCCGGGGTTCGGCCTCGACCCCGGGGTGGCGTCCGGCGGCCCGGGCCAGCGCCGCGTCGAGCACCCGGGCCGCCTCCTCGTGCACCTGCTCGGCACTGTGGAAGAGGCCCGTGAGGTCCCCCGGCCCGGAGCGCGGGGTCCACGCGTGGACGGCGACGAGCCCGGCCCCGCGCACCCGCGCCTCCGTGAAGGCGAAGTCGACGGCCGCGTCGGAGTCCGGGGAGCCGTCGACCGCCAGGAGCACCGGTCCGTCGGGCTCGCCCCGGCCGCGCACGACGAGGACGGGACACTCGGCGTGGGCGGCGAGGTGGACGGCGACCGAACCGAGCACCAGACCGCCGAAGCCGCCGGTGCCCCGGCTGCCGACGACGACCAGCTCGGCGCCCCTGGAGCGGGTGGCGAGGACCACGAGCGGTTCGCCGGAGATCAGCTCGCCGGAGACCTCGGTGTCCGGGGCGACCGCCCCGGCCCGGGCGACGGCCGTGTCCAGGACGATCTGCGCCTGCCGCCGCAGCCCGCTCTCGGTCGGCCCGTACACGGAGGGTTCCAGGTCGACCCGGAACAGCGGCCAGATGAAGGCGTGCACGACGACCAGCCGCGCACCGCGCCGTCCGGCCTCCCGCGCCGCCGCCTCGACCGCCCCGAGCGCCGACGACGAGCCGTCCGTCCCGACGAGGACGAACGGCCCGCCGGCCGTCGTGGTCTCCGGTGCCGCCGCCCGTTCCTCGCTGCGCCCCATCGCTGTTCCTGCCTTCCGGTCGTGCTCCGCCGATCGCGGGTGCCCTCGTGATCGAGTACACCCGTCGACTGCCCGCCGGGCGGGGCGCCACGCGGACCGGAAGTCCCGCACGGCCCCGCGGAAGGTCCCGGCCGCGGACCGCGCGGGTCAGGCCGCGAGGAACGCCTCGATGGCCCGGGCCAGGTCCTTCGGGGTCTCCTCCGGCGGGTGGTGCCCGGCGTCGGCCAGGACTTCGAGGCGGGCGTTGGGGTACCAGCGCAGCCAGGTCGCCTCCATCGCCTCGGCGCCGAGCGCCGGGTCGTGCGCGCCGACGACCAGCAGCACGGGCGTCGGGTTGTCGCGGACCCGCTCGTGGAAGTCGGTGCCGGACCACGAGTCCAGGTAGGCGCGGAAGGCGGCCGCCGAGGAGCGGCTCACCGAGCGGTCGACGACCGCGTCCAGCCACGGGCCGGTGTGCCGGCCGCCGGTGGTGTGGTCGATGATGACCCGCCGCAGCGCCGGGTCGTCGGCGGCCCCGGCGAACAGCCGCCGGCTGTCCTCGTCGAGCGGGAAGCCCGCCGCGGAGACCGGCGAGATCCCGACGATCGAGCGGACCCGGCCGGGCGCGTCGAGCAGCATCAGCTGGGCCGCCTTGCCGCCCATGGAGTGGCCGATGACCGAGAAGGAGTCCCAGCCGAGGTCGTCGGCGACCGCCAGGGCGTCCGCGGCGACCTCCTCCATGGTGTAGGCGCCCTCGGTGTCCCAGGCCTCGCCGTAGCCGCGGCAGTCGAGGAAGGCGTAGCTGCCCGCCGCCTCGTCGAGGTGGGCGCGGAGCGGGTCGAAGCTGCTGCGGTCGCCGAACCAGTTGTGGAGGACGAGGGCCCTCCCCGGGCCGTCGCCGTGGACGTCGTACGGAAGGACCCGACCGGTCATGCTGCCCCCTGCGCGAGGTGGTGACGAGAGTGGTGGTCACGCCCGCGGCGCGCTCACGGCGGCGGACGACGACCGAGTGTGACGGCCCGGAAGCTCCGGGTCAACAGGCCGGGAGCCGTGTGGGCGACGTCTACACGCGCGCACGCGCGCGCGGCACCCGCCACGCGCGCGTGCGGGCCGCCGGGCGCCGGGGCCCTCGGGACCCGGTGCCGGGATGCGGCGGGTTTCACGGCGGGCGCATCCTGACTGTGTGACCCCGCACGGCCCGCCCCCCGGCACCCCGCCGCAAGCCCTGACGCAGGCACTGGCGGAGGCGGCCACGGACGCCGTGGAGGCGGTCGCCGGGTACGCCGGCGGGGTGTACCTGCGCTCCGGCACGGAGGGCCTGCTGCGGCTCTCGGTCCTGGCCGGGCTGCCGGGCGAGCTGTTCCGGCCCTGGTCGCGGATGCACACCAACCGGCCCTTTCCGGTCGCCGAGGTCCACCGGTCCGGGCAGTCGGTGCACCTGTCGGACGTCGAGGAGTCGATGCGGCGGTTCCCGCAGCTAGTGGCGAGCCTCCCCTTCCCGTTCGCGTCGCTGTACTCCCCCGTGGCCGCCGGCCGGGAACGCTTCGGGGTCCTCGTGGTGCTGCGGCCCCCGGCGCCGGGCCTGCCGGTCGGCCCGCGGGACCGGGAGCGGATGACCCGCGCCGGGCTGCGGCTCGGAAAGGTCCTCGCGGAGCTGGAGGCGCGCGGGACGGGCGTGCGGTGGCCCGGCGATCCGCTGTGCGTGCAGCTGCCGTCGGGCGCGGTGCCGCCGGTGCGGTTCGGCTCCTTCGACTGGGACCTGGCGGCCGGGACCGTGACCATGGACGACGGGCTGCGGTCGATCCTCGGCGTGGCCGGCCCGTCGCCGATGCCCATCGACGCGCTGACCTCGCGGCTCGAACCGGAGGACGGCTTCGCGCTGTGGGCGGCGGCCCGCCGGACGGGGTCCGCGGACGGCCGGGGCTCAGTCCGCCGGCTGCGGCTCAAGGGGCCGGACGGCGGGCTGCACCTGCTGGAGGTGTCGGCGCGCTCCCGGTTCGTCGGGGCCGACGGCCACGGGCACCTGACGGGCGCCCTGGTGGACCTGGGCACGGGGCTGGTCGGTTCGGACGCCACGGACCGGCTGCCGCGGGCGATCCTGGCGATCGACCGGCTGGGCCGCGTCACCTATGTGAACGAGCGCACCGAGCGTCTCCTCGGACGGCCGCGCGGGGCGCTGGCCGGGCGGCCTCTGTGGGAGGCGCTGCCGTGGTTCGCCCACCCGTTCCACGAGGAGCAGCTGCGGGCCGCGCTGATGTCGACGGAGCCGGTGCGCTTCCTGGCCCGCCCGGAGGACGGCGGCTGGCTGTCGGTGTCGCTGCACCCGGGCCGGGACGGCGTGACCATGGTGCTCGTCCCGGAGGAGGACCCGGCCGCGGAGCGGGGCCCGGCGCCGGGGGCCGTCCCCGCGTCCGCCGCCGCGCCGCCCCCCGTACCGCCCCCGCCCCCGTCCCCGTCCCCATCCCCGCCGCCTGTGCCACCGCCGACGCCGCCGATGCCGTCCACGCGCGCCGGGGACGGGCTGGGCCCGGAGGCCGCGCGGGCGGCGTCGCTCTACCGGCCGGTGGCGCTGGCGATCGCGCTGACGGAGGCGATGACGGCCCGGCAGGTCTCGGCGGTGGTGACCGAGGAGCTGCTGCCGGCCTTCGGCGGCCGGCAGCTGGCGATCTACCTGCTCAGCGACCGGCGGCTCTATCTGGCGTGGGAGACGGGCTTCCCGCCGGGCTTCCTGGACCGCTTCGACGGGGCGGCGCTCGACGCGCACCTGCCGGGGGTGGACGTGCTGACGTCCGGCCGGGCGATGTTCTTCGAGTCGATGGAGATCCTGGGCCAGGCCTATCCGGAGCTGCCGCTGGACGCGGAGACGGGCGCGCGGGCCTTCCTGCCGCTGATCGCCTCGGGCCGGCCGGTGGGCTCGTGCATCCTCGGCTTCGACCGGCCGCGGGACTTCGACCCGGAGGAGCGGGCCGTCCTCACCGCGCTGACCGGCCTGATCGCGCAGGCGCTGGAGCGGGCCCAGCGGTACGACACCGAGGCCGCCGTGGCGCGGGGGCTCCAGGACGCGCTCCTCCCGCACCGGCTGCCGGTGCGGGAGGGCCTGGAGACGGTGGGCCGCTATCTGCCGGGCACGCAGGGCATGGACGTGGGCGGTGACTGGTACGACGTGGTGGAGACGGCCCGGGGCGAGCTGGCGCTGGTGATCGGGGACGTGCAGGGGCACGGGGTCGCGGCGGCGGCGACGATGGGGCAGCTGCGGAGCGCGGTGCGGGCCTTCGCGCTGAGCGGGCTGCCGCCGCAGGACGTGGTGCGGGGCACCAACCGGCTCCTCATCGATCTGGACCCGGGGCAGTTCGCGAGCGCCTGCTACGTGCTCCTGGACGCGCGGACGGGGGAGGCCCAGGCGGTCCGGGCCGGGCATCCGCAGCCGCTGCTGCGGCATCCGGACGGGACGGCGGAGCTGCTGGACATCGCGGGCGGCGTGGTGCTGGGGGTGGACGGCCGCGCCGGGTATCCGGTGACGCGGCTGCGGCTGGCCGAGGGCGCGGTGCTCGCGCTGTTCACGGACGGTCTGGTGGAGCGGCCGGGCGCCGACATCGACGAGGGGGTGGAGCGGCTGCGGCGGACGCTGGCGTCGACGGGCTCGCTGCCGCTGGCGGAGGCGGCGGACCGGCTGATGCACGAGGCGGCGCGGGCCTCGGACCGGCCGGACGACATCGCCCTGCTGCTCGCCTCGCGGTGGCGGCGGCACGGCGGGTAGTTCACCCGGTCGGCGCTCACCCGGTCGGGCCGGCGGCACTGGTCGGCGGGGGTGGGCGCGGCGAGGCTGGGGAGGGTCCGTGCCGTTCGGGCCGGACGAGACGGGGCGGGCCGCGCGACGGCCGCCCGAGGCGAGGAGGTCCCGTGCAGCAGGACAAGCAGCCCGACTACCGGCCCGTGGTCTTCCGTGACCGCTCGGCGGGGTACGCGTTCCTGACGCGGTCGACCGCGACGAGCGAGCGGACCATCGAGTGGGACGACGGCAACACCTATCCGGTGATCGACGTCGAGATCTCCTCGGAGAGCCATCCGTACTTCACCGGCAAGGCGCGGAGCGTCGACCCGGAGGGCCGGATCGCCCGGTTCGAGCGCCGGTACGGCGAAGGCGACTGAGGCTCCCGGAGGCGGCCGGGAGCGGCGGGAGCGGGAATCCGGTGGATTTCCGCTCCCGCCGCCCCGTGCCGCGACGTGCCGGGTGGAGTCGGGTCAGCCCTCGACGACGCCGGACTTGGCGATCGTGATCTTGGCCTTGGTGGCGCCGGAGCCGGAGCCCAGGGCCTCGACCTGCTTCACGACGTCCTGGCCCTGGACGACCTCGCCGAAGACGACGTGCTTGCCGTCCAGCCAGTCGGTGACGACGGTGGTGATGAAGAACTGCGAACCGTTGGTGTTCTTGCCCGCGTTCGCCATCGAGAGCAGGAACGGGCGGTCGTGCTTCAGCTTGAAGTTCTCGTCCGCGAACTTCTCGCCGTAGATGCTCTTGCCGCCGGTGCCGTTCCCCGCGGTGAAGTCGCCGCCCTGCAGCATGAACTGGGGGATGACGCGGTGGAAGGAGGAGCCCTCGTAGCCGAAGCCGTGCTGGCCGGTGGCGAGCTCACGGAAGTTCTTGGCCGTGTCGGGGACGACGTCGTCGAACAGCTGGAACTCGATCCGGCCGGCCGGCTTGCCGTCGATGGTGATGTCGAAGAAAACGTTGTTGCTCATGGGGACATCCTGTCATTACCCGCGCGCGTCGCGCGCACGGGCCGCCCTCCGGCGGGTCATGACGCGCCGGTGCCCCGCGCCGTGCGGCGCGGGGCACCGGCGGCGGTGGGGTCCGGGGTCAGCGGAGTCCCTGGGCGGAGCTGTCGGCGACGGTGCTCTCCACGGTCGTGACGGTCTCGTGGAGGACGGTCGCGGCGCCCTCCTCCTGGAGGAGTCCGGTGGCCCCGCCGAGCGGGCTCTCGGCGGCGCTGGCCTGCGGCGGCGGGGTGACGAGGGCGGTGACGACGCCTGCGGCGAGGGAGGCGATGGCGAGCATGCTGCGCTTCTTCATGCCCTGGTCAACTGCTGGGGAGGGAAAGGGTTACGGGTCCCGGCCCGCCGCCCGTGTTCCGGCGGGCGGGCCGGGAGCGGGTCAGGCGCCGGCCGGAGCGGTCTCCAGGTGGACCGGGGTGCCCGTCCTGCGGGCCCGGTCGACCGCGGCGAGGCGGGCGAACTCGCCGGGGTGCATCTCCCGCCGCCATTTGTCGACGGTGCGCAGCGCGTAGGCGGTGTGCTCCGCCGGGTCGAGGACGAGGGAGGCGATCTGTTCGTCCGTCAGCTCGCCGCCGTCGAAGATGAAGCCGATGTGGTTGGCGGGCCAGTCGGCGCCGCGGTCGCCGACGAAGTGGGTGCCGAGGAGTCTCGGTTCCCCGCCGAAGACCAGGCCGGTCTCCTCCCGGCATTCCCGCACCGCCGTCTCCCAGGGGGTCTCCCCGGGGTCCATGTTCCCGCCGGGCCACTGCCAGACGTCCTCGCCGCGGGTGGCGCGGAGCTGGAGTGTGCGGCCTGCGGTGTCGGTGAAGTAGAGGCAGGAGTAGGCGGTCGCTCTGGGCAGCGTCGCGACGTACTCGACGGGCGGCAGCCAGGTGTGCGTCATGGAGGTTTCTCTCTCGACGGACCGATGGGGGCGTCCTCCATCCAAGCGGTCCGCCGCGGGCCGCCCGGCCGCTCCGGGGCCGATCACCGGATCGTGTGATCGGCTCCGGTGGTGACGAGTCCGGTCTCGTAGGCGAGGATGACGAGCTGGACCCGGTCGCGGGCTTCGAGCTTGGCGAGGAGCCGGGTGACGTAGGTCTTGACGGTGGCGAGCGTGATGTGGAGTTCGTCGGCGATCTCGGTGTTGGAGAGGCCGCGGCCGACGAGGGTGAGGACCTCCTGTTCGCGCTCGGTGGTGCGGTCGGCGACCCGGAGGGCGGCGGGCGAGGGACCGGTCCCGGGGCCGCCCCGTCCTTCGCGCGGGCGGCGGGTGAACTGCTTGATGAGGCGTCCGGTGACGCCGGGGGCGATGAGGGCGTCGCCGGAGGCGACGACGCGGACGGCGGCGAGGATGTCGGCCACGGACATGTCCTTGACCAGGAAGCCGGAGGCGCCGGCGTCGAGCGCGCCGAAGACGTCCTCGTCGGCGTCGAAGGTCGTGAGGACGACCACGCGGGCGCCGGTCTTCCCCGAGGTGATCCGCCGGGTGGCCTCGATGCCGTCGACGCCGGGCATGCGCAGGTCCATGACGACCACGTCTGCTCCGGTCTCCTCGACGAGCCGGACGGCCTCGGCGCCGTCGGAGGCCTCGCCGGCGACGAGGAGGTCGTCGGTCTCGGCGATGACCATGCGCAGGGCGGTGCGCGCCAGCGGCTGGTCGTCGGCGAGGACGACCCGGACCGGGGGCGCGGGGGCGGGGGCGGGGGCGGGGGCGGTGGTGGTGTCGCTCATGCGGGGGTGGCTCCTGGTGGGACGGGAAGGTGGGCGGTGACGCGGAACCCTCCGCCGGGGCGGGGCCCGGCGGTGAACTCCCCGTGCAGCAGTCCGACGCGCTCGCGCATGCCGACGAGGCCGTAGCCGGAGCCCGCGCCGGCCCGGTCGCGGTGGCGATCGGGGTGACGGCCGGGAGCGGGTCCGGGGTCTTCGACGGTGAGGGCGAGGGTCTCGGGGTCGCGGTGGTCGACGGTGATGGTGCAGCGGTCGGCCCCGGAGTGACGGACGACGTTGGTGACGGACTCCTGGAGGACGCGGAAGGCGGAGAGGTCGATGTCGGGCGGCAGGGGACGCGGCGCGCCGACGCGCCGGACGGTGACGCGGACCCCGGCGGCGCCGGTCGTCTCGGCGAGGCGGTCGAGCGCGGCGAGGCCCGGCGGGTCGGGCTCGGCGGGGGCGCCGGACGGTATGTCCGGCGGGGTGGCGGGCGCGTCGGCGGCGCGGAGGGCGCCGAGCATCCGCCGGAGGCCCGCGAGGGTCTCGCGGCTGGCGGTCTCGATCTCGCCGAGGGCTTCGCGGGCCAGCTCGGGCCGCTTGTCGATGACGAGGCGGGCGGCACCGGCCTGGAGGGCGACGATGCCGATGCTGTGGGCGACGGTGTCGTGCATCTCGCGGGCGATCCTGAGCCGTTCGGCGATGACGGCCTGTTCGGCGGCGCGGGTGCGGGTCTCCTCGGCGTGGAGCCGGTTCTGGCGTACGGAGCGGCCGAGGAGCCAGACGGCGCCGGCGGTGGAGAGCACGGCGAGGGCGGTGGTAGTGCCGGCGGTCCAGCCGGCGAGCAGCCGGACGGCGAGGTGGCCGAGGACGACGCCGACCGCGAGGAGGGCGGCGCGCTCGGCTTCCTTCGTCGGCCGGTGGACGGCGATGGCGTAGAGGGCGACGTCGACGGCGAGGTACTGGGCGAGCGGTATGGCGGTGACGCCCAGCGGGAAGGAGCAGAGGACCGCGGCGGCGAGGAGGTGGCCGAGGCCGGCGGTGGGCCTGCGGTCGAGGAGCGCGCTGCCGCGGAGGGCGAGGGCGGTGGCGAGGCCGAGCATGGTGAGGCCGTCCCAGCGGAGGAAGACGACGCCCACGAGCACGTCGGCCTCTTCCTGACCGGGCAGGCGCATGCGCAGGAGCACGGTGAAGAGCAGGCCGGCGAGCCAGGCGAGCGCGGCCCACCAGCCGGGCGTGACCCGTTCGCGGAGCGGCACTGCCGAGGTCGCTGACATGCGGGGATCGTAGATCGCGGGGACGTGTCGGGTCATCAGACCCAGGTTGTACGACCGGGGATGACTGCCCGTCGCGTGATTGTCGGTCCTGGTCTGATGCCCGGGGGCGGGGCGGGGCGGCACCGTGGTGGACATGATCGAAGTCAGGGAACTCACGAAGCGCTACGGCGCCACCACCGCGGTCGACGGGCTGACCTTCACCGTGCGGCCGGGCCGGGTCACCGGCTTCCTCGGGCCCAACGGCGCGGGGAAGAGCACGACGCTGCGGATGGTCCTCGGTCTGCACGCGCCGACGAGCGGCGCGGTGACGGTCGGGGGCCGGCGGTTCGCGGACCGGCCGCGCGGGCTGCGGCACGTGGGCGCGCTCCTCGACGCCGCGGACGTGCACGGCGGTCGGACGGCGCGGGCGCACCTGTCGGTCCTCGCGCGGAGCAATCGGATACCGCTCGCGCGGGTCGACGAGGTGCTGGAGGAGGTCGGGCTCGGTGCCGCGGCGCGGCGGCGGATCGGCGGCTTCTCGCTGGGGATGCGGCAGCGGCTGGGCATGGCGGGCGCCTTGCTGGGTGATCCGCCGGTGCTGCTGTTCGACGAGCCGTTGAACGGGCTGGATCCGGAGGGGGTGCGCTGGGTGCGGGAGCTGTTCAGGCGGCTCGCCGGAGAGGGGCGGACGGTGTTCGTCTCCAGCCATCTGATGAGCGAGATGGAGCACACGGCCGACGACCTGGTGGTGGTCGGCCGGGGGCGGCTGATAGCGGAGGAGAGCCTGGCGGAGTTCGCGGCGCGCGGGGCGCGGCCGAGCGTGGCGGTCGGGACGCCGGATCCGGGGGTGCTGGCGCCGCTGTTGCTGGCCTCGGGTGCGGAGGTGGTCGCGGAGGAGGGCCTGCTGACGGTGACGGGGCTGAGCGCGGCCCGGATCGGTGAGCTGGCGGCGGAGCACCGGGTGGTGCTGCACCGGTTGACCACCCGCGGGGCCTCCCTGGAGGAAGCGTTCATGGAGCTGACGGCGGAGAGCGCCGACTACACGGCAGGAGGTGCCCGGTGACGGCGTCGGTCGTTCACGTGGTGGAGCCGCGGGCCCGGTTCCGCGATCTGGTGGGGTCGGAGTGGCTGAAGCTGTGGTCGCTGCGGTCGACCGGCTGGTCGCTGTTGCTGGGCGCGCTGGCGGTGATGGCGTTCAACGTGGGCACGGCCTGGGACCACTACCGGTACTGGTTCGCGTACGACGAGGCGTCCCGGGCGGCGTTCGTGGCGGACGGGATGGCCCTGGGGGACGCGTTCACGGGGAACGCGGCGATGGTGCTGGTGCTGTGCTCGGCGGCGATGGGCGCGGTGACGGTGGTCGGCGAGTACGGCAGCGGGCAGGTGCGGACGGCCTTCGCGGCGGTGCCGGCCCGGGGGGCGCTGATATCGGCGAAGGCGCTGGTGCTCGCCGGGGTACAGGCCGGGTTCGGGGCGGTGGTCGCGGGCGGTTCGTTCGGGGCGTCGCAGGCGGTGCTGTCGCTGCGGGGCGTGGGGGTGTCGCCGGGTCATCCGGGCGCGGTGCGGCTGGTGGTGGCGTCGGCGCTGCTGGCGCCGGTGTGCGCGCTGGCGGGGATGGCGCTGGGGACGCTGGTGCGGCGCGGGGCGGCGGCGGTGGTCGGCGCGGTGGCGCTGCTGCTGTTCCTGCCGATGGTGCTGAGCGAGGAGCGGTGGCTGACGGCGGTGCTGGGGCACGGGACGCCGTTCCGGGCGTGGCAGCGGCTGGCCGGGGAAGGGCTGGCGGGTCCGTTCCCGTGGACGACGGGCGGGGCGTGGCTGGTGTACGGCGCCTGGGTCGTGGGGGCGGTGGTGGTGTCGGTGGTGACGGTGCGTCGGCGGGATCAGTGAGGCGGGTCGGGGTCGGTGCGGGTGAGGCGCCGGCGGACCCGGGTCTCGTGGACGAGGCGGCCGACGAGGGCGCTGCCGTAGACGACGAAGCCGACGCCGACGAGCCAGGACTGGAGGACGAGGACGGTGCCGAACTGGCCGTAGGTGACGGCGTTGGAGGCGATCAGGGGGGAGAAGACCAGCTGGGAGAAGATCCGCAGTCCGAGGAGGCCCAGGGCGGTGAGGACGGCGCCGGGCAGGAGGGCGCGCCAGCGGATGCGGCCGCAGAGGAGGAAGCGCTGGGACCACCAGAAGAAGAGGAAGGTGCCGATGAGGTCGCCGAGGGCGACGAGGGCGGTCACGCCGGCGGGAGCGCGTTCGGGGGCCGGGAAGGCGACGAAGAGGAGGAGGGCGACGATGAGGACGGCGAGCCAGACGACGTGCCGCCACATGGTGTGCCAGCGGGCGGTGGGGAGGTCCCAGGCACGTTCGTAGCCGGTCTGGACGGCGGAGCCGAAGGTGACGCCGAAGGCGGCGAGGGCGGCGAGGCCGAAGGCGGTGGTGCGCTGGAGGGCCTGACCGGGCTGGCCGAAGAGCTGTTCGACCTCTTCCTCGGAGACCTCGGTGACGCCGAGGCCCTGGATGAGCCAGCGGGCGAAGCCCTGGCCGCGGGAGAGGTCGGCGGCGGCCACCACGATGAGGAGGGGGACGAGGGTGAGGAGGCTGAGGGCGGCGAATCCCATGGCGCGGTGCATGAGTTCCATGGCGCGGCCGCGGTTCCAGGCGAGCCCCACGGACGAGTCGAGCAGGCGGGCGTGCAGCCGGCGGAGCCGTGGGACGTGTTCGGGCGGCGGCTGGTCGCTCGGCGTACCGGGGGTGGGGGGCATGCATGGTCCGGTACCCGCCGGAGCGGCGGGTACCGCAGTGATGGGGCCGAACGGGTGGGCCCGGGTCAGGGGAGGGGGCGGGCTCCCGGGCCCGGGGCGACGGTGACGTCACGGGCGGTGAGGACCTCGGCGTCCTCGCCGGCGCACCGGACGACGACCTGGACGGGAGAGCCGCAGGCGGTGTGGCGGATGTCCAGGGCGGGGCCCTCGGGGCCGCCGGTGTGGGTGTCGCCCCATTGCTTGAGGGCGAGCATGACGGGCCAGAGGTCGACGCCCTTGGGGGTGAGCCGGTACTCGTTGCGGGTGCGGGCGCCGGGTTCCCGGTAGGGGACGCTGCGGAGGACTCCGGCGGCGACGAGCTTGCGGAGCCGGTCGGCGAGGACGGCCTCGGAGAGGCCGATGTGGCGGTGGAAGTCGTCGTAACGGCGGACGCCGTTGAAGGCGTCGCGCAGGATGAGCAGGCTCCACTTCTCGCCCACGAGGTCCAGGGTGCGCCGGACCGAGCAGTTCTCGGTGTCCGTCTCCAGCCACTTCATCGTCACACTCTAGCCAGCTGGCTGCGTCGTTGACAGTCAGCCGGCACGAGGTCTAGCTTCGCAGTACAGAGCCAGCAGTCGCCACGGCGGCCGGGAACGACGGAGCGGAGTGGTCATGGGGCGGTCACGGACGGTCGAGTGGGAGGACGCCGGGGCCACCGCGCGGGCGGCGGCGTCGATGGCGGGGCTCGACTTCCTGCGCGAGATGATCGCGGGCCGGCTGCCGGGCCCGCCGATCGCGGCGCTGCTCGGGTTCTCCCTGGAGGAGGCCGAGCACGGGCGGGCGGTCTTCGTCCTGGAGCCGGGCGAGGAGCACTACAACCCGATCGGCAGCGTGCACGGCGGGGTCTACGCCACGCTGCTCGACTCGGCGGCGGGGTGCGCGGTGCACACCACGCTCCCGCGGGGCACCGCCTACACCTCGCTCGACCTGCAGACCCGCTTCCTGCGTCCGATCACGACGGACACGGGCAAGGTACGGGCCGTCGGCACGGTCATCTCGCAGGGCCGGCGCACCGCGCTCGCGGAGGCGGGGCTGTACGACGGGCAGGACCGGCTCCTCGCCCACGCCACCAGCACCTGCATGCTCTTCCCGGTTCCCGGCCGGGAGACGGGCGACGGCGCTCGCGCCTGACGCCCGGCGCGCGCCCGTCCGGTCAGCGCTGGACGAGGACCGGGCGGGCGCGGGTACAGCGGTCGGGAGCCGCGTCCGGGGCCGCGGTGGCCTGGAGGGCGGCGCTGACCAGGGTGGCGAGCAGGTCGATGTCGGACCCCGCGTCGAGCAGGACCGTCACCCAGCCGGACCCGGCCCGGAGCCGTACCGCGGTGGAGTTCTGGAGGGCGGGCCGCAGCCTGGCGACCATCGCGCGGGTGAGGTGGACGTCGGCCTCGTGCTCGCCGTGGAAGTGGACGATCTCCTCCGTCGCCGTCCCGAGACCGAGTTCCGCACCGCAGTGCGCACGGCCACGGGTCAGCGAGGGCCAGCTCATCAGACGTTCACTGGCATGCCTGGCCGTGTTCATACGAGGAGCGTGCCGGGCTCCGGGGCGCGGCACAAGCGTCCTGGCGAAAGAATCCCGTCGAGGCCGGAAACCGTCGGCCGGCGAGGGCGGGGTGACGGATTGTCACCACCGTGGGTGGGGTCGGGGAAGCGTTCCGTCACCGCCTCCGGGTCAGGTCGCCGGGCGGCTGCGGACGCGGGCCGCGAGGACGGCGACGTCGTCCTCCGCGTGGTGGGCGTCGAGCCGGGCGAGGACCTCGTCGACGACCCGTTCCGGTCCGGGGTCCGGGGGCAGCCGGAGCCCCGCCAGCCGGGCCAGCGAGACGTCGATGTCCTCGCCCCTGCGCTCGACCAGGCCGTCGGTGAAGAGCAGCAGCGTGTCGCCCTCGGCCAGTGGCCGGGTGACGGGCTCGTAGCCACCGACGCCGGTGCCCAGCGGCGGGCCGACGGGCAGGTCCACGAGTTCGGCCGAGCCGTCCGCTCCGAAGACCGCCGGCGGGAGGTGGCCCGCGCCGGCGAAGGTCGCGGTGCCGCGCCCCGGGTCCACCCGGACCAGGAGGCAGGTCGCCGGGCGGCGGGCGCCGTCCTCGGCGACGACCGCGTCCAGATGACGCAGCACCCGGTGGGGCGGCAGGTCGGTGGCGGCCACCTCGCGGAGCGCGGAGCGGTAGGCGTTCATGTCGACGGCCGCGTCGAGGCCGTGGCCCATGACGTCGCCGACGACGAGCAGGCTCCGGCCGAAGTGGAGCCGTACCGTCTCGAACCAGTCGCCGCCGACCAGGGTCCGGGGCCCGGCGGGCAGATAGCGGCCGGCGATCTCCAGGTTGGGGTGGGGCCTGCCGGGTTCGGCGACGAGTGCCCGCTGGAGGTGGAGGGCGGTGTCCTCGGTGGCGGCGAGCCGCCGGGCGTGCCGGAGGTGACGGGCGGCGAGCCGTGCCGCCTGCCGCAGCACGACGAGGTCGTCCTCGGTGTACGGCTGCGCGGGACGGGCGACCGTGACCGTGCCCAGGGGGCGCTCGCGGTCCACGGCGAGCGGGACGGTCAGCGCGTGGACGGCCTCCTCCCCGCCGTGCGCCGGCGGGGAGGGAGGTGCGGGGGCCGGACCGGCGCCCTCGGCGCTCGCGGGCGTCAGCTCGACGGTGGCGGTACCGCCGGGGTGCCGGGCGAGGAAGGCGGTGAGTTCGCGGCAGGTGGTGGTCTCGTCGAGCGTGGTGCCGATGGAGCCGATCGCCGCGGCCAGGGCCTCGGCGAGACGCCGCCCGGCCGCCCCGGCGGACGCCCGCCCGGGGACGACCGGGGTGGGAGGGGGTGCCTCTCCTCGTTCCGCCACGACACCTCCACCGCCGTGCGGCCATCGGGCGGGCGACGGGCGCCCGCTCACCCCATTGCACCAGCGGGCGGCGTTCCGCGCACGGTGCGCACCGGCGCGGGGAACGGTTGTGCGGCGATGCGGGATCTGATCACGTACGGCCCGAGGCTACCGGTCGGTACTCTTCTTCGCTCCCCCGCCCCGCGCCCGTCCCCCTACCGGCTGTACGGTCCCGGGCCGGGCGAATTAGCGTGGGGCCCATGGAACTCCTGGGAGACATCGCCCCCGACCGCCCGCTGCTCGTCCTCGCCGTCAAGGAGGAGGCGCAGTTCCTCGACACGGCCCTGCCCGTGCTCCTCACCGGGATGGGCAAGGTGAACGCGGCGACCGCGCTCGCCACCGCCCTGGCCCGGGGGCCGCGTCCCTCGGGCATCGTCAACCTCGGCACCGCCGGCGCCCTGCGCTCCGGCTGGACGGGCACGCACGTCGTCGGCACGGTCGTCCAGCACGACCTGGACGGCGAGCTCCTCGCGACGCTGACCGGCGAGACGTACGGCGCCCCCATCGCCCTCCCCGACGGCGGTGACGTGGTCCTCGCCACCGGTGACGCGTTCATCTCCGACGAGGCCGCCCGGGCGCGGCTGGCCGAGCGGGCCCCCCTGGTCGACATGGAGGGGTACGCCCTGGCCGCCGCCGCGGAGCTCGCCGGGGTGCCGCTGCGGATCGTGAAGCACGTGAGCGACGAGGCCGGCGACGGCGCCGACCGCACCTGGCGCGAGTCGGTCGCCGCCTGCTCCCGCGAGCTGGCCGACTGGGCCGCCGCCCACATCCCGGCGTACCGCGCCTGACGCCGTCCCCGCCGCCGCCTCAGCCCAGCGGCAGTTCCAGGAAGGACGCGGCCTCGGGCGGCGAGCCGAGTCCGGTCTGCGTCCAGGTGACGGAGGCGTCCCCGTACAACGGGTCCTTGCTGTCGACGACGAGCATCAGCCGGTGGCCGGCGGGGATGTCGTACGAGGCGGCCTGGAGGCGCCAGGTGACGGTGGTGTCCCGGTCGGGCGTCAGGTCGTGGGCGTTGAGCGGTTCGTGGGTGATGATGCGGGCCGTGTCGTCCTCGGCGACGTCGAAGAGGTGGGCGATGAGACCGGCCGCGGAGACGGTGGAGCGGACGGTGAGGCGGAGCCTCGGTACGCCGCGGACGCGCCGGCCGACGGGGCCGCCGTCCGCCGGGACGAGGGGCGCGGTGGTCCAGGCGAGGGCGTGCCGCCGGTCGATCTTGCGGGTGTCGTAGATCTTGGGGTCGCCCCTCCATTCGGCCTGGCCGGTCCTGAGCAGTTCGCCCATCGCGGTGGCCTCCGTGTCGACGCCCGCGAGGAAGGTGCGGCGCCAGCCGGTCGTCTCCCCGTCCTCCCCGGGGGCGACGAGCCGGCCGTCGGTGCCGCCGGCCCCCTCGCCGGTGAGGCCGAGGAACTCGTGGCCGACGGTGACGTCCTGCCAGGTGGGCCGGGATTCGCGGACGGCGGGTTCGACGATCCGCCGGGCGCCGGTGGGCCGTCCGGTGACCGGGTCGGTCGCGGGCTCGGTGACGTACGTGAACATCACCTGGCCGCAGACCTCGTCCCACTCCTCCACGCCGTTGCGCTCGCCCTTGAGGTGGTGGTCGAGCCAGGCGTACGCCTCGTCCAGGACGGGGTCGGGGGCGCCGGGCGTGGTGCCGAGGAGGCCGGCTCCCTCGGGGGCGGCGTGGTCGCCGATCCAGAGGTTGAGCCGCTTGGGGACGCGGAGCCGGTCGAAGGTGTCGACGGCCTCGTTGACCGCGAAGAGGCTCTCGTGCCAGGTGTTCGAGAAGAAGGTGGGGGTGCCGTGCTCGTCGGTAAGGTCGGTGTACGTCTCCGGGGAGCGGCGCTCGCCCCAGCGGACGACCGCGTCGAGGTTCCGGTCGTTGAGGAAGTCGTCCAGGATCCGCCGGTTCTCCTCGTCGAACTTCTCCTCCACGGGTCCGCCGGTGAAGCCGATGAGGGCCTTCACCGCGGCCAGGTGGCGGGTCCTGTTCTCGTACAGGCTGGTGGCGAGGTTGCCCCAGGTGCTGAGGGCGACGACGGCGGCGACCCGTTCGTCGTGGGCGGCGACGAGCTGGCTGATGCCGGAGCCGTAGGACTCGCCCAGGAAGCCGGTGACGGCGGGGGCGAACCGCTCGATGCCGAAGTCGACGACGGTGGAGCCGTCGGCCACGTCGCGCGGGCCGGCGACGTCGACGTACCCCTCCGAGGTGGTGGGGAGCCCGGGGATGCCGAGGCCGCGCGGGGTGTAGGCGAGGACGTGGTAGCCGCGCAGGGCGAGGGCGATGTAGGCGCCGGGGAAGAGGCCCCAGCCGAAGGGGGTCCAGCCGGAGGGGACGACGACGAGGGGGTGGGGGCCCGGGGCGAGCTGCCGCAGGCTGAAGGCGGAGAGGCGGTGGCCGTCGTCGGTCTCGATCCGGTGGTAGCCCGGCAGGGCGAGGCCGCGCACGCGCGCGACCCGTTCGGCGAGTCCGGCGGGGAGCGTCTCCCCGGCGGTCGCGCCGTCGGCGAGGAGGGCGGTGAGGACGGTCTGGCCGAAGCGGACGGCCCCGGGGTGGACCGTCCCGCCGGAGGCCCACAGGCCGTCGGCGGCGACGCGGTCCGCGTCGGCCTCGGTGAGGGCCGTCCCGGCCCCGGGGAATCCCGGGAACTCCTCGGACGGGCCGTCGGGGGTGGAGCTGGGCTGGGGCACGTGCACCCGTTCCTCTCGACTGGAGTGTGACTGTCCGTCATACGGACGCACGCAAGCCTCACGTATCGGGAAGGGAGCGGCCAGAGCGCACGAAGGGCGCACGGGTCACGCAAGGGGGCGGGAACGACCCAGTCCGCCGCGAACTCGGCGTTTGAGAGCGGACGGAGTCGTTCCGGAGGTGGTCAGCGCGGTCCCTCCGGCGCGGTCGTCCCGCCGGTGCTGACGATGAGCAGCGCGGCGACGTCGTCGTCGAGCCCGCCGGCGCCGTAGGCGGCGAGATCCCGGTGCAGAAGCTCGGGGACCTGCTCGGAGGGGGCCCCGGACCACTGGCGGGCGCGCTCCTCCAGCGGGTAGAAGGCGCCGGAGCGGTCGCGGGTCTCGCTGACGCCGTCGGTGTAGAGCAGCAGCCGGTCCCCGGGGCCGAAGGGGAACTCCTCGACGTGGTGGCGGGAGTCGGCGAGACCGGTGAGGTTGAGCGGCAGCGAGGGGTCGGCGACGTCGACGGTGGTGACGTCGGTGCCGTGCTGGAGGAGCGGGGCGGGGTGGCCGCAGTTGAGGAGGCGGGCGGTGCCGGTGCCCTCGGGGAGTTCGACGAGGACGACGGTGGCGAAGCGTTCGGCGGCGTCGGAGTCGGGGTCCCAGGCGGCGTACCGGGCCAGGCCCTCGTCGAGCCGGTCGGCGAGCGCGGGCAGGTCGGGGGCGTCGTACGCGGTGGAGCGGAAGGCGCCGAGCAGGACGGAGGCCGTCTCGACGGCCCCGAGGCCCTTGCCCTGGACGTCGCCGAGCATGATCCGTACGGCTCCGGGGATCTGCACGGCCTCGTAGAAGTCGCCGCCGATGCGGGCCTTGGCCGCGGCGGCGACGTACAGCAGGTGGAGTTCGACGGGGCCGAGGCGGGGCGGGGGCGGACGGAGCACCACGCGCTGGACGACGTCGGCGACGGCGGTCACCTCGGCGAGGTCCCGCTCGTAGCGGGTGCGGACCGCGCTGACCCAGGCGGAGGCGGTGGTGACGCCGAGGATGAGGCCCTCGCTCGCGAGCAGTTCGGCGCCGGGTTCGCCCCGGCCCGCGACGAGCAGGGCCCTCAGGGCCATCGCGAGGAGGCCCATGCCGATGGTGGCCCGTACGCTCCAGGTGGCGGCGGCGAGCGCCGGGACGGTGATGAGGAGCCGGTCGACGCGCTCGGAGTCGGGGGTGACGAGGTCCACGGCGACGACCAGGACCATGACCAGGACGGGCAGGGCACGGCCGAGGTTGACCTGGGTCCGGGACCCGGTGGCGGGCCGGGGCCGGGGCCGGGAACCAGCTGCGCGCATTTCATGATCGTACGCAGAACGGGCGGCGGGACCGGCGTGCGGCGGGCTGGCGTGTCCCGCCGTCCCGGCCGCCGGACGCCCCCGGGAGCGCGAGGGCGGCGGGCAGGGTGAGGCCCGCGACGAGCGCGAGGGCCGGGAGGGCGGCGCCGTGCGCGGGGACGAAGCCGCCGGCCGGGACGACGGCGAGGAGGAGGGCGGCGGTGGCGACGCCGAGGGCGGGCCCGGTGTTCATGGCGGTCTGCTGGAGGCCGCCGGCGACCCCGGCGTGCTCCTCGGGCGCGTGCCGGACGATCGCGGCGGTCGCGGTGATCATCAGGGTGACGAACCCGGCGCCGAGGAGGGCCGCGCCGGTCCCGGTCGCCACGGCCCCCGCGGCGGTGTCGAGGCGGGCGAGGACCAGCACCCCGGAGGTGAGCAGGCCGCCGCCGGCGAGGGCGGCGCCCCGGGGGCCCAGGCGGCGCTGGAGCGGCGGACAGCACACGGCGCCGAGCACCATCAGGACGGCGAGCGGGAGGAAGCGGAGACCGGCGTCGAGCGGGTCGAGGCGCTGGACCTCCTGGAGGAAGTAGGTGGTGACGAAGAGGGTGCCGGAGAGGGCGGCGGAGGCGGCGAGCAGCGCGCCGAGCCCGGCGGCCACGGGCCGGCCGCGCAGCAGCGCGGGCGGCAGCAGGGGGTGCGGGGCCCGCCGTTCGTGGCGTACGAGGGCGAGCGCGGCGGCCGCCGAGGCGGCGAGGGTGACGGCGGCCCGGCCGGCGGCGCCGGGGTGCGGGAGGGTGACGAGCCCGTGCACGAGGAGGCCGAGCGCGCCGGCGAGCAGCAGGGCGCCCAGTGGATCGCCGCCGGCACGCGCGCGTGCCGGCTCCGTCCGGCGGGGCTCGCGGACGGTGAGGGCGAGGAGTCCGGCGGCGAGCGTCGGGGGCACGCCGAGGAGGAAGACGGAGCGCCAGCCGTACGCGGAGACCAGGGCGCCGCCGAGGAGCGGGCCGGCCGCGGCGGCGAGCCCGATGGCTCCGGTGCGCAGCGCGATGGGGCCGGTGAGCCGGTCGGGCGGGTAGGCGGCGCGGAGCATGCCCAGGGTGGCGGGCTGGAGCAGCGCCCCGCAGACCCCCTGGAGGACGCGGAGCAGCACGACGGCGCCGATTCCGGGGGCGAGCGCGATCCCGGCGGAGGCGGCGGCGAAGCCGAGGGCGCCGAGGGCGAAGACCCGGTGGTGGCCGTGCCGGTCGCCGAGGCGCCCGGCGAGGACGAGGAGGCTCGCGACGGCGACGAGGTAGCCGGTGCTGGTCCACTGGACCTGGGCGACGCCGGTGTGCAGGTCCCGCTGGAGGGCGGGCTGGGCGAGCGTCAGGACGGTGCCGTCGAGGGCGACGACGGCGGCACCGGTGACGCTGCACGCGAGGGTGCGGGCGCGGGCGCCGCGGGCGGGGAGGGGGCCGGCGGCGACGGTCACCGGGTGGGCTCCGCCGGGCCGAGATGGGCGTCGAGGGCGGCGCGGACGAGCGGGGCGGGGTCGTCGGAGCCGGTGGCGAGGGGGAGGCTGCCCCAGTGGCGGAGCTGGGCCAGTCCGTGGAGGTTCGCCCAGAGCGCGCCGGCGGCGGAGACGGCGTCGGTGCCGGGGCGGAGCTCGGCGACGAGCGCGGTGAGGCGGACGAAGAGCGGCAGGCTCGTCCCGCGCAGCCCCAGCCGGCCGCTCT
This sequence comes from Streptomyces sp. NPDC014656, assembly GCF_043084305.1. Taxonomy (NCBI): domain Bacteria; kingdom Bacillati; phylum Actinomycetota; class Actinomycetes; order Kitasatosporales; family Streptomycetaceae; genus Streptomyces; species Streptomyces sp. NPDC014656. The sequence goes on from NZ_JBIBZN010000003.1 coordinate 577,032, forward strand.
CCAGCAGGTCGTGGCGGAACATCAGCTCGTACATGCCGCGGCGGTCGGCGGCGTATCCGAGGTAGACACGGGCGAGCGCCTCGATCCGGGCCCGGGGCCCGGCGTCCGTGCCTTCGGCTTCCCGGTCGGCCTCGGCGACGCGGGCGGCGAGTTCGGCGAAGCCCTCCCGGGCGATCGCCGAGAGCAGGTCGAGGTGGGTCGGGAACCAGCGGCGGGGCGCGCCGTGGGAGACGCCGGCGCGGCGGGCGATCTCGCGGAGCGTGAGGGCCTGGGCGCCTTCGGCGTCGACGAGGGCGACGCCGGTCCTGACGAGCCGTTCGCGCAGTCCGTCGCGCGCCTCGGCCTTGCCGGTGCGGTCGGCCCCGCTGCCGGCCTTCGCCTCGACGTCGACGTCGGGGGGCGTCTGAGCGTGATCCTGAGGTGCAGGGTGAGACATGGACACTGTCTACCACCTCGCGCAGACAGTGTCTACGAATCTCGGCCCGAGGGATAGACAGCGTCTACTTCCCCGGCGGCCCATCGGTTACACTGGTGGGCAGCGAAGGGGAGTAGCCCTGCGAACCGGTCGTCGACACACTGGAACCCCCGGGTTCCCGGTGACCGGGTCCGCGCACGACGCGGACGGGCGAGACCTTCGGCCAGGCATCACCGCGTCCACGATTCCGTGGGCGTGGTCCGTCATGCCGGGCCGAGTGGTCCTCCCGTCGCCCACCGAGGCGCCGTGCGGAGCCACCGGGCCCGGACCGAGCAGAGAGCGCCGGTATGCACCTCGACCCCTTGGCGATCGTCACCGCCTTCGGGCTCATCTTCCTCGCCGAGCTTCCCGACAAGACCATGTTCGCGTCGCTCGCCATGGGCACGCGCATGCGTCCCCTCTACGTGTGGTTCGGCACCTCCGCGGCCTTCGCGGTGCACGTCGCCATCGCCGTCGGCGCCGGCAGCCTCCTCGGGCTGCTCCCCGGCTGGATCGTCAAACTCGTCTCCGCGCTGCTGTTCGGCTTCGGCGCGTTCATCCTGCTGCGCGCCGGGGGCGACGACGAGGAGGACGACGCGGGCGGCAGGACCGTCACCGGCTTCTGGCCGGTGTTCTCCACCGCGTTCATGGCCGTCTTCATCAGCGAGTGGGGCGACCTGACCCAGATCACCACCGCCAACCTCGCCGCCACCAACGGCACCGCGTCGACCGCGATCGGCTCCTTCCTGGCGCTGACCTCGGTCTCCGCCCTGGCCCTGGTGGCCGGCCGCTTCATCGCCAAGCGCGTCCCGCTCAAGACCGTCCAGCGCATCGGCGGTGTCTGCATGGCGGGCCTCGCCGTCTGGTCCCTCGTCGAGGTCTTCACCGGCTGACGGACGCCGACCGCTCCCCTCCGGGGCCGTGACCGCACCCCGCGGGCACGGCCCCGGAGCCGTGTCCCCCGGGCCCCTCCGGTGCGATCACGCGATCCATGACCGCCGCCTCCGAACCGGCCGGCCGCCTCACGGCGTTCGGGAACCAGCTCGTCGACGTCCACCTCCGGCTCCGCGAGGAGCTCGCCCGGCTCCGCTCCGGGCTCGACGCCCTCCTGTCCGGCACCGGCGAGCGCCCCCACGAGCTGCGGGCGCGCTGCCTCGCCTTCTGCTCCGTGCCCACCCGCCACCACACCGCCGAGGACGGCGGCGTCTTCCCCGCGCTCGCCGGGGCCCGCCCCGAGCTGCGGCCCGTCCTCGACGAACCGGCCCACGACCACGTCCAGGCGGAGGAGGCGCCGGTCCGCCTCCAGGCCCTCCTCGACGGCCTGCCCACCGCGTCCGCCGCGCCGTTCGGCGCCGAGGAGGCACGCCGGGTGAGCGGCGAGCCGGACGGCCCGATCGCGCTCGTCGAATCGCACTTCACCTACGAGGAGAAGGAGCTCGTCGCGGCGCTCGACGCGCTCTCCGTCCCGCTGCCCGAGGACTTCGCGCGCTCCGCGACCTCACCGGCGGCTGACGCGCACCCCCTCACCGGTCACCGCCCCGAGCCCCTGGTCACCGTCGGGCGGCGCCCTCCCGCCTCCGCCGTCCGACGGCGAGCCTCATAGCGGGAGGGCTCCCGGTGGGGCACCGTCCCATCCGCAGACACCGGCACGCGCCGACCGCCACGAGAGGACGTCCCATGACCCACGATCCCGTCCACACCGAGCTCGACCGGCTGGCCGAGGAGACCTCCGCCCAGGTGATCGCCTGGCGCCGCCACCTCCACCGGCACCCCGAGCTGTCCAACCGCGAGGAGGGGACGGCCCGGCTGGTCGCCGACCACCTGCGGAGCCTGGGGCTCGACGAGGTCCGCACGGGCATCGCCGGGCACGGCGTGGTGGGCGTGCTGCGCGGTACGGCCGGCGGGGGCGGCGGCCGGGTGGCGGCGCTGCGCGCGGACACGGACGCGCTGCCGGTGAAGGACCTGTGCGGGGTGGACTTCGCCTCGGAGGTGGTGGACGCCGACTACCCGGGCGGCCCGTTCCCGGTCTCGCACGCCTGCGGCCACGACTGCCACACCGCGATGCTGATGGGCGCGGCGACGGTCCTGGCCGGGGTGCGCGACCGGCTTCCGGGCACGGTCCTCCTCGTCTTCCAGCCGGCCGAGGAGGGCCCGCCGGTGACCGAGACCGGCGGCGCGCTCGCCATGGTCGACGCCGGCGCCTTCGCCGACCCGGTGCCGACGATGGCGTTCGGGATGCACGTGACGCCGTTCCCGAAGGGGTACGTGGGCTACCGGGCGGGCAACCAGTACGGCGCCTCGGTGCTGGTCCGGATCACCATCGGCGGCAAGCAGGTGCACGGCTCCACCCCGTGGCAGGGGGTGGACCCGATGCCGGCGGCCGGCGCGGTGCTCACCGGCATCGGGCAGCTGTACCGCCAGGTGTCCGCCTTCGACCCGGTCACCGTCACCATCGGGCACGTCGAGGACGTCGGCCGGTTCAACATCATCGGCCAGACGGTGACGCTCTGGGGCACCGTCCGCTGCGCGGTGGAGGCCGACATGGCCGAGGTGCGGGAGCGGCTCCGGCGACTGGCCGAGCACTCGGCGGCGGCGTACGGGGCGACGGCCGAGGTGGAGTACCTCCAGCCGGTGCCGCCGGTGCACAACGCCGGGCCCTGGGTGGAGGCGGGACTGCCGACCTTCCGGCGGGTGGTGGGCGAGGAGCGGGTCACCGAGACCGGGGCGACCCTCGGCTACGACGACGTCTCCGAGTTCATCCGGCGCTTCGGCGGGCTGTACGTGATGCTGGGCGTCCAGGACGCGAAGCTGGGCGCCGACGGGCTGCCGGTCCCGGAGGAGGGCGGCCGCGGCCTGGTCACCAACCACAACCCGCACTTCTACGCCGACGACGACACCCTCGTGACCGGTGTCCGGCTCCACGCGCACGTGGCGTACGACCACCTGACGGGAGCGCTCCTCCCGGCGGGCTGAGCCCGGTCCCGCGGCCCCGAGTTGCGCCTCCGTACGCAGCCTGGAGGCTGGGGGTATGAACCAGGACCTCACCGACCTCACCGCCGTCGCCGACGAGCACCTGGCCGCCGCCCGCAGCGCGCCGCACGGGCGCAGCGCCCATCTCGTGCTGCACGACGGCGCGCTGCGGCAGACAGTGATCGCGCTGAAGGCCGGCACGGCCCTGGACGAGCACAACGCTCCCCCGGCGGCGAGCCTCCAGGTGCTCAGCGGCCGGGTGCGGCTCACCACCCACGGCTGGTCGGACGAACTGGCCGCGGGCGCGCTGCGGCTGATCCCCCAGGAACGGCACGGGCTCACCGCGGTGGACGACTGCGTGGTGCTCCTGACGGCGGTCAACGACTGACGACCGCCGGCCGGCCGGAGGCGTCACCCGGTCGCGTCGAGGTCCCGCGCGTAGTGCTCGATGGCCCTGCGGTACTCCCGTACGGACGGGTCCTCGCTGGTGGCGGCGAGGAGGGTCAGGAGCAGCCGTACGGAGTCGTGGTGGCGGCCGGTGTTGTAGAGGGCCATCGCGAGGAAGGCGCGCAGGGCGCCGTCCTCGGGGAACTCGGCCGAGGCCCGTCCCAGCAGCGCCGCGGCGTCCTCGTACCGGCCGAGGGTCCGGTAGGTGCTGCCGAGGCCGAGGAGGGCGCCGCGCCGGTCGTCGGCGGTCAGGCCGGTTCCGGCGAGCGCGGTCTCGTAGTAGGGCACGGCCTCGGCCTCCAGGCCGAGCACGTCGTGGGCCCAGGCGGTCTGGTAGGCGACCTCGGCGTCGCCGGGGAGCCGCGCGGCGAGGGCGACCAGTCGCCGCCGGGCCTCTTCCTCGCCGCCTCCGGAGCGGAGGACGACGGCCTCGGAGAGGAGGCGGTCACGTTCCTCGGGGGCAGGGGTGCTGTCGTTCATCCGGTCATGCTCGCAGCGGGGGCGCCGGCGGGCGAGGCGTTTTCGGGCGGCCTGGCCGGGTGCCCCGGGGGCGGCGCCCGGAGGCGGTGCGGAGCGCGTACCGGCGGGCACGGGCGCGGCGGCTGACGCTCCGTCGCACCCGCCCCTCGCTCCGGCCCCTCGCTGGCGCCCCGCGCCCACCGGGCTCCCGCTCACACCCCCCGCCGCTGTTAACGTTCATGAATGCGGCCTTTGTCCCGATTCGATGTGCGTGGTCTCGCGCGGCGGGCGGCAGCCCTGCGGCCCCGGCGGCGCACCGGCACCGTCACCCTGCCGGAGGACGGGACGGCCGGCCGGGAACGGCTCCGGGACCTCGCCTCGCTCCTCTGCGAGCTCGGTTCCGACCTGCTGCGGGCCGCCGAGCGCAGCTCGGAGGTCGAGCGGACGCTGCACGACGTCGCCACCCGCTACGGCACCCGGGCCCGCTGCTTCGTCGTGCCCACCGGGCTCTTCGTCCGCGTCGGCGGCGGACCCGACGGGCGCGGCGGCGAACTCGACTTCGCCCCGGTCGAGGGCCCCGACCTGCGGCTCGACCAGGTGGAGTCGCTCCAGGCGCTCGTCACCCGGATGCGCGCGGAGGAGGTGCCGTTCGACGAGGTGCGGCGCGCGCTCCGGGAGAACCGGGAGCGGCCGGACCGGTTCAGCCCGGCGACCACCGTCCTCGGCTACGTGCTGCTGACGGTCGGCCTCGGCACCATGCGGCACGCGACCGTGCCCGCCGTCGCCGGATACGCGGTGCTCGGCGCGGGCGTCGGCCTGCTGCGCCTCTTCGGCGACCGGCTGCCCGCCGCCCGTACCGCCCTGCCGGTCGTCACCGCCATCCTGGTCACCGCCGCCGCGCTGCGCTGGGCGGGTCCCCTCCTCCACGAGAACCCCGCCGTGCTCTACATTCCGCCGCTCATCGCCTTCCTGCCCGGCGCGGCGCTCACGCTCGGCGCCATCGAACTCGCCACCGGGGCCGCGCTGTCCGGGATCTCCCGGCTGGCCGGCGCGGTGAGCGTCCTGCTGCTGCTGTCGCTCGGCATCCTCGTCGGCTCCGAACTGCTGCGGCCCCACCCCGTCGGCGGGAAGGCCGCCGAACCGCTCGGCGCGTGGGCCCCCTGGGCCGGCGTGCTGCTGCTCGGCTTCGGCTTCCTGCTGTACTTCTCCGCCCCGCCCCGGGTCACCGGCTGGCTGCTCGGCGCCCTCCTCGTCGAACGGCTCGTGCAGTCGACCGCCTCCGAGGTGGCGGGCGCGGCCTTCGGCGCCTTCGCCGCCGGAGCGGTCCTGCCCCCGATGGCGAGCTGGATCGAGAAGCGCTCCCGCACCCCCGACCAGGTGGTCTTCCTGCCCTGCTTCTGGCTCCTGGTCCCCGGCGCGGTCGGGCTCACCAGCGTCTCGGAGATCATCGTCGAGAAGGACACCGACGGCGGCCTGAACAGCCTGACCGGCACGGTGATCACGGTCGCCGCGATCGCCCTCGGCGTGCTCGTGGGCGCCGGCCTCCAGCGCCGGCCCCGGCTGCTGCTCGGCGAACCCGCGCCGAGCACCCCCGAGCCCGCCCCCGGCGAGGAGGGACCCGGCGGGGCCGTCGGCGCGGAGACCTCGCGGGAGGGCGCGGGCGGCTGAGCCGGGCCCGGGGAGGGGCGGGGGCCGGGCTCGGGGAGAAAGGCCGGGACCGGGGAGAAAGGCCGGGACCGGGCTCGGCGGACGGGGCTCAGAGGGCGGGGCGCAACGGGGTTCCGGCCGCGCCGGGACGGGCCGCCCGGGCCCCGAGGGCGCTGCCGCGCAGCCACTGCGACCAGCCGAGGTTCCAGTCACCGTAGCCGTTGTCGAACGGGGTCATCGGCTCCCCGTACCCGTTGACGACCCGCACCGGGTCGCCCTCGCGGACCGTGCGGAAGAGCCAGCGGGCGTCCTCCGTGGACATGCCCGTGCAGCCGTGGCTCACGTCCTCGCTCCCCTGCGCGTCCAGGGACCAGGGGGCGGCGTGCAGGTACTCGCCGCTCCACGTCACCCGGGTGGCCCAGCGCACCTTCAGGTCGTAGAACTCGCGGCTGCCGCGGGCGATGCCGATGGAGTCGCCGCGCATCCGGACCACGGCCTCCTTGCCGAGGACGAGCTTGGTGCCGACCCGGGTGCGGAAACCGGGCTTGCCGGTGGTGACCGGGATGACCCGCACCAGACCGCCGTCGCGGTAGACCCGCATCTCGTGGGCGGCGACGTCGGTGACGGCCTCCACGCGGGCGCCCGTGGTGAAGGTGAGGGGGCGTGAGCGACCGCCGCGCAGACGGTCGGTGACGCGGGCCCCGTCGAGACCGGAGCGGACCCGGACGGTGGCGCCCGAGGGCCAGTAGAAGCGCGGCCGGTAGTGCAGGGTGTCGGCGTCCACCCAGTGCCAGGCCCCCTCGGCCCGGGGTTCGCTGCGCACCTCCAGGGCCCGCTCGACGACCCGGCGGGCGGCCGGATCGGCGGCCGGGACGGGGTGGCTGAGCTCGGCGGTGACCGGCTGGCCCACTCCGTACGTCCGCCGCCGCTCACCGTCGCCGGGACCGAAGGCGACGGTGAGCCGCTCGCCCTCGGGAGCCTTCGCGGTGCGGACGGCGAGCCGGAGGACCCTGCGGCGGGGACCGTCCGGCCCGTTCTCCTCCAGGACGAGCCGGGCGGTGTACGCGCCTCCGGCGGGCAGCGGGAGCTCGCTGGTCCAGCGGGTGCCGTCGGCGCCGGTGCGGCCGGCGATCCGGCGGCCCGCGCGGTCGGTGACGGTCACGTCGGTGAGCCGGCCGGGGCCGCGCAGCGCGAGGTCGACGGGGCCGGTGGCGGTTTCGGGCAGGGCGACGGCCGGGGCGTCCGGGGCGTCCAGGGTCACGGTGGTGCGGGGCACCCGGCAGAGGCCGCCGGTGCCGGAGCAGGTCCCGACCGTGAGGACGGCGGGCCCCCGGGGGGTCGCGGCGGCGGCGCGGCCGGTGGCGGGGGCCTGCGCGGCGGCGGTGGTGACGAGTACGGCCCCGACGGCGAGGGAGAGCGCTCCCCACCCCTGTACGTATCGGCGTGACGGCACGTCGGACACCCTCCCCTTTCGTCACCGACCGGTCGGAAGGCCGGCGGACGGGCGCCGGCCCGATCATCAGAACCGACGGGAGGGGAAAAGGATGATCACGGGCCCGGGCGTGGCGGAGGAGAGGCCGGGGAGACGACTCGAATGGGTCAGCGGGGCGGTTCCGGAAGCTCCTCGCCGGTCTCCAGGAGCGACTTCAGGCTGGAGACGATCGCGGGCCAGCCCTCCCCGATGAGTCCCCGCACGATGCCGTCCGGTTCCAGGCCGTCGTGGGTGACGGTCAGCCGGACCGTGTCGCCCGAGGGTTCGACGGTGAAGGCGACGGTGGACCTGCGCTCGCGGGAGAGGACGCCGTACACCTCGTCGTCCAGGCCGACGGCCTTCGCCCATTCGGGGGTGAAGGTGTGCCAGGTGTAGGCGAGGCGGCGGCCCGGGACGGCCTCGACGACGACCTGCTCGGGGTCGGCGGTCCTGCGGTCGCCCTCGTCCCAGACCATCGGCGCGCCGGGGGTCCACTCCGTCTCGAAGGCCACGCCCCAGTAGCGCCGGGTGAGTTCCGGCTCGGTGAGCGCCCTCCAGAGCTCGTCCGGAGTGGTCCTGATGTAGCTGGTGTAGACGTACGCGTCGGTGTCCATGGCGCTGCTCGATCCTCCGGCTCGCCGGTCGTCTCCCCCGTGGTGTCGTGGTGATCCAGCCTAGGCAGGCGCCGGACCGCCCGCGCGGCAGGGACGTGCGGACCGCCCCCGCCGCGCCGGGGGCGAGGGGTCCTTCCGCTCGTTGATTAGGTGCGGAGGAAACTATTCAACGGACTGCTAGCGTGTCCGGATGTCGCTCAAGCACGCCGTCCTCGCAGCTCTCCTGGAGGGCGAGGCATCCGGATACGACCTCGCCAAGATCTTCGACGTGTCCGTCGCCAATTTCTGGGCCGCCACCCCCCAGCAGCTCTACCGCGAGCTCGACCGGCTCTCGGAGGCCGGTCTCATCACCGCGCGGGTCGTCGAACAGGAACGGCGGCCGAACAAGCGGATGTTCAGCCTCACCCCGGAGGGCCGGCGGGACCTCGACGCCTTCACCTCCGCGGCACCTCGGCCGACGGCGGTCCGGGACGAGCTGATGGTGCAGGTCCAGGCGTGCGACGGCGGTGACACCCGGGCCGTACGGGGCTTCGTGGCCCGACGCATGGACGCCTCCCGGGACAAGCTGGCGCGCTACGAGCGGCTGCGGGAGTGGCTGCTCGACGGCCGGGACGAGGAGACGTACCTGCGCGATTCCGAGCGCGTCGGCCCGTATCTGACGCTGATGCGCGGCCGGTTGCTGGAGGAGGAGAACCTCCGCTGGAGCGAGCGGGTCCTGGCGGTGCTGGACGCGCGGATCGCCGCGGGCCGGGGCGGCCACGGGGTGACGGCGGCTCCTACCCTGCGGTAGAACTCTCGGGTAGCCCGCCGGGGTGGCCGGCGGACGCGGAACGGGCGGACACCGGTGACCGGGACGCCCGGCGAAGGGGCGACCTCATGAACGTCGGCGATCTCGTCGAGGACTTCACCCTTCCGGATGAGACCGGGGCGGCGCGCTCCCTCTCCGGACTGCTCGCCGAGGGGCCGGTGGTCCTCTTCTTCTATCCGGCGGCGATGACACCCGGCTGCACCGCGGAGGCCTGCCACTTCCGCGACCTGGCGGCCGAGTTCCGCGCGGCCGGCGCGCTGCCCGTCGGCGTGAGCGGCGACGGCGTGGAGCGGCAGCGGGAGTTCACCGAGCGGCACTCGCTCGGCTATCCGCTGCTCTCCGACCCCGAGGGCACCGTGCGGGAGCGCTTCGGCGTGCGGCGCGGCTTCTCGCTGGCCCCGACGAAGCGGGTCACGTTCGTGATCGGGCAGGACCGGCGGATCAAGGAGGTCGTCCGCAGCGAGCTGCGGATGAGCGCCCACGCGGACCGGGCGCTGACCGCGCTCGCGGCGCTGCGCACCGCCTGACCGCGCCCGGGTCCCGGGCCCGCACGCCGAGCAAGGCGGGACGGCCACGACATGCGGGCGCGGGCCGGACGGGTGAGACTCGCTCCAACGCTCGGCCTCCCGGCCGGCGAGCGAACGGAGTGTGCAGGAATGGACGACTACCCCCTCCTGAACGTCTTCTGGACGATGATGTGGTTCTTCCTCTGGATCATGTGGCTCTTCCTGCTCTTCAAGGTGATCACGGACATCTTCCGGGACCACGGACTGAGCGGCTGGGGCAAGGCGGGCTGGCTGATCTTCTGCATCCTGCTCCCCTATCTCGGCGTGCTGGTCTACGTGATCGCCCGGGGCAAGGGCATGGGGCACCGTGACGCCGAGCAGGCCCGGGCGGCCGAGGCCCGCTTCCAGGAGTACATCCGGCAGACGGCCGGCACCCAGGCCGCCGCGAACGGCTCCCCGAGCGCCACGGACGAACTCACGCGGCTCGCCGACCTCAAGGCGAAGGGCGCGATCTCCGAGGAGGAGTTCCAGCAGGCGAAGACCAAGATCCTCGCCTGACCCGCTTCCGCCCCACCCCCGCCCTCCGGCGGACCCCGGTATCCCGGACTGCGCACCCTTAATGCGAGTCCGGGATACCGCTTTGATACGGTCGCCCCGTGAGGCTGACCAAGTTCACCGACCTGGCCCTGCGCGCCGTGATGCGCCTGGCGGTCACCGACGACGAGGAGCCCGTCACCACGCGCGCGGTGGCGGAGGAGATGGCGGTGCCGCACGCCCACATGGCGAAGGTGGTCACCCGGCTCCGACACCTCGGCGTGGTGGAGGCCCGGCGCGGGCGCGGGGGCGGGCTCGCCCTCACGGACTTCGGCCGGCGCTCCTCCGTGGGCTGGCTGACCAGGACGCTGGAGGGCGAGGAGGAGGTCGTCGGCTGCGAGGCCGATCCACCCTGCCCGCTGCGGGCGGCCTGCCGCCTGCGGGGCGCGCTGCGGGAGGCCCAGGACGCCTTCTACCGCGCGCTCGACCCGCTGACGGTGGCCGATCTCGTACGGTCACCGACGGGCCCGGTGCTGCTCTCGCTCACCCCCCGCCCCCCGTCATGACCTCGCGCACCCCACCCCGGGCGGCCCGCGCCCCCGGGGCTTCCACCTCACTTTAAATACGTAGATCATCTACCAGATTGAGAGTTCCGATGCTGTCCGAGCAGGCCGTACCCGTCGTCCGCGCCACGCTGCCCGCCGTCGGCGGAGCGCTCGACCAGATCACCGAGCGCTTCTACGGGCGGCTCTTCGACGCCCACCCCGAGCTGCTGCGCGACCTCTTCAACCGGGGCAACCAGGCCAACGGCGACCAGCGCAAGGCGCTCGCCGGCTCCATAGCCGCCTTCGCCGTCGCGCTCCTGGAACACCCGGACACCCGCCCCGACACGATGCTCTCCCGCATCGCGCACAAGCACGCGTCCCTCGGCGTCACGGCCGACCAGTACAAGGTCGTGCACGAGCACCTCTTCGCCGCGATCGTCGAGGTGCTCGGCGAAGCCGTCACCCCCGAGGTCGCCCGGGCCTGGGACGAGGTCTACTGGCTGATGGCGAACGCGCTCATCGCGCTGGAGACCCGCCTCTACCAGGAGGCGGGCGTCGAGAGCGGCGAGGTCTGGCGGCCGGTGCGGATCTCCGAGCGGCGCGAGGAGACCGCGGACACCGTCTCCCTCGTGCTCACGGACCCGGACGGCTCGCCGCTGCCGCCCTTCCGGCCCGGCCAGTACGTGAGCGTGCGCGTCGCCCTGCCGGACGGCGCCCACCAGATACGCCAGTACAGCCTCTCCTCCGCCCCCGGCCGCCCCGCCTGGCGGATCACGGTCAAGCGGGTCGACGGCGACCCGGCGGGCGAGGTCTCGAACCGGCTCCACTCCCACGCGGCGGCCGGTGACGTCCTGGAGGTCTCCGCTCCCTTCGGCGACCTGGTGCTGCCCGAGGGCGACGGCCCGCTGCTGCTCGCCTCCGCCGGCATCGGCAGCACCCCGATGCTGGCCATGCTCGACCACCTGGCCGCCACCGGCGCCCGCCGCCCGGTCGTCGTCGTGCACGCCGACCGCTCCCCCGAGGCCCACGCCCACGCCGAGGAGCTGCGCGAGCTGGTCGGCCGGCTGCCGGAGGGCAGCCTGCACCTCTGGTACGAGGAGCCGGGCGCGTCCGGCGCGCGCGAGGGCCGCGCCGACGTCGGCTCGCTGGAGCTGCCGGCCGGCACCCACGCCTACCTCTGCGGTCCGCTCCCCTTCCTGCGGACGGTCCGCGGCGACCTCGTCGCCTCCGGAGTCGCCGCGGCCGACGTCCACTACGAGGTCTTCGGCCCCGACCTCTGGCTGGGCACCGCCGCCTGAACCGGACCGCGGATGGACCGCAGACGGACCGCGGACTGACTGCGGACGGCCGGTCCGGGGCGTGGCTCCCTTCGCCCCGGACCGACCATGATCCTTCGATCCTCAAGCGCCATGGCGTTCCCGCTGCGGATCCTGCATAGTGTGGGCGCGGATCGGCCTCGTAATCAGTGGGCCGACAGGGAATGGACGGAAGCGATGGGATCGTACGGAGCGGGTGGCACCCACCTCGACGCGCGGCGGCCGGTACGGGGGATCGCCCTCGACATCGGCAGCTCACGGACACGGGCCTGGGCGCCGGGCGCCGGGGTCTTCGCCGACGTGCCGAGCACGGCGGTCCGGCGCGGCCGGGTGGCGGACGACTCCTCCCAGCTTCTGCTCCTCAAGCGGCTCGCCGCCTCCGCCCCGGGCGCCGAGGGCCACGACACCGTCGTGATGCTGACCCATCCGGTGCTCGCCGCCCCGGCGGAACGCGAGGCGGCCCGCCGGGTGGTGGCCGGGCTCGGCCCGGTCCGGGTGATCGCCGTCGACAGCGCCCGGGCCGCCGCCGCCTACGCGGCGCCGCCCGGCGGCGGCCCGCTGCTCGTGGTCGACCTCGGCGCCCGGCTGACCGAGGTCACGCTCGTCGTGGACGGGCAGGTGCAGGACGCGCGGCTCGCGGAACTCGGCATGGACGACCTGCCGGAGCACGGCGGGGCGCCGGACGCCGTGGTGGGCACGGCCGCCGACATGGTGGCCGACATGTGGCGCGAGGACGGCACCGGCGCGGTGCGCGGGGCGCTGCGCCGCGGGGTCCTGGTGACGGGCGGCGGCGCGCTCCGGCTCGACGTGACCGCGCGGCTCGCGCAGGTGCTGCGCGGCCGGGTCCGGCTGGCCAACGATCCGGCGACCAGCGTGGTCCGGGGCGCCGGCCTGATGCTGGCCTCGGCGCTGCGGCATCCGGGAGCCCGGCGCACCCCGTGACGGGAGCGCGCCGGGCCCGGGATCAGCAGCCGGTCGCCCAGATGTGGGAGTCGCCGCGGTCGTTGGCCGCGCCGCTGTACCCCACCTCCTGTCCCGGGGCGAGGCAGATGGTCATGCCGCCGCCCTGCCAGGCGCTCTCGTAGACCCGCACGTGGTCCTTGATGCCGGGGCCGGAAATGCCGTGGTTGGCCCACGAGGAGTCGGTGTCGGAGATCCAGTTCTCCCACCAGCCGTCGTCACCGCTCCAGTTGGCCCGCTGTCCGCCGAAGTTCGCCTCCTGCCAGACGCAGAAGTTCCCGGAGGGGCATTCGGCGGCGGCGGCGGGACCCGCGACGGCGAGGCCGGTGGTGAGGGCGAGCAGGGCGGCGGCCGTGGTGGCCAGGATTCGCTTCACGAGGGGGCGTTGCCTTTCGGTGAGGGGGTGGGCGCGGGCAGCCGGACCGCCCGCAGCAGTGCGCGGTCGCGCAGCTGCCGGTAGGTGGTGAGCTCCTCGCGGTGCAGGGCGCGCACCTCGGTCAGCTCGGCGCGCTCCAGTCGGGCGCGGGTCTCGTCGAGGCCGGTCTCCCGCGCGCAGCGGGCGGCGTCCTCGGGGTCGGGGTTCCGCGGGCGGGGCCGGCCGGGCGGTGCGACGCAGGCGGTCCACCGGGCGAGGGCGGTGCGGTGGGCGGGGTCGTCGCGGTAGCGCGCCTGGGCCTCCGCGCGGAGGTTGTCGACGACGACCTGGACCCGGAACCAGCGCCGCTGGTCGCCGTAGAGCCGCCGGCGGGCGGCGGCCAGGCAGCCGTCGCTGTGGGCGGTGACGGTGGCGCCGGTGGCGAGCGTCACGGAGAGTTCGCGCGGGCCGGTCCCGAACAGGGCGGCCCTGAAGGCCCCGTCCTGGGCGGGCGCGCGCGGTTCGGCGGTGACCCGGATGCCGCGGCCGGCGAGACAGTCGTCGACGAGCCGGCGCTCCGCGGCCCTGAGGAGGGCGTCCTGGGCGGCGCGCGTCTCCGGCACCGCGGGCGGTCCCGGCAGGTCGGGGCGGACGGAGGTACAGCCGGCGAGCAGGGTCAGAACGGCGGCGGCCGGCAGGGCCCGGCGGGCGAGCTGCGTCGTGGCGTACGGCATGGGTCCCCCCGCGAGCGATGGCGTGGTGCCTGGTCGACGGGCCGGAGGATGATCATCGGTCGGCCCGCACGATCACTGCCCGTGACGGGTGCGGCTATGCGTGACCTCACTCGAACGGGTCGAACGCGCCGTGGTGCGCGCCCCTCGGGCGCCGTGTGCGAGCCGCCCCGGACATGGCGGAGCCCCGGCTGGACGGGGGATTCCAGCCGGGGCCGCTCACCGTGACGGGCGAAGGGCGGTCACCTCTGGGGGGGAACCTGGGGACCGGACCCCTCCGTCGTCACATAAGGGAGAACGGTGAACGTTTGCCCAATGTTCCGGACGGTCCGGGGTGAACGGTGTGAGTCGGGTCACCCGTCACGGGCCGGCAGGGGCCGCGGCGCGGTCAGTCCTTCTCGGGCCGGTAGACGGCGCCGGCGCGGGCGGTGCCGGGGGCGAGCAGCTCGGGGACGGTCACGAAGGTGTAGCCGCGGCTCTGGAGCTCGTCGATGATCCCGGGGACGGCGGGGACGGTGCCGTCGTATATGTCGTGGAGCAGGATGATGCCGTCCCGGTGCGCCTGGGTGAGGACGCGCTCCTTTATCAGGGCGGAGTCGGTGGTGGAGTAGTCCTTGGCGGTGATGCTCCAGAGGACCTGCGCGAGGCCGAGTTCGCGGCTGACGTCGCTGACGGTGGAGTCGGTGCGGCCCTGCGGCGGGCGCATGAGGACGGGCTCGCGTCCGGTGATCTCCTTGATGGCGTCCTGGGTGCGGGACAGTTCCTCTCGGATCTCGCCCTCGTCGAGGTCCGTGAGGATGCGGTGCGACCAGGTGTGGTTGGCGAGCTCGTGCCCCTCGTCCGCGATGCGCCGGACGACCTTCGGATAGCGGTCGACGTGCTTGTGGCCGAGGAGGAAGAAGGTCGCAGGCACCCGCTTCTCCTTGAGGACGTCGAGGAGGTGCGGGGTGTCCTTGCCCGGCCCCGCGTCGAAGGTGAGCGCGATGCACTTCACCTGGGCGCAGTCGACCCGGCGGGACTCCGCGCCGCCCTTGCCGTCGTCCCCCGCCTCGGCCCGCGCCGCCTGCGGGGTGAGCGGGTCCACGCCGCAGCCGCCGAGGGCGAGCATGAGCGTGGCGGCGGTGAGCACGGCGGCGGTCCTCCCACCGCGACGGCCCGGCCTGGTTCGGAACATGGTGGTACCCGCTTTCCCCGGTTTCGTGTGCGAAGCGGCCGCCGCGCGCCTGGTCAGGGCACGTGGACTCGATGGCCGCCGTGAACTCTACACACGGTGTATACCGGGGTCGGAAGGGGGGTCTCCCCTTCCGATCAAGACCCCATGCGAATCCCCCTCCGGGCACGACCGCGCCCCGGGCGGAGCCCGTCCGCTCCGTCCGGGGTGTTCGGGTGGCGCCGTTACCGCTGCGGCTCAGCGGGGGGCGAGGAGCAGCCGCGCCTCGGTCTCCTGGTCGCCCGAGACCGTCTGGAGCGACTCGATGTCGAAGCCGGCGGCAAGCACCTTCTCGACCTCACCGACGGCGTGGTAGCCGCCGGTGAGCGTGGCGACGACCTTGCCGGCGAGCGCGGGGGGAGCCACCTCCTCGCGCCGGCCGCCGGAGGTGTCGAAGGTGGCCATCCACACGGTGGCGACCGGCCCCGCGCCCGTCTGGGCCGGGGCCTCCCCGTCTTCCAGCAGGTAGTAGCGGTCGAGGACCCCGAAGACGGCCCGGGCGTCCTCCTGGCCGCAGTCGCTCAGCTGGACGTTGACGTCGGTGTCGATGTTCAAGTCGTGCACGTCGCTCATCTCCTCGCGGGCCGGATGCCACCCCTCCAGCATCCCCCTCGGCCGCCGGAACGTCGACGGCTCGCCCCTCCCCCCCGTCGACGACCGGGCCGGTTCCGGCGAGAACGACGGCTGGAGGAGGGCGCGGAGGGGGCTTCGGTCAGGGGAGGGTGACGTTGTTGAGGGCGTCGTGGGTGGGCAGGGTGTCGGTGGCGTCGGCGGTGTCGGCCCGCTGGTCGCCGTTCCCGAGGCCCTGGGACAGGAGTCCGAGCCCGGGAAGGTTGTTGCCGACGCTGTCGGCCGACGCCGCCCCGGCCGAGGCGAGGACAGCGGTGGCGGCGACAGCGGCGGCGGCGAGCGTACGGCGGTTGAGGATCGTCATGCCGGGCTCAACGACGCGGGCCCCGGCAGGGCACGCCGACCCGCGCCGGACGGCGGAGGCGACGCGAGCCCGACGAACCCGTCCCCCGGAACACGGCCCGCCCCGGGTCAGGCCAGGCCAGGTCGGGTCAGGTCAGGTCGGGTCAGGTCAGGTCAGGTCAGGTCAGGTCAGGTCAGGTCAGGTCAGGTCAGGTCAGGTCAGGTCAGCCGATCCAGTGGCGCCAGCGGGCCACCGGCGGGCCGCAGCGTCCTGACGCGATCATGTCCTGGTAGGCGCGCTCGTCCAGTTCGTCCCAGTCCCACGTGACGTCCTCCCCGTCCACGGGGAGGGGCCGTCCGTCGCCATCGGCGAAGGCGGCGAAAGCGACCTCGCAGCCAGGGGGCGTACGGTCTGGCCGGCGTACCAACCGAAGGCGACGACGGCGGCAGCACAGCAGGCCGACAGCGCTCGGGCCCGGCGTCCGGACCTCATCCGCCGGATCGTAGAACACTCATGCGGCTTCCCGCCCCGGACCGGCCGCCTCAGCCCCAGTCGCGCCGGCCCGCCCACCCTCCGCCCCCGCCCGTCCGGCCGGGGAGCGATCGCCGGAGCCGGTCCAGCAGCCCGGGCCGCCGGGGATTCGGCGCCCTCCCCGGCGGGCGCGCCCCCCGCACGGCACGGGGGCGGGCCCGCGGGCGAGACCCGGTCCCGTCGCCCGCTCCGGCTCCGGCCGGCTCGGCTCTCGCCGACACCGCCACCGGTCGCGGCAGCTCGCCGGGGTGCGGCGCCCGGCGGGCGGCACGGGCCTCGTCCAGGGCGAGGGCGAGGCTCACCCGGTGCCACAGGATCTCGTCCGGGTCGTCGGCACGGACGAGCCGGGCGGCGACCTCGTGGGCCGCGCCCGCGACCGGGAAGCCCGGCGGCGGTGCCGGGCGCAGCCGGTCGAGGTGGCCGCGTTCGCGCGGGTCGTCGACGACCTCCGCCACCTGGACCGGGTCGAGCAGTGAGGCGATGGCCGCCGCGCGGGCCCACGGGTCGTCGGTGCCGCGCAGCAGCAGAGCCAGATGGCGGGAGCGCCAGTTCCTGGCCCGCAGGTCCTCCCCGGCGGCCTCCCGCTCGCGCACGCCGGCCGGCAGCCGGCCGGTGAGCAGGGCGGGGTGCTCCGCGCCGAAGGCGGTGACCTCGGCCGCCACGTACAGCCAGATCACCGACCGGTAGCGGTTGAGGTAGAAGCGGACCGGGCTGAGGTGGCCGGTGCGGGCCAGGCGGGCGAACCGGCCGGGGGTGATGGAGAGGAGCCCGGCCGCCTCCCCCGCGCCCACGGCCCGCACGCGCTCCCTGAGGCCGTCGGGGAAGTCCGGCGCCGCCTTGAGCCGGTCGAGCTCGGCGCGCTCGACCGGGCGCCGCTCGGGCGCCCGGTCCCGGCCGCCTCCCCGGTCCCGGACGGCCCCTTCCCGGTCCGCGGCCGGGAGCGGGCCGGGGAGGGTCCTGATCAGGCCCATCCGGACGGCGAGCCGGAACTCTTCGCGCCTCAGTTCCAGCTCTTCCGCCGCCCGGGCCGGTGTCACCGTCCGCGTCGTCCCGTCCACCGTCATGGTGTCCGCCTCCCCCACTCGTCCGTCCCGGCCTGCCGGCCGGCGCGGGTTCCGACGAACCCGACACGACGAATGTAACGGAGAGTGACGACTCACGTGTCTCCTGTGGACAACCGCCTGTGGAAAACCCTCCGAGGAGCGCGGGCGGCGGACGGCGGCCGCCGTCAGGAGGTCGGCCCGCCCGGCTGCCGTACGGAGACGCCCAGGTGCTCGCCGACCCTGTTCACCAGCAGGGTCATCTCGTACGCGACCTGGCCGACATCGGCCTCCGCGTCGCTGAGCACGCAGAGGCAGCTGCCCTCGCCCGCCGCCGTCACGAACAGCAGGGCCTCGTCGAACTCGACCATCGTCTGCCGGGCCCGGCCGGCCCGGAAGTGCCGGCCCGAGCCGCGGGCGAGGCTGTGCAGGCCGGAGGAGACCGCGGCCAGGTGTTCCGCGTCCTCCCGCGCGAGTTCACTGCTCGCGCCCGTCACCAGTCCGTCGTTCGACAGCACCAGCGCGTGCCGTATCGGTCCGACCCGCCGGGTCAGGTCGTCCAGGAGCCAGTCGAGCCCCTTGTCCAGCGCCATGTGGTGGTCCTCCCCCTCGTCGGTGCGGCCGTGCCGGCCGGGCCCCGTGCCCGCGTGCGCCGTACGGACCGCGTGTCCCGGCAAGCCTTACGCACTGTCGTGGACAGGGCAAGCACCCCATCGGCCCTGGTGTGCCGCCGCGCGCCCACCTGATGGCGCACGATGGGGAGATGACGAGAATGACCGAGGAACAGTGGCGGACCTTCGTGTCCCGGGGCACCCGTACCGGCAAGCTCGCGACCGTCCGCGCGGACGGCAGCCCGCACGTGGTGCCGGTGTGGTTCGTGCTCGACGGCGACTCCTTCGTCTTCAACACCGGGAAGGACACGGTGAAGGGCCGCAACCTCGCCCGGGACGGCAGGGTCTCGCTCTGCGTCGACGACGACGCCCCGCCGTTCTCGTACGTCACCCTGAGCGGCCGGGCCGAGCTGAGCGAGGACCCGGCGGATCTGGTCCGCTGGGCCACCAGGATCGGCGGCCGCTACATGGGCGAGGACCGGGCCGAGGAGTTCGGGGCCCGCAACGGGGTGCCGGGCGAGCTGCTGGTCCGGGTGAAGATCGAGAAGGTCGTCTCGGCGGGCGGCGTCTCCGACTGACGCCACGCCGCCGCTCCCCCGGAGGGCTCCGGCCGGCTCAGCCGACCGTGTCGAGCAGCCGGGCGGTGTGCATCCGCCCGGCGTACTCGACGACCCGGATGAGGACCTCCTTGCCGGAGTCCCGGTCGCGCGCGTCGCAGAGCACCACGGGGGTGCCCAGGTCCAGGTCGAGGGCGCGGGAGACGTCCTGCGCCCCGTAGGAGCGGGCGCCCTCGAAGCAGT
Source organism: Streptomyces sp. NPDC014656 (assembly GCF_043084305.1). Lineage (NCBI taxonomy): Bacteria > Bacillati > Actinomycetota > Actinomycetes > Kitasatosporales > Streptomycetaceae > Streptomyces > Streptomyces sp. NPDC014656. The sequence continues at coordinate 595,954 of NZ_JBIBZN010000003.1, forward strand.
TGACGGCCACCACGAACGGGATCTTCCGGTGCTCGAAGTAGTCGACCGCCGGGAAGCAGTCCTCCAGGCGGCGGGTGTCGGCGAGGACGACCGCGCCCAGGGCCCCCTGCGAGAGCTCGTCCCACAGGAACCAGAAGCGGTCCTGTCCCGGGGTCCCGAAGAGGTACAGCGACAGGCCCGCGCGGATCGTGATCCGGCCGAAGTCCATGGCCACGGTGGTGGTGGTCTTCCGGTCCACTCCCCCGGTGTCGTCGACGAGTTCGCCGGCCCGGCTGAGCCGTTCCTCGGTGCGCAGCGGCCGGATCTCGCTGACCGCCCCGACCAGGGTGGTCTTGCCGACGCCGAAGCCTCCGGCGACGAGGATCTTCAGGGCGAGGGCGTCGCCGCCGTCCGCACCGGTGCTCTCAGAGCGCTCGTAGGCCATCGATCACTTCTCTCAGGATGCGTTCGTCGGGGAGCTGTGCGGGCGGTACGGGTCTGCTGACGCGTACGAAGCCCGATTCGAGGAGGTCGCCGAGGAGGACCCGGACGACTCCCACGGGGAGGTCGGCGTCGGCGGCGAGTTCGGCCACCGACTGGGTCTCGGACCGGCAGAGGGCGAGCAGGGCGCGGTGTTCCGGGCCGAGCACGGCCTCCTCGGCCTCGCCCGGCGGGTCGTCGTCGACGACGACGAGGGCGATCAGGTCGAACCGGACGTTGCTGGGGCCGGGTCTGGTGCGGCCGCCGGTCATCGCGTACGGCCGGACGAGCGGCCCGGCGTCGGCGTCGTACCACTGGCTGCCCGTCATGGGCGGCCCTCCGCCGGTGCCGTCCCCGCCGGTCGTCTCCCCGCCGGTGGTGTCCCCGCTGCTGTCCATCGTCATGGGGTTCTCCGGTCAGCCGGCGGCCGGTGGGGGCACCGTGAGCCGCGGCGGGGTGTGCAGGTGCTCGCCGACGCGCTTGACCAGGCGGGCCATCTCGTAGGCGATGAGGCCGACGTCGGCGCTGACGGAGCTGAGGACGGCCAGGCAGGAGCCGTCGCCGGCGGCGGCGACGAAGAGGAAGCCGTCGTCCATCTCGACCATGGTCTGGCGGACGCCGCCGGTGTGGAACTGGCGTCCGGCGCCCTTGGCGAGGCTGTGGAAGCCGGAGGCGATCGCCGCGAGGTGTTCCGCGTCCTCCCGGCTCAGTCCGCTGGAGGCGCCGACGGGGAGGCCGTCGCTGGAGAGCACCACTGTGTGCCGGACCTCGCGGACCCTGGTGACCAGATCGTCGAGGAGCCAGTCGAGTTCGCCGGAGCGGTGGTGGGAGATCCTCTCGTGGTCGATCATGCGTCGTCTCCTTCGGATCGGGGGTCCTGGGGCGGGTTCGGGCGGGCGCCGAAGTAGGGGCCGAGGTCGGTACGCGCGCGTGCGTCGCTGCGCGGGTCGTACGGGGGCTCGTGCGGGGCGGTGGGCCTGGTGTCGCCGTACGCGCGCGTGCCCGGGCCGGCCGGGAGCGCGCCGTCGCCGAGCGGGCGCCTGGCCCCCGGGGCGGGCCCGCCGCCGCGCTGCCAGCCGTCGCGGTAGGCGGCCATCCGGTCGCGCACCTGCTCCGGCGTCCGCTCCGGGGCGCCCGCGACGGCGGGCGCGGGGACCGGGTCGGGCGCGGGCGCCTCGCGCAGCTGGGGGACGAGGCTCGCCTGCCGGATGCGGCGGGGCAGCCCGTCGTCGGCGCCCGGGTCGGCGGGCCCGTGGCCCGTCCGGTCCGGCGGCGCCTGCGGCGGCAGGGAGTGGCCGCGCGGGCGCAGGGGGGTGACGCCGGCCGGGACGGGTGCGGGGGCGGAGCCCGGGGCGAGCGCGGGGACCGCCGTGGGGCGCGGCGGGGTCTGCGGCCGGGCCGTGGCCCGTCCGGGACCCGGCGGCGCGGGCGCGAGGGAGGTGCGGGGCGCCTCGGGGGCGGACGGGGACGGGCCCGCGAGGGTCTTCGGGGCGCCGGTGTCCGCACCGGTCGCGGGGGTGCGCGGGTCGGGCGCGGGGCGGGCGAAACGGCGGGCCTCCGCGCGGTGGGCCTCCGCGCGTTCGCGGGCGGCCCGTTCCCCGTCGCGGGCGACGGTGGCCGCGGGGGCGGCGGTCCCGGCGTCCACGGGGTCGGCGGCGGTGCCCTGACCGGTCGGCGGGGCGCCCTGGAGGAGGTCGGTGGGGAGCAGGACGACGGCGGTGGTGCCGCCGTACGGGGACGGCCTCAGGTGCACCTTGACGGCGTGCCGGGCGGAGAGGCGGCTGACGACGAAGAGGCCGAGGCGGTCGCTGTCGAAGAGGTCGAGGGCCTCGGACCGGTCGATGCGGGCGTTGGCCTCGGCGAGGGACTCCTTGCCCATGCCGAGGCCGCGGTCCTCGATCTCCAGGGCGTAGCCGTTGCCGACGGGCTCGCCGCTGACCCGCACCTTGGTGTGCGGCGGGGAGAACTGGGCGGCGTTCTCGATGAGTTCGGCGAGGAGGTGGGTGAGGTCGGCGACGGCTCCGCCCGCGACGGCGGTCTCGGGGAGCCGGCGCACCTCCACGCGCGCGTAGTCCTCGATCTCGGAGACGGCGGCGCGGACGACGTTGGTCAGCGGCACCGGCATCCGCCAGGCACGGCCCGGGGCGGCGCCGGAGAGGATGATCAGGCTCTCGGCGTGGCGGCGCATGCGGGTGGTGAGGTGGTCGAGGCGGAAGAGGTCGCCGAGCTCGCCGGGGTCGTCGGCGCGCCGCTCCATGCTGTCCAGGAGGTTGAGCTGGCGGTGGACGAGGACCTGGCTGCGGCGGGCGAGGTTGACGAAGACGCCGGAGATGCCGCTGGCCAGTTCGGCGCGTTCGACGGCCGCGGAGAGGGCGGCCCGGTGCACGGTGGCGAGGGCTTCGCCGACCTGGCCGATCTCGTCCCGGGCCGCGGGTCCCGGCGGGGCCTCGGCCAGGACGTCGATCTCCTCCCCGGCGCGCAGTCTGCCCATGGCGGCGGGGAGTTTGCGGCGGGCGATGCCGAGGGCGGTGTTGCGGAGGCTGACCAGCTCGACGACGAGGCCGCGGCCGATGCGCACGGAGATGACGAGGGAGGCGGCGACGGCGACGAGGCCGAGGACGACGGCCGCGCCCGCGGGGCTGAGGATGCCTCCCGCGAAGGGGCCGGTGTCGTCGGCCGCCGCGGCGCGCGCGTCGTTCTCGACGGCGGCGAGTCCGGTGCGTACGGCGGCGAGGGCGGGGTCCCAGTCGGCGGACGGCGCGGCCTGGGCGGCGGGGCGGCCGTCGGCGGCGCGGGCGACGCGGTCCTCGGCTCCGGTGAGCCGGGCGTGGTCGGCGCCGTCGGCGAGCCGGGACCAGGCGGCCCGGCCGGCCGGGGGGAGGTCGGCCGTGGCCGAGGCGAGGAGGGTCCGCCGGGTCTCGGCCGCGCCGGTGAAGGCGCGCTGGTGGGCGGCGGTCAGCCGGCCGGTGAGGTGGGCGGAGCCGAGGAGGGCGTCCTCGCGGGAGAGCATCTCGCCGGCCCGGGCCAGTTCGAGGAGCACGCGCGCGTGGGCCCCCCGTTCGGTGTCCTGGATGCCGCTGAGGGCTCCGCCGACGGCGAAGCCGGCCGAGACGGCGGTCGTGTACGCGTCGTACGCCCGGTCCCAGTCGCCGCGTCCGCCGGCGGCGGCGGTGCGGAGGCGGGCGAGGCCCTGGACCTCGCCGACGAAGGCGCCGACGCGGTCGGCGACGTCGGCGGGCAGGCCCCCGGAGTCGCCGACGGTGTGACCGCCGCCGAGCCGGAGCCGGTCGGCGGCCTCGTCGGTGCGGCGGATCCGGTCCTTGAGCTCGGCGGCCCGGCCCGCGCCGGGGGCGGCGATCTGCCGCAGGGCGGCCCGGCGTTCGTCCTGGAGGGCGGCGAGGACGGCGGACACCGGCTGCCGGATGTCGGCGTCGACGCGCTGGAGCTGGCGGATCCGCGCCATGTCCTGGGCGGTGGTGACGGTGGCGAAGCCCCAGAGGGCGAGGAGCGAGACGACCGGGACCATCAGAAGCGAGACGATCTTGGCCCGTACGGTACGGGGCCGCAGGCCCCGCCGCCGGGCCTCCGCGCCCGGGGCCTCCGCGCCGGGGGCGGGCGCGGTTCCGGCGGCGTCCTCCCCCGCTTCGGCCACCGGGTCCCCGGCGGGCGGCCCGGGCGGGGTGCCGGGCGCCCGTTCGGGGGCGCGGTCGGGTGCCCGGTCGAAGGCGCGGTCGGGGGTGTGGGGTTCGGGTTCTTCGGCGGGCGGTCCGGCGTGCGCGCGCCGCCCGCGTGCGGTCGCCGGCGGCGTGGGCGCCGCGGCGTCCTGGTTCTTGCGGGGAGTGCGCATGGGCTCCTCGTTCCGGCGGTTTCCGGCTGGGTGCGATGGCGGGTGCACGCGCGCGTGCGGGAGGGCGGGAGGGGGAGGGCGGTCAGGGCGCGGGCGTCCGCAGCGGGTCGCGGCCGGCCCGGAAGCCGGGCGGGGCCACGTCGACCGCGCGCTCGTCCGGTTCGGTGAGGCGTTCGGCGGAGGCGTACGCGGCCCGTTCCCCGGCCGTCGGGGAGAGGGCGACGAAGGCGGAGGTGATGAAGAGGTACGAGCCGAGGCCGACGGCGAGCGGGAAGATGAACTGCATGACCGTGGCGCCCGGGAGGCCGGCGGAGGAGGGAGCGACCTCCACGTCCACGGCGAACATGCCCGTGTAGTGCATGCTGCTGACGGCGGCTCCCATGACGAGCGAGGCGAGCGCGACCGCGATCGGGGCGTGGATGTGGAGGGCGGCCCAGAGCGCCGCGGTGGCCGCGACGACCGCGATGAGGACCGAGAGGGCGACGAGCACCGGGTCGTAGTGGACGGTGCCGTGGAGGCGGAGGGCCGCCATGCCCATGTAGTGCATGCTCGCGACGCCGATCCCGGTCGTCAGTCCGCCGATCAGAAGCGATCGCACGCGGTCGCGTCCGTAGCCGACGGCGAAGACTCCGACCCCCACCACGCCCATCGCGATGACGAGGCTGAGGACGGTGAGCGGCACGTCGTAGCGGATGTCGGTGCCGGTGACGCCGAAGCCGAGCATCGCCACGAAGTGCATGGTCCAGATGCCGGTGCCGATCGCGGAGGCGGCGGTGAGCAGCCAGTTCCGCCGCGAACGGCCGGTCGCGTCGAGCGCGCGTACGGTGCAGCGCAGCCCGAGGGCGGCGCCGGTGCAGGCCATCGCGTACGACAGCACGGGTGTCAGCCAGCCGAAGGTGGCGTGGTCCAGGTGTCCCATGACTCGGGGACGCTAGTGCGCACACGGGGGCGCACCGGGGGCGCATTTCGAAAGCTGCTGGAATATGACGGAGAGAAGTTCCAGATCGATCGCGCGACGCTCGAACGGGTCCATAGAACGTTCACCCCCTGGGGTGGGCGATCATGAGCGCATGAGCGATGACCCCACAGATGTCCGAGCGTTCTTCGCCGTCCGCGCGGCCGACTGGGACAGCCGTTTCCCCGACGACGGCCCCGCCTACGCCGCCGCCGTGGCCGAAATGAGCCTGCGCCCCGGCGACTCCGTGCTCGACGCGGGCTGCGGCACCGGCCGCGCGCTGCCCCCGCTGCGTACCGCCGTCGGCCCGTCGGGGACCGTGATCGGCGCCGACCTCACCCCCGAGATGCTGGCCGAGGCCGTACGGGCCGGGCGGCGCGGCCCGGCGGGCGCCACGGCCCTGCTCCTCGCCGACGTCGGCCGGCTTCCGCTGCGCGACGGCGGGCTCGACGCGGTCTTCGGCGCCGGACTCGTCTCCCACCTCGCCGATCCGGTCGCCGACCTGCGCGAACTCGCCCGCGCCGTCCGTCCCGGGGGGCGGCTCGCGCTCTTCCACCCCATCGGACGCGCCGCGCTCGCGGCCCGGCACGGGCGGCGGATCTCCCCGGACGACCTCCGGGCCGAACCCCGGCTGCGCCGCGTCCTCGCCGAGGCCGGCTGGCGGCTCGACACGTACGTGGACGAGGACGCCCGCTACCTCGCCCTGGCCGTACGGGAGAACTGACGCCCGGGCGGGGAACCGGCGCGCAGGGCCATGCGGAGCACTCCCTCCCCCGACACCCCGCCGGGCAGGGTGATCCTCCTGACGACCAGGTGATCACCCCGCCGCTCCGAGGAATTCTCCTCATCGTTTCTGCAGGTGAACCCGGCGAGCCGTCGGCGACGCGGCCGCCCCGGGGAAACAGGAGGAGAAGATGGCCCGCTACAGATGGACGGGCGGCGCGGCCCTCGGAGCCATGGCCCTGGGCGCCACCACCGTCACCGGTTTCGCGCCGCCGGGCCCGGGCGACGGATCCGGGGCGGCCGCCCGCGAGCGCGCGGAGCGCGCCGTCGTGGCGGCGGGGGCCTTCAGCCCGGACGGCGGCGAGCGCGTGACGAACAGGAGCGCGGGCCCGGCCCGCACCGGGCCGGCCGGCGACGACGACGCGGCGGAGGCCTTCGGCGCGGAGTTCGTCCGTGGCCGGATCGCGCGGGTCCTGCCGGCCGCCCTGGCGCCCGTCTGCGGCACCGGTTACGGCCGCGAGGCGACCTTCCCGCTCTTCGGGGACGTGGTCGTCCAGGCGGTGGAGGCCACCCGGAGCACCGTCGGCTCCACCCTGGTCTGGCACGGCCGGGTGGCCGGCGCCCCCGACCAGAACGTGGTCCTCACCCTCGACGGGGGCTGCGACAAGACGCCCGGCAACGAGATCCTGAGCGGGCAGTTCATGCTCGGCGGCGACCTGTACGCGATCCGCCCGGTCGGCCCGGGCCGCGTCCTCATCTCCCAGGGGACCCCGCTGACCGACGAGGACGAGCCCCGGCCCACCGAGCCTCCGGCCGCCGCGCTCTCCGCCGCACGGACCGGCGCCACCGCGCCCCGGGAGGAGGCCCCCGCCGGCAGGGCCGCCGCCTGCAAGGGCGGCGCGGACCACGTCCTGATCGACGTGCTGGTCGGCTACACCCCCGGGGCCCGTACCGAGGCCGGCGGCGACGCCCAGATCAAGTCGCTCGCCGCCCAGGGCGTCTCCCTCGGCAACGACGCCTTCGCGGCCAGCGGCACCAAGGTCCGGCTGCGGCTCGTCGGCACCACCCTGGTCTCCGTCCCGGCCTCCCTCGACGGCGTCACCAACAACCTCCTGAGCGCGGTCGCGATCCCCACGGACGGCGTCGCGGACACCCTCGCGGCGCAGCGGGACCGGTACGCGGCCGACGTCGTGTCCGTCCTCGCCGCCGGCCGGCGCGCCGGCGGTCTCGGCTACACCCCGCCGGACCCCGGCCCCGCCACCGCGCCCTGGGGCTACAACGTGGTCGGCCGGGCCGCCGTCGCCAACTACTCCATGGGTCACGAGATCGGCCACAACATGAGCGCCGACCACGACCGCGTCACCCAGCCGGTCCAGCCGGACAACGGCGCCACCGGCTACTTCCCGGCCAAGGGCGACTGGTCGACCGTGATGGCCTACGAGTCCAGCTGCCGCAAGGCCACCAAGGGCGTCTGCACCCGCATCAACCGCTTCGCCAACGCCCACCAGACCTACCGGGGCGAGCGCCTCGGCGTCCCCCTCGACGCCCCGGGCTCGGCCGACACCGCCGACGTGCTGAACACCACCGGCAGGGCCGTGGCCGCCTACCGGGCCGCCAGGACCTCCGACGCGCTGTGCGCCGTGACCGCCTCGGTCAGCCCGAAGGGCGCCGGCACCGTCAAGGCCGCGATGCCGGGGCCGTACCCCCAGGGCACCCGGTCCACCTACACGGCGACGGCGGCGAAGGGGTACGTCTTCAGCGGCTGGAAGCTGGACGGCAAGGCCGTCAAGGGCGGTGCCTCCGGCTTCTGGGTCCCGGCCGGCGACCACACGGTCGTCGCCGTCTTCAAGAAGGGGACCGCGCCGGCCTCCAAGGTGACCACCACGACCAGCGGCAGGGGCACGGTCAAGAAGGCCCCCGCCGGGCGGGCCGAGGCGGAGGGAGCCGACCTGCTGTACGAGGCCGTGCCCGCGCCCGGCTGGGACTTCGCGGGCTGGCGCCTCGACGGCTCGCACGCCGGTGACGACGACAGCCTCGCCCTCACCGTCGGCCGGGACGACATGGAGCTCACCGCCCTCTTCGAGGAGCGGCGCCACGAGCTGAGGGTCGAGCAGCGGGGCCACGGCAGCGTGGAGCTCTCGCAGGACGGGCCGTACTCCGACGGCGACACCGTGTCCGCGACGGCCGTGCCCGCGCCCGGGTACGTCTTCACCGACTGGCTGCTCGACGGCGAGCCGTACGGCGGGGACGAGGAGAGCGCCAGGGGCGAGACCGCCGTCTCCTTCGAGGAGACCGGCCACACCCTGACGGCCGTCTTCACCCGCGCCGGCGGCCACCCCGACGCCGGGCCCGGCCACGGCTCCGGGCCCGGTCACGACGCCGGGCACGGCCACGGACCCGGGGCGGCCGCCCGCCGCTAGCGGCGCGGTCCGTCCCCAACGCCCCCTTCTGCCCCGGCACTTCACTGTCTACCGTGGGAGTGCCGGGCAGTCGTGCCCGGGGAAAGGCGGCAGGCCGTGGCACGGATAGCGGAACGCATGCGCAAGCTCCTCCCCTCCGCCCGACGCGCGTCCGGGAGCGAGGCCGCCCCGCCCCCGGCCCGCACCGGACGCCAGGGCCACAACCTCTTCGAGGCGGCCGCGGTCTACGTGGCCGCCTGCGCCGAGGACGACCAGGAGCGGCTGGAGGAGGCCGTGACCTGGGTCTCCCCCGGCCAGCTCGCCTTCGGCGTCAACGAGCTGGCCTGCCGCGCCCTGCTCACCCTCGCCCGGGAGCGGAACCAGACCCCCGAGACCGTCGCCCGCTCGCTGCTCGGGGTCAAAGGGCGCTGAGTCTCACACCCCGGGGACCCTCGACGCGCGGGTTACTCACTGGTTAAGGTGCGCCGACGATCCGATGGGGAGCGAGATGGGGAGGATGCCGTGGCGGCTACGGAACCGGCGGCCGGGGACGACTCGCTGTACGTCCTGACCGCGTGCCTGCTGACGCCCGCGCGCTTCCCGAGCGTGCTCGGCGACGACTACCCGGCGGCCTGCGCCGCCCTCGGCCTCGAACCGTACGAGGAGGGGTACGGGCTCGTCTTCGGCCAGGACGGGCTCGGCGCGCGCTGGACGGTCGTCATCGACGACGTGTCGCTGGTCGCGGTGGCCATCGCCTCCTGGGACTGCGGCATGGCCTACGACCTCTCCCCCGACGAGGCGTCCGTGGTCGCCGGGCTGCCCGGCTGGCCGCTCCCCGTCGCCACCCAGGCCCCGGGCGTCCCCGACCCGCACGACCCCGAGCCCGAGGAGGGCGATCCCGCCCCGCTGGCCCCGCCGTCCGGGGACGTGTGGGGCCCCGCCCAGCGACGGCTCGGCGCCGACGAGGTGGCCCTGCACTGGAACGAGTGGCGGGGCCGGGTCGGGCCCCGGCCCGCCCCGGAGCCGCCGGCGGCCGCCGCCGCGCCGGACGCCGCGGCCGATCCGTACACCGGTGTGCGCCGCGCCCTGGCCGAGCTGCGCGGCTACCTGGAGGAGCCGCCGCCGGTCGGCCGGGTGCGGTCCGGCTTCACCGGCGAGGGCGCGCGGACGCTCCGCGCCGACGGCCCCGGCTGGTCGCTGGTGGCCCGCACCGACGACATGGCCTTCGTCCTCCTCGACGAGCTGCCGCGCGAAGTGCTCCCGGTGAGCCGCGGCCCTCGGCTGCCCGCGCTGCTGGAAGGGCTCGACGCGATCGCCGTACGCCCCTCCTGACCGGGGGTCAGACGCGCTCCAGCGGGCGGTGCGGACCGGCCGGCAGCTCGACCCGGACCGGGTCGCCGGGCCGGACCTCGCCGCCGGTCAGCACGATGCCCATGATCCCGGCCTTGCGGACGAGCGCGCCGTCGGCGTCGCGGCCCACGACCTGCTTGAGCAGTCCGTGGCTGAAGCCGTCGATCTGGGCGCACGGGTTGCGCAGCCCGGTCACCTCGACGACGGCCTCCGCGCCGAGGTGGAGGAGGGCGCCGGTGGGCAGGGCGAGCAGGTCGACGCCGCGGGTGGTGACGTTCTCTCCGAGGTCGCCGGGGGCCACCTCGAAGCCGGCCGCGGCGACCTCGTCGAAGAGCTCGCCGTGGATGAGGTGGACCTGCCGGAGGTTCGGCTGGGTGGGGTCCTGGGCGACCCGCGAGCGGTGCTTCACCGTGACGCCGGCGTGGACGTCGCCCTCCACGCCGAGGCCGGCGAGGAGCGTGATGGCCTCGCGGTTGGGCTTGGTGAAGGAGTAGACGCCGTTGCTGCTGACGGTGGTGACGGTGCCGTCGCTCATGTGGGAGACCCCCTGGTCGCTCGGTGCCGGGCGGATGCGCGTTCGACCCTACTCCGGGCGTCCCGCGCGCTCCTCGCGGAGGGTGGCGCCCACCTCGTGGAGGTGGCCGAGCGCCTGCCGGTAGGAGTCGACGAAGCCGGTCTCGGTGTACGGGATGCCCAGGGCCCGGCAGTGGGCGCGGACGGCGGGCTGGGCGAGCCGCAGGTGCGGGCGGGGCATGGACGGGAAGAGGTGGTGCTCTACCTGGTAGTTGAGGCCGCCGAGGAACCAGTCGGTGAGGGCGCCGCCCCGGATGTTGCGGGAGGTCAGGACCTGGCGGCGCAGGTGGCCCCAGCTGTCGCCGTCCTCGTGCTCGTCGGGCCGCTCCATGCCCTTGTGGTTGGGGGCGAAGGCCAGGCCGAGGTGGACGCCGAACAGCATCTGGTGGACGAGCGCGAGGACGAGGGCCTGGGCGGGGGTGAGGGCGGTGAGGAGCAGCGCCGCGTAGCCGGCGAAGTGGAGGAGGAGCAGGGCGCCTTCGGTGAGGCGCTCGCCGCGGGTGCGGTAGGGGCCGTCCTTCGCGAGCAGGGCCCGGACGCCGTACAGCTTGAGCGCGAGGCCCTCCAGGGTGGTCAGCGGGAAGAAGAGCAGGGCCTGGTGGCGGGTGAGGAAGCCGCGCAGGCCGGTGCGGCCCGCGGTCTGGTGCTCGGCGAAGACGAGGACGTCGGCGGCGACGTCCGGGTCCTTGTCGAGGTGGTTGGGGTTCGCGTGGTGGCGGTTGTGCTTGTCGTTCCACCACTCGCGGCTCATGCCGAGGAGGAGGTTGGCGTGGACGAGCTGGACCGCCCGGCCGGCCCGGCGGTCCGCGGTGATCTGGGCGTGGCCCGCGTCGTGCGCGGTGAAGGCGGCGCGGGCGGAGAGCAGCGCGAGGGGGACGGCGAGGAGGACGGACCACCAGGTGGGGCCGGCGAGGAGGAGGACGACGGCCACGGCGGCGAAGCCGAGGAGGGTGAGGGCGATGTCCCGGGCGTACCAGCCGGGACGGTGGTCGAGCAGGCCCTGGCCCTTCACCAGGCGCAGGAGCGGGGAGAACTCGCTGCCGCCGCCCCTCGTCCGTGCGGCGGGCGCCGGGGCGGGGGCGAGGGCGGTGGCCTGGGGCATGGGCGGGCTCCGGCTTCTGTGAGAGGGGGCGGCTGCCGTCCGCGCCGAGGGGGCGGCGGCGGTCTTCACCGTACGGATCCGTGACGGCCCGGAACCATGGCGTCACCACCCGGCCGCGCCCGGGGGCGGGCCGGGGCCGGGGGGTGGGGCGTTCCCCACCCCCCGGGCCGGGGCGGCGCGCGTGTGTCGGGCGTCACGCCCGGATGGGCGCGTTCCGGGACGCCGGTGGGGTAAGGTCGGCCGTTCCCTCACCGGTAGTCAAATTTGAGGAGTGCGTTGACGTCGTCGCCGGGATCCCCTCGTCCCTCCGCCGCACCCGCTGCCGTCTTCCTGCCCGCCGACCCGCCGCGCACCGGCCGGATCGCCCTCTGGTCCCCCGAGGACGAGCCCCTTCCCTCACCGGGACCGGCCGGAGCGGTACCGGACGAGCTGACGGTGGTGGACGGCACCGACCTCCAGACCGTGTCCGTCCCCGCGCTCTCCCTGTCCGTACGGGACGCCCTGCCGTTCCTCGCCCGCGCCCGGCTCTCCGGCGGGGCCGACCCGGCCGCCGCCTTCTGGGGCGGTGCCGCGCTCCTGGCGCTGGACTTCGCCGCGCGCGGACTGCTGCTGCCCGGGGTGACGGCCGGCGGGCACGACGCCTGGCGGGCGGGCCCCCTGGGACCCGAGGAGCTGGACCGGCTGCGGACCCTCGCCGCCTCGATGCCGCCGACCGCGCACGCCGTGCCGCTGGACCCCGCGGACGGGGCCGCCGAGGCGGAGGACCGGCTGCTGCCGGAACCCGAGGCGCTGCTGCGGGCCTTCCTGGACGCGGTCGCCGACACCCTCCCCCGCACCCCCGCCGCCGCGCTCGCCGCCGGCGGGCCGGCGTTCGCCGCCGAAGAGCCGCTGTCCGTCCCCGAACAGCGGGCGTGGGCGGCCGACCTGGCGGCCGGTCACGACACCGGCGTACGGCTGTCGCTCCGCGTGGAGCTCTCGGACGGCGGGGCCGGCACGGCGGAGACGCCGGGCTTCCGCGTGGTGCTCCAGCTGCACTCCGCCGCCGACCCGGCGCTGGTCGTGGACGCGGCCGACGCCTGGTCGGGCGCCGGGCCCGCGGCGGCCTCGCTCGGGCCCCGTGCCCGGATCGACGCCCTGCTGGCGCTGCGGCGGGCCGCGCGCGCCTGGCCGCCGCTCGCCCCGCTGCTGGCTGCGGCCGTGCCGGACACGATGGAGCTGGCCGACGAGGAGGTCGTCGAGCTGATGGGCCCGGCGTCGCGCGCGCTGGCCGCGACCGGCACGCGGGTGCACTGGCCGCGCGAGCTGACGGACCGGCTCACCGCACGCGCGGTGGTCGGGCCGGTGGAGGAGCCCGGTCCGGCCGGGACCGCACCCGCCTTCCCCGGGGGCGGCTCCGGCGGAACCGCGTCCGCCCTCCCGGAGGGCGGCGCCGGCGGCGGGGTGCCCTCGTTCCTCTCCGCCGACGCGCTGCTCGCCTTCAACTGGCGCTTCTCCGTGGGCGACCAGGAGCTGACCCGGGCCGAGCTGGACCGGCTCGCCGAGGCCGGGCGGCCGCTCGTCCGGCTGCGCGACCGGTGGGTCCTGGTCGACCCGGCGGAGCTGCTGCGCGCCCGGGAGCGGCAGGACCGGAAGGTGACGCCGGTCGACGCGCTCGCGGCCGTCCTCACCGGCACCACGGAGGTCGACGGGCGTCAGGTCGAGGTCGTCGCGACCGGCGCCCTGGAGCGGCTGCGCGAGCGGCTGGCCGACCCCGAGGGCGGCGTCCGGGAGGTCCCGCAGCCCGCCGGGCTCGCCGCCACCCTGCGCGACTACCAGCTGCGCGGCCTGAACTGGCTGCACCGGATGACCTCGCTCGGCCTCGGCGGCTGCCTCGCCGACGACATGGGCCTGGGCAAGACCATCACGGTCATCGCGCTCCATCTGCACCGGCAGGGCGAGCCGGCCACGGCGGGACCCACCCTCGTCGTCTGCCCGACCTCGCTGATGGGCAACTGGCAGCGGGAGTTCGAACGGTTCGCGCCCGGCACGCGGGTGCGCCGCTTCCACGGCACCGCGCGCGACCTGGACGGGCTCGCGGACGGGGACGTCGTACTCACCACCTACGGCACCATGCGGCTCGACGCGGAGCGGCTGGCCGCCCGGGCGTGGGGGCTGCTGGTCGCCGACGAGGCACAGCACGTGAAGAACCCGTACTCGGCGACCGCCCGGCGGCTCCGGACGATCGGCGCACGCGCGCGCGTGGCGCTGTCCGGCACGCCGGTGGAGAACAACCTCTCCGAGCTGTGGGCGATCCTCGACTGGACGACCCCGGGACTGCTCGGCGGGCTCGGGGCCTTCCGGCGCCGGTACGCGGCCGCCGTCGAGGACGGCACGGACCCGGCGGCCGCCGAACGGCTCGGCGCGCTCGTCCGCCCGTTCCTGCTGCGCCGCCGCAAGTCCGATCCCGGCATCGCCCCGGAGCTGCCGCCGAAGACCGAGACCGACCGGGCCGTCTCCCTGACGCCGGAACAGGCCGGCCTGTACGAGGCGGTGGTGCGCGAGAACCTGCTGGCCATCGGGGAGGCCGAGGGCATGGCGCGGCGCGGTCTGGTGGTGAAGCTGCTGACCTCGCTCAAGCAGATCTGCAACCACCCCGCCCAGTACCTCAAGGAGGAGCGGCCGCGGCTCGCCGGCCGCTCGGGGAAGCTGGAACTCCTGGACGAACTCCTCGACACCATCCTGGCCGAGGGGGCGAGCACCCTGGTCTTCACCCAGTACGTGGGGATGGCCAGGCTCCTGGAGGCGCACCTGGCCCGGCGCGGGGTGCCGACGGAGTTCCTGCACGGCGGCACCCCGGTCGCCGCGCGGGAGGCGATGGTCGCCCGCTTCCAGGCCGGCGAGGTGCCGGTCTTCCTGCTGTCGCTGAAGGCGGCCGGGACGGGCCTCAACCTCACCCGCGCCGAGCACGTGGTGCACTACGACCGCTGGTGGAACCCGGCCGTGGAGGCGCAGGCCACCGACCGGGCCTACCGGATCGGGCAGACCCGGCCGGTGCAGGTGCACCGGATCGTCGCCGAGGGCACGGTCGAGGACCGGATCGCGGCCCTGCTCGACCGCAAGCGGGAGCTGGCCGACGCGGTGCTCGGCACCTCGGGCGACGCGCCGGCGGAGCTGACCGAACTGACCGACGCGGAACTCGCGGAGCTGGTGCGGCTGCGCGCGGACGGCGACGAGCACGGGAACGGGAACGGGGACGGACGATGAGCGGGTACGGGACGGGCCAGGAGTCCGGGGAGCTGACCTTCGCGGCGCCGCCGCCCGTGCGGGGCGGGGCCTTCGCCCGCACCTGGTGGGGCCGGGCGTGGCTCAAGGCGCTCGACGACACGGCGCTCGACGGCCGGCAGGTGAAGGTGGGCCGGCAGCGCGCCCGGGCGGGCGCCGTCGGGGCCGTGTCGGTGCGGCCGGGGCGGATCACCGCCCTCGTGCAGGACCCCGACGGCAGCGCGTACCGCGGCGACGTACTGGTGCGCGTCCTGACGGACGAGGAGTGGGACCGGCTGCTCGACCTCGCCGTCGACAGCGCCGGGCACATCGCCGCGCTGCTCGACCACGAGATGCCGCCGCACCTGGTGGAGGACGCGGCGGGGGTCGGCGTCGACCTGCTGCCGGGCGTCGGCGACCTGGAGCCGGAGTGCGGCTGCGAGGCGTGGGACCACTGCTCGCACACGGCGGCGCTCTGCCACCAGATGGCGCGGATCCTGGACGAGGACCCGTTCGCGCTGCTCCTCCTCCGGGGGCGGGGCCGGCGGGCCGTCGTGGACGCGCTCCAGGCCCGCAGCGCCGCCCGGGCGGGCGGCGGGACCGCGGCCGGCGCGCCGCGGGACGCCGGTGCCGGAAGCGCTCCGGCGGGGGTGTCGGCGGCGGAGGCGTACGCGCTGCGGGACATCCTGCCGCCGCTGCCGGCCGTGCCGGTGCCGGAGGCGGCGCCCGGGGAGCCGCCGTCGCTGGACACGGAGACGGATCCGGAGCCCGGAGTGGAGCCCGCCGCACTGGAGTTCCTGGCGGCGGACACGGCGGCCCGCGCGCACCGGCTGCTCACCGAGCTGCTCGCCGGCCGGACGGCTCCTCCGGGCGTCGCGGCGACGGGCCTGTCGGTCGCCGAGGACGCGGTGCGGCTCGCGGCCGGCCGGCCTCCGGCGTGGGTCGCGGGGCGGCTCGCCGCGCGCACCGGGCGGTCCCGGGCGGGCCTGGAGCTGGCCACGCGCGCGTGGCGGTGGGGCGGGGCCCCGGCCCTCGCGGTGCTGGAGGAGTCCTGGGCGCCGGACGGGGCGGCCCTGGCGCGGGCGGCGGCGCGGCTCACCGAGGCGTGGGAGGACGGCGAGGGCCCGGAGCTGGTCCGGTCGGGGGCGCGCTGGACGGTGGCGGGCGCGAAGGCGCAGCTGCGGCTCGGGGAGGACGGCCGGTGGTGGCCGTACCGCTTCGACGGGGGCGCGTGGACCCCGGCGGGTCCGGCGGACCGGGATCCGGCGGCGGCGCTGACGACGGCGACGGGCGAGGGCGAGCGGGACGAGTAGGGCGCTCCCCCACTTCCCCGCTCCCGCGGGGCCGCGGCCCCGCGGGGCCGGCGTGCGCCTCCGGCGGCGGTGATGGCCCGGGCTCCCCGTGCGGGAGCCGCGGGCGCCCTCGGCATGTTTCGGAATGACCGGTAAAAAGCACGAGCCCTGATCGCTTGTTGTCATTTTCGATATGCATTCCTGCTCTCTTATGGAGCTGGAATGACTGATAGAACCCTTCCCTCCATCGAGGTCACACGCCAATCCCGAACTGACTATGCTCCGCAGATGTGTTGCGCCCCGCTCACAGCGAGTCATGAACGCTGGGAGCGGGCGCCGACGGAGCACGGCCGCGAGGAGACGAGGGCATCGACGCGTGGGCGAGGGAACCCGCCAGCGGTCCCATTCGAGCACGTGTACGCAACCGATCGAATGTCCCCTCTTTCCTGTCGGCACGTCGCGCCGCTTCAGTCCGCTTCCTGTTCCAGACTGTTTAGGGAAACCGTTGATGGTTCGCGCAGGTTCAACTTCCAGAGCCAGGCCGGGTGCGACGGCTCCGGTGTGGCTCGTCCCGCCGGCGGTGCTCGCCGCCCTCTTCGCCATAGGGCTGCTCTTCGCGCCGGCGCAGATACGGACACCGGTGGCCTGGTACGGCTTCGCGGCGGTCTCCCTCACGGTCGGCAGCGCGGCGCTGACCGTGCGCCTGGCACGGGCGGCCGAGGAAACCCGTCACACGGGCGCGCTGCGGGCGGCGCGGCGGGCCCACGCCGAGAGCGAGGCCGCGATGCTCGCGCGCCTGGCCGACCAGCGGACGAGCACCGTGTGGATGGCCGAGCAGCTCCTGCCCGCTGCCGTGGCCCGGCTCCAGAAGGGCGACTCCACCTCGGAGATCGTGAAGTCCGTCCGCTTCGGCGACCATCTCGACCCGGAGTTCACCGAGGCGCTGAAGCACGCCCTGGAGACCCTCCTGCAGGCCGTCGAGGCCGAGGAGAACACCCGGGACTCCTCCCAGCGCGCCCTCGTGGCCGTCGCCCGCCGCGTCCAGGCGATCGTGCACCAGCTCGCCAAGGACCTCCGCGAGATGCAGATGGTCCACGGCACGGACCTCGTGCTCGCCCGCGGTCTGCAGGACGTCGACCACCGCAACGCGCTCATCGGCCGCCTCGCGGCGAGCATCGCCGTCCTCGGCGACGCCCGCCCCGGACGCCAGTGGTCGAAGCCCATCCCCCTCTACGACGTGCTGCGCGGCGCCATGTCGCGGATCGTGGACTACCCCCGCGTGAAGCTCCAGTCCGTCACCGAGGCGGCGGTCATCGGCCCCGGCGCCGAGCCGCTGATCCACCTGCTCGCCGAACTCCTCGACAACGCCACGACGTTCTCGCCGCCGCACTCCCCCGTCGAGGTGAGCGCCGTCGAGGTGCCCTCGGGCATCGCGATCGAGATCGAGGACCGCGGCGTCGGCCTCACCGAGGAGGTCCGCAGCCGCATCAACCGCGTCATGACGGACTCGTCGTCGGGCCTCTTCCTCGCCGGTCTCGGCGAGGTGACCCAGCTCGGTCTGCCCGTGGTGGCCCGACTGGCCCGCGAGCACGGCTGCGACGTCGACCTGCGTCCCTCCGCCTACGGAGGCGTACGGGCCGTGATCCTCGTACCCCGACGTCTGATCACCACGGTGGAGAAGCCCGTCGTGAGAACCCCTGAGCCCGCACGGAAGCGCGCGGCAGGACCGCTCCGTCCGCTGCCGTCGCGCGGCGGCCCCTCGGTGCCGCCGCCGGCGCCCGTACCGCCGCCCACCCCCCTCCTCCCCTCCTCCTTCGACGAGGGCGCGGCGCCGTTCATCGACGGGCAGACCCTCAACGGCCTGCCCAAGCGCCGCCGCGACTCGCCCGTCCCCACGCCGGTCGTCCGCACCGGCCCCGAGCCCACGCCCGCCCCGAGCAACCCCGCCCGCCAGCCCGGGCTGATGTGGGAGGCCTTCAACGGCGACAAGCGCTCGGGCTCCGCATCCTCCACTCCGCACCGCCAGCCGTCTGATGAGGTCGAATAACATGCAGCCACTGCCCAACATCGACTGGATGCTCACCGAGCTCGCGGGCAGCGTGCCGCACGTGCGGCACGTGGTCGTCCTCTCGGCGGACGGTCTCAGCATCGGCCAGGCCAACACGGCGCCCGACACCGCCGACGCGATCGCCGCCGCCTGTTCCGGCATCCAGAGCCTCGCCCGGGCGATCGCGCAGATGTTCCCGCACGGGAACGGCTCGACCCACATGGTCGGCATCGAGGCCGACGGCGGCTACTTCTCCCTGATGGCGGCCGGCCCCGGCGCCTACCTCGCCGTCCTGGCCGACGCGGAGGTGGACGCCGGCCTGCTCGGCGACCGCATGCGGACCCTCGTGACCAGGATCGGCCGGCACATGACCAGTCCGCCGCGTGAAGACGTCCGGCAGGCGATGTGACCTCGGACAACCCGAAGCCCTGGGAGGAGGGCACCCCCGTACCGCTGTACGTCATCACCGGCGGCGAGGGGTCCTCGGCCAAGACCTTCGACCTGGTCACCCTGATCGCGACGAGGGCCGAGCCCGAGCCCTCGATGCAACCCGAGCAGGCGTCCATCCTCACCATGTGCGAGTACCCGCTGTCGGTGGCCGAGGTCTCGGCCTACCTCAGCCTTCCGTTCAGCGTCGTCACCGTGCTGCTGTCCCAGCTCGTCGACGACGAACGCGTCGAGGCGATTGCGCCCGTGCCCGTCGCGGCCTTCCCCGACCGCGGCCTTTTGGAGGCGGTGATCCATGGACTACGGAGACTCTGACACGCTCAGGGCGGGGCCGCGCGCACCCGACCTGCTGCTGCCGCACGGCGCCAGGGGCGTCAAGGTGGTCGTCGTCGGCGGCTTCGGCGTGGGCAAGACGACGATGGTCGGAGCGGTGAGCGAGATCCAGCCGCTGACCACCGAGGAACGCATGACCCAGGCCGGCGTCGGGATCGACCACAACCCCGGCGTGACCGGCAAGAACACCACGACCGTCGCGATGGACTTCGGCCGGATCAGCATCAACGAGGAGCTGATCCTTTACCTGTTCGGGACCCCGGGACAGGAGCGCTTCTGGTTCCTGTGGAACGGGATCTTCGAGGGCGCGCTCGGCGCCGTGGTCCTCGTGGACACCCGCAGGATCGAGGTCTGCTTCGAGATCATCACCCGCCTGGAGGACCGCCGCGTCCCCTTCGTGGTGGCCGTCAACACCTTCCCCGAGGCCCCCCAGTACCCGCTACCCGAACTGCGCACGGCGCTGGCCCTCAGCGACTCCGTCCCCCTGGTCACCTGCGACGCCCGCGACCGGGCGTCCTGCCGGGACGCGCTGCTCTCGCTGATGGTCTACCTGTGCTCCCTCGCCGCCCAGGAGACCGCATGACCCTCCCCGCCCACGAGCACGCCGCACAGGCCCCGGGGCTCGTCCCACCACCCGGCTGCCCGGCCCACGCGGCCACCGGACCCGGCGGCGCGGCCCGGCTCTACGGCCCCGCCGCCGAGACCGACCCCATGGGCCTGTACGAGGAACTGCGCGCCGCCCACGGACCGGTGGCGCCCGTCCTCCTCGACGGCGACGTGCGCGCCTGGCTCGTCCTCGGCTACAACGAGAACCGGGACGTGGCGACCCGCGCGACCCAGTTCTCCCGCGACCCCCGGGTCTGGCACGGCTGGAGCACCGGGGAGATCGACCCCGCCACCTCGCCGCTGATGCCGATGATCGGCTGGCGCCCCGACTGCGTCTGCGCGGACGGCGAGGAGCACCAGCGGCTGCGCAGCGCCGTCACCGCCTCGCTCGACCAGTTCGACCACCGGGGGATCCGGCGCCGCATCAACCGCTTCGCCCACGAGCTGATCGACACCTTCTGCGAGGCGGGCGAGGCGGAGCTGGTCGACCGCTTCACCGAGCACCTGCCGATGCTCACGCTGATCCACCTGCTGGGCATGTCCGACGAGGAGGCGCCGGAGCTCGTCCAGGCCGCGCGGGACCTCTTCAAGGCCACCGAGACCTCACTCGCCAGCAACGCGTTCGTGGTGGCCAGCCTGGAACGGCTGGTCCAGGAGAAGCACGTGAAGCCCGGACAGGACATCGCCTCCGCGCTGTTGTCCCACCCGGCGGGGCTCACCGACGAGGAGGTCGTGCACCACCTGCGCCTGGTCCTGCTCGCCGGCTACGAGACCACCGCCAACCTGATGTCGAACGTGCTGCGGATGGTGGTCACCGACCCGCGGTTCCGCGGCT
Organism: Streptomyces sp. NPDC014656; assembly: GCF_043084305.1. Classification (NCBI taxonomy): domain Bacteria; kingdom Bacillati; phylum Actinomycetota; class Actinomycetes; order Kitasatosporales; family Streptomycetaceae; genus Streptomyces; species Streptomyces sp. NPDC014656. The sequence continues at coordinate 616,162 of NZ_JBIBZN010000003.1, forward strand.
CGCTGGCCGGCGGTCAGATGACGCTGCCGGAGGCCGTCGAGCAGGTCCTGTGGGACGAGCCGCCGCTGATGGTCTGCCCGTCCCGCTACGCCAACGGCGACACCACGCTCGGCGGTCAGCGGATCATGGCGGGCGACATGCTGCTGCTGGGCCTGGCCGCCGGGAACATGGACCGGGCGGTCCGCCCGGATCCGGCGGCGCCCGTGCACCACAACCGCGCGCACCTGTCCTTCAGCGCCGGCAGCCACGAGTGCCCCGGGCAGGACGTCGGCCGCATCATCGCCGACACCGGCATCGACATCCTGCTCACCCGGCTGCCCGACATCGCCCTGTCCGTCCCGGAGGAGCAGCTGAGCTGGCGCTCCTCCACCTGGGCGCGGCACCTGACGGCGCTTCCGGTCTCGTTCGCGCCGCGGGCGCCGCGGGGCCACCAGTCCGAGGCTCCGCTGCCCGCCGCCCCGCCGCCGCACGCGGCCGGGATCCCGGCGCCGGCCGCGGCGCCGGAGGCGGCTCCCGCCGTCGCCCCCGGGCCGGCCGGACGGCCGGGGGCACGGCCGTCATGGTGGGAGCGGCTGCAGCGGCTGCTGCGGCTCCGGTAGGTCCGTCACGGCTCGGCGTCGACACCGAGCCCGACGGCGGAGGGGGGTGTCGCCGCGTGCCGGCCGGCACCCCTTCCGTACCACTGCTCGGGGGGAGCCGAGGCGGGCAGGCGCTGTTCCGGGAAGGCCGGGTCGGTGGGGACGTAGCGGGGCGCGCCCGTGTACCAGGCGTGGAGGCCGGAGAGGAAGCTGCACGCCCCGCCCAGCCAGGTGTCCAGCTCGGCCCGCTCCTCCGGGTCGAGCCCGGCGCGGCGGGCGAGCAGGGGGACGTCCTCCTCGCGGAGCTGTTCGAAGTCGCGCATGCGGGAGTTGACCAGGTGGACGGAGGCCGGGACGGCCTCGCGCAGCGGGATGCCCAGGGAGGTGCCGAGGACGACGACGAGGTTGTTCACGTCGTGTTCCTCGTGGACCTCCCGCTCGTAGGAGGCGATGTCGTTCGCCAGGCCCATGACGTCCATGAACGCGGCGGTGAGGCCGCGCACGGTCCGGTGGTGGCGGATCCGCTCCGGTATTCGGGCGCCCGTGGCGAGTTCGACGGAGTAGGGCGCGGTGTGGGCGGCGAAGCTCTCGCGCCGGAAGGGGGCGTAGTCGATGAGGTGGGGGACCCGGCCGGTGCGGCTGTTGGCCAGCTCCTCGACGCCCGCGTCGACGTACCGGGCCAGCGCGCGGCTGAACTCCTGCCGCCAGTGGGCGAGCCGGGGCGGGAAGAGGTGCTGCTGGAGGTCGGCGATGCCGCGTTCGACGGCGTTGACCGGCTCGGGCAGGCGGGCGCCCTCCTCCGGGCGCAGGAAGGCGTGGAGCCGGGCGGTGAAGTCGTGGGCGCCCTGGAGGTCGCTCGTCCGCTTGAAGGAGTGGGCGAAGTAGTCGTCCCAGGCGAGGGCCCAGATGTTGAAACGGTGGTTGAGCCGGAGGGCGGCGGGTGAGGCGTCGGGCAGGGTCCAGGCGGTGAGCAGGTCCACCGTCATGGCCCGGAACTGGGCCTGGGTCCAGATCGGCCGGCGGTCGGGCCGATCGTCGCCGCTGTCCAGCATGCCCATCTCGCGGGCCCAGGTCTCGCTCTCGGCGCGGAGCCCCGGCAGGTGCGGATTGACCTTGAGTGGATGAGGCATCCACAACGCGGGGATTTCGACGGCATGCAGGGGCATGGTCGCTCCACCTCCTTCAGTCCTCGGAACCCGTTGTATGTTGCCGCTGTTACTGACGGCCGACAATTCCCGCCACGCAACGCTGCAAACCTGCCCGCCCGAACCGGCCCACAACCCCCGGACCGGACGCGTCCGGATCACGGTAACCCTGGCGTCTTGCTGGGCAGTTGTCTTCTCGTGAAGTCACGGGGTCGTCGATGGACCACTGGCCCGCCCGCACGGGCGCGCCGACGACCATGGCCTGTTCCGGCTCGCCGCCGGGACACCGCGCGGACCCGGGACGCCGGGAGGTGGGGACGAGCGTCGCGCCGAGAGTCACGAAGGCGGGAACAGTCCGTCGCCGCGGGACGGTTCCTGTTCCGCGCGCGCACCCCGGGGCGGGATGATGGGCACATGATGACGCTCGCCGAGGTGGACGCGCTGGCCGGCCGCGCGCACGCCGGTCAGACCGACAAGACCGGTGTCCCGTACGTGGAGCACGTCAGGGCCGTCGCCGCCGGGCTCGCCCCGCTCGGGCCGGAGCTCGCCATGGCGGGACTGCTCCACGACGTCCTGGAGGACACCCCGTGGACCGCGGGGGAGCTGCGGGCCGCCGGGGTCCCCGACCGGGTCGTCCGGATCGTCGAGGCGGTCACCAACGAGCCCGGAGGCTCGTACGAGGAGAAGATCCGGCGCGTCGCGCGGGATCCCGACGCCACCCTGGTGAAGATCGCCGACAACGCGCACAACAGCCGCGCGGACCGGGCGGCGCGGCTCGCGCCGGAGCCGCGCGAGCGGCTCGCCGCCAAGTACCGGGCGGCGCGGCGGGTCCTGTGGGCGGCGGCCGATCCCGGGCAGGTCGCGACGATCCTCCGGATCGTCAATCCGGACCTCCTGTCCGAACTCCCGGGCGCGTAGGCCCCGCCGGGGCAGGAACGCGGCGGGGCCCTGAGGGGCGCCCGGCGGCGGCGGGCCGCGGGGCGCCCCTCAGGGGGTTTCGGGGCCGGTCAGGCGCGGCAGCGGAGGAGTTCGAGCGGCGGGTGGGCGAGGAGGTCGGCCCAGAACTCCTCGCCGTACGCCTCGTAGCCCGCCGCGGAGATCCGCAGCGGCAGCCACTCCACGTCGCGGAACCCGGCCCCGGCCAGGGCGTCCTCGTAGACCTCGCGGCGCGGGGCGGCGCCCACGATGCTGATGGGGTGCGGGTCGAGGAGGGCGGTGACCCGGACCCGGGGACCCGTCTCGATCTCCTCGCCGGTCGGTTCGCAGCGGAAGCCGTACGACTCCAGGGACGCGCAGTCGAAGGCGTAGTCGGGCTTCTGCGCGAACACGTAGAACCGTCCTCCCGGCACCAGATGGGCGTGGACGTTGGCGCACATGCGCTCCATCTCCGCGACGGAGCTCGCGTAGTTGAGGCACTGCACGCCGAGCGCGAGGTCGAACGGCTCGTCGAACGGGCGCAGTTCGGCGACGTCGCCGACCTCGTAGCGCAGGCCCAGCGGGTCGCGGTCCTCGATGGCCCGGGCGGCGGCGATCATCTCGGAGGAGATGTCGACGCCGAGGACGTCCGCCGCGCCGCGCCGCTTGAGCTCCCGGCTGTAGAAGCCGGTGCCGCAGGCGAGGTCGAGCACCGACCTGCCGGTGACGTCGCCGACCAGTTCCAGGACGCTGGGCACCTCCCCGTAGCGGGCGAGGGGCAGGGCCTTGAAGCCCTCGAACGCCTCGCCGATCCCGTCGTACTGCCGCACCGTCATCGTGCTTCCCCTCGTGGTCCCCGGGTGGCGCTTCCGTCAGGCACCGAGTCTGCGTCGCCCCCGCCGGTCATCCGTACTGTCGGATGCCACGAGAAGACGGCGGGCGCCCGCTCGCATCCCCCAAGGAGACGTCCTGATCGGGGCGTTGGCCGGCCGGTACGGCACGGGGCGCGACGGCGCGGACCAGGAACCCGGGACGCGGAAGGCCGCACGGGCCGGGAGGGCCGCTCCCCGTGCGACCCGCGTCAGTCGCCGGGTACGGGCTCCGGGCCGGGCGCCGGAGCCGGGCCGGGTACGGGCTCCGGGCCGGCCGCCCTCAGGTCGGCGAGGAGTTCGGCCTGTCCGGCGAGGACGCCGGAGAGGATCGCCCGCGCGACGGCGAGCAGCTCCGCCACCCCCGGGTCGGTGAGCGCGTAGCGCACGGCGGAGCCCTCGCGGCGGGCGACGACCAGGTTCGCGCGCCGCAGCACGGCGAGCTGCTGCGAGAGGTGGGCGGGCTCCACGGCGACCTCGGCGAGCATCTCCGAGACGGCGTGCTCCCGTTGGCTCAGCAGCTCCAGGACGCGGATGCGCACGGGGTGGCCGAGGGTCTTGAAGAACTCCGCTTTCAGCTGGTAGAGCGGCGCGGTCCTGGTCATGGCGGGGGTCAGACCTTCTTGACCACGCTCGACTTGAGCTGCATGGGGCCGAAGCCGTCCACCTTGCAGTCGATGTCGTGCCCGTCGACGCCGTCCACGAGGCGGATGTTGCGGACCTTGGTGCCGGCCTTGATGCCGCTGGGGCTGCCCTTGACCTTCAGGGTCTTGACGACGGTGACCGTGTCGCCGTCGGCGAGCACGTTGCCCACCGCGTCCTTGATCACCCCGGCGCCGTCCGTCTCGGTCCCGGCGGCGGCCTCGCCGCCCGCCTGCCACTCGTGGCCGCATTCGGGGCAGACCAGCAGGGCGCCCATCTCATAGGTGTAGACGCCGGAGCATTCGGGGCACGGGGGCGGGTTCTCGTTCACCCCGCGATCCTACTGAGCGATGTGACCAATTGCGAAAAACGGCAAGTCGCCGGAAGGCTCCTTCGACGCCCCGGCCTCCGTGTCACGCCGCTTCCGCCTCCGCGTCACGCCCCGCAGACCACGATCAGGACGTCGCCCGCGGACCAGGTCCTGGACGCGGCCTTCGGCGGGTTGAGGCGGGGGACGGCGCAGTCGCGGGGGCGGTAGCCGATGGCGGCGGCGCCCTGGCGGGCGGCCGCCGCGACCAGGTCCCCGAAGGTGGCCTCGGTGCCGGACGGGAGGAAGTCGGCGGCGGGACGGAGGCGGACGCCGTCGCCGGTGGGGGAGAACAGCTCGTCGAAGGCGGCCGCCAGGTGGCCGTTCTGGGACACCTGGGCCAGGAGCAGGGCGGTCAGCCGGCCGGTGACGAGGAGGTCGGTGCGGGGGCCGGCGGGGGCGAGGGGGCGGTTGCGGGCGTCGGTGAGCTCGGCCACCACCGGTACGGCCCGGCCCGAGCGCCGTTCGCGCGCCCGGAGGTGGAGGAGGGCGACCAGGGTGCGGCCGTCGGGGTCCGGCCGGCCGTCGCCGTCCGGGCCGGCGAGGACCACCACGTGGTCGTACGCCTCCGGCTCCGCCGGCACCCCGCCGCCGTCCTCCCGCACCGCCGCCACCCCGCCCCTCGCCAGCCCCTCCAGCACCCGCTCGGCCCGGCCGTTCCAGCCCAGGACCAGGGCCCTGCGGGGTGCGGACTCGGGGGCGGGCGGAACGGGACAGGGGGCCGCCGTGGCGGCGGGTCCGGCGGGTCCGGCCGCTCCGACCGGTCCGGTGGCCAGGACCGCCGCGCGGTGGTCCTCGGCCAGGACGAGGAGGCCGTCGCCGGGGGCCAGCTCGGTGTCCCGCGGGGGGTTGAGGCGCGGGGTGCCGTCCCGCCGGACGATCCCGACCGCGCAGGAGTCGGGGCAGGCGGCGGCGAGTTCGCCGTAGCGGCGGCCGGCGAGACCGGGCCGGTGGAGGGTGTGGAGTTCGGCGCCGGCGAAGTCCAGCAGGTCCTCCAGGACGAGCGCCAGGCCGGGCTCCAGGACGCACTGGACGAGCAGCCGGGCCGCCAGGTCGTCGACGTCCAGGACCACCGCGCCGGGCCCGGCGGCCAGGCGGGCGGTCGCCAGGTGGGCGCCGTCCCTGACCGCCGCCACGACCCGTACCGGGCAGCCCTCCCCCACCGCCGCCCGGAGCGCGAGGAGCGTTCTGATCACCTGCGCGTCGCCGCCGGGACCGTCCGGCGGCAGCACGACGACCGCCTCCGCCGCGGCGGGGGTGACGCGGGCCAGGGCGGCCGGGTCGGTGGGGCGGCCCCGGCGGCACAGCAGCCGGATCCGGACGCGGGACGGCAGCGCGTCCCGCGCCTCCCGCTCGGTCTCCGCCTTGTCGCGGTCCGCCAGCACGACCACCGCGCCCCCGCGCCGCTGGGCGTGGGCGGCGAGCAGTTCGGCGAGGACCGTGGGCGCCTGTTCGGACCAGCCGAGCAGCACCGTGTGGCCGCGTTCGACCACCGTGGTCTGCCCGCGCTCCAGCTCCGCCAGCCGGTCGGTGACGGCGGTGGTGACGATGCCGACGAGGGTGGAGACGTACAGCAGCGACACCAGGGCCAGGAAGACCGAGAGGGCGACCCGCAGCGGCGGGCCGACCTCGCCGCCGAGCCGGAGGGTCTGGCCGACGGTCCGCCAGACGGTGGCCGCCTTGCCCTGGAGGGTGTCGGGCGACGCGTCGTCGGTCCACACGAGCAGGGCGCTCACGGGCGCCACCAGGGTCAGGCAGGCCAGGGCGAGCCAGGCGGCCAGGGCGGTCGCCCCGCGCACCACGGTCCGGTCGACCCAGTACCGCGCCCGGTCCCGCACGCCCGGCCGGGCCGGGGGACCGCTCGCGGACCGGCCGGCCGGACCGGGACCCGGCCGGGCCCGTCGGGGCGCCCGCTGGGAGGGGACCGTGAACTCGCGCTCCTTACGCACGGCAGCAGGGTGGCGGCGGCCCCGGCGGGAAACGCCGCCGATGCCCGCCGTTCATCCTTTCGGGCAGGCGCACGGGCGGCAGGCGTTCGAACCGCGCCCCCGGCGCGCGCGTCCTCGCGCCCGGGGTGCGCCGGTTTCAGCTCCGGAGGTACGAGGCTCCGTTGAGGTCCAGGATCGTCCCGGAGGCCCATTCGGCGGCGGGCGAGGCGAGCCAGAGGACGGCGGCCGCGATCTCGTCCGGGTCTGCGACCCTTCCGAAGGGGCTCTGCGCGCGGATCGCGGCGCCGCCGGGGCCTTCGAGGCGGGGCGCGACCCGTTCCGTGGCGAAGAAGCCGGGGGCGACCGAGGCGACCGCGATGCCGTGCGGAGCCAGGGAGACGGCGAGGGACTGGCCGAGCGCGTGGACGGCGGCCTTGGTGGCGCCGTAGGCGGGGTGGTCGGGCTCGCCCCGGAAGGCGCCCCGGGAGCCGATGTTGACGATCCGTCCGGCCGCGCCCCGGTCGATCAGGCGGCGGGCGACGAGGTGGCTCAGGTTCGCGGTGGCGAGCAGGTTCACGGCGACGTGCCGCTGCCAGAGCGCCGCCCACTCCTCGTACGGCGTCTTCGCGAGGGGGTGCGGGAGGTTCACGGCGGCGTTGTTCACCAGGACGTCCACCCCGCCGCCGTCCCCGCCGAGGGCCTCGGCGGCCGCGTCGACGACCCGGGCCGCCTCCGCGGGGTCCGCGAGGTCGCCGCCGACCAGGACGTGTCCGGTCCCTTCGAGGGAGTCGAGGGTGGAACGGGCCTCGTCGGCGCGGGTGCCGTAGTGGACGGCGACCCGGTCGCCGTTGGCCGCGAAGGCCCGGGCGACCGCCCGGCCGAGCCCTCGGGAGGCTCCGCTGACGAGGACGCCGCGGCCTGAGTCGGGCAGCTTCACCGGTGTGCCTTCCGGTCGGGGACGTGCCGTACGGTCCGTCATTCTGCCCGGAGGGCGGGAGTGAGGGGCGCGGCGGGCCGGTGGACGGGGCCGGGGCGGAACCAGCGGCCACCATTTGGAAGGTTTTGTATCAGTCCGGATGCCAATCCGGTCAGGGAGAGTTCCGAACCGATCAAGAACGCCTCTATAGTGCGGTCGTTCCGAACCTCCCCTGTGCCTGCCTCTCGAGAGTCCGGTTGATGTCGGCGTCGCCCACCCCGTTCCGCCCTGCCCTGATCGCCTCCCTGCTGACCGTCGCCGCGGGTGGTGCGCTCACCGCCGCCGCGACGAGTGCCGCCCCGGCCGAAGTCCGCCCCTCACTCGCCTGGTTCGCGGTCTGCGGGGTGCTGCTCCTCGGGGCCGCCACCTTCGCCCTGACCTGGTACGCGCGGACCGCCCGCGGCCTGGCCAGGCGGGCCGAACAGCTGGCCGCCCAGGTCGCCTCCCAGGACACCTACGCCGCCCGGCGGCAAGCCGCCTTCGAGCGCGAGACCGATGCCCTGAAGGAGCGTCACGAGGCCGCTGTCGCCGCCGAGGCGGCCGCCCACACGGCCCGGACCGACGAACTCGTCCGCGCCCAGCGGGCCGAGGCCGAACGGCTCGCCGCCGGCCACGCGGCCGCGGTCGCCGGCCTGGAGCAGCGGCTGCGCCGCGCCGAGTCCGCCCGCTCCGCCGCCCTCGCCGCCGCCGCCAACGCGGCCGGCCGCATGCAGGCGCTGGCCACGAGCATGATGGCCGACCTGCGCGAGATGGAGCACCGGCACGCCGACGAGGACGTCCTCGCCGACCTGCTGCACCTCGACCACCGCACCGCCCAGGCGGGCCGGCTCGCCGACTCCGTCGCCGTCCTCACCGGCGCCCGCTCCGGCCGCCGCTGGGCCCGGCCCATCGTCATGGAGTCGATCCTGCGCGGCGCCATGGGGCGCATCGCCGGCTACCAGCGGGTCCGGCTGCACTCCAAGTGCGAGGCGGCCGTCGCCGGCCACGCCGCCGAGGGCGTCATGCACGCGCTCGCGGAGATCCTCGACAACGCCGCCAACTTCTCCCCGCCGAGCGCGGAGGTCCACGTCTACGTGGAGGAGGTCCCGGCCGGCGTCGTCATCACCGTCGAGGACAGCGGCCTGACCATGAGCGACGTCCAGCTCCGGCGCGCCGAGGCCGCCGTCGACGCGACGGCCCAGGACCTGGCCGGACTCTCCGGCACCCGCCTCGGCCTGCACGTGGTCGGCCGGCTGGCCCGCAAGCACAACCTGTCGGTCTCCTTCCGGCCCTCCGCCCGCGGCGGCACCGGCGTCGTCCTGATGGTCCCCCAGGAGATCGTCACCCGCGGCGCCGAGACGGCCGGGCCGCCCGCCGCCGAACGGCCCGCCGCGCCGCTCGCCGTACCCGCCCCCCGCACCGCCCCCGACTCCGTGCCGCCCGCCGAGCCGGAGGCCGTCCCCCGGGCCGGGGGCGAGGCCCCCGCCGGTACGGACGGGTCCGGGATCCTGCTGCCCCGCAGGCGGCGGGGCAAGACCCTGGCCGCGCACCAGGAGACCGGCAAGGCCCCCGCCGAACCGGCCCGCCCGGCCGCGCCCCGCACCGGCGAGGCGGCCCGCGCCCGCTTCGGCGGCTTCCAGAGCGGCCTGCGCGGCACCGGGGCCCCGGCCCCGTCCGGCGGGACCCCCGCCGCCGGTCCCGACCCCTCCGCTCCCCCCGCGACGGAACCGACCACGCCGTCCTCGAACCACCCCCATTCGGAAGGCAATCCGCGATGACCGGCACGACCACCGACGACAAGCTCAGCTGGCTCCTGGAGGGCCTGCTGGAACGGACCCCGGGGACCCGGCACGCCCTGGTCCTCTCCCGGGACGGCCTCAAGCTCTGCCGCACCTCCGGCCTCTCCGTCGACCAGGCCGACCAGCTCTCCGCCATCGCCGCGGGCATCCAGAGCCTGTCGCACGGGGCGTCCGTGGAGTTCGGCGACGGCACCGGCGGGGTCCGCTCCGCGATGGCCGAGTTCTACGGCGGCATCCTCTTCATCGTCGAGGCCGGGGAGGGCGCCCACCTCGCGCTGGTCGCCGACGAGGACGCCGACGCCGGGCTCGTCGGGCACAACATGACCGAGCTGGTCGAGCAGCTGGGCGAGCACCTCGTCGCGAGGCCGCGGGGATGAGCCGCGTCAGGCCGGGTCGCGACGACTCCCCCGACCGCCTCTACACCCTGACCGGCGGCCGCAGCGGCACCGGATCGACCGCCTTCGACGTGGTCACGCTCGTGGTGGCGGAGAGCGATCCGGTGCCCGGCATGCAGTCCGAGCACGCCGCCATCCTCCGCATGTGCCGCTTCCCCACCGCCGTGGTGGAGGTCGCGGCCGGACTCGGGCTGCCGGTGTCGATCACCAGGATCCTCCTGGCCGACCTGCACGACACCGGCCGGATCAGCGCACGGCACCCGCGCCCCACCTCGTACCGCCTTCCCGATCACGACATCCTGGAGCAGGTGCTCGTTGGACTCCGCAATCTCTGAGCAGCACCAGACCCTGAGCAGCACCGCCGACAACGGACTGAAGATCGTCGTCGTCGGCGGCTTCGGAGTCGGCAAGACCACCCTCGTCCGCTCGGTCAGCGAGATCCGCCCGCTGAACACCGAGGAGACCATGTCGCAGGCGGGCGAGGGCATCGACGACACCGTCGGCGTCGCCGCCAAGACGGCCACCACCGTCGCCTTCGACTTCGGCCGGATCTCGCTGGACGCGCGCAACGTGCTGTACCTGTTCGGCGCGCCCGGCCAGGAGCGGTTCTGGTTCCTGTGGGACCGGCTCTTCTCCGGGACGCTCGGCGCGGTCGTCCTCGTCGACACCCGCCGGATCGCGGACTCCTGGTACGCCGTCGACCGCCTGGAGCACCACGGCACCCCGTTCGTCGTCGCCTGCAACGACTTCGGCGGCCCCTCGCACTCCCCCGCCGAGATCCGCGAGGCCCTCGACCTCGCCGACGAGGTCCCGCTGGTCTTCTGCGACGCCCGCTCGCGGGAGTCCAGCAAGCAGGTCCTCATCTCGCTCGTCGAGCACCTGAAGAACGTCGTCGCCGCCGACCCCGAGCAGGGTCCGCGGCCCGTCCCGGAGCCCGCCCCGTGAACCCTGCCGAGCCCGCGCCGGTCCCGCTGAGCGGGCCGCGCTTCCACACCGACCCCGTCGAGCTGTACCGGCGGATCCGGCGGGACCACGGGGCCGTCGCCCCGGTCGTCCTCGACGGCGACGTGCCCGCCTGGCTGGTCCTCGGCTACCGGGAGCTGCACCAGGTCACCAGCGACCCGGTGCTCTTCTCCCGCGACTCCGAACTGTGGAACCAGTGGGACGCCATCCCCGCCGACTGGCCGCTGCTGCCCATGATCGGCCGCAAACAGCCGTCGATCCTCTACACGGTCGGCGAGCGCCACCGCGAGCGGGCCGAGGTGATCTCGACCGCGCTGGAGTCCGTCGACCCCTTCGAACTGCGGCGGCGCGCCGAGCGCTTCGCCGACGAGCTGATCGACGGGCTGTGCGGCAAGGGCGCGTGCGACATCATCGCCGAGTACGCGATGCTGCTCCCCGTCCGGGTCCTCGCGAGCATCTACGGCTTCGCGGACGAGGAGGGCCCGGCGCTGGTCACGGCGATGAACGACATGATCAACGGCGGTCCCGGCGCGCTGGCCGGCCAGCAGCACCTGGCGGGGGCGATGGTCGCGCTGCTCACCGCCAAGGCCGCGGAGCCCGGCGATGACGTCGCCTCGCGGATGCTCGGCAACACCGTCGGGTTCACCGTCGAGGAGGTCGCCCAGGACCTCATGGTGATGATGGCCGCGGGCCACCAGCCGACCGCCGACTGGATCGGCAACTCGCTGCGCCTGATGCTGACCGACGACCGCTTCGCGGCCTCGCTCTCCGGCGGCCGGCACAGCGTCGGCGAGGCGATGAACGAGGTGCTGTGGGAGGACACCCCCACGCAGAACGTCGCCGGCCGCTGGGCCTCGCGCGACACCCACCTGGGCGGGAAGCGGATCGACCGCGGCGACCTGGTGCTCCTCGGCCTCGCCGCCGCCAACGCCGACCCGCACGTCCGGGCCGACGCCGGCGCCCTCACCGGCGGCAACAACGCCCACCTCTCCTTCGGTCACGGCGAGCACCGCTGTCCGTTCCCCGCGCAGGAGGTCGCCGAGACCATCGCCCGGACGGGCATCGAGGTCCTGCTCGACCGGCTGCCGGACGTCGACCTCGCCGTCTCCGAGACCGCCCTGACACGTCGCCCCTCCCCCTGGCTGCGCGGCCTGACCGCGCTGCCGGTGACGTACACCCCGACCCCCGCCCTTGGAGGGACCGCATGACCTGCCCCATCGACCACACCGCCGCCGAGCCCGTGGTCCTCGACCCCTTCGTCACGGACCTCGACGGCGAGGGCGCCCGGCTCCGCGAGGCCGGTCCGCTGGCCCGCGTCGTGCTGCCCGGCGGCGTGCCCTGCTACGCGGTCACCCGCCACGCCGAGGCCCGGGCGCTCCTCACGGACTCCCGGCTCGTCAAGGACATCGAGCGGTGGGGGGCCTGGCAGCGCGGCGAGATACCGCTGGACTGGCCGCTGATCGGCCTCGCCAACCCCGGCAGGTCGATGCTGACGGTGGACGGCGAGGAGCACCGCCGGCTGCGCACGCTGGTCGCCCAGGCGCTCACCGCGCGCCGGGTGGAGCGGCTGCGGGCCGGCATCGAGGCCCTGACGGCGGGTCTGCTCGACCGGCTCGCGGAGCGTCCGGCGGGCGAGACGGTGGACCTGAAGGCGGAGTTCGCCTACCCGCTGCCGATGAGCGTGGTCAGCGAGCTGATGGGCGTGGACGCGGCGGACCACCCGCGGATGAAGGCGCTGTTCGAGAAGTTCTTCTCGACGCAGACGCCTCCGGAGGAGGTGCCGCAGATGATGGCGGACCTCGGCACGCTCTTCGCCGGGATCGTGGCGGGCAAGAAGGAGTCGCCCGGCGACGACCTGACGAGCGCGCTGATCGAGGCCTCGGAGGACGGCGACCGGCTCAGCACGGAGGAGATCACCAACACCCTCCAGCTGATGGTGGCGGCCGGTCACGAGACGACCATCAGCCTCATCGTGAACGCCGTGGTCGCCCTGGAGACCCACCCGGAGCAGCGCGCCCTGGTCCTCAAGGGCGAGGTGCCCTGGGAGAACGTGATCGAGGAGACCCTGCGCTGGTCGACGCCGACCTCGCACGTGCTCATCCGGTTCGCGAGCGAGGACATCCAGGTCGGCGACCGGGTGCTGCCGAAGGGCGAGGCGCTGATCGTGTCCCACGGCGCGATCGGCCGGGACGAGGAGCAGCACGGCCCGACGGCGGGCGACTTCGACGTCACCCGCGCGTCGATCCGTCACATCTCCTTCGGCCACGGCCCGCACGTCTGCCCGGGTGCGGCGCTGTCCCGCCTGGAGGCTTCGGTGGCGCTCCCCGCGCTGTACGCCCGCTTCCCCGAGCTGCGTCTCGCGGTGCCGCGCGAGGAGCTGCGGAACAAGCCGGTGGTCACCCAGAACGACCTGTTCGAGCTGCCGGTCGTGCTCGGCTGAGACATCCCGCCGCCCTCGCGCGGCACGCGAAGAAGCCCGCCCCCTCGGGGGGCGGGCTTCTTCGCGTATGCGGACAGCGGGCAGGCGGAATTGCCCGTGTCCGACGTCTTGACGCTCTCGGGACGCCACGCCTAGCTTGCTCAAGGTCTTGCTGAAAGTTACGGCAAGTTCTTTCAACCCCTGTGGCCCGCCGTCCCGTCGACCGGTACGGCGGGCCTGCCGCACCCGCATCCGCACCCCCACGAGGAGCACACCCATGAGGTTAGGCCTCATCCACGCCTCCCGGCGGCCGACGGCCGGGCTGGCCACCGCCGCGCTGGCGCTCGGCCTGACGACGGCGCTGGCCGCCCCGGCGACCCCCGCGGCGGCCGCCCCGACGGCCAACGGCGACAAGAAGGTCACCGCCGTCCTGTTCGAGTGGAACTTCGACTCGATCGCCCGCGAGTGCACGAACACCCTCGGCCCCAAGGGCTACGGCTACGTCCAGGTCTCGCCCCCGCAGGAGCGCGTCCAGGGCCCCGCCTGGTGGACCGCGTACCAGCCGGTCAGCTACAGGATCCAGGGCCCGCTGGGCGACCGCGCCGCCTTCCGGGACATGGTGGACACCTGCCACCGGGCAGGCGTGAAGGTCATCACCGACACGGTGATCAACCACATGACCTCGGGCTCCGGCACCGGCACGGCGGGCACGAACTACAGCAAGTACGACTACCCCGGCCTCTACTCCGACGGGGACTTCCACGGCTGCCGCCGCCCCATCGGCGGCGACTACTCCGACCGCCACAACATCCAGGAGTGCGAGCTCGGCGAGACCGGCCGGCCCTCGCTCTCCGACCTGAACACCGGCAGCGACCACGTCCGGGGCAAGATCGCCGGATACCTCAACGACCTGCTGTCGACGGGCGTCGACGGCTTCCGCGTGGACGCCGTCAAGCACATCGCGGCGGACGACCTGGCCGCCATCCGCTCCAAGCTCACCGACCAGAACGTCTACTGGGTCCAGGAAGCCATCCACGGTGCCGGCGAGGCCGTCTCCCCGAGCGAGTACCTGCGCACCGGTGACGTACAGGAGTTCCGCTACACCACCGACCTCAAGCGGATCTTCGGCAACGAGAAGCTCTCCTACCTGAAGAACTTCGGCGAGTCCTGGGGCTACATGCCCTCCGGGCAGAGCGGCGCCATGGTCGCCAACCACGACACCGAGCGCAACGGCAGCAGCCTCAGCTACAAGGACGGCGCCCGCTACACGCTCGCCCACGTCTTCATGCTCGCCCACCCCTACGGCACCCCCTCGGTCCACTCCGGCTACGAGTTCGGCGGCAAGGACGACGGCGCGCCGAACGGACACGCCGTCAGCGCCTGCTACGCCAACGGCTGGTCCTGCCAGCACTCCTGGCGGCAGATCGCCAACATGGTCGCCTTCCGCAACGCCACGGAGGGCACGGCGGTCACCGACTGGTGGGACAACGGCGGCAACGCCATCGCCTTCGGGCGGGGGGACAAGGGCTTCGTCGCGGTCAACCGCGAGGGCGCCGCGATCACCCGGACCTTCCAGACCTCGCTGCCGGCCGGCACCTACTGCGACGTCCAGCACGGCGACCCCACCGCGAACGGCGGCTGCACCGGCACCACGTACGCCGTCGGCTCCGACGGGAGGTTCACGGCCACGGTCGGCGCGAACGACGCCGTCGCCCTGCACGTCGGCGCGAAGGGCGGCGACAAGCCCGACGAGGGCGACAACAGCGTCACCGTCCACTACGCCACCGACAGGAACTGGACGGCCCACAACCTCCACTACGCCCCGGCCGGCGGCCGGTGGACCACCGCGCCCGGCGTCGCCATGGAGCCCGCCTGCGCCGGCTGGGTGAAGAAGACCGTCGCGCTGGGCTCCGCCACCGGCATGAAGGCCGCCTTCAACAACGGCTCCGGCACCTGGGACAGCAACGGCGGCGCCGACTACGCGCTGGGCACCGGTGACGTCACCGTCAAGGGCGGCGTCGTCGGCACCGGCAACCCCTGCGACGACGGCGGCGAGCAGACCGGGAGCGGCGCCTCCTTCGCCGTCACCGCCACCACCGTCCCGGGCCAGGACGTCTACGTCGTCGGCGACGTCGCCGCCCTCGGCGCCTGGGCCCCCGCCGCGGCCCTGAGGCTGGACCCGGCGGCGTACCCGGTGTGGAAGCTGGACCTGGACCTGCCGGCCGGCACCTCCTTCGCGTACAAGTACGTCCGCAAGGACGCCGCGGGCACCGTGACGTGGGAGAGCGGCGCGAACCGCACCGCCACCGTCCCGACCTCCGGGCGGCTCGCCCTCACGGACGCCTGGCGCGGCTGATCCGCGACCGCGCCACGGGTGGGGCCGGCCGGGCGCCGGTCCCGCCCCCGGCGTTCCCGCGCGCCCCTCCCCGGCCCGTCCCTCGGTCCCTCCCCCGCCCCCTCCTCGCAAGAGTTTTCTGAAACACCCTGCAAGATCTTGCCGACATGATCGGCGGACTGCTTAACTCCTCAGCGATCCGCGGCAGTTGCGGCCCGTGACCGAGAGGAACAGCCATGAGCAGCGCGTACGACGTCCTCGTCCTGGGAGGATCCGGCGTCGACACCATCGTGTACGTCCCCGAGCTCCCCCTCCCGTACGCCGACAGCTACATGATCCAGCCCGGCATCGAGACCCGCGCCGGGCAGACCGGTGACTTCGTCGCCCTCGGACTCAGCTCGCTCGGCCTGCGCACCCACCACATCGACATGATCGGCGACGACCCCTCCGGCGACCTGATCCGCGCCTTCCACCGCGACCGCGCCATCGACTTCACCGAGGTGCTCCAGCCCGGCGGCACCAAGCGCGCGGTCAACCTCGTCGGCCCGGACGGACGCCGGCTCTCCCTCTACGACAACAGCCGCTCCGACGAGGCCGACCGGCTCCCCGAGGACACCGTCCGCAAGCTGGCCGCCGCCAGCCGGCACGCGCACGTCTCCATCACCTACCCCTGCGCCCACGCCCTCCCGCTCCTCCACGAGGCGGGGCTGACCGTCTCCACCGACCTGCACAACTGGGACGGCGAGAACCCCTACCACGAGGAGTTCGCCTACGGCTCCGACCTGGTCTTCGTCTCCACGACGGCCCTGGACGACCCGGAGGCCACCATGCGGCGCGTCCTGGAGCGCGGCCGGGCCGAGGTCGTCGTCGCCACCGCCGGCGCCGAGGGCTCCTACCTCCTCACCCGGGACGGCGGCGCCCCCCTCCACGTCCCGGCCGTCGCCCCGCGCGGACCGGTCGTCGACTCCAACGGCGCGGGCGACGCCTACGCCTCGGGCTTCCTCTTCGGCCGGCTCGCGGGCGAGCCCGTCGAACGGTGCGCCCTCTACGGCGCGATCGCCGGCGCCTACGCCTGCACCGTCCCCGCCACCGGCAGCGACGCGATCGACCGGGCCGCCCTGCTGGCCGAGGCCGAGGCGCTGACCGGCCCGGAGGACGCCGCGTGAGCGCCGACCGCTTCGACGTCCTCGTCCTCGGCGGCGGTGTCGCCGGCTGCGTGCTGGCCGCCCGGCTCGGCGAGGACCCGGGCCGGTCCGTCTGCCTCGTCGAGGCAGGGCCCGACCACGGCCCCGACCCGGCCGGCTGGCCCGCCCCGCTGCTCGACGCGCGCGCCCTGCCCCGCCAGGACCTGTGGGAGCGCAAGGTGGCGGCGCACCGCTTCCGGGCCCGGGTCGTCGGCGGCTCGTCCTGCGTCAACGGCTGCTGGAACACCTGGGGTTCCGAGGCCGACCACCGCGAGTGGGTCCGGGCCGGCGGGGAGCGCTGGGGCGCCGCCGCCATGGAGCCGTACCGGGACGCGGCCGTCCGCGCGATGGGACTGCGCCCCGTGCCCGGCCGCGAACTCTCCCCCTGGGCGCGGGCCGCCGCCGACGCCGCCCGCGAACTCGGCCACGCCGAGGTCGACATGGGCCGCACCGGCGAACCCGGCTACGGCTTCCCGCTCCTCAACGCGCACGACGGGCTCCGCCGGAACGCCGCCCTCGCCTACCTCGGCCCCGAGGTCCGCGCCCGCCCCCGGCTGACCGTCCTCCCGCACGCCGTCGCCGACCGCCTGCTGGTGCGCGGCGACCGGGTCGACGGCGTCGTCGTGCTCGTCGACGGGGTGCCGCGCACCCTGCGGGCCGAGCGGTACGTCGTCGCCGCCGGCGCCTTCGGCTCACCCGCGCTGCTGCTCCGCAGCGGCATCGGCCCGGCCGGCGAGCTGCGCGCGCTGGGCATCGACCCGGTGCTCGACCTGCCCGGAGTGGGCGCCAACCTCAGCGACCAGCCCGGCGTCTTCGTCCCGCTCGCGCCGACGCCCGAACTCGACGCCGCGCTCGCCGCCAAGGAGCGCGACGGCGAGCTGTACGTCAGCCGCGTCCTGCTCCGGACGGCCGGCGCGCACGCCCCCGAGGACGGCTGGAACCTGCACGTCCTGCCGTCGGCGGGCCCGCCCCTGTTCGGTTCGCTGCCGCCCGGCCGGTACGAGGCCGGCGTGTCGGCCTTCCTGATGAAACCCGCCTCGCGCGGCTCCGTCCGCCTCACCTCGGCCGATCCGCTCGCCCCGCTCGCCCTCGACCCCGGCTTCCTCACCGACCCGGAGGGCCACGACCTGGCCGCCCTCCGCTCCGGCCTGGAGACCGCCCTCGCGCTCGCCGGGACCGCCGCCCTCAAGGGGCTCGCCGCGCTCCCCGGGGGCACGGCCCCGCACCTCCTGGGCGACGACGAGCTGCGCGCCCGCGCCGGCACCTACTGGCATCCGGCCGGGACCTGCGCGATGGGCCCCGACGACGACCCCGCCGCCGTGGTGGACGGCGAGGGCCGGGTCCGCGGGCTGGCGAACCTGACGGTCGCCGACGCCTCCGTGCTGCCCACCGTGCCCGCCGCCAACACCCAGCTGCCGGTGCTCGCCACCGCCGAACTGCTCGCCGCCGCCCTCACCACCGGGCCCGGCGCGTGACCGGCGTCCCCGACCACGGAGGAACCCCCACCATGACGGACCACCCCGCCCGGGGACGGCGCCTCGTCTACGGCTGCATGGGCCTCGGCGGCGGCTGGGACGCCCTGCCGTACGGCCCCGACGACGTCGGCCACGCCGAACGGGCCGTCGAGGCGGCCCTCGCCATCGGCGTCACCGCCTTCGACCACGCCGACATCTACCGGTACGGCAAGTCCGAGGCCGTCTTCGGCGAGGTCCTGGCCCGCGCCCCCGGCCTGCGCGAGCGGATCACCCTCCAGTCCAAGTGCGGCATCCGGCTCCCCGAGGACGGCCGGCCCGGCTTCTACGACCTGCGCGGACCCAGCGTCCTGCGCCGCGTCGAGGAGTCGCTGACCCGGCTGCGCACCGACCGCCTGGACGTCCTGCTGCTGCACCGGCCCGACCCGCTCGCCGACCCGGAGGAGCTGGCCGCCGCGCTCTCCTCGCTCCACCGCCAGGGCCTGGTCGGGCGCTTCGGCGTCTCCAACATGAACGCCGCCCAGATCGCCCGGCTCCAGTCCTTCCTGGACGTGCCGCTCGTCGTCGACCAGCTGGAGATGAGCCTGCGCAGCCGCGCCTGGGTCGAGGAGGGCGTCCTGGTCAACACCCCGGCCGGGGCCGGGGTCGGCTTCCCGTCCGGGACGGTCGAGTACTGCGCCGAGCGGGGCATCGAGCTCCAGGCCTGGGGCGCGCTCGCCGGCGGCCGGTACGCCGACCCGGCGGCCGGACCCGCCGCCGCGCTCGTCGGCCGGCTCGCCGAGGAGCACGGCACCACCCCGGAGACCGTGGTGCTGTGGTGGCTGCAACACCACCCCGCCGGGATCGTGCCGGTGATCGGCACCTCCCGCCCCGAGCGGATCCGTGCCTGCCGCGACGCGGTGGAGCGGGCCCCCGGCCTCGGCCACGAGGAGTGGTACGCCCTCTGGACCGCCGCGCGCGGCGCCCCGCTGCCCTGACCCGGGCCCGCCCGGTCCGCCCCCGCACCCCGATCGGTTCCCCCTGTACGGAGAGAGTCTGTGACCACCACCGGCGCGCCGCCGGCGGGCTCGTTCGAGTCGGCCCGTTTCTACATCACCTTCCGCTGCAACTCGCTGTGCGGCTACTGCAACGTCTGGCAGGACGACAAGTTCAAGGGGTACGACGAACTCACCCTGGAGCAGGGCCGCCGGATCCTCGACGAACTCCACGCGCTCGGCGTCCGATACGTCGACTTCACCGGCGGCGAGCCGGTGCTGCACCCGCACATCGACGGCATCGTGCAGTACGCGAAAAAGCTCGGCATGACGGTCGAGCTCACCAGCAACGGCATCCGCTTCGCGAAGCACATCGACGCGATCGTGCCGCACGTCGACACCATGAACGTCTCCCTGGACACCCTGCGCCCGGAGCGCTACCGGGCCATCCGGGGCGTGCCGACGCTCGACCGGGCGCTCGACGTGATCCGCTCCATCGTCGCCTCCGGCGACGGCGGGCACCTGAAGCTGATCTGCGTGGTCACCCGGGAGAACGTGGACGAGGTGCCCGACCTGCTGCGCTTCGCGCAGGAGAACCGGGTGACCGTCTACTTCTCCACCATGTTCGAGTACTTCGACGAGCAGGACACCGTCCGGGACGTCAACCGCACCGCCCGGAAGCTGAAGCTGGTGGAGCAGAACGGACGCCCGGCCGGCGGCTGCGCGCCCGAACGGGCGGCGCCCGGACCGGACGACGGCTCCATACCCGACCTGCTCCTCGGGCTGCTGCACGCCCCGTTCGCCCTGGTCAACCTGCACTTCCGGAAGTACGTGGAGACGCAGGACCCCTCGGCGCCGACGCAGTGCTACGCCAACAAGCGGATCCTGACGGTCGGTCCGGACGGGCGGCTCGTCCTGCCCTGCTACCACGCCTTCGACAACTCGGTCACCTGGGAGCGGCCGCTGGCCGAACTGGTGCGGGACGAGGAGTTCCTGCGGGTGCGGGACGAGGAGGTCGGCTTCCGGCCGGAGTGCCGCGGCTGCACCGTCTTCCCGTACGTGGGACTGTCGTTCAGCTACCGCTTCGACAAGGTCTTCCTCTACCAGGCGCTGTCCGAGGAGATCGCCAAGCTGAAGACCCGCTTCGTCAACCCGCTCCATCCCCGGCTCGTGGTCGAACCCGCTCCGCTGCTGGCCGGGTTCGCCGCCCTGGAGCGCTTCATCGACGCGGAGCTCCCGCCCTTCCGGGACCCGCTGACGGAGCACCACCTGTACCGCTTCGACGTCACGGGCACCGGGATCCGCACCGACTTCGCCGCCGGGGAGACCTCGGTCGAGGAGGTCCTCGCCGACCACGCCGGCGAGCAGTGCTGGGGCGTCCAGCGCTCCCCGCACACCTGGGTCCGGCTGCTCTACCGCGAGCTGCTCCCGCTGCTCGGCACCCTCGCCGACCGGGGCCAGCTCCCCCGGAAGGAGCACGAGGAGCTGGTCGGCCGGGTGTACGCGGTGCAGCTCGCCTGGTGGCGGGCGTACCTCGGGCGCTACGCCCGGGGCGGCGGGGCGCTCGACACCCGCGACGCCGACGCGACCGTGGCCCGCTTCCTCGCCGCGACGGCGGCCCTGCTGCCCGAGGCGCCGGAGTCCGGCCGGGTGCGCGAGATCCTGCTGCACGCCGGGTGCGTCCTCGCCCTGCCGCCCGGGGAGCTGGCCCCGCTCGCCTCGGCCGAGCCGTTCCCCGAGGCCGGTCTGCTCGCCAAGCACCTGCTGCTGCTCGCCCCCGAGGAGGAGCTCGCGGCCTACGCGGCGCTGCTCCCGGACGGCGCGGCGGGCGCGCTGCGCGGCGAGCCGCCGGCCCCGACGCCGGACGGCCCGCTCGACCGCCTCCTGGACACCGCGCCGGCCGGGGACGCCCCGGCCGTCGCGGCCCTGATCGACACGGTGCGCGCGCTGCGCGGGGAGTTCCCCGAGGAGGAGCTCGCCGCCCTCCTGCTGACGCGCGAGCTGCGCGATCCCGCCCGGATCCGCCGGCGCGGGGCCGAACTGCGCGGCGTCGCGCGGCCCTTGTCCCTGGGCTGACGGCGGAGTACGGCCGCGCCCCCCGGACCGTGCGGTCCGGGGGGCGCGGCCGTGTCGTGGGCGGGGTCAGCCGGCCGGGGTGCCGGTCACGCCGGTGGCGGTGAGGAGGGCCCCGGCGGTGTTCCGCTGGGTGGCGATCAGCTGGCCGCCGAGTGCCCCGGCGATCCGGTCGCGATCACGGGGGTCGACGGTGAAGACCTGGCGGCCGGCCGCCTCCGGGTGGGCGGCGCGCTGTTCCCCGGTGAGGGCGGTGGGCAGCAGGCGCAGCCACCGGCCCTCGTCGGTGAGGGCGCCGTCCCGGATCGCGATGCCGCCCTCGGGGGCGTACACGAGCTGCTGGCTGGTGGAGCCGGTGGGCTTGACGTCCCAGACGAGGGTGGTGGCGTCGAGCCAGCGCGCCTCGGAGCGGGAGAGGTCGAGGTCGGGGGTGGTGCGGATGCTCGGCAGGACGTAGTCGGTGGCGCCGCCGACGAGCCACACCTCCTTGCCGTGGGTGCCGAAGTCCAGGGAGCGGTCGGCGGGGAGGTCCTTCTCGTCGCCCCGGTGGACGATGTAGCTGAGCGTGGTGGCGCCCTCGGCGAGCGGCACCTCGTAGACGGCGCCGTAGGCGTCGGTGCGGACCGGGGCGAGCGGCTTGGACCAGTCGGTGGGCCGGGCGGCGCCGGTCCAGGTGTGCAGGCCCCAGCCCTCGTGGTCGCCGTCCGGGCGGTGGTAGTGGATGACGGCCTTGCGCTCGTCCTGCGGCGGGTAGGCGCCGGCCGGGACGGTCTCGGTCTGTCCGGCCGCGCCCTGTTCGATCCAGACCTCGCCGGTGCGGTTCAGCTCGACCGTGCGGGCGGCGCCGTCGGTGGTCCCGTCCTTCTCGACGGTGTAGGTGACGGCGGTGGTGCCGGGCTCGACCTTCACCCAGGCGAAGGCGCCGTAGGCGTCCCGGCCGGTGAAGGCGGACCGCCCGCCGGGGGTGTTCAGGGTCCAGCCGTCGTACTCCGCGTCCTCGCGCCGGTAGTGGACCACGGCGTAGCCGCGTTCGAAGGCGCTGGGGCGGGTGGGGGCGGGCGGCCTGCCGGAGGTGGTGGTGGCGGTGGTGCTCGCGGTGCGGCCGCGGGCGTCGACGACGACGGCCTTGTAGCGCAGCGCCGTGCCCTCCGGCAGACCGGCGGGCAGGTGCTGGGTGACCTTGTGGGGGGCGTGGTCGGCGGTGCCGAGGGTCCGCCAGGGGCCGTTGCCGACCTGGGCGGCGAAGACCACCCGGCTCAGCTCGCCGGCCGTGGGGTCGGCGCCGATCTCGACGGTGCCGGTGGCGCCCGCGGCGGGGGCGGTGAGGCGGACGGCGGGGGCGGTGTGCGGGGCGTCGAGGGGGCGGCCGGCCTTGAGGACGACGGAGGAGAGGGCGGGCACGGTGAGCGTGATGCGGCGGTCGGAGCCGCTGCGGACGGTGCGGGAGGTTCCGTGGAGCGGGGCGAAGCGGGCCCGGGAGGTGCCGGTGGTGAGGGTGACGGTCTTCTCCGTGGTGGCGTTGTTGACCGCGACCAGGTACTCGGTGCGCCGCTCCGGGTCGACGCGGGAGGTGGCGTGGACGCCGGCGCCGGTGGTGTCGGTGTGGCGCTGGATCTGGACGCCGTCGCGGAGCGCGGGGTGTTCGCGGGTGAGCTTCGACAAGGCGGCGATGGACCGGTAGAGGGGGTGGTTCGTGTCGTAGGCGTCGTCGGCGTGGGTGCGGTCGGTGCCGAGCAGGTCGTCGTCGAGGTAGTCGGGCACCCTGGAGGCGAAGAGGGTCTGGCGGGCGTCCTTGTCGCCGCCGGCGCCGGTGAAGCCCTGCTCGTCGCCCGCGTAGACCACCGGGTTGCCGCGGGAGAGGAACATCAGCTCGTTGGCGAGCGTGGCGCGGCGGACGAGTTCGGCGTCGGAGGCGTTCGGGTTGTCCTGCTTCAGGAAGGCTCCGAAGCGGCCCATGTCGTGGTTGCCGAGGAAGGTGACCTGCTCGTAGGCGTTGGCCTTGTCGGTGGTGTAGCGGTAGTCCTCGGCGAAGACGTCGGCGAGCGCGGAGGCCGGGCGGCCGAGCGAGGCGACGTCGCGGACGGCCTGCTGGAGGGGGAAGTCGAGGGTGGCGTCGAGCCGGCCCTGGGTGACGTAGGGGGCGGTGACGGCGGGGTCGGAGGAGAGGACCTCGCCGAAGATGAGGAAGTCCTCGCGGCCCTGCTTCTTGGCGTAGGCGTCGAGGGCGGTGGCCCACTGCGTCCAGAACGCCATGTCGACGTTCTTCACGGTGTCGACGCGGAAGCCGTCGATGCCGAAGTCGCGGACCCACGTCTGGTAGATCTCGGCCAGGCCGCGCACGACCTCGGGGCGTTCGGTCCACAGGTCGTCGAGTCCGGTGTGGTCGCCGTAGAGGCCGCTCTCGCCGACGAAGGTGGAGTCGCCGCGGTTGTGGTACATGGTCGGGTCGTTGAGCCAGGCGGGCTTCTTGGCGCCCTGCTCGGCGTCGGCGACGAGCGGGGTGTACGGGAGGCCGTCGGCGTCCACGGCGGCCGGCACGCGGCTGTCGTCGAAGGGGCGGCCGGTGGCGTCGAGGTACGGGTAGGCGCCCTTGCTCCGGTAGGCGTAACGGT
This sequence comes from Streptomyces sp. NPDC014656, assembly GCF_043084305.1. Taxonomy (NCBI): domain Bacteria; kingdom Bacillati; phylum Actinomycetota; class Actinomycetes; order Kitasatosporales; family Streptomycetaceae; genus Streptomyces; species Streptomyces sp. NPDC014656. The sequence continues at coordinate 639,787 of NZ_JBIBZN010000003.1, forward strand.
TCTCGCCGGAGCGGATGACGTCGGCGGTGTGGTTGGTGATGACGTCGAAGAAGACCTTCATGCCCTTGGCGTGGGCGGCCTCGATGAGCTTCTTGAGGTCGTCGTTGGTGCCGAAGTGCGGGTCGACCCGGGTGAAGTCGGTGATCCAGTAGCCGTGGTAGCCGGCCGAGGCGTCCTTGCCGACGCCCTGCACGGGCTTGTTCTCGAAGATCGGGGCCATCCAGATGGCGGTGGTGCCGAGGCCCTTGATGTAGTCCAGGCGCCGCGTGAGGCCCTTGAGGTCGCCGCCCTGGTAGAAGCCCTTGTCGGTGGGGTCGTACCCGGTCTCCAGGCGGGTGCCGGTGAGTCCGCCGCGGTCGTTGGTCCGGTCGCCGTTGGCGAAGCGGTCCGGGAGCACGAAGTAGAACTGCTCGCGGGTCAGGTCGTGGCGGGCGGGCTGGGCGGCGAGCGTCCGGTCCGACGGGGGCGGCGGGGTGCGGTGGCCGGCGGAGGCCGGGGCGGGGCCGGTGACCGCGGTCGCCATGAGGGCGACCGCGGTGGCGATGCCGACGCGGGCGGCCCGGCGGGGGGTCGTCAGGGGGGTCTGGTGCACGTCTGGGTCCCTTCCAGAGTGGCGGTGGGTCAGTGCGGGAGGCGGTGGACGCCGGTCGCGCCCAACAGGGCGCCGTCGGCGGCGCGCTGGGTGGCGATCAGCTGTCCCGTGCGGGCCTCGGCGGCTCGGTCGAGGTCGCGGGGGTCGAGGGCGAAGGCCTGCCGCTCGGCGTACTCGGGGTGGGCGGCGCGCTGTTCCCCGGTGAGGGCGGTGGGGAGCAGGCGCAGCCACCGGCCCTCGTCGGTGAGGGCGCCGTCCCGGATCGCGATGCCGCCCTCGGGGGCGTACACGAGCTGCTGGCTGGCGACGCCGGTGCCGGTGCCGCGCCAGACGACGGTGGTGTCGTCGAGCCAGACGGCGTCCTGGCGGCCGAGGTCGAGCGGGAAGGCCCCGGCGAGGGAGGGCGAGAGATAGGCGGGGTCTCCGGCGAGGCGCCAGACCTCCTTGCCGTGGAGGCGGAAGTCGAGGACCTCGTCGCCGGGTACGTCCTTCTGCTCCTTCTTGTGGAGGATGTAGCTGAGCGAGCCGGCGCCCTCGGTGAGGTCGACCTCGAAGACCAGGCCGAAGGCGTCCTGGCGGACGGGCGCGATGGGGTCGTTCCACTCGGGCGGGCGGGCGGCGCCGGTCCAGGCGTGCAGGCCCCAGCCCTCGTAGTCGCCGTCGGGGCGGTGGTAGTGGACGACCGCCTTCGCCGGGTCCTGGGGCGCCCGCGCGCCGGCGGGGCGGGTGGCGTCGACGAGGGGGCTGCCCTGCCGGGTCCACACCTCTCCGGCGGCGGTGACGTCGAGGGCGCGGGCGGGGCCGTCGGGGACGCCGTCCTTCTCGACCGTGAAGGAGAGGGCGGTGCCGTCCTCGGGCGGGGCGATCCAGGCGAAGGCGCCGTAGGCGTCGCGGCCGGCGAACGCGGCGGTGGTGTCCCCGCTGCGCAGCCGCAGCCCGTCGTAGTCGCCGTCGGGGCGCTGGTGGTGGACGACGACGTGCTTGCGTTCGGCCCTGGGCCGGACGGGCGGCGGGGTGTCGCCCGCGGTGGTGGCGGCGAGGGCGGACGCGGTGCGGCCGGTGCCGTCGACGGCGACCGCCTTGTAGCGGAGCGGGGTGCCGGCGGGGACGGTGGCGGGGATGTGGTGGGTGACCCGGTACGGGGCGTGGTCGGCGGAGCCGAGGGTCTGCCAGGGGCCGTCGCCGGTCTGGGCGGCGAAGACCACCCGGGCCAGCGGGTCGCCGGAGACGGTGGCGTCGATCCCGACGGTGCCGGTGGCGCCGGCCGGGGGCGCGGTGAGGCGCACGGCGGGGGCCTTCGCGCTCCGGGGCAGGGGGGTGCGGGCCTGGAGGACGACCGCGGACAGGGCGGGCACGGTAAGGGTCACGGTGCCGTCGCCGCCGCTGCGGGCCGGGCGGTCGGTGCCGTACAGGGGCCGCAGTTCCCGGCGGGCGGCGCCGGTGGGGACGGTGGCGGTGCGGGGTTCCTCGGCGTTGTTGACGGCGACGAGGTACTCGGTGCGGCGCTCGGGGTCGACCCGGGAGAAGGCGTAGACGCCGGTCCCGTCGGCGACGTGGCGCTGGATCTGGACGCCGTCGCGGAGCGCGGGGTGCTCCTTGGTGAGGCGGGAGAGACGGGAGACGGCCCGGTAGAGGGGGTGGCCCGTGTCGTAGGCGTCGTCGGCGTGGGTGCGGTCGGTGCCGAGCAGGTCGTCGTCGAGGTAGTCGGGGACCCGGGAGGCGAAGAGGGTCTGGCGGCTGTCGGAGTCGCCGCCGGCGCCGGTGAAGCCCTGTTCGTCGCCCGCGTAGACGACGGGGTTGCCCCGGGTGAGGAGCAGCAGTTCGTGGGCGAGGCGGTCGCGGCGGACGAGTTCGGCGTCGCTCGCGCCGGGGTTGTCCTGCTTCAGGAAGGTGCCGATGCGGCCCATGTCGTGGCTGCCGAGGAAGGTGACCTGCTCGTAGGCGTTGGCCTTGCCGGTGGTGTAGCGGTGGTCCTGGGCGAGGACGTGGGCGAGGTCGCCGGCGGGTCCGCCGCGCGAGGCGTAGTTGCGCAGCGCGGCCTGGAGCGGGAAGTCGAGGGTGGCGTCGAGGCGGCCCTCGGTGACGTACGGGGCGGTGACGGCGGCGTCGGCGGAGAACGCCTCGGCGAACATGAAGAAGTCCTCGCGGCCCTGGGTCGCGGCGTAGGCGTCGAGCGCGGTGGCCCACTCGGTCCAGAACTCCATGTTGACGTTCTTGGCGGTGTCCACGCGGAAGCCGTCGATGCCGAAGTCGTGGGCCCAGGTCCGGTAGATGTCCTTCATGCCCTCGACGACCTCGGGGCGTTCGGTCCACAGGTCGTCGTGGCCGAAGAAGTCGCCGTTGAGGCCGCTCTCGCCGACGAAGGTGGAGTCGCCCCGGTTGTGGTACATCGTCGGGTCGTTCAGCCAGCCGGGGACCTTGGCGGGTCCTTCGACGACCGGGGTGTACGGGAAGGAGCCGGTGTCCACCTCGGGCACGGCGGTGGTGTCGTCGAAGGGGCGGCCGTCCTCGTCGAGGTAGGGGTAGGCGCCCTCGGGGCGGTAGCCGTACTCCTTCTCGGCGTAGTCGACGGTGTCGGCGGTGTGGTTGGTGATGACGTCGAAGAAGACCTTCATGCCCTTGGCGTGGGCGGCCTCGATGAGCTTCCTCAGGTCGTCGTTGGTGCCGAAGTGCGGGTCGACCCGGGTGAAGTCGGTGATCCAGTAGCCGTGGTAGCCGGCGCTCGGGTCCTTGCCGCCGTCGCGGTCCTGGACGGGGATGTTGGTGAAGACCGGGGCCATCCAGAGGGCGGTGGTGCCGAGGCCCTTGATGTAGTCCAGGCGCCGGGTGAGGCCCTTGAGGTCGCCGCCCTGGAAGAACTTCTTGTCGGTGGGGTCGTACCCGGTCTCCAGGCGGGTGCCGGTCAGTCCGCCGCGGTCGTTGGTCCGGTCGCCGTTGGCGAAGCGGTCCGGCAGGACCAGGTAGAACTGCTCGCGGGTCAGGTCGTGCCGGGCGGGCTGGGCGGCGAGCGCCCGGTCCGGGGGCGGTGCGGGCGGCGCGGGCGGCGGGGAGGCCGTCGAGGCGGCGGGGACGAGGGCCGTCGTCAGCAGGGCGGCCGCCAGGGACATGGCGGAGCGCCGGACGATTCCGGTCACGGGTGTACTGCTCCTTCGGAGCGCGTCGGGCGGAGGGACGGGCGCGGGGGCGGGGGCGGGGTCAGGGGTGCGCGGGGACGGGCCCGGTCGCGGACGCGTGCCGGGCCGCGTACCAGCGGACCGTGTCGGCGAGGGCGTCGGCGAAGACGGCGCGGGGGCGGTAGCCCAGTTCGCGCCGGATGCGGGTGTCGTCGACGGCGTACCGCAGGTCGTGGCCCTTGCGGTCGGCGACCCGGGCGATCCGCTCGGGGCCGGCTCCGCAGAGGGCGAGCAGCCAGCCGGTCAGCTCCAGGTTGGTGAGGGACGTGCCGCCGCCGACGTTGTAGACGCGGCCGGGGCGTCCGCCGGTGCGGACCAGTTCCACGGCGGTCACGTGGTCCTCCACGTGGAGCCAGTCGCGGATCTGCGAGCCGTCGCCGTACAGGGGCACGTCCTGCCCGGACAGCAGGGCGGTGACGAAGCGCGGGACGAGCTTCTCGGGGTGCTGGCGCGGGCCGAAGTTGTTGGAGCAGCGGGTGACGCGGACGTCCAGGCCGTGGGTGGTGTGGTAGGCCAGCGCCATCAGGTCGGCGGCCGCCTTGGAGGCGGCGTACGGAGAGCTGGGGCGCGGCGCGTCGTCCTCGCGGGCGGCGCCGGTGGCGATCGAGCCGTACACCTCGTCGGTGGAGATCTGGACGAAGGTGCGGACGTGGTGCCGGACGGCCGCGTCGAGGAGGGTCTGGGTGCCGAGGACATTGGTGCGGACGAAGGGCGAGCCGTCCGCGATGGACCGGTCGACGTGGGACTCGGCGGCGAAGTGGACGAGGTCGTCGTGGCCCGGCACGAGGCCGTCGACGAGGGCGGGGTCGGCGACGTCGCCGCGGACGAAGCGGAGGCGGGGGTCGTCGAGGACCGGGGCGAGGTGGGCGGTGCTGCCCGCGTAGGTGAGGTCGTCGAGGACCGTCACGGAGACGTCGGGGGGCCCTTCGGGGCCGAGGAGGCGCAGGACGTGGGCCGAGCCGATGAAGCCGGCCCCGCCGGTGACGAGGACGCGTCGGGTCATGGGTGGAGGTGCACCTTGCTGTGGTCGCCCAGCACGAGGCGGTGGGCGTGGGGGTGGCGGGGGGCCGTCACGACGGCGTCCCGCCCGATGAAGGAGCGTTCGATGCGGCCGGCCCGGTCGACGTCGGCGCCGTCGAGGAGGACGGAGCCCTCGATGGAGCTGTCGTGGACCCGGCAGTTGGCGCCGATCGAGGTGTAGGGGCCGATCACGGCGTCGCTGATGACGGAGCCGGGGCCGATGACGACGGGGCCGGTGATGCGGGAGCCCCGGACGACGGCGCCCTCGCCGAGGCGGACGCGGCCCACGACGGCGCTGTCGGGGTCGATCTTGCCGTCGAGCCGTCCGGGCAGGCCGTCGAGGACGTGCCGGTTGGCCTCCAGCATGTCGTCGACGCTGCCGGTGTCGCGCCACACGGAGGTGGTGACGTCGGCGCGGACGTCGTGCCCGGTCTCGACGAGCCACTGGACGGCGTGGGTGAGTTCCAGTTCGCCCCGGGCCGAGGGCCGGATGGCGGCGACCGCCTCGTGGACGGCGGGCCCGAAGGCGTACACGCCGATGAGGGCGAGGTCGCTGCGCGGGCGGTCGGGCTTCTCCTCGACCCGCAGCACCCGGCCGTCCGGGCCGACCTCGGCGACGCCGAAGGCGCTGGGGTCGGGCACGGCGGTGACGAGCAGCCTGGCCGCGGCGGGCTCGGCGGCGGCGCGGGCGGTGAAGCCGGCGACGCCGCCGTCGAGGTAGTTGTCCCCGAGGTGGAGCAGGAAGTCCTCGTCGGCGAGGAAGTCGCGGGCGACGGCCACGGCGTGGGCCAGTCCGAGCGCCCGGTCCTGGCGGACGTAGGTGACGTCGAGCCCGAAGGCGCGCCCGTCGCCGACGGCGCGGCGGATGTCGTCGGCGTAGGAGCCCACGACGAGTCCGACGTCGCGGACGCCGGCGGCGGCGATGGACTCCAGGGCGTAGAAGAGCACCGGTTTGTTGGCGATCGGCAGGAGCTGCTTGGTCCCGGTGTGGGTGAAGGGGCGCAGTCGGCTGCCGGTCCCACCGGCCAGGACCAGGGCCTTCACATCGGCTGCCTTCGGTCGGGTGCGGCCTTGGGGTGTCTGTGCACGGTCCCTCCTCGCGTTCGAGGTGTGTGTCGGCGGTCGCACGGCGACTCAAGCAGAGCTTCCGCACCGACTGCAAGGCATGTCTGAAAGTTTCTGCAATCTCTTGCTGAAAGGTGGCGGCAAATGCTTCACTCGCACCTCGAAACGATCAATCGCTCGGTCAACTGGCGGAAAACCCGCGTCAGTTCGCTCGACCCTTGGGAGCTCCGGTGGCAGATCACCAGCGAGAAGCGCTGGCCAGGGAGGCGCGGCATCGGGCGCCCGGCCAATCGGAGGAGGCCGCCCTCGCCCGGCGGGTCTTCGCCGAGGGCCGCGGCGCCGTCCTCACCGATCTCGACGGCAACCAGTACCTGGACTTCGCCGCCGGCACGCTCACCCAGTCGCTGGGTCACTCCCACCCCGAGGTGGTGGCGGCCCTCACCCGGCAGGCCGGCCGGCTGTGGAACGTCCACGACAGCTCCACCCCCGAACGGGCCGAGTTCTTCGAGCTGCTGGCCCGGCTGCTGCCCGAACACCTCGACACCTACGCGCTGTTCTCCACCGGCGCCGAGGTGGTCGAGGCGGCGCTGCGGGTCGTGCAGTCCACCGCCCCGCCCGGCCGCAACCGGATCGGCGCGCTCCGGCACGGCTTCCACGGCAAGACCATGGGCGCCCGGATGCTCGTCCACTGGGACGTCGGCCACCAGTCCTTCGCCGGCAACAGCGTGCTGGGCTACGCCCCGTACTGCTACCGCTGCCCCCTGGAACTGGAGCGCCCCACCTGCGGCATCCGCTGCGCCGACCTCGTCACCCGGCACATCGCCACCAAGCCGAACGTCTCCGCGCTGGTCTTCGAACCGGTCCTCGGAGCCGCCGGCGTGATCGTCCCGCCGCCCGGCTACTGGGAGCGGATCTCGGCGGCCTGCCGGGAGAACGGCGTGCTGCTCGTCGCCGACGAGGTCGCCACCGGCGGCGGCCGCACCGGCGCCTTCCTCGCCTCCGAACTCGTCGGCGTGGAACCGGACCTGGTCGCCCTCTCCAAGGGCATGGCCAACGGCTTCCCCTTCGCCGTGCTGGCCGGCCGGCACGACCTGCTGCACCGCCCCGAGGCCGCCCCGCCCGGCGCCTACGCCTCCACCTACGCCGGCAACCCGCTGGGGATCGCCGCCGCCCGCGCCACCCTGGAGGTCGTCGCCCGCGACCGGCTCCTGGACCGGGTGCGGGTCCTCGGCGACCGGCTCGGCGCGCACCTCGCCGCACTCCACGGCCGCTACGAGGTGCTCGGCGACGTCCGGGGCCTCGGCCTCCTGCACGGACTGGAGTTCGTCCGCGACCGGGCGAGCCGCACCCCCGCCCCCGAGATCGCCCGCGCCGTCTACACCACCGCCCTCGACCTGGGACTGCGCACCGCCGTCGGCGGACACGTCATCCGGCTCGCGCCGCCCTTCACCCTGGACGAGCGGCTGCTCGACGAGGGGGCCCGCATCCTCGGCGAGGCCATCGGGCGGGTGACCGCGTGATCGTCGCCGAAGGACTCACCAAGGACTTCCGGATCGCCGAACGGCGCCCCGGTCTGCTCGGCAGCCTCTCCACCCTGCTCACCCGCGAGTACCGCACCGTGCGCGCCGTCGACGGCATCTCCTTCGCGCTGCGCGCCGGTTCGAAGACCGCCTACATCGGCGCCAACGGCGCCGGCAAGTCCACCACCATCAAGATGCTCACCGGCATCATGACGCCCACCTCGGGCCGCTGCCTGGTGAACGGCGTCGAGCCCTACCGGCGCCGGCGCGAGAACGCCCGCGCGATCGGCGTGGTCTTCGGACAGCGCAGCCAGCTGTGGTGGGACCTGTCGGTGCCCGACTCCTTCCAGATCCTGCGCCGGATCTACGAGATACCCGACGCGGTGTACGGGCGGAACCTCGCGCTCTACCGCGAACTGCTCGACATCGACGCCCTCGGCACCACCCCCGTGCGCCAGTTGAGCCTCGGCCAGCGGATGCGCGCCGAGATCGCCGCGAGCCTGCTGCACGACCCGGCGGTCGTCTTCTGGGACGAACCGACCATCGGCCTCGACATGGTCCTCAAGGAGGCGGTCCGGGAGCTGGTGAACCGGGCCAACGCCGAACGCGGCACCACCGTGCTGCTCACCAGCCACGACCTGTCCGACATCGCCGCCATCTGCGACGACGCGCTCGTCGTCGACGGCGGCCGGGTCGTGCACGAGGGCACCCTCCACGACCTGCTGCGCCGGGCCGACCGGCGCTCCGTCGTCTTCGACCACCGGGGCGGCCCCGGCCCCCGGGCCGCCGTCGACGGCATCGAGGCCGGACTGCCCGGCGCCACCGCCGCCGTCACCCCGGAGGGCCGGATCCGGGTCGACTACCCGGCCGACGCCTTCACCTCGCGCCAGGTCCTCGGCTTCCTCCTGGACCGGTTCGAACTGGCCGACTGCTACGCCCCCGAGCCCGACCTGGAGACGGTGCTCCGGCAGGTCTACCGGGGCGGCGTGCCCGCCGCGCGGGACGGCGGCGGCCGATGAGAGCGGCCCTCCGCCCCGGCAGCTACCTGCCCTTCGCCACCAGCGGGCTGCAGTCCCTGCTCCAGTACCGCTCGACCTTCCTCGTCACGGGGATCACCGCGGCGGCCGGCGCGGCCGTCACCGTCTTCCTGTGGCGGGCGGTGTACGCGGACTCCCCGGGACCCGGCCCCGGCGGCTTCACCCCGGCGAGCATCACCACCTACCTCGTGGTGGCGCAGGTGCTGGCGGTGGTGCACACCAACCGGGTGGACGACGAGGTCGCCGCCGAGGTCTACCGGGGCGACATCGCGGTGACGCTGGTCCGCCCGGTCGCCTACCCGCTGGTCCGGTTCGCCGCCTGCCTGCCGGTGATCGCCGCCAACGCCGTCCTGGTCGGGGTGCCGCTCCTGGTCCTGTTCGCCGCCCTCGTCCCGCTGACCGCGCCGGCCCCGGCGGACGTCCTGCTGTTCCTGCCGTCCGCCGTGCTGTCGGTGCTCATCGCCTTCTGCGTGAACCTGCTGACCGGCATGGCCGGCTTCGTCACCACCAACACCTGGGGCGTGCGGATGGCCAAGCAGGGCATCGTCGCCTTCTTCGCCGGGCAGACGGTGCCGCTGGCCCTGCTCCCCGGCCCGCTGCACGCCCTCGCGATGGCGCTGCCCTTCCGGGCCATGGCCGACGGGCCGCTCACCCTGCTCCTCGGCCGGTACGAGGGGGCCGCGGGCGCGGCCGCCGTCCTCGGCCACCAGCTGGCCTGGACCGCCGGGCTCGTCCTGCTGTGCGCCGCGCTCTGGCGGACGGCCGTCTCCCGGCTGGAGGTGCTCGGCGGATGAGCCGCACGCCCGGCGGCCGGCTGCGGCTGGCGCTCTTCCTCGGCGGGGTCGGGCTGCACCGGCTCGCCGCCTACCGGCTCGACTTCCTCCTCGGCTCCGGGGCGTTCCTGATCCGGGTCGGCCTCCAGACGGTCGCGGTCGGCGTGGTCTTCAGCCACGTCCCGGCCGTCGCCGGCTGGTCCTACCACCAGGTGCTCTTCCTCCTCGGCTGCGCGCTGCTGTCGCGCGGACTCGACCACCTCTTCACCGACCAGCTGTGGGAGCTGAGCCGCAAGCTGATCCAGCGCGGCGAGTTCTACCGCTACCTGATCCGCCCGGTGGACCCGCTCTTCGCCCTCCTGTCGGAGCGCTTCTTCCACCCCGACGGGATCGGCGAACTCGCCGTGGGCCTCTTCCTGGTGCTGTGGAGCGGCTCCGAGCTCGGGCTCGACCCCACCGCCGTCCAGTGGGCCCTGGCCCCGCTGCTGGTGCTGGCCGGGGCGCTGATCCACGCCTCCGTGAAGCTGTTCTTCGCCTCGCTGTCCTTCTGGACGGTGACGAGCATGCCGGCGCTCCAGACGGTCACCCAGGTCTCCGAGTTCGCGGGCTACCCGCTGGACCTCTACCACGCCTCCCTGCGCACCCTCCTGACCTGGGTGCTGCCCTTCGCCTTCACGTCGTACGCCCCCGCCGTCTACCTGCTGCACGGCGACACCGGACTCCTCCGGTGGCTGCCGGTGGTGACCGGCCTTTCCCTCCTCGCCGCGCTGGCGCTGTGGCGCCGCGGCCTGGCCCGATACGAGATGACCGGGAGTTGACGAACCGCGTGACCAGCGCCACCCAGATCCGCGAACTGCTGCGCGCCGCCGCCTGGCTGCCGGAGGACGGCCGCCGGGCCGACCGCCACGAGGTGGCCGACGAGGCCGACCTCGGCGACGGACTCCGGCTCGTCGTGACCGCCGCCGTCGGCGGACCGGCGCACGGCCGGCGGTTCCTCGTCCCCGTCCGCGCGGACGCCCGGGGGCGCCCCTCCGAGGCGCCCGGCACCGAGGACTTCGACCGGGCGTGCGTCCGGCTCGCCGCGGCGGGCGCCCGGATCCCCACCGCCCGCGGCGGACACGTCGCCTTCCGCGGCTCCGGCCCCGCCCCCCGCGCGGTCCGGGTCCGCCCCTTCGACCGCGGATGGTCCTCGAACTCGCTCTCCCTGCTCGACCTCGACGGCCGGCCCCACCTGCACAAGACGTACCGGACCCTCGGCCCGGAGGTGCGCGAGCCGGAGCTGCTGCGCCTGATGGACGGCAGCGGCCACACGCCCCGCTGGTTCGGCGACTACTCCTACGTCCCGCCCGGCGGCGGCCCGCCGCTGCCGCTCGGGGTGGTGTACGCGTACACCCCGGGCTCGGGCATGGACGCCCCGCTCCGCGCGAACCTGCGCGCCCTGTGGCCGGAGCTCGCCGCCGCAGGACCGGCCGGACCGGCGGGCCCCGCCGCCCTCGACGCGCTGGTGCGCGCGCACCTCGCGCCGCTCGCCGGCACGCTCACCGCCGCCCGGGAGTTCCTCGGCTCCTTCCACGAGGAGCTGCGGTCCCGGCTCGGCGGGGGCGCGCCGCCCGCCGCGTACCCGGTGGAGCGGGCGCTCGACGCCGCCGAGGCGCGGATCGCCGCCCTGGCCGCCCGCGGCCGGGACGAGGCGGTCCTGCCCGCCGCGGTCCTCGACGGCGCCTTCCGGGCGCTCGGCGAGGAGGCCGCCCTGCTGCGGGCCGCGTTCGCGGCCTCCGCGGCACCGCGCCCCGCCGGGCCCTGCCACGGCGACCTGCACCTGTCGCACCTGTTCGCCGACCCGCCGCGGGTCATCGACATCTCCACCCCCAGCACCGGCCCGGGCGAGGCGGGCTGGGCGGAGCAGTCGCCGCTGGAGGACCTGGTGGCGCTCGGCCGCGCCCTGGAGTACTTCTCCGCCGACGAGGCCGCCGACCACGCCGCCCGGCTCCTCGGGGTGGACCCCACCCGGACCATGCTCGCCTCGCTCGACGGCGGCGCCGGGCTGGCCCCGCGCGAACGGCCCCCGCTGCTCCTCGTCTTCGCGACCGCCGACGCGTGGCGGCGGGAGGTCGCCCGGCTGCTGCTCGGCCCCTCGGGGACGACGGCGGAGCACGGCGGCGAGGAGCTGCGCAGGCTGCTGCACCTGCGCCGCCTGCTGCACGAGCTCGACTACAACTTCGCGCACGCCCGGCCCTACCACGCGGCCATCGACCTGCGCCACGCGACGGCCCTGGGCCGTCCCACCCACCGCACCCGCACTCTCACCACGAGGAACTGACGTGAGTGACGCCCCCGATGGCCCCGACGCCCCCGACGGCCCCCTGCACATCATCGAGACCTACTTCGAATGCTGCGGATTCGACCACACCTTCCTCCAGGGCGGCACCTCGGTCTACCTCTGGAACATCTCGCGCGCCTTCGCCCGCAAGGGCCACCGGGTCTCCATCGTGACCCCGGCGCACGGCCGCCTCGACGACCTGCGCCGCCGCCACGCCGTGGAGGACCTGCCCTACGAGGACGTCCACACCCTCCCCCTGGTGCTCGACCCCGAGGTGTGGCGCGGCTTCCCCGCCGAGGTTCCGGTGGAGCTGCGCACCACGGCCCACCGGATCCGGCTGGAGGGCGTCGACCTCTACTTCCTGTCGAACGACTACCTGGACCGGCTCCCGGACACCTTCTACCCGCCGTACGCGGCGAAGGGCCGCGACCTCACCTTCTTCAAGCCGCTGGTCTTCCAGGTGGAGAGCGTCCGCTTCCTGCGCGGCTGGTTCGGCGGCGAGCGGGCGGTCGTCCACGCCCACGAGCCGTACTACCACTACCTGCTGCCGGCCGCGCTCGCCGGAGACCCGCTGAAGAGCGTGGTGACGACCGTGCAGAGCAACATGCCGATCACCAAGAAAGTGTACGGACCCGAGGTCCGCCGGCTGCTCGCCCTGCTCGGCGCCCCGCCGCCACCGGCGGAGCCGCCCGCCCCGCCGGCCGGGGTGCGCGAGGCCCAGCGCCAGTACCAGACCCGGACGCACCTGCACTACGAGTACCCGGAGGACCACCTCACCGTCTACGGCCTGGTCGCGGACCACTCCGACCGGATCGACTTCCTCTGCGAGGGCCAGCGGGACTTCTCCAACGGCTTCCGGGACACGCCCTTCGAGGAGCTGTTCGCCGCGCTGCCGGTCGCGGAGACGGTCCGGCGCAACGCCCACAAGCAGTTCGTCGGCGGCTGCGCCGTCTCCGACGCCTGGCTGGCGGGCGATCCGGACGCGGTGGACCGGACGGCGGTGCTCTCCGGTCTCGGCCTGGACCCGGCGCTGCCCACCTTCTTCCACAACGCCCGCTACGCGGTGCACCACAAGGGGCAGGTCGAGCTCTTCCGCGCGGTCGACCGGGTGCTGTCCGAGGGACTGGACGCCAACTTCGTGCTGCGCTGCATCTCCGGCACCGGCATCGACGACCCGTACGTCCACGAGGTCGTCGCCCGGCACCGGGGCCGGATCCACCTGGAGTGGGAGCGGGTCGGCGAGGAGCGGGTCTTCGCGCTCGCCTCCGCCGCCGACTTCTGCGTCTTCCCGTCCAAGTTCGAGATGGACACCTTCCTCATCGCGCAGGGCGAGGCGATGGCCTGCGGGGCGGTGCCCATCGCCACCGCCCAGTGGGGCATGGCGCACTTCGGGCACGCCGACGAGGGCGACGGACGGACCGGCTTCGCCGTCAACCGCTCCTTCGCCGAGGACGACGCCCTGCTCGTCGACGCGCTCGCCGACCGGCTGCGGCAGGCCGTCCGCCTGTACCGGGAGCGGCCCGGGGAGTACCGGACGCTGTCCGCCCGGGCCCGCGCGGTGGCCCGCGCCTTCACCTGGGACCACGTCGCCGACCTGCACCTGGAGGTGTTCCGGGAGCTGTGGCGCGGGACCCCTCCCGAGCCGGCCGTCGAAGCGGCGCTGCGGCACGGCTGGTTCGGGCTGCTGCCGGACGCGGTGTGGAAGGAGCGGCCGGACGAGGTGCTGGCGGCGGCCGTCGCCGCCGGGGACCTCGACGCCGCCGGACGCCTCGGGCCGCTCACCGCCCCCCTGGCGCTGCGGTTCTTCGACGCGGCCTGGGCGCGGGCCGACTTCGCGACCTGCGAGGAGGTCCTGGCGCGCGCCCCCGGCGCGGTGCCGGCGGAGCGGACCGCGCCGCTGCGCGGGCGCTGCCGGCCGGGCGGGGCGGGGCTGGTCTACCGCCTCGGGCACGCCGAGCGGGTCGAGCTGGTCGTCCCGGGCCCCCGGGACGAGGGGGGCCGCGGGGAGGCACGGGTCACCGAGTGGACCCGGACCGCCCCCGGCGAGTTCACCGGCGCCGGACCGGCGGGGGATCCCGCCGCCCGGCTCCTCCTGACGCTGTCGAACGGGCGGATCGCCTGGGACGAGGTACGACATGGCTGACCACCCCACCTCCGCGCGGGACTCCGCCGCCGGGGTCCGGACCGTGCTGCTGGCCGGCGGGCGCGGCGAGCGGATGGGCCGGCTCGGCGCCGGCCGGCTGAAGCCCCTGGTGCCGTACGGCGGCGCCTGCCGGCTGGTCGACTTCAGCCTGGCCAACGCCCGCGACTCCGGTCTGGCCGAGGTGCTGCTGCTCTCGCAGTACGAGGAGCGGCTCCTCATGGACGACCTGCACACGGTGTGGAACGGCGTCGCGCCCGGCTTCCGCGTCCACTTCGGCCCGTACGACGCCGCTTACCGCGCGGCCGGCACCGGCCTGCCCGAGGAGCTTCCCGAACGGACCTGGCCGCTGGAGCGCGGCACGGCCGACGCCCTGATCCGCAAGGCCGACCACGTCTTCGGCCCGCGCACCGAGCACGTGCTGGTGCTCCACGCCGACCACGTGTACCGCTTCGACTACCGGCCCCTGATCCGGCGCCACGTCGAGCGGCGGGCCGCTCTGACCGTCGCCTACCAGCGGATCGACCCGCGGTACGTCCACCTCTTCGGCATGGTCGGCCTCGACCGCGAGGAGCGGCTCACCTCCTTCGTCGAGAAGCCCGAACACCCCACGTCCGACCTGGTGTTCGCCGCCTTCTGCGTCTTCGACGCGACCGTGCTGCGGCGCTACCTGGACGACCTGGACGGCACCGGCTGGCAGCACGACATCAGCCGGGACGTCATCCCCGCCATGCTCGCCGGCGGGGAGCGGATCCTCGGCCACCGGGTCGAGGGCCACTGGGAGGACATCGGCACGGTGGAGCGCTACCACCGCGCCCACCTCGCGATGACCCGCCCGGACGCGACGCTCCCGGTGACGGCGCTGCCGCGCACCCTCGCCCCCGGCGTCTCCCGCGGCCTGGTCGACCGGGCGCCCGGGGTGCACCGCTCGATGGTGCCGATGGGCCTGGCCAACCGGGGCCTGGTCGAGGAGAGCGTCGTCTTCCCCGGGGCGCGGATCGGGGCGGGCGCCCGGGTGCGGCGCAGCGTGGTGCTGCCCGGCGCGGTGGTGCCCGACGGGGCCGACATCGACTCCGCGGTCGTCCTGGAGGACGGCTTCGTCCAGCACGTCGAACCGATGCCGTCCGCGGCACGCTGAGGAGCCCCATGCACATCGTCAACTTCGCCTACGAGTGCGGGGGCTTCGACCCCCGGCTGATGCGCGGCGGGCTGTCGCCGCTGGTGTGGAACCTGTCACGGGAGTACGCGGCGCTGGGCCACCGGGTGTCGATCGTGACCCCCGCGCACGGGCACCTGGAGCGGCTGCGCGCCACCCGTCCGGTCGAGGAGCTGGACTACCGCGTCGACCACGCGGTGCCGCTGGTCCTCGACCCTAAGACCTGGCCGGGTCGCCCCGCCGAGCTGTCGCTGGCGCTGACCACCCGGGCGTACCGGCTGCGCCTCGACGGCGTGGACGTGTACCTCCTCTCCGACTCCCACCTCGACCTGCTGCCGGACCGGCTGTACCCGCCGCCGGACTCCGAGGGCCGGGAGCTGTCCTTCTTCAAGCCGCTGGTCTTCCAGGTCGCCGGGCTGCGCTTCCTGCGCGACCGGCTGGGCGCCGGGCACGGGGAGGGCGCCGAGCCGGCGGTCGTGCACGGCTTCGAGCCCTCGTACCACCACCTGGTGCCGCTGGTCCTGAAGGACGACCCGCGCTGGCGGTGCGTCAGCACGGTCGCGGCCAACGCGCCCGTCACCCACAAGGTCTACCGGCCGCAGACCGAGGCGGTGCTGCGGCTCTTCGGCGTCGACCCGCTCCGGATCGGCGCCGCCGGCGGCGATCCCGTCGCCCTGGACGCCTGGGAGGAGCCGGCCCCGCCGGAGGACTCCCCCACCGCGGCGATGGTCCGGGCGCTCGCCGCGACCCGGCTGCACACCGAGTTCGGCCCCGACCACGTGTCGCTCTTCCCGCAGCTCCTCGCCCACGCCGACCTGGTGGACTTCGTCTCGCCCGGCCAGCGCGACCACCACAGCACCTTCGAGGGCACCCCGATGGAGCGGTACGTGAGCGGCCTGCCGGTCGCCCGGCTGCTGCGGCGGCACGCGGGCAAGCTCTTCGACGGCGGCTGCGGGGTCTCCGACTCGTGGCTGGCGCGCGACCCGGCGGCGGTCGACCGGGCGGCGGTGCTGCGCGGCATGGGCCTCGACCCGGCGCGCCCCGTCTTCTTCCACTCGGCCCGCTACGCGGTGCACCACAAGGGCCAGCTGGAGCTCTTCCGGGCGATCGAGGAGGTGCTGGCGGAGGGCGTCGAGGCGTCCTTCGTGCTGCGCTGCGCGACGGGCGCGGGCGGCGCGGCCGCGACGGCGCCCGCCAACGCGTACTTCCAGCGGATCGCGGACGCCCACCCGGACCGGGTGCGGCTGGACTGGACGCTGGTCGGCGAGGACGCGCTGTTCACCGAGGCGGCGTGCGCGGACTTCACCCTGTGCCCCTCCAAGTTCGAGCTGGACGGCTTCCTGATCGCCCAGGCGGAGGCGATGGCCTGCGGCGCGGTGCCGATCGGGACCGCGCAGCGGACGACCGCCCACTTCGGGCACGCGCTGCCGCGGGACCACCCGGACGCGACCGGCTTCGCGGTGCGCGGTTCCTTCCGCGACGACGACCGGGAGCTGGCCGGGCTGCTGGCCGGCCGGATCCGGGAGGCGGAGCGGATGTTCCGCGAGGCTCCGGAGGAGTACGCCCGCCTGTCGCGGAACGCGGTCCGCACCGCCCGCGGCTTCACCTGGGGGGAGAGCGCCCGCCGCCGGCTCGGCGCCTTCCGGGAGCTGCTCGACGGCGTCCCGCGCCGGCTGCCCGCCCGGGACGCCGCGCGGTACGGCTGGTTCGGGCTGCTGGACGGGGCGGAGCTCGCGGAGCACCGCGAGACGGTCCTGCGGCACGCCCTGGAGCGGGGCGACGCCGACGCCTACGGGCGGTGCGCGGAGCTCGACGGGCCCGCGTACGAGGCGCTGTTCGCCGCCGCGTACCGGCGGGCGGACTTCGAGCGCTGCGCCGCCCTGGCCCGTGACGCGGGCCGGGACGACCTCATGGCGCCGGTGCGGCACCGGTGCCGGATCGCCCCGGCCGCGCCGGACGCCCCGCGCGCGGTGGAGTACCGCCATCCGGGGCTGATCGCGGTGGACGCGGTCGTGGACGGCGCGGCCCCGGGTCCGGCGGAAGCCGGTGACGCGCCGCTGGAGTCGGCCGACGAGGCCGCCCGCTCCGACGAGCCGGTGCCGGCGGCCGGGACCACCCGGCTGGTGGCGCTGCGCCGGGACGCCGACGGCGTCTTCCGCGGCGCGGTCCCGGCCGGCGGTCCGCGCGGCGGCCTGGTGCTGCGGCTCACCCACGACGACGGGAGGACCGCCTGGGACCACGTGCCGGTGCCGGAGGCGCCGCCGTACCGGGTGGTCGCGACCGACCTCGACGGCACCCTGCTGCGGTCCGATCTGACGGTGTCCGGACGGACCCGGCGGGCGCTGGAGCTGGTGGCCGCGTCGGGGGCCGCGCACCTGGTGGTGACGGGCCGTCCGGCGGCGGCGTGCCGCCGGCTCCTGGACTCCCTGGGCTACACCGGCCTGGCGGTGTGCGGGCAGGGCGCGCAGCTGTACGACGCGGGCACGGACCGGCTGCTGTCGGCGGAGCGGCTCGACACGGAGCTGGCCCGCTCGGTGGTGGCGCGGGTGGAGGAGCTCCTCGGCCCGCTGGAGCTGGGGGTGGTGACCTCCCCGCCGGAGAGCCGGTTCAAGGTCACGCCCGGCTTCGGTGAGCGGGTGCGGCACGGCTGGGACGTGACCGCCGACCGCTCCCTGCTGTGGGACGCGCCGATCGACAAGCTGGTGCTGCACCACCGCGCGGTCGGGGACGACGCGCTCACGGAGGCCGCCCTGCGGCTGTGCGGCGACGAGGTGACCGTCGTGCACTCGGTGCGGGGGATGGTGGAGGTGCTGCCCCGGGGGATCACCAAGGGCACCGGTGTGGCGCGGGCGCTGGAGCTGCTCGGCCGCACCGGGGCGGAGACCGTCGGCTTCGGCGACATGCCCAACGACATCCCGCTGCTGGCGCTCGCCGGGCACGGGGTGGCCGTCGCCAACGCGCACCCCGCGCTGCGGGCCGTCGCGGACGAGATCGCGCCCGGCCACGAGGAGGACGGCGTGGCGGCGGTGCTGGAGCGCCTCTTCGGCGCGCCGGTGGTGCCGTTCGCGCCGCCGGAGCACGGCCCGGAGCCGGTGGCCGTCCCCGCCGGCGCGGGAGGTGCCCGGTGAACGATCCGCTGAAGGCGCTCGCCGAGGCCCACGGGGTGGCGACCTCGTACCGCACCGACCGGGGTCGGGAGGTCGCGGTGGCCCCGGACACCCTGGTCGCGGTCCTCGCGGCGTGCGGGGTGGACGGTTCGACGCCGGCCGCCGCCCGGGCCGCCCTGGCGGCGCACCGCGCCGTCCGGGCCCGGCGGCTCGTGCCGCCGTGCGTCGTCGTCGACGGCCCGGACGGCCCGCTCCCCCGGCTGCCCCGGGGTGCCCGCGCGCGCGTGCTGTGCGCCGACGGGCGGGAGCGGGGCCCGGCGGACGGGCCGCTGCCGGCCGGGCGGCACACGCTGACGGTGGAGGCGGACGGACGGCGGGACACGGCGGTGCTGCTCGTCGCGCCGGAGCGCCCCGGCCCCGCCCCGTACTCCTGGGGCTTCCTCGTCCAGCTGTACTTCCTGCTGTCCCGCCGCTCCTGGGGCATGGGCGACCTCGGCGACCTGACCGGGCTCGTCTCCTGGGCGGGGCGGGAACTCGGCGCCGACTTCGTCCAGTTGGGGCCGCTGCACGCGATGGAGCCGGGTCCGCTGCCCGACCCGTCGCCGTACCGGCCGAGCAGCCGGAGGTTCCCCGACCCGATGCACGTCCGGGTCGAGGACGTCCCGGAGGCCGCGGGGCTCGCCGACGGTCCGCTGAGCCGGGTCCGGCAGCTCGCCGAGCGGGCCGCCGCGCTCAACGCGGCGGTGCTGGAAGGGAGTTCCCTGATCCGCCGCGAGGAGGTGCGGGAGCTGAAGCTGCGCGCGCTGCGCGAGGTGTACGAGGTGCCCCGCACCCCGGCGCGCGAGGCCGCGTTCGCCGCGTACACCGAGCGGGAGGGCGGGGACCTCACCGACTTCGCCACCTGGTGCGCGCTGGCCGAGGTGCACGGTCCGGCGTGGCGGTCCTGGCCGGCCGGGCTGCGCGATCCCCGCTCGGCCGAGGTGGCCCGCGCCCGGCGGGTGCTGGCCGGTCCGGTCGGCTTCCACCGCTGGCTCGCCTGGATCACCGACGAGCAGTTGGCCGGAGCCCAGCGGGCCGCCCGGGAGGCGGGCATGCGGATCGGCCTGGTGCACGACCTCGCGGTCGGGGTGGCCCCGGAGGGGGCGGACGCCTGGGCCCTGCGGCACTGCCTCGCCGAGGGCATGTCGGTGGGCGCCCCGCCGGACGACTTCAACCCGGCCGGGCAGGACTGGGGCCAGCCGCCGTGGCGCCCGGACGCGCTGGCCGCCGAGGGGTACCGGCCCTTCGCCGCGCTGCTGCGGGCCGGCCTGCGGCACGCGGGCGCGCTCCGCGTCGACCACGTGATGGGGCTCTTCCGGCTCTGGTGGGTGCCCGAGGGCCGCCCGCCGTCCGAGGGCACCTACGTGCGCTACGACGGGGCGGCGATGCTGGCCGTGCTCGCGGCGGAGGCCGCCGACGCCGGGGCGCTGGTGATCGGCGAGGACCTGGGCACGGTCGGGCCGGGCGTCCGCGAGGCGCTCGCGGACCGGGGCGTGATCGGGACGGCCGTGCAGCGCTTCGAGTACGAGGGCGGGCCGGAGGGCCGGCTCGGTCCGCTCGCCCCGGAGAAGTGGCGGGAGCACTGCCTGGCCACCCTCACCACCCACGACCTGCCGAGCACGGCCGCCTGGCTCAGCGGGGAGCACGTCGAACTGCGCGACCGGCTGGGCCTGCTGACCCGGCCGGTCGCGCAGGAGCGGGCGGAGGCGGCCCGCGAGCGGGACGGCTGGCTGGCCGAGCTGGAGCGGCTCGGCCTGCTGCCGGACCCGGCGGGCGAGGTCGCCGCGCTCCACGCCTACCTGGGGCGGACCCCGGCCCGCATGATCGGGGTCTGGCTGCCGGACCTGACCGGCGACCGGCGGCCGCAGAACCTGCCGGGCACCGCGGGGCCGCACCCCAACTGGTGCCTGCCGGTCGCCGACGGGGAGGGGCGGCCCGTCCCCCTGGAGGAGCTGACCGAGGCTCCGCTCGCCCATCACCTGGCCGGGGCGTTCGCCGGACGGCCGGAAGCACACCGAGACATCGAGGAGAGGCATGCCTAGCCGGGTTCTTGCTGACGAGGAACGCCTGCCGGGCGTCCGGGAGGACGCCGACGGTTTCAGCCTGCTCGCGCCGGACGGCACCGGATACCGGGCGGAGCTGATCTCCGGGGTGCTGTCCCCGGACAACCCCGCCCTGGCGCGGGCGATCGGCGGGCGGCGGGTGGTGGCCTTCACCGGGCCGACCGTCGGCGGCCTGTACGGGGAGGCGCTGGTCCGCTACCTGGAGGCGCACCTCGCCCCGGGCAGCTGGACGCTGCACACGATCGGCACCGGGGAGCGGAACAAGACGCTGGCCACGGCGGAGCGGGTCTGCGCGCTCGCCAAGGCCGACGGCCTGGACCGGCACGGGGTGATGCTCGCCCTGGGCGGCGGGATCGTCGCGGACGTGGTCGGCTTCGCCGCGTCGATGTACGCGCGGGGGATCCGGCACATCCGGGTCAACACCACGCTGGTCGGCCAGGTCGACGTGGGCGTGGGGGTGAAGACGGGGGTCAACGCCCTGCACACGAAGAACATGTTCGGCGCCTACCACCCGGCGCACGCGTCGCTGAGCGACCCCGCCTTCCTCGCCACCCTCCCCGTGCGGGAGATCCGCTGCGGTCTCGCGGAGATCGTGAAGATGGCGGTGATCCTGGACGAGGAGCTGTTCACCACCCTGGAGCGGTACCCCGACGCCTTCCGGGCGTCCGGGACGCCGACGCCGCCCGAGGTGGAGACGTACGTCCTGCGGACCTCCATGCGCCTGATGATGGAGGAGCTCTGCCCGAACCTGCGGGAGAAGAACCTGGCCCGCCTGGTCGACTTCGGGCACACCTTCAGCCCCGTCGTCGAGACCGCCGGCGACCACCGGCTGGAGCACGGCGAGGCGGTCGCCGTGGACATGGCCCTCTCGGCCTGCCTGGCCCTGCGGATCGGGCTGCTCGACGAGGAGTCGTGCGACCGGATCATCGGGCTGCTCGCCCGGATCGGACTGCCCGTCATCGACCCGGAGACCTGCACGCCGGAGCTGATGACCCGGGCGCTGGAGGAGTCGTGGGAGCGGCGGGGCCGCCGGCTGCACCTGGTGGTGCCGACGGCGGTGGGCAAGGCGGTCTTCGTCGACGAGCTCGCCGACGTGACCCCCGAGGTGCTCCGCCGCGCGCTCGGCGAACTCGCCCGGCGGGCCGCCGGGTTCGCGGCCGAGGGGGCGGGAGCGTGAGCGGCGCGGCACGGCCGGTGGTGAACCTCAGGGAGCTGTTCGCCGCCAAGGAGCACGACCACGGCGGGCGCGGGACGATCCTCGCCCACCGGATCCTCGCCCGGGGCGCCGGGAGCCCGGGGGCGTCCTTCATCGACCTGGCGGTGCTGCCGCCGGGCACCTCGATCGGCCGCCACCGGCACGGCCGCGACCGGGAGACGTACGTGGTGCTGAGCGGCAGCGGCGTGATGCTCCGGGACGGCGCCGAGTTCCGGGTGACGGCCGGGGACGTGGTGGTCAACGAGCCGTACGGCGAGCACGGGCTGAGCAACGACTCCACGGAGGACCTGGCCCTGCTCGTCTTCGAGGAGGAGGTGCCCGATGACGTCCCCGCGGGCTGACGCCGCCGCGCCGGCCGGACGGCGGATCACCGTCGTGGACGTCGGCGGGACGACGCTGCGGGTCGGGACCTTCGACGCCGCCGCGGGCGGCCTGCTGCCGGACGTGCGCCGGACGCCCGTCGACGGCATGGCCCGCTTCCCCGGGTCCTCCGTCCCGGTGCTCCAGGAACGGGTGGTCGGACAGATCGCGCGCGAGGCGGAGCGGGAGGCCGCCGCCTCCGGCTCCGACGGCCTGTGCGTCGCCTTCGCCGGCCCCGTCGGCCGTGACGGGACCGTGCGGGGCGCGCCGACGGTGTGGGGCGGGGGCGGCGCTCCGCTGCCCCTCCGGGAGCTCCTGGAGGCCCGGCTGCCGGTGCCGGCGCTGGTCGTCAACGACCTGACGGCGGCGGCCTGGCGGTACGGGGCCGCTTCCCCCGAGCCGTTCTGTCTGCTCACGATCAGCTCGGGCATCGGGAACAAGGTGTTCCGGGGCGGTGAGGTGCTCCTCGACGACGAGGGGCACGGCGGGGAGCTGGGCCACTGGACCTACGACCGCTCGCCGGACGCGCCGCCGTGCGACTGCGGCGGCCGGGGCCACCTCGGGGCGCTCGCCTCCGGGCGGGGGGTGCTCGCCGCCGTGCGGCGGGCCGCCGCGGCGGATCCGGAGGGGTACGCGCGCTCGGCGCTGGCCCGGACGGCGGCCGGTCCGGCGGAGGTGGACAATCCGGCGGTCGCGTCGGCCGTCCGGGCCGGGGACCCCTTCGCCACGGAGGTGCTGCGGGGCACGCTGGTGCCGCTGGCGGCGGCGATCGGCGGGGTGTTCGCCTCGATCGGCGTCCGCCGGTTCGTGCTGATGGGCGGTTTCGCCCTGGCGGTCGGCGAGCGGTACCGCGCGCTGCTGGCGGCGGAGCTGGTCCGGCAGGGCTGCTTCGGCCTGACGGACGGGCAGGTCGCGTCGATGGTGGTGCTCGGGGCGGACGACGACGACCACGGTCTGATCGGCGCGGGCCTCCTGATGGACCGCCGGCTGGGCCCGGCGCCGGGCGGCGCGGGGACGGCCGGGACGGCGGGAACGGCGGGAACGGCGAAGGCGGCGGAGGGTTCGGAGAGGGTGGTGGCGCGATGAGCGCGGACCCGGCGGGTCACGGGCCCGTCCTCGTGGTCGGCAGCGGCTTCGTCGGCACGGAGATCGCCCGGCGGCTCGCCGGCGGGGGCCGGCCGGTGACGCTGGCCTCGCGCGGCCGGCCCGCCCGGCCGCCCGAGGCGTACGGGGCGGCCTGGACGCCGCTGGACGCCACCGACCCGGCCGCCTGCGCCGGGGTCGTGGCGCGGGTCGGGCCCCGTGCGGTGGTCCTGGTGCACGGGCCTTCGGACGTCACCTGGTGCGAGGCGCACCCGGAGGAGGCGGCCGCCGCGCACACGGCGGCGACGGCGTCCTTCGCCGCGCTGCCGGGCCTGGACCGGCTGGTGATGATCTCGACGGACAACGTCTTCGACGGCACCTCGGCGCGGAACGTGGAGACGACCCCGACGGCCCCGGCGAACGCGTACGGGACGGCGAAGCGGCGGGCCGAGGAGCTGCTGCTCGCCCGGGCGGTGTCCCCGGCGACGGTGCTGCGGGTCAGCCTCGTCTACGGGCACGAGCCGGCCGACGCGGGGAAGTGGCTGAACTTCTTCGCGTCCTGCGCCCACCGGCTGGTCCGGGGGGAGCCGGTGGAGGCACCGGACGACCAGTGGACGACGCCCGTCCTGGTCGAGGACGTGGCGGCGGTGACCTCGCTGCTGCTCCGCCCGGGGGGCGCGGTGCCCGCGCTGCTGCACCTCGGCGGCCCGGAGCGGGTCTCCCGGGCGGGCTGGGCACGGGAGGTCGCGCGGGCGCTGGGGGCCCCGGAGGAGCTGGTGCGCCCGGTGCCCCGGGCCTCGGGCCGCTATGCCTCGCGGCCGGAGAACACCTGCCTGGCCAGTACGTCGCTGGCGTCGGTGCCGGGGATGGAGACCGTCACGCTCCGGGGTGTCGGGGCCGCCGCGGCGGTGCTGGCCCCCGCCTTCCGCGAGGCCTGAGCGCGGCCACCGGGCCGTCGGCGGCGCCCCGTCAGCGGAGGGCGTCGCCGACGGCCCGGTGCACGGCCCGCGCCAGGCGGGCGCCCCAGAGCGAGCGGGGCCCGGCGAAGGGCTCGGCGGCTCCGCCGGGCAGGGGGGTCCGGGCGAGGACGCAGACCGCGTCCGTCGGGGTCCCGGAGCAGTCGTGGCCGGCGTCGAGCAGCGCCTGCACCTTGGCCTCGGTCGCGGTGGCCACGGCGTTGACGAGCGCGGCGTCGGTGAGCGGCGCGGGCACGGTGACGACGATGTTGATCGTGCCGGGCGGCTGGGGCGGGGGCACGGCCGGCCCCGGTGCCGCCGCCCAGCCCCGCACCTCGATGCCGGCGGTGGCCACCGCGTCGACGCCGCCGTCGGAGGCGGCCCCGCGCCGGGCGACGTCGGCGGCGGTCATCAGCCCGACCCCGGGGCCGCGGAGGCCGGCCCGGCGGGCGAGGCCGGCGAGGTGCGCCTCGGGGTCGGTGCGGGTGTAGCCGTGGGCGACCTGGACGTTCATCACCCAGGACCGCTCCCCGATCCCGCCGCCGAGCACCGCGCTGCTGACGGCCCGCCAGCCGGGCCCGTGCCGCCACAGGAGCGCGCCGAGCGCCTGCCCGTCCTCGTCCCGCTCCAGGAGTTCCGGAAGGGCCGGGGGGACCGGCAGGGTCGGTTCCACCACGACGGTCACCGCAACGCGCTCCTCGCTCACCTGTACGTCCCGGTGATCCTACGGGCCGGTCAGCGGCGGCTGCGGACCAGGAGGTACAGGAAGTACGGGGTGCCGATGACGGCCGTCATGGTGCCGGCGCCGAGCTGGGCGGGGGCGATGACGGTGCGGCCCACGGTGTCGGCGGCGCAGACGAGGACGGCGCCGAGGAGGACCGCGACCGGGACCACCCGGTGGTGGCGGCGGCCGACGAGGGCGCGGGCGGCGTGCGGGGCGACCAGGCCGACGAAGCCGATGGTGCCGGCGGCGGCGACGGCGGTGGCGCTGAGCAGCACGCTCAGGGCGAGGAAGCCGAGCCGGCCGGGGCCGAGCGGCAGGCCGAGGAGGCGGGGGGTGTCCTCGTCGAGGGAGACCAGGTCCAGTTCGGTGCGGCGGGCGACGGCGACGGCGAGGCCCACGAGGACGGCGACGGCGAGCGGCAGGACGTCGGGCGGGGTCCGGCCGTAGGTGGAGCCGGAGAGCCAGGTCAGCGCCTTGGTCGCGTTGAAGGGGTCGGTGAGGATGATGAGCAGGGCCACGACGGCGGCGGTGGCGGTGTGCACGGCGAAGCCGACGAGGACGAGCCGGGTCTGCTTGAACCCGCCGCGGGAGGCGAAGCCGAAGACGACGAGGGCGGCGCCCGCGGCGCCGGTGAACGCGGCGCCGGCCACGCCCCAGGAGCCGGCCGTCGGCACGGTGGTGACGAGGAGCACGGCGCCGAGGGCGGCGCCGCCGGAGACGCCCATGATGCCGGGTTCGGCGAGCGGGTTGCGGGTGACGGCCTGGACGAGCGTGCCGGCGAGGGCGAGGGCGGCGCCCGCGAGGAGCGCGGCGAGGACCCGGGGCACGCGGGTGTCGAGGACGAAGGAGACGGTCCGGCCGGCCTCTCCGGCGGCCCAGTTGGCCACGTCGCCGAGGAGGAGCTTGGCGTCGCCGAGGAGGACGCCGCCGATCGTGACGCCGAGCAGGGCGACGACGAGGACGGCGGTGGTGGCGAGGAAGGCGGTGCGGCCGCGGATGCGGAGCCGGTCGACGGCGACGTCGCCGGTGTCCCGGAGCCGGGTGGCCATGACGATGACGAAGACCGCGCCGACGAGGCTGGTGACGACGCCGGTGGGGACGGAGACGGCCGTGTCGGCGGGGACGAGCGTGCGCAGCAGGACGTCGGCGCCGAGGACGAGGGCCGCGCCCGCGAGTCCGGCGGCGGGGACGAGGGCCCGGCTGCGGGCGTAGCCGCGGAAGCGGCGGGCGAGCGGCCGCATGAGGGCGGGCGCGCAGAGGCCGACGAAGCCGACGGGCCCGGCGAGGGTGACGGCGGCGGTGGCGAGCAGCGCGGCGAGCACGACGGCGGTGACGCGGGTGGAGCGGACCGGCACGCCGAGCCCGCGGGCGGCCTCGTCGCCGAGGGCGAGGGCGTCGACGCGGCGGGCGAGGAGGAGGAGTCCGACGAGGCCGACGACGGCGATCGGCAGCATCTGGAGGACGCCGTCGAAGCCGTTCTGGGCGATGCTGCCCTGGTTCCAGTGGTAGACGCCCTCGGTCTGCTGCGGGAAGAGGAGCAGCAGGCCCTCGGTGAGGGCGGTGAGGCCCAGGGTGAGGGCGCTGCCGGCGAGGACGAGGCGGACCGTGCCGGAGCCGAGGCCGGAGAGGCCGAGGACGACGGCGGCGGCGGCGAGTCCGCCGGTGAAGGCGATGCCGGAGGAGGCGAGGAAGGGCAGGGAGACGCCGGTCGCGGCGGCGAGGCCGAGCGCGAAGTAGGAGCCGGCGTTGACGGCGAGGGTGTCGGGCGCGGCGAGGACGTTGCGGCTGACGGCCTGGAGGGCCGCGCCGGCCATGCCGAGGGCGGCGCCGACGAGGAGCCCCGCGACCATGCGGGGCAGCCGGGAGGCGACGACGACGGAGGCGTCGCCGGGGTCGGCACGGCCGGTGACCGCCTTGACGATCTCGGCCGCGCCGACGGAGGCGGTGCCCTGGGTGATGTCGACGAGCGCGAGGCAGGTGACGAGGAGGAGCAGGGCGGCCGTCACCGCCGCCGCGCCCGTGCGGGTGGCTGCGGCCTGGGGACGGGCGGCGGGGGTGGTCGCGGTGACGGCCATGGTGCGGGGTTCCTCGTGTCCTACTTCTTCGTGAGCGCGGTGACGACGGAGTCGGCGTACTGGGTCATCGAGCCGGTGCCGCCGAACATCCAGATGCCGTCGGGGAGGCGGTGGACGTCGCCCTTCTTGACGAAGGGGAGGGAGGTCCACACCTTGTCCTCGGCGAGGACGCCGGAGAACGGGGTGGCGTTCGGGTCGCCGTCGTTGCCGATGTACGCGAAGTGGACGCCGTCACCGAGCTTGGTGAGGCCCTCGACGTCGGTGGCGCCGAGGCCGTACGCCGGGTCGCCCTTGACGGTCCAGGCGTTCTTCAGGCCGAGCTTCTCGTTGACGGCGCCGATGAGCGAGCCGCTGGTGAAGGGGCGGACGGAGACCTGGTTGGAGACGAGGTAGCCGTCGGCGAAGGCGTACTTCGCGCCCGCCAGGCCGGCGCCGGCGAGGGCCTTCGCGCCCTCCTCCAGCTTCGCCTCGAAGCCCTTCTTGAGCTCGTCGGCCTTGGCCGTGGTGCCGGTGGCCTCGGCGATGAGGTCGAGGTTCTTCGTCATCCGGCCGATCGGGTCGGCGGCGTCGGCGGCCTTGACCTCCAGGACCGGGGCGACGGCGCGCAGCTGCTTGACGGCGGCCGGCGGCAGGTCGGAGGTGGCGAGGATGAGGTCGGGCTCGAGGGCGGCGATGGTGTCCATGCTGGGCTCGCCGCGGGTGCCGACGTCCTTGGGCTCGTTCTTGAGCGGGACGGCGGTGTTCCAGGTCTTGTAGCCCTTGACGTCGGAGACGCCGACGGGGTCGACGCCGAGGGAGATGAGCTGCTCGACGACGTTCCACTCGGTGCCGACGACCTTGGTGGCCGGGCCGTCGAGCTTGACCTCGGTGCCGGTGTCGTCGGTGAGGGTGATCGGCTCGGCCTTCTTGTCGGCCTTGGCGTCGGCGGCGGGCTCGGTGGTGCCGCACGCGGTCAGGGCGAGGGCCGCCGTGGCGAGGGCCGCGGCGGTGAGGAGGTGCTTTCTCATGGGGTGGGGCTGAGCCTTTCGGATCGCGCGGGGGTTCGCGTGTGGTGCCGGCCGAGGGCGCGGGTGCGGAGCCTGCCGGTGAGGGGGTCGGTGTCGACCTCGATGCGGATGCCGTACGTCTCCGTGAGGCGGGGTCCGGTGAGGACCTCCTCGGGGAGGCCGTCGGCGACGACGCGTCCGGCGTGGAGCAGGACGATCCGGTCGCCGACGGCGGCGGCCTGGTCGAGGTCGTGGAGGACGGCGCCGACGGCGATGCCGTGAAGGTCCGCCAGGTCGCGCACGAGGTCGAGGAGTTCGACCTGGTAGCGCAGGTCGAGGTAGGTGGTGGGCTCGTCGAGGAGGAGGACGCCGGTCTCCTGGGCGAGGCAGCCGGCGAGCCAGACGCGCTGGAGCTGTCCGCCGGAGAGGTGTTCGGCGCCCCGGTCGGCGAGTTCGTCCACGCCGGTGAGGGCGAGGGCCCGCTCCACCGCGGCGGGGCCGTCCGGGTCGGACTTCCCCCAGCGGCCGCGGTAGGGGTAGCGGCCGAACTCGACGAGGTCGCGGACGGTGAGCCCGCCCGGTGTCGGCCGGCCCTGGGTCAGGAGGGCCACCTTGCGGGCGAACTCACGGGGGCTCAGGGCGAGCCCGTCGGTGTCGCCGTCGAGGACGAGTTCGGCGCGGCGGGGCCGCTGGAGGCGTGCGACCGTGCGCAGCAGCGTCGACTTGCCGCTGCCGTTCGGTCCCACGAGGACGGTCACCTGGCCGGGCCGCAGGGTCAGGGAGGCGTCGTGGACGACGTCGACTCCGTCGTAGGCGACGGTGACGGCGGTGGCCGACAGCTCGTGACCGCGCGGGCGGGGGACCGTGGAGGTCTCTTCACCTGCTTGCACGACGCTTAGGTTAGCCTAACCTCAGTCGGCCGGAACAGGGGGTTCCGATCCCGCCCTCCGCTCCGGCACGGGCGCGGCGCCGTGCTCGTGCCGGGTGGGCCGCGCCGGCGGGACGAAGCCCGGCGAGAAGAGCACGAGCCCGAGCGGCTTCGGCCCCCAGGGGTACGGCGCCGGCGCCGGCGCGGTCCGGTCCGGCCGGACGCCCGCCTCCGCCGCCCCGTCCGCCAGGCCCCCGGCGGCGCCCCGAAGGAGGCGCCGCACCGGATCCGGCGGCTCTCCGCCGGAGCCGCCGGCCCCGGCCCCTACGGGGTGTCCGGGGCGGTGCGGACCGGGAAGCTGAAGGTGTGGCCCTGCTGCTTCAGCCACGGCAGCACCTGCCGCAGCGCCGTGACGGTCTGGGAGCGGTCGCCGCCCCCGTCGTGGAAGAGGATCGTCGGCCCGTTGGACAGCTCGTTCTTGACGGTCGCCACGATGGCGGCGGCGCCCGGCCGCTCGAAGTCCTTGGTGTCCACGTTCCACCCCAGCGGCCGCATCCCGGCGGCGGCGGCTATCTTCCGGCTGTCGGGCGTGAACGCACCGCCGGGGGCGCGGTAGTACTGCACCTCGACCCCGCCCGCGGCCTCCTCGATCATCTTCCGCGCGTCGAGGATCTGCCGCTTCTGGTACGCGACGGGCTTGCGGTCCATCGTCGTGTCGTGGGTCATGGTGTGGTCGCACAGCCGGTGCCCCTCGGCCACCACCCGCTTCACCAGGTCCGGGTGCTGCTTCGCCTGCGGCCCGATCATGCAGAAGACGGCCTTGACCTCGTGCTGCTTCAGGATGTCGAGCATCTGCGGCGTCCAGCGCGGGTCCGGCCCGTCGTCGATGGTGATGTTGACGGCCCGTCCGCCCGCCTCGGCCGCGTGCGCGATGCCCACCGGCACCCGCGTGACCGGCTTCGCGGGCCGCTCCTTCCCGTCGGCCCGCTGGGCCGGAACCTTCGGCGCGCCCGCTCCCCCGGCCCCCGCCGCCGCGGCGTCCCCGTCGCCGCCCACCAGCGCCGTCGCCCCCCACGCGGCCAGGCTGATGCCGACCGCCGACGCCAACACGGCCATGTGCGCGGTGTACTTGCCCATCCGGCGCATGCGCCCTCCGATCCTCGCGTTCCCGCGCCTCCCGGCGCGCTCCCGGGGGAGAGGACGACACGGAACCCGAACAGGTTTCACCCGTTCGGCGGATGTGACAGAGCTACCGTTCGGCTTCGATTCCGCTGCTGTTCGGATGGTGCGCGGAACGGCCTTCCGGTGCAGACTGTGCACCACACCTGGTCGAGTTCCCGTCTGGAGGCCGGAAGAGTGAGCGGCGGCAGCGGCGGACGGCGCCTGACCGGCAGGGTCTCGGCCGTGCGCGCCTCGACGGTCCGGCGGTCGGCGGCGCTCCGCGCCCGGCGTGACCGCACGGAGGGACGGATCCCGGAGGACCGGATTCCGCTCGACCGGCCCGGCACCGAGGCCCGGCTCGCCTGGCTCAACGCCGCGAGCACCCGGATCGGCACCACCCTGGACCTGGAGAGCACCGCCCGGGAGCTGGCCGACTTCACCGTGCCCGGCTTCGCCGACGGCGCCGCCGTCGACATCATGGAGAGCGTCCTGCACGGCGAGGAGGGCTCCCGCTGGACCGGCCGGGGCGTCCCGCCGATGCGCGCGGTCGCGCTCGCCGCCGTCGACACCATGGAGACCCTGGAGGCGACCCCGGTCGGCGAGACCTTCGTCCGCGACCAGAAGCGGCACGAGACGCTGCTCCACCAGTACTGCCTGCGGCAGGGCAAGCCGGTGCTGGTGGGCCGGATGCGGGAGGACGACTTCGCCCGCGTCTCCCCCACCGCCAGCGGGGCGGCGAAGATGCGCGCCCTGGGCGTGCACAGCTACCTCGCGGTGCCGCTCATCGCCCGCGGCCTGCTGCTCGGCAGCGCCGACTTCGTCCGCGGCCCCGGCAGCCCGTCCTTCTCCCCCACCGACCTGGCGCTCGCCGAACAGCTGGCGTCCCGCGCCGCCGTCTTCATCGACAACGCCCGGCTGTACGGCCGCGAGCGCGAGCGCGTCGTGTCGCTCCAGCGCAGTCTGCTGCCCCGCGCCACCCCGGTCACCCCCGGGCTGCGGGTGCACGCCGAGTACGCGCCGTCATCGGCCCGCCACCCGGTCGGCGGCGACTGGTACGACGTGATGTCGCTGCCCGGCGGACGCACGGCCCTGATGGCTGGCGACGTCATGGGCCAGGGGCTGCCCGCCGCCGCCACCATGGGCCGGCTGCGGGCCGTGGCCCGCACCCTGATGACCCTCGACATGGCGCCCGAGCGGGTCCTGGCCCGGCTCGACCTCGCCACCCGCGACCTGGAGGACGACCAGGTCGCCACCTTCCTCTGCGCGGTCTACGACCCGGCGGACTCCCGCTGCACCCTGGCCGGGGCCGGTCTGCTGCCCCCGCTGCTGCTCGACGGGCGGGGCGGGGCCGATTTCGTCCCCCTCCCGGCCGGGGCACCGCTGGGCGCCGGGGTGATCCCGTACGACCCGGTGACGGTGACCGTCCCCGGCGGCGGCGGGCTCGTGCTGTACACCGACGGCCTGGTGAAGGAGCGCGGCGCCGACCTGGAGGAGCAGCTGGACCGGCTGCGGTCGGCGGCGCTCGCCCTGCCCCCCGGCGGCCTGGAGGACGGCGGCCTGATCGCGGCGGCCCCGGCCGGTCCCGGCCGCTTCGACGAGGCGGTTCTGCTGACCGCCCGGGCCGTGCCGCTCGACGCGGACACCGGGCTGCGGGTCTGGCCGCTCTCCGGAGACGGCCGGGCCGCCTCCGAGGCGCGGCGCCTGGTCACCCGCCAGCTCGCCGAGTGGGGCCTGGACGAGCTCGCCGACGTGTGCGAGCTGGTCGTCTCCGAGCTCGTCGGCAACGCCCTGCGGTACGGCCACGGGCCGGGCGAGCTGCGGCTGCTGCGCGGCGAACGGCTGGTCGTCGAGGTCTCGGACACCGGCCCCGACCTGCCGCAGATCCAGCACGCGGACCTCAGCGACGAGGGCGGCCGCGGCCTCCAGCTCGTCAACATGCTGTGCCGCCGCTGGGGCTCCTGCCGCACCTCCGGCGGCAAGGTCGTCTGGGCGGAGCAGGACCTCCCCGTCTGAGGAACCGCACCGCCTGGGGCACCCCACCGTCCGAGGCCCCTCCGCGCCCGCGGGCCGCCCCGTACGAGACCTCCCGGAGGGCCGCCCCCTCCCCCCAGGGCCGTACGTCCCGGCCCCGGGTGACGTCCGGCCCCTGCGGACCGGCCGGAGCGACGGGCATCCTGGCGGTCGAAGGCCCTCGCGGTCCTCCACCGCGCGGGAGTCCGACGAAGGAGAGCCATGCCTGTGGAGCCGACCGCGACCGGGCGGCGGGACCCCGCGCCGGGGCCCGCGCGCGGATCCGGCCCCGCCTCCGCCCGTCCCGCGGGCCGCGCGGAGGCGCGCTACCTGATCGGACGGCTGCTGCCGCTCCTGGTGATCGTCCTCGCCACCCTGGCGGACGTGCTGACCCCGCCGGCGGAACGGTTCGACCGCTTCCTGATCGCCGCCCCGGCGCTCGCGGCGGCGACCTGGACGGCCCGCGGCACGGCCGCGATCGGCGCGCTCGCCATGGCCGCGAGCGGCGTCCTCGCCGTCCTGCGCGGCGACCCCCTCTTCCCGGCGAGCCTCGCCAACCAGGTGGTGCTCGCCGTGGTCGCCCTCGCCGCCGCCGTCTCCAGCCGCGTCCGGCAGCACCGCGAGACCGAGCTGCGCCAGGTCAGCGCCGTCGCCGAGGCCGCCCAGTGGGCCGTCCTGCGCCCGCTCCCGCCCCGCCTCGGCACCGTCGACCTGCGGCTGCTGTACGAGGCGTCCGCCGCCGGCGCGCACGTCGGGGGCGACTTCTACAAGGCGCTCAAGGTCCGCGACGGCGTCCGGATCATGCTGGGCGACGTCCAGGGCAAGGGGCTGCCGGCCGTGGAGGCCGCGTCACTGCTCCTCGGCTCCTTCCGGGAGGCCGCGTACACCGCCCCCGACCTGCCGGCGATCGCCCAGCGGCTGGAGGCCAGCATGGCGCGGTACGCGGAGCGGGCGCCGGAGTCGGAGGCGGCCGACCGCTTCTCGACCGTGCTGCTCGCCGAGATCCCCGACGACCGGCCCGTGATCCGGCTGCTGAGCTGCGGCCACCCGGCCCCGGTGGTGCAGCGGGACGGGGCCGTGGAGACGGTCGAGTTCTCCGCGCCCTCGGTCCCGGTCCACCTGCCGGTGCCGGTGGACGCGCCGTTCACGGTGGAGGAGGTGCCGTTCGGCCCCGGCGACCGGCTGCTGATGTTCACCGACGGCGTCTCGGAGACCCGGGACGCGCGCGGCGACTTCTACCCGCTGGAGCAGCGGCTGGGCGCCTGGTCCGACGAACCGGCCGACCGGATCCCCGGGCTGCTGCGGGAGGACCTCGACCGGTTCGGCGTCCACGGCCTGGAGGACGACACCACGGCCCTCCTGCTGGTCCGGGACGGGGGCGGCGGGCCGGCCCCGTGGGCCCCGGCCCGGCCGCGGGCCGTCGCGGCCTGACCGGCGCCCGCCCCGCTCACCGCCCGGCGGCCGTCCAGCCGCGCAGGACGCCGCCGTCGGCGAGCCGCCCGTCGAGGACGACTGCGCCCGCCCCGGCGGCCCGGGCGGCGAACACCCGGCCCTGCGCACGGGCCCGCACGGCGCCGCCCGCGGTGATCCCGACGACGTGGCGGCTGCCCGCCGCGAGCAGGTAGCGGGCCCCGGACGGCGAGGTCCACGGGCCTCCGGCGAGGACGTCCTGCCCGAAGCGTCCGCACCCGGCGGTGTCGGG
The DNA here is from genome assembly GCF_043084305.1 of Streptomyces sp. NPDC014656. Taxonomy (NCBI): domain Bacteria; kingdom Bacillati; phylum Actinomycetota; class Actinomycetes; order Kitasatosporales; family Streptomycetaceae; genus Streptomyces; species Streptomyces sp. NPDC014656. The sequence continues at coordinate 672,933 of NZ_JBIBZN010000003.1, forward strand.
CACCGAGAGCAGGGGACGCGCGGACTCCGGGGCGCGGGCCGGGGTCTCCAGGAGGACGTCGGCCCGGCCGGCGCCCTCCCAGGTCTCGGCGCGGGCGCACACCCACAGCGCCCGCCCGGCCCGCTCGGGCAGCTGCTGCTCGGCGAACTCCCAGCGGTTGACGGAGCGCACCCCGGAGTCGTGGAGCGGGCCGAGGAGACAGGCGGACCGGGCCCACGCCGCGAGTCCGAGGGGCCCGGCGGCCTCACGGGGCTGCCGGGAGGGGACGCCGGGGGCCGGGAGCGGGGTCCAGCCGAGGTGCGCGGGGCCGAGTCCGCCGAGGTCGGCGACGAGGAAGGCGTGGTCCTCGACGATGCGGGCGGAGGAGCGCAGCTGGAGCACGGTGGTCCCGCCGCAGCCGCCCGGGCCTGCGGGCCGGGGCTCCGGCACGGGCGGGGTGACGCCGTCCGGCGCCACGGCCAGCTCCCGGGCGGGCGTGGCCGGCGCGGCCAGGTCCCGTACGCCCGCCTCGGCGATCCACGGGGCGAGGAGGTAGCGGGTGCCGGCGCCGGTGCGGGCCAGGACGACCGAGGCGGCGGTGGTGACGTCGGCGTCGTCCGCGCGGGCCAGGAGGAGGGCGGGCGACCCGGTGCGGGGTTCGGTGTAGCGGGCGAGCCGGACGCCGTCGTGGAGGAGCACCACGGCCGCGCCGTCGGTCTCACCCGCGTAGAGCAGGGCGGGGGGTCCCGGCGGCGGCGTGGCGGCGGTGCGGGGGGTGGTCTCCTTGCGGACGCCGTCCCCGGTCCACGCGGCGAGCGCGCGGCCGAGGAGCGCCGTGTCGCCGGTGCGGTCGCCCCGGGCGGGCCAGGCGGTGAAGTCCACGCGGGAGGTGTCGGCCCAGCGCTCGGGGTCGGCCCTGAGCAGGGCCGCCGGGTCGGCGGCCGGGTCCGTGGCGGAGACCGCCGGGGCCGGGACGGGCGCGTCCGGGCGCAGCGCCCCGGAGGCGGGGAGGGCGGCGAGGAGGAGGGCCGCCGCGAGGACCACGGCCCGGCCGCGCCGCCGGCGCCGGAGCAGATCGGTGGGGCGGAGGTGGACAGTGCAGGGGTCGAACTCGGGACCGCGCAGCAGGGCGGCCGGGTCGCCGGGGACGGTCGCGCGCAGCCGCGCGGCGGCGGCCAGGGCCCGGTCGGGGGCGGCCGCCCCGGCCCCGGCCAGCAGGGCGGCGGTCTCCTCGGGGCCGAGCCCTTCGAGGACGGTGAGCGCGAGGGCGGCGCGGACCTCGGGCGTGACGGCCGCGAGGGCCCGGTCGAGGGCGAGTTCGTCGCCGCCGCCGGCGCGGGGGAAGAGCCGCAGTCCCGTGACGCGGGGCAGGGCGAGCGCGGCGGGCCGGAGCTCCCGGGCGGTGAGGGCGCCGGTGACGACCCGGGCCCGGAGCCAGGCGTGGGCCTCCTCGCGGGGGCCGCGGGGGCGGGGCAGGGAGCCGGTCCTGGCGGGCCTGCCACGGGGCAGGGCCCGCTGGACCACGGCGTGCGCGGCGAGGACGCGGCGCTGCCGGCCGAGCGAGGGCGGCAGGACGAGGTGGGCGAGGCGGACCAGGGCGGGATAGTGCTCGACGAGCGCGGCCTCCGCGGCGTCCCGGGAGGGACGCGGGGCGGATATGGCGGCCGACGGGCCCTTGCGGGGGATACGGAGCTGCTGCACGCACCGAGAACGAGCGGGGCGGGCGGCGCGTCACTCCCCGGGTTCCGTGGCGCCCGCGCGGACCGGGCCTCCGGATCCGGACGATCTTCGCCGTGCTAAGAAGGCCGGATGACGCTCACACGGGGCCTGCGGGTCCGTCTCGCGGTCGATCTGAGGGTGGCCGGCGCGGTCACGGTGGCCGGCGACCCGGTCGGGGAACCGGAGGCGGTGGCCGGCGCGCTGCTGCTCGGGGAGGGGACGGAGGGGGTCGTCGAGCGGGTCGACGCGCCCGAGGAGCCCCGGCCGGACCCGGGGGCGGCGGAGTACGAGCGCCTGGCCTCGCTCCTGGAGTCCTTCGGGGCGCAGATGCCGGCGGCGAGCCGGGAGCGGCTGGAGGAACAGGTGCGCGCCCTGGAACCGGCCTGGGACGCGTACCGGAAGCGGCGGCCCGTGCTCACCGCCCGGGTCCGGCTCGACGGCGGTCTCGTCCTGGAGCGGGTGCGCGGCGACGTGCTGACCGCCGTGTGAGGGGCGGCGGCCGGGCACCATACCAGGACGGACCGGCCGCTCCGGCGAAGTTCGAACACTCTCCACAGCCGGAGGACTCCGTACGGTAGTCATGGGGCCAGGGAGGAAAACACCTTGGTCTTCAGCCTGATCCGTCGCCGCGCGTCCGCCCCCGCCGGCGCCGCGTGCCCCTACTCGGCCGCCGCCGCGGCCCCCGCCCCCGTCCCGGCGCCGGCCGCCGCGCGCGAGCCGGACCGGGTGGACCGGCGGCAGGCGGAGGAGTTCGTCCGGCAGTTCCACGGCGAGAGCCCGGGCGCCGGGGACGCGGACGCCCGGGTCCGTCAGGTGCGGGCCGAGATCGCCCGTACCGGCACCTACGAGCACACGCCCGAGGAGCTGGCCTTCGGCGCCCGGGTCGCCTGGCGCAACGCGGCCCGCTGCATCGGGCGGCTCTACTGGAGCAGCCTGGTCGTGCGGGACCTGCGCGGGGTGTCGTCCGCCGACGGGATCGCCGCCGCCTGCGCCGAGCACCTGCGGGCGGCGGGCAACGGCGGGCGGATCCGCCCGGTCCTCACCGTCTTCGCCCCGGACCGGCCGGGCCGCCCGGCGCCCCGGATCGTGAACGACCAGCTGGTCCGGTACGCGGGCCACCGCACCCCGTCGGGCCGCTGGGTCGGCGATCCGCGCGCGGCGGCGGCCACGGCCCTCGCCCGCGAGCTGGGCTGGAAGCGGGAGGAGGAGCCCTTCCAGGTGCTGCCGCTGATGGTGCGGGAGCGGCCCGGAGCCCGCCCGGAGTGGTACGAGCTGCCGGACGGCACCGTGCGCGAGGTGGCGCTGCGCCATCCCGAGCACGCCTGGTTCGCCGGGCTCGGGCTGCGCTGGTACGCGGTGCCGGCGATCAGCGACATGGTCCTGGAGATCGGCGGGGTGCGGTATCCGGCGGCGCCGTTCAACGGCTGGTACATGGGCACGGAGATAGGCGCCCGGAACCTCGCCGACGCGGACCGCTACGACCTGCTGCCGCTGGTCGCGGAGAAGCTGGGACTGGACCGCTCCTCGGAGCGGACGCTGTGGCGGGACCGGGCGCTGGTGGAGCTGAACGTGGCGGTCCTGCACTCCTTCCAGGAGGCCGGGGTCACGATGGCGGACCACCACACCGAGTCCGGGCGCTTCCTGAAGCACATCGCCCGGGAGCGGCGGCACGGCCGGGCGGTGCCGGCCGACTGGAGCTGGATCGTCCCGCCGCTGTCGGGCGCGGCCACGCCGGTCTTCCACCGCTACTACGACCCGGTCGACCCGGCCCTGCGCCCGGCGTTCGTCCCCCGGGAGGGGTAGGACGCCCGGCCCGGGGCCGTGCCGCCGGGGTCAGTACCGTCCGCCGCCCGCGCGGTTCCCGCGCCCGCCCCTGCGGGGGCGGCGGGTCGGGCGGGAGCCGGCGGGGTCGACGGCGCCGCCCGCGGCCTCCGGGGAGGAGAAGAGCACCGGGACGCCCGGCCCGGGGGCGGCGGGGACGGCCGGGGGCGCGGTCCGGGGCTCCGGCACCCGCTCCGGCCCGCGGGTCTCGGCCGGGCTCGCGGCGCGCGCCACGATCCGGGCGTGGGTGATCAGCGGGGCGCACGCCTCGCAGATCTCGGCGAGCGTCCACACCTCGCCGACGGCCGGGTTGTGGATGAGGACGAGGAGGGTGCGGCCCGAGCACAGCGCCCGGGCCTGGTGGTGTCGGCAGCCGGCCCCGCCGCAGGCGCACGCGGCGTGGGGGCGCGGGGTCGCCAGCCGGGCGTGCGCCCGGACGTGCTCGGCGGCGAAGGCGCGCAGCGCGCGCACGTCCTTGGAGCGGTCGGGCATCCGGCAGCCCGCGGTGGTGCAGCTGACCCGCGCCGAGTGGTCGTGGTGGCCGGTGAGGCGAATGGTCCAGGTCCTGCCTGGCACACGGGATCCGAGTGGCATGCTCAACGCGCACAAGTCCGTTCGGGAGAGGAGGCGTTCGGTCTCTGTTTACCCCGAAGTCGGGGCCTCGACGCGTCCTGCCGGGGCGTGTCAGCCGGTGGCGTCGTCCTTCTGGTCGCCGTCCCGCAGGCCGCCGGGCCCGGACGGGGCGGACTCCCCGCCCGCCGCCCTCACCCCAGGGGGCCGGTCTCCGTCGCCGGGACGGCGGGTTCGCGCAGGCGGACGGCGTCCGGCCCCGCGGCGCCCCGCCGCTCGGCCCAGGCGTCGAGGGCCGCGCGGGAGGCGTGGTCGAGGTGGGCGACGCCGGAGAGGTCGAGCTCGACCCTGCGGTCCCCGGGCACCTTCTCCAGCGAGTCCAGCAGCTGGGGCAGCCTCAGGAAGGTGACCGTGCCCAGCAGGCGGACCCGGACGGCGCCGCGTCCGTCGTCGGTGCGCTCCACCCGGAGCTGCGAGCCCTCCCACGCGGCCTTCGCCACCGACAGGACGAGCCCGACGAGCACCCCTTCGAACATGCCGACCGCCAGGATCGCCACCGCCGTGGCGACCAGGACCAGCGCCTCGCCGCGGTGATCCCGCCACAACGCCACCACGCCCCGGAAGGGGATCAGCTTCCAGCCGGCGTGGACCAGGACTCCGGCGAGCGCGGCGAGCGGGACGAGCGCCAGCACCGCCGGGAGCAGCACGGCAAAGAGCAGCAGCCAGCCGCCGTGCAGGACGCGGGACGCCCGGGTGCGGGCACCGGCCTCCACGTTGGCGGCGCTGCGCACGATGACCGCGGTGAGCGGGAGGGCGCCGAGCAGGCCGCAGACGGCGTTCCCGGCCCCCTGGGCGAGGAGTTCGCGGTCGTAGTCGGTGCGCGGGCCGGGGTGGAGCCGGTCGACGGCCGCCGCGCAGAACAGCGACTCGGCGGAGGCGATCAGCGTGAAGGCGAGGACGGTGCCGAGGACGGCCGGTGACGCGAGGACGGCGAGCCCTTCCGCGCCCGGCGGGCGTACGGCCTCCAGGACGCCGTCGACCTCGACGGTGGCCACCGGCAGCCCCGCCAGGGCGGTGACGAGGGAGGCCAGGAAGACGGCGACCAGGGCGCCCGGGACGGCCCGCGCGCGGCGGGGGGCCCGGCGCCAGACCACCAGCACCAGGACGGTCCCGGCGGCCAGGGCGAGGGAGGCGAGCGCCTCGGTACTGCGGACGGCCTGGGCCGCGGCGGCGGGCAGTCCGGTGAGCTTCGCGAGGCCCGAGGCGGGCGCGGAAAGACCGGCGGCGGCGTACGCCTGCCCGGCGATGAGGAGCAGTCCGATCCCCGCGAGCATGCCCTCGACGACGGAGAGCGAGATGGCCCGGAACCAGCGCCCCCAGCCGAGCAGGCCCATCCCGGCCTGGAGCAGTCCGGTGAGGAGCACGATGGCGCCGAGGGCGGCGAGTCCGAAGGCGTGGACGGTCTCCAGGACGAGGACGGTGAGTCCGGCGGCCGGGCCGGAGACCTGGAGGCTGCTGCCGCGGAGGAAGCCGGTGACGAGGCCGCCGACGATGCCGGTGACCAGACCGAGTTCCGCCGGGACCCCGGAGGCGACGGCGACGCCGACGCACAGCGGCAGCGCGACCAGGAAGACGACGAGCGAGGCGGCGAAGTCCTGCCGCAGGTGGGAGAAGGAGCGGGCGGGGGCGGAGGGAGTGGAAGGCACGGGCGGTTCCTCACTGGCGCGCGGTGGGGCGCGCGTCGGTCCGACGGGGCGTCACGGGGCGTCGCCCCGGTCAGCACCGGAAGACCTGGAGGGCCGTCACGTCGGGGGCGGGCGGTCCGGTCGCCGCGCCCGGACTCCCCCGGCTGCCGTGCGGGCCGCCGGCGGTCCGTCGCCCGGCGGGCCCCGCGGAGCCCGGCGGTCCGGCCGGCCCCGCGGACGTGGCGCGGCGGTCGCGGTGGGGGGCGGCGCCGCGCGCGGCCTCCGTCTCGCCCTCGCCGCGCGGGCCGGGTTCGTACGCGTACGCGGGGGCGGACTCGGCGCGCGGCGGCGGTGCGGCGGCGCCCGGTGCGGCGGCCGTCCCGAGGACGCCGCAGACCACGAGGAGCAGGGCGACGAGGGTGCGCGCCAGGGCGCGCGGCGGGAGGAGGAACGACGCGGCCACCGTCCTCCTCTCCCTGGGGTCCCCGGCACGTCGGCGCGTGCCGCGTTCGCCCGTGCCACGTTTCCGCTCGGGTCAAGGAAGAGTAAACCGCGCAGGTGGGCGGCGCGGGCCGACAAGCGCGTGTACGAACGGTTTTCGATGGGAACCGGTCACGGTTCGGCTCAAAGAGAGGCGATCAGGCCGTCGAGCGGGGCCGGGACGCGGTCGGGGTCCAGGCCCTCGACGAGGACGCGGCCGTACCGGATCTTCCGCCCCGAGGTCGTGCCGAGGAAGCGGCGCATCCGCAGCAGCGGGCTCCGGTCGCGCTGGGCGGGCTGGTTCAGGAAGGTGCGCAGGGCGCGGCCCTCCCCCTCGGCGGCGACGAGTTCGCCGACCCGGTCCACGCCGAGGGCGCGGATCAGCTCGTCCTCCAGGTCGGCGACGCAGACGAAGAAGGCGTCCGGGTCGGCGCCGGCGGCGGCCAGTCCGCGGGCGTAGTGGGCGCGTTCGGCGTCGTCGCAGAGGCCGGTGAGGCGCAGGCCGAGGCCGGACGGGCCGAGGAGCCGGGCGTGCCGGGCGGCGTTGGTGGCGCCGTTCATGGAGAGCGCGCAGACGCCCTCGGCGGCGAGGTCCCGGCCCCGGCGGGCGGCCAGCGCCTCGACGGCGGCGACGTCGCTGCGCCCTTCCAGGAGCACCACGGTGCGCACGGGCAGGCGGACGGCGAGGTCGCGCGCGGTGTCGCCGGGTCCGCCGGCCGCCCAGGCGGTGACGGCGGTCCGGAAGGCGTCCATGTCGGTCATGGGAGGAGTCTGCGGGCCGGTCGGTCCGGACGGTAGCGGTTTTCCGCCCCGCGGCGGGGTCAGTAGCGCAGGGCGCTCGCGACCGAGGGGGTGACGGAGCCGGAGAGCTTGTGGGTGCTGCGGGCGGTGCCGTCGCCCGGCTTGCCGGCGGGCACGTCCGAGATCGTGAGGACGACGGCGTCGAGCAGCTTGCCGTCACCGTCCTCGAACCGCACCTGGATCGCGAAGGACCGCGCCTTGTCGTCCGTGTTCCGCACGGTGACCGGGACGGTGGTGCGTCCGTCGGAGTCGGTGGCGGGGTCGCCGAGCTCCACCTCGTCCCCGGCGTCGACGCCGTCCTTGATCTCCGCCATCTGCCGCTCGGCCTTGTCGGCCGCCTCGGAGGCGGCGTCCGTGACGCCCTCGGCGGCGGAGGCGACCGCAGAGGCGGCCTCGCTGACCGCTCCCGACACGGGGTTGTCGCCGTCGTCGGAGCAGCCCGCCGTACCCGTCAGGACGGCTCCCGCCAGCAGGCCGCCGGCGGCGGCCCGTACCCAGCGTCCGGTCATGTCGTGGTCTCCCTCGGCTCGCCCGTGCTCGTGGGCCCCAGTCAACGGCAGCGTCCGGCGCCCCGCATCCCGGGGCCCGGGTTCAGTGGCGGCCGAGGGCGATGACGGCGATGTCGTCGGCGAGGTGGTGGGTCCAGTCCCGGACGTCGTCGTCGAGGTGGCGGACGAGGTCGTCGGGGGCGTGGCGGCCGGCGGCGGCGAGCCGCTCGGCCAGCGGGTAGAACTCGCCGCTGGAGTTCCGCGCCTCGCTGAGGCCGTCGGTGTGGGTGAGCAGGGTGGAGCCGGGGGCGAGGGCGACCCGGTGGGGCCGCACGGCTCCCGCGTCCAGCGCGCCGAAGCCGAGCGGGAGGACGGCGGGGACGTCCAGCTCTCGGGTGTGTCCGGGGCCGACCTCCAGCGGGGCGAGGTGGCCGCAGTTCACGGCGTGGAGGTCCTGGCGGGGGCCGGAGTGCTGGAGGAGGAGGGCGGTGGCGAAGAGTTCCTCGTCGCCGCGGGCCAGGGCGGCCCGCCGGACCTGGCGGTCCAGGGAGGCGGCGACCTCGCCGAGGTCCTCGGTCTCGTGGGCCCGGCTGCGGAAGCAGCCCAGGAGGTCGGTGACGGTCTGGACGGCCTGGAGGCCCTTGCCGCGCACGTCTCCGATGAGGATGCGGGTGCCGTAGGGGGTGTCGAGCGCTTCGAGGAAGTCGCCGCCGATCGCGGTGCCGGCGGTGGCGGGGCGGTACAGGCCGGCGAGGCGGAGCCCGCCCAGCCGGGGCGGGACGGGGTGGAGGACCGCGCACTGGAGGGCGGTGGCGGTCTCCCGGGTCCGGGTCAGCCGCTCGGTCTGCTCGCGGCGCGACCAGGCGACGGCTCCGGCGGCGGCGCCCACGGCGAGGGCGACGATCACGCTCATGGGCTGGCTGGTGTCGGCGTCCACCATCACGTACTGGAGGACCGAGGCGGTGGCCACGACGACGGCGACGACGGGCCGGCCGAGGGCGAGCGCGGCGACCGCGACCACGACCGTGCCGACCCACAGCAGCTCGCGGGCCTCGGTCGGCAGCGGCGGGGGCCCCAGGGGCGAGGTGTAGGGCAGCGCCTGGGCGGCGGCGGTGCCGACGAGGATCGCGCAGGGCAGCAGGGCCGCGTTCACGCCCAGGTGCGGGCGGGGGACGGCGGCGAGGAAGCGGGCCATCTGCGGGGCCGCGGCCAGCATGGTGCCGAAGCCGATGAGGGTCACGACGGCGAACCCGCCGGCCAGGGCGTGCGAGGCGTGGTCGACCAGGGCGTGCAGCAGGGCGAGCCCGAGCGCGGCGAGCGGCAGCCCGAGGGAGGCTCCGGCCAGCGGGGAGACGTTCCGGTGGCGGACCAGGAGGCAGGCGGCGGCGCCGCCGACGCCGAACGCGGACAGCACGAGCGCCGTGACCGCGCCGGAGAGGCCGACGGCGGAGACGAGCGCGGGCACGGCCATCGTGAGGACCACCTGGGTGAAGCCGAGGGCGAGGCCCGCGACGAGCGCCCCGGTCCACACGGCTCCGGGCACCTGCTCGGAGCGGCGGCGCTCGGGGACGCGCCGCAGGGCCCGGGCCCGGGCCGCCGCGCAGGAGAGCACGGCGACGGTGAGCAGGGCGCCGACCCCGGGGTCCTGCCAGCCCCAGAGCGGGGCGAGCTGGAGGGCGGCCGCCAGGCTGACGGCGCACAGGACCTGGGAGACCGTGCGGACGGCGTCGGGCAGCGCCTCGCGGCCCAGCGGCCCGGCGTCGGGGAGCAGGCGGCGGACGAGCACCAGGGCGCCGCCGGCCGCGGCGGCCATGAGGGCGGCGGTGATCCGCCAGCCGGTGAGGGCGGCGGCGTGCGGGGCGAGGTTGACCGCGAGCACGAAGCCGGCGGACATGGCGGCGAGCCAGCCGCCCATGATCCGGCGGATCCGGCCGGGCATGGAGACGGTCGTCATGAAGGCGAGGCAGGAGACGAAGACGGCGGCGAGGGCGGCGGCGACCACGATCCGGCCGAGCACGTAGGTGGCGGGGCCAGAGGAGGTGGCGAGGGCGACGGAGCCGAGGCAGAGCGCCGCGAGCGAGCCCGAGAGGGCGGTCCGGCGGCCCTTGAGGTCGCCGGCCCGGCCGGTGGCCGCGAGGACGCCGATGGCGAGGCAGGCGCCGGCGATCTGGGCGACGGCGTTGTGCTCCGCGGTGACGCCGAGGTCCGTGTGGACGAGGGGAGCGACGGCCGCGTTCATGGCGGGCGCGACGACGTACAGGGCGGCGACCAGGGCCAGGACCAGGCCGATCAGCCGGGGGGAGACGGCAGGGCCGCTCCCCGGCGCCGGTGCGGCACCCGCCCCGTACGGCGTGGTGGTGCCGGTCATCGACAGAACCTCCTCGTGTTCCCCCGTGGACTTCCCCACCCACGAGGCTCCCAGCGAAGAGATGTACGGGCCCAGGGGCGAAAGGCCCTGAAGTCGTATCAACGCGTGCCCGTGGCCGTCTCCGCCCCTGTCCCCCAGGCCGCCCGGAGCTCGGGCAGCAGGGTGGTGCGGGCCCATTCCAGGAAGGGGCCCTGGTGGTCGCCGCCGATCTGGACGAGCGCGAGGTCGGTGAAGCCGGCCCGGCGGTAGGCGTCGGCGGCCTCGACCACCGCGCCGGGGTCGTCGCCGCAGGGGATGGCCCGGGCCACGTCCTCGGGGCCGAGGTGCTCGGTGGCCTGGGCGAAGCCCACCGGGAGCGGCAGCTCGGGGTTGACCCGCCAGCCGCCGAGGGACCAGCGGAACTGCTCGTGGGCGCGGGCCACGGCGGCGTCCCGGTCGGTGTCGTAGCAGAGGGGGAGCTGCCCGATCCTCGGCTTTCCGGTGCCGCCGTGCCGGTCGAAGTCCTCGATGAGCTCGCGGCGCGGTTCGACGGCGACGAGGAGGTCCGCCCGGCGGCCGGCGAGTGCGCAGGAGCGCGGGCCCGAGGCGGCGATGCCGATCGGGGGCGGCCGGTCGGGCAGGTCCCAGAGGCGGGCGGCGGTCACGTCGAAGTGACGCCCGTGGTGGGTGACGTATCCGCCGGCGAAGAGGGCGTCGATGATGTCGACGGCCTCCTCCAGGCGTTCCAGCCGGTCCCGGGCGGTGGGCCAGCCCGCTCCGGTGATGTGCTCGTTGAGGTTCTCGCCGGAGCCGAGGCCCAGCCGGAAGCGGCCTTCGGACAGCAGCTGCACCGTCGCCGCCTTCTGCGCGATCACGGCCGGGTGGTAGCGGAAGGTCGGGCAGGTCACGAAGGTCATCAGCGGGATGCGGCTGGTGGCCTGGGCGGCCGCCCCCAGCACGCTCCAGGCGTACGGGGAGTGTCCCTGTTCGTCGAGCCAGGGGAAGTAGTGGTCGGACACCACGGAGAAGTCGAAGCCGACCCGTTCCGCCTCGACCACGTGGTCGACCAGCTCACGGGGGCCCGCCTGCTCGGTCATCATCGTGTAGCCGAAATGTGTCATGCGCGGCGCCTTGCCGGGGTCGCCCGTCCGTAAACGGAAGCCGGGCGACCGCCGGGCGGCCGGGCGGGGGCCGGGGCCGCCCGGCGGGACGGGCTACTCGCGGAGCGGGGCCGCCGTGACCGCGGCCTTGACCGGGCCGACGACGGTGAGGGGTATGCGGACGTTCTCGCAGAAGCGGCGGACGCGGGAGAGCACGCTCAGGGAGGCGGGCGAGGGGTCGGCGGTGGAGAGCTGGACCCGGACGAGCCGGGGCCGGTGGGCCAGGGCCAGGGCCTGGGCCTCCAGGTCGGCCGCGGAGCGGCTGGTGAGGGCGAGGTCGCCGGGGAGCGACAGGTGCAGGACGCCCTCTTCGAAGGCGTGGCCGATGAGCATGACCGCCTCCTTCCGTCGTACGCCGTCCCACCGCCCGGAGGCGGTGGGACGGACGGTTTCCGTCAAGGCGTTGTGCCGGGCACGCTGGCACCAGGCTGGCAGACGCGGACCGTGTCCGCACCCGCACGGCCCGCAGCCCCCGGACCGGCGGGCCGGGCGAATCCGCTGGTGGGAAGGGGTCGCGCGGGTCAGCGGAACACGGTCGCCCCCGGCCCGGTCCGGCCGCCGTCCGCTTCGGCGGCGGCCCCGGCGTCCTCCAGGAAGCCGCCGGACTGGTGCTGCCACAGCTTGGCGTAGGTGCCGTCCGCGGCGAGCAGGTCGTGGTGGCTGCCCTGCTCGACGATCCGGCCGCGGTCGAGGACGACGAGCCGGTCCATGCCGGCGACGGTGGAGAGCCGGTGGGCGACGACGAGCGCGGTCCGGCCCTCCATCAGCCGCCACAGCGCGTCCTGGACGAGGAGTTCGCTCTCGGAGTCGAGGGCGCTGGTCGCCTCGTCGAGCAGCAGGACCGGCGCGTCGCGCAGGATCGCCCGGGCGAGCGCGACCCGCTGCCGCTGCCCGCCGGAGAGCTTGACCCCGCGCTCGCCGACCAGGGTGTCGAAGCCCTCGGGCAGCGCGTCGGCGAACTCGGTGACGTGGGCGGCCTCGGCGGCCCGCCGGACCTCGGCCTCGGTCGCCCCGGGCCGGGCGAAGGCGATGTTCTCCCGGAGGGTGCGGTGGAACATCGCCGGGTCCTGCGGTACGGAGGCGATGAGGCCGCGCAGGTCCGACTGGCGCATGCGGCTGATGTCCTGACCGCCGATCAGGATCCGCCCGCCGTCGACGTCGGTCATCCGCAGCAGCAGCCGGGTCAGGGTGGTCTTGCCGCCGCCGGAACGGCCGACGAAACCGACCTTGGTGCCGCCGGGCACGTCCAGGTCGAGCCCTTCGAAGAGCGGCTTCGCTCCCCGGTGGGCGAAGTGCACGCCCTCGAAGCGGACCGCGCCGGACCGGACCGCGAGGGGTTCGGGGTCGGGCGGGTCGACGACGGTCGGCGGTTCCAGGAGGAGTTCGGTGAACTGGGCGGCCTCCGTCATGGAGCTCTCCAGCCGCCGGTAGATCTGGTTGAACTCGAACATGATCCGGGTGGCGTTGGCGTAGTAGGTGAACGCCACGATGATCGCCTCCACGCCCCGCTCCCCCGCGCCGAGCGTCAGCGCGAGCACGAGCCCCAGCACGTTGGTGAGGACGGAGAGGGGAGCGACGAGGGTGTCGATGCGCAGGTTGCCGTAGTCCCAGGAACGCAGGGTGATCCGCCGCGACTCGGCGACCCGGGAGCGGTGTTCGGCGGCCTCCCGCCGCTCGGCGGCGAAGGAGCGGACGCTGTCCATGTTGGTGAGCACGTCGGCGACGTGGCCGGACACCCGGGCGATGGCCTGCTCGCGGTCGGCGACGATCCGCTGCCGGCGCCGCACCAGCGGGAAGACGCAGGCCCCGGTGAACGCGATCATGACCAGCAGCCCGATGACGAGCGCCGGGTCGTACTGCCAGAGGACCACCGAGGCGAACAGCAGCGGGACGAGGCTGCCCATCACCTGGAAGGTCAGGGTGTCGACGAAGTCCTCGAACCGCGAGGCGAAGCTGATGACCCGCTTGGTGAGCGAGCCGGCGAAGTTGTCGTGGAAGAACGCCGCGTCCTTGGCGAGGAGTTCGTCCATGCCGACGACGTAGAGGTGCTCGATGCCCCGGGCGTCGAGCCGGTTGAGGCAGTGGAAGCCGGCCCGCCACAGCGCCTCGCCGAGCAGCAGGACGCCGGCGAACCCGAGGGCGTAGGGCAGGACCGCGGAGAGGGTGGTGGGGCCGCCGTCGGCGACCCGGCCGACGAGTTTGGCGACCACGAGGGGGGCGAGGTACTGGATCCCGATGTTGCCGAGCGCCGGCAGCAGCAACGCCGGCACGGCCACCCGCCGGAGCCGGACCAGCTCTCCTCCGTAATGGCGGAGCGCGAGGTGGACGGAGCCTTTGCCCGGTCCGCCGCCGCGTTGTTCTGACGTTCCCATCACGACCTTCCGTCGTCGTACCGATACGTTCGGTGACGGAGTGTGGCGGAGGGCGGGCGCGCCGGTCCACGGGTTTTCCGGCGGGTCGGGGGGCCGGGGGGCGTACGGTCAGCGGCGCAGCGCGGCGGTGAAGGCGGCGAGTTCGCGCACGACCCGGTCCGGGTCCTCCCAGTACACGACGTGGCCGGCGCCCTCGTGGACGAGGAGGCGGGAGTCCGGGATCGCGTCGAGGATCAGCTGCTGGTCCGAACGGGTGAGGACGGGGTCGCGGTCGCCCCAGACCACGAGGGTGGGGACGAGGATCCCGGTGAGCGTGGCCGCGAGGTCGGTCTCCAGGAGGCCGCGCAGGGTCTCGCGCCAGACGCGGGCCGGGACCTTCAGGTTCTCGTCGACGACGGTCTCCAGGAAGCCGGGCGCCACCCTGCCGACCGCCAGCCCGCGGGTGAAGTCGGCGGCGAACGCCCGGTCCACGGGGTCCTCCAGCGCCCGGACCCTCTCCCGGAACCCGGGGACGCCGGGCTTGTCGGCGAGCAGGGCCGGGACGCCGAGCAGCACCAGTCCGGCCACCCGGTCGGGCCGCCGCCCGGCGACGATCCGGGCCTGGACGCCGCCGCTCGAACCCCCGACCAGGACCGCCCGCTCGATGCCGAGGTGGTCGAGGAAGGCGACCAGGTCGTCGGCGAAGTCCTCCGGGAGGTAGCCCTCCTCCGGCTTGCCGGCGTCGCCGTGGCCGCGCTGGGTGGGCGCGTAGGCGTGCAGGACGGACGGCATGGCCCGCAGCATCGGCTCCCAGGTCCACCAGGAGTCGGCGTAGCCGTGGACGAGGACGAGCGGCGGCCCGCTCCCGGGCCGCCCGGTCTCCGCGTACGGCAGCGTGGGGCGGCCGTCGCCGAGGACGGCGCGGTGCACGGCGACGCCGGCCATCGGCACCTCCTCGTCGCTCCCCCTTTTCCCGAACCGCGGACTTTCCCAGCGTAGGGAGGGGATTCCGCGGGTTCAACAGGAAAGCCCCCGCGGGGACGGGCCGCTTTTCCGGCGCATTCCGCGCGGCCCGGCCCTGCGTGTTCGCGTGGCCGGGGGCACCCCGGTGCGCGACCATACGGACGCGCCGTCGTGAGAATCCCGGCCGGCGGCGGGAAAGAAGCACGCACACAGGAAGAAGGCCGTACGTGACCGGCAGCGAGAGCGAGAACCCGGCAATTCCCTCCCCCAGCCCCAAGGACACCCGGCCCCGGACCAATCGGGACTGGTGGCCGAACCAGCTGGACCTCTCCGTGCTCCATCGGAACGATCCGCAGGCCGACCCCCTCGACCAGGGCTTCGACTACGCGAAGGAGTTCGCCGGCCTCGACGTCGAGGAACTGCGGCGGGACGTCATCGCCCTGATGACGGATTCGCAGGACTGGTGGCCCGCGGACTACGGCCATTACGGTCCGCTTTTCATCCGGATGAGCTGGCACGCGGCCGGAACGTACCGCATCGCCGACGGCCGCGGCGGCGGCGGGAGCGGCGCCCAGCGATTCGCGCCGCTGAACAGCTGGCCGGACAACGCGAGCCTGGACAAGGCGCGCCGGCTGCTGTGGCCGGTCAAGCAGAAGTACGGACAGAAGATCTCCTGGGCCGATCTCCTGGTTTTCGCCGGTAACTGCGCGATGGAATCCATGGGGTTCAAGACCTTCGGGTTCGGATTCGGCCGCGAGGACATCTGGGCGCCGGAGGAGATCTTCTGGGGCCCGGAGGACACCTGGCTCGGTGACGAGCGCTACAGCGGCGACCGGGAGCTGACGGGCCCGCTCGGCGCGGTCCAGATGGGCCTGATCTACGTCAACCCGGAGGGTCCGAACGGCAATCCGGACCCGCTGGCCGCCGCCCGCGACATCCGCGAGACCTTCGCCCGGATGGCGATGAACGACGAGGAGACGGTCGCGCTCATCGTCGGCGGCCACACCTTCGGCAAGTGCCACGGCGCCGTGTCCCCCGAGTACATCGGCCCCGAGCCGGAGGCCGCGCCGATCGAACAGCAGGGCCTCGGCTGGAAGAACGCCCAGGGCACCGGCTCCGGCGCCGACTCCCTCACCAGCGGTCTGGAGGGGGCCTGGACCAACCACCCGACCACCTGGGACAACGGCTTCCTCGACAACCTCTTCCGGTACGAGTGGGAGCTGACCACCAGCCCCGCCGGCGCCCAGCAGTGGAAGCCCACCGACCCGGCCGCCCAGGACACCGTCCCGGACGCGCACGACCCGTCGAAGCGGCACGCGCCGATGATGCTGACGACCGACCTGGCGCTGCGCATGGACCCGGTGTACGGCCCGATCGCCCGCCGCTACCACGAGAACCCGGAGCTGCTGGCGGAGGCGTACGCCAAGGCCTGGTACAAGCTCCTCCACCGCGACATGGGCCCGATCTCCCGGTACCTCGGCCCGTGGGTGCCCGAGCCGCAGCTCTGGCAGGACCCGGTGCCGCCGGTCGACCACGACCTCGTCTCGGACGAGGACATCGCCGCCCTCAAGGAGCGGATCCTCGCCTCCGGGCTGACCGTGCCCCAGCTGGTCACCACCGCCTGGGCGTCGGCGGCGAGCTTCCGCGGCACCGACAAGCGCGGCGGCGCCAACGGCGCGCGGATCCGGCTCGCGCCGCAGAAGGACTGGGCGGTCAACGACCTGCCCGAGATCGGCGAGACGCTGCGCGCCCTGGACGCGATCCGCGAGGAGTTCGCCGCCGGCCGGAGCGACGGCACCCGGATCTCGCTGGCCGACCTGATCGTGCTGGGCGGCTGCGCCGCGGTCGAGAAGGCCGCGGAGGACGCCGGCCACCCGGTGACCGTGCCCTTCGCCCCGGGGCGGACGGACGCCACCCAGGAGCAGACGGACGTGGAGTCGTTCGCGGTCCTCGAACCGCGCGCCGACGGCTTCCGCAACTACCTGCGGCCGGGCGAGAAGCTGTCACCGGAGACGCTGCTGCTCGACCGGGCCGCCATGCTCACCCTCACCGCGCCGGAGATGACGGTGCTGATCGGCGGGATGCGGGCGCTCGGCACCGGGCACGGCGGGACGCGCCACGGCCTCCTCACCGACCGTCCGGGCAGCCTGACCAACGACTTCTTCGTCCACCTGCTCGACATGGGCACGGAGTGGAAGGTCTCGGAGCGGGACGAGAACGTCTACGAGGGCCGCGACCGGGCCACCGGCGAGCCGAGGTGGACGGGCACCGCCGTCGACCTGGTCTTCGGCTCCCACGCCCAGCTGCGGGCCCTGGCGGAGGTGTACGCCGCGAGGGACGCGGGCGCGAAGTTCGTCCGCGACTTCGTCTCCGCCTGGTCCAAGGTGATGGAGCTGGACCGCTTCGACCTGCGCTGACACCCCGCCGCCGGCAACGGGCCCGGACACGGGCCGGCGCCCGGACGGTCGCAGCACGACCGTCCGGGCGCCGGATCCGCGCGGTGCGCCGGGGGGCGGGGGTCAGGTGGAGATCTCGGGGAGCAGCCCGGTGACCGGCGCGGCCTGGTCGGTGAGCTGGTGCAGCTGGTGGAGTTCGTTGACCCGGCTCAGGCCGCCGAGCTGCTCACCGACACCGGGGTAGCCGGCGCGGGCCTCCTCCGTCATGCCGGTGGTGGCGAGGGAGTCCAGTTCGGCGATCGGGCTGATCGGCGGGCCGAGCGGGCCCGCGGGAGCGGCGACGGCCTGCGAGGCGGCACCGCCGAGGCAGGTGAACGCGGCGGCGACGGCGAGGACCGAGGAGATGCGTCGAGGTGAGGTCACACCCTCACAACGGAACGTTCCGCCGGGGGACACGCGACCGGCCCCGGCGTCCTCCGAACGGGCCACACCGCCCCCGGGACGCCCGGCCGTCCCGGCCCCTCCGGGGGCCCGGAACCGCGCTGTAGGCTGGCCGTTCGAACCGAGGCCGACCCGTGTGCGGAGGGCAAGTGACCGAGCTCGTCCGCGGAACCCCCGGACTCGTGCGGGCGGTCAACGACCGCGCCGCGCTGCACCTGCTGCTCCGTCAGGGGCCGCTCACCCGGCCCGAGATCAGCCGGCTCACCGGCCTCTCCAAGCCCACCGCCTCGCAGGTCCTGGCCCGGCTCGAGGGCGCCGGACTCGTGGTCGGCGACGGGCTGCGCACCGGCCTGCCGGGCCGCGTCCCGGAGACGTACCGGGTGAACGCCGCGGCGGCCTACGCGACGGCCGTCGACGTGACGCCGGACCGGATCGCGGTGCGGACCGCCGACGTCACCGGCGCGGTGCTCGGCGAGGCGGAGGCGCCCGTGCCGGCCGGGCCCGGCCGGGAGGCGCTGGTGGAGGCGCTGCGGGCGGCGCTCGCCCTGGTCCCGGCGCCCCGGCCGCCGAGGCGGGTCGTGGTGGGCGTGCAGGGGGCGGTGGACCCGACGACCGGCCGGCTCGGCTACGCCAGCGAGGAGGACATGGCGGCCTGGCTCTTCCCCGGCGTGGAACGGAGCCTCGGCGAGGCCCTCGGGCTGCCCGTCCGGATCGAGAACGACGTGAACCTCGCCGCCGTCGCCGAGCGCGCCCACGCCGCCGCCGACTGCCCGGACTTCGTCCTCCTGTGGGCCGACGAGGGCCTCGGGGCGGCCCTCGTGTTCGGCGGCCGTCTCCACCGCGGCCACTTCGGCGGCGCCGGCGAGGTCGGCTACCTCCCCCTCCCCGGTGTCCCCACCGCCCGCGAGGCCGGCGACCGCTACGGCCGCCACGGCTACCAGGAACTCGCCGGCGGCGAGGCGGTGCGGGACCTGCTGCACGCCCACGGGGTGCCGGGCGCGGACTTCGTCGAGACGGTCGCGGAGGCCGTGCGGCGGGCGGGGTACGACGGGGCGGCGGCCGGGCCCGGAGCGGGCGGAGCAGGCGAAGTGGGCGGGGTCGGCGGGGAGGCCGTGGAGGCGGCGCGGGCCGGGCTCGGGGCGGTGGCGGGGCGGCTGGCCGCCGGGCTGGCCTCCATCGTGACCGTCGTCGATCCGGGCGTCGTCGTGCTCGCGGGGCGGCTCTGCGCGGCGGGGGGCGAGCCGCTACGGGCGCTGGTCGAGCGCGAGCTGCGGGTCCTCGCGCACTCCCGGGCCCGGATCCGGCTGTCGGCCGTGACCGGGAACCCGGTGCTCGACGGCGCGCTCGACCTCGCGCTGACGGCGGCCCGCGACGAGGTCTTCGGCGGGCCGCCGCCCGTCACACACCGTCCCTGACGCCCCCTCAGCGGCCGCGGGAGAGCCAGCCCTTGCGCTCGGCCGGGGCCGGGGTCCGCCAGGGGCTCGCCGGGGCGCCGCCGGGGAAGAGCGGCCCGGTGCGCGCCTGGACGCGCTTGAGGTGGGCGCGCCACGGTCCGTCCGCCATCTCGAACTGGACGATCAGGGGGCCTTCGGTGAGCGGGACGGTCTCGCGCCGCTTGCCGATCTCGTTGACCACGTTCTCGTCCCGGGGGAGGACGGTGGGGTCGTCGTGGCCCGCCAGTTCGAAGACGTTGACGATCAGGTTGTCGTCGCCCTTGTAGCGGATCGCGAGATCGGCCACGCCGCCGGTGTGCAGCAGCACGTCCGGTCCGCGGAAGTCCGCCTCCTGCTCGGTGAGCCGGCGGGCGGCGGCGAGCGGCGAGACCTCCACCCGCCAGTGGCCCTCGGCCTCCAGACGGAGCCGCAGGGTGCCGTGGGAGGGGACGACGGCGAGGACGCGGCCGAAGTACTGGTCCTCCGTGCTGTTGACGAGGTTGTCCTTCTCCTTGTTGCGCCGGTCGAGCACCCACAGCCCCGTGTACCCGGCGTCCGGCACCTCCAGCTGCACGACGACGGGCCCCGGCGGCAGCCCGTCCACCGTGATGACCTCGTTGTCGCGCCCGGTCTCCGTGTACGGCGCGAACACCGGCCCGTACGCCCACTCCTCGTCCTGCCCGGCCGCCACGGGAGCGGCCAGGGGCACGGGCACCGGCGCGGCCGGGTGCTGCGGCGGTACGGACGCGGGTACGGGCGCGGGCGGCGCGAACGCTGCGGGCGCCACGGGCGCGGGCCCCGGCGGCGGCGCGAAGGCCGGGGCGGGGGCGGCGGGAGCGGGAGCCGCGAAGGCGGGGGGCGTCGAGAAAGCGGGGGGCGCCGGGGAGGCGGGCGGCACCGGCGCCGGGGGCGCCTGCGGCTCCGTACCGGCCACGTGGACGCCGTGGTCGGTGGCCAGGCCCTCAAGGCCGTTGGCCCAGCCCTGTCCGACGGCCCGGAACTTCCAGCCGCCGGCCCGCCGGTAGAGCTCGCCGAGGACCATCGCGGTCTCCCCGGCCGCGTCCGTCACCTCGTACTGGGCGACCGGGGTGCCGTCGGGAGCGAAGGCCTCGACGCCGAGTCCGGGCACGTCGCGCAGGGAGCCGCGGTCCGTGGAGCCGACCACGAGGACGCGGGCGACGTCCGGTTCGAGGGCCGGCAGTCCGAGCTCCAGCCAGTCGGTGCCGTCCTCGGCCCTGAGGAGGCGCACGGCACCGTTCGGGTGCGCGGGCTGTCCGTGGAAGACCACGTCGGCGTCGCCCCGGACGAGCCCCCGCTCGGTGAGGAGGAGCGCCATCGCGTCCATCCCCCGGCCGCGCACGGCGATCCGCAACGGCACCGAGGGAACGAAGCCGTTACCCCCCTTGATCAGCGTCGTCATCGTGCTCGAACCCTTCCCTTCGTATCCCCACCCGGTCGAACAAGGAAGATCCTGCGCGACGCGCGGCCCGCCGACAAGTGCCGTCCCGGCGGGCGCCGTCCGCCGGGAGCCGCCGTCGGCGTTTCGGCCACCGGCCGCACGCGGCCCGCGCCGCGCGCACCAAGGGTCGGTGTATCCCGCACAGGTGCCCGATCGCTCTCCCATGCGGTTCCGGCGCCGACCGAAATACACGCGTTCGAAAGACGGCGGGCGTCGTTGATCCGCGTGACACCCCCTCACCCCCCTTTCCACGGAGGCTCCGTGCACCCTTCACCCCTCCCTCTCCCGCTTCCCCTCCCGCGCCCGCCCGCCCTGCCCCTTCCGCCGTCGGCCGTCCCGCCGCCGTCCGGCGGGGACGACCTCACGGAGGGCGTCGAGGAGGCGTACTGGGCCGCCTACGACGAGGCCGCGGCGCGTGCCACCGTGCCGCAGGTGCTGCTCCGGCTCCCCGCCATCACGGGGCGGATCGGGCGCCTGGCCTGGCGGGCCGATCCCCGGGCGACGGCCGTGGTGGCGGCCGGCCGCATCGCCTCCGCCGCACTCGGCGCCTTCGGGCTGCTCGCCTCGGTCGGCGTGCTGCGGGAGCTCTTCGCCCACGGACCGACGCCCGACCGGCTCCGCGCCGCCGTCCCCGCCCTGCTGCTCGTGGTGGGCCTCCTCGCGCTGCGGGCGCTGCTGGACGCGGCGGCGGACATGGCCCAGGCGCGGGTGACGCCCCGGATCCGTACGGCCCTGGAGTGCGAGTTCTTCCGGCTCACGGCCCATGTGCGGCTGGCGGCGGTGGAGGACGCGAACTGGCACGACGAGGTGCACCGCGCGTACGACCAGGGGCTGTTCCACGCCCGGCAGATCGTCGGCCGGGTCGTGACGCTCGCCTCGGCGGCCCTGGGCCTGGCCGGCACCGTCGGGATGCTGGGCACCCTCCATCCGGCGCTGCTCCCGCTCGTCCTGCTGTCCGTGCTGCCGGCCGGTGCGGCGGCGGTCCGCAGCGCGCGGGCCCGCTTCCGCTCGTTCAAGCGGTGGAACGCGCTCCAGCGCCGGGTGCGGGTCTTCTCCTGGCTCCTGCTCGACCAGGACGCGGCGGCCGAGGTCCGTTCGAACACGGCGGAGGGGGCGCTGCTGGACGAGCACCGGCGGCTGGTGACGCGCATCGCCGAGGAGGACACCCGGCTGGGCACCCGGGCCGCCCTCCTCCACCTGGGCGGGCGCGGGGTCGGCGGTCTCGGCACCGGGGTCGCCTACGCGGCGCTGGGCGGGATGGTCTTCGGCGGGTGGCTCGCGCCGGCGGCGGGGGCGGCGGCGGTCTTCGCGATCCAGGCCGGCCAGTCGGCGCTGACGCGCCTGGTCGAGACGGGCCAGCTGGTCTACGAGCACGCCCTGTGGGTGGACGACCTGCTGGCGGTCCAGGAGCGGTGCCGGAGCCTGCTGCCGCGCCCGGGCGGCTCCCCTGCCCCGGCCCGGGTCGGGACGGTGACCCTGGAGGACGTCTCCTTCACCTACCCGGGCAAGGACCGGCCGGCGCTGCGCGGGGTGACGATGACGCTGCGGGCCGGTGAGACGGTCGCCTTCGTCGGGTTCAACGGCTCGGGCAAGAGCACCTGCGCCAAGCTGCTCGCCGGGCTGCACGAGCCGCAGGGCGGGCGGATGCGCTGGGACGGCGTGGACGTGCGGACCCTGGACGGCGAGTCGGTGCGGGCGCGGGTGGCGTGCGTGCTCCAGGCGCCGGTGCGGTTCCCCTTCAGCGCGCTGGCGAACGTGACGGTGTCGGCGGGCTCGCTCACCGAGGCGGATCCCCCGCGGGTGATGGCCGCGGCACGGGCCTCCGGCGCCGACGGGGTCGTCGCGGGGCTCCCCGGGCAGTGGGAGGCGCTCCTGTCGAAGCGGTTCCGGGGCGGGCAGGAGCTGTCCGGCGGGCAGTGGGCCAAGGTGGCGGTGGCGCGCGGGCTGTACAAGGACGCGGCGCTGCTCCTGCTCGACGAGCCGACGGCGAGCATGGACCCGCCGTCCGAGCACGCCGTGTACGAGGCGGTCCTGCGGGACCGGGGGCGTACCGACCGGATCACGGTGCTGATCTCCCACCGGCTGGCGAGCGTGGCGGCGTGCGACCGCGTCTACGTCTTCGACGGGGGGCGCGTGGTCGAGGCCGGCACCCACGAGGAGCTGCTGGCCCTCGGCGGCACCTACGCGGGGATGTTCGCGCTCCAGGCGGGCGGCTACCGCGGCCGTGGGGACGGGAACGGGGACGGCTGAGGGAGGGTGGTACCGGCTTTCGCGAGTGCTCCGCGCGACGCGGGGCACTCGCGGGGGTGTGACTCCGGTTCCGTCCGGGCGCCGAGGAGGTGAGGACGTGCTGCACGACACGATCAGGGTCGACGCGCCGCTGCGGCAGGTGTACGACCAGTGGACGCAGTTCGAGGAGTTCCCCCGCTTCATGCACGGCGTGGTGGCGGTGGAGCAGACCGACGAGCGGCATCTGCGCTGGCGGACGGGCATCGCCGGGATCCGCCGGGAGTTCGACACCGAGATCGTGGACCAGCTGCCGGACGAGCGGATCGCCTGGCGGACCGTGGGCGGCGGGGCCCGCCGGCGGGGCGTCGTCACCTTCACCCCGGTCGACGCCACCCACACGCGCGTGCGGCTGGCGATGGAGGGGCGGCCCAAGGGGATGACGGAGCGGGCGGCCGTGGCGCTGGGCATCGTGTCGAGCCGGGTCTCCGGCGACCTCCGGCGGTTCAAGGACTTCGTCGAGGACCGCCACGCGGCGACCGGCGCCTGGCGCGGCCGCGTCCGCCCGGCGGACGCGGACCGGCCGCCGGCCCCGGCGCCCGGTCCCGTACCGCCTCCGTCCCCTGATCGGTCCGCGCTTCCGGATCCGTCCGCATCCACGGATCCGTCCGCGTCCACGCGTCCGCCTCCGCCTCCGGACTTCCCGCCCGGGCGGCGGCCGATGCCGCCTCACTGACCCGCCCCTCCTGGCATCCGAAAGGCTTCGTCATGGTCCCCCTCCTGCTCGTCCTCCTGCTCATCCTGGTGCTCTTCGGCACCGGCTTCGCCGTCGAGGCCCTCTGGTACATCGCCATCGCGGTGCTGGTCCTGTGGGTACTGGGCTTCCTTTTCCGCGGCTCGGGCTCGCGGTGGTACCGCTGGTGACCCGCGCCTTCGTCACCGGAGTCCGCCGCCCGCCCGGGCGGCGGACTCCTTTCACGGCAGCCCCGCTTTAGTTTGATTTTCAACTACCTTTCGGGGGAAGATGGGCCCACGCCCCGCCGCACGCGCGGGACGACGGTGAAGGAGCGGACAGTGAGCGACGTCGTGGCGGCATCGGCCGGGCAGCGCATCTTCCTCGACAAGCAGACCCCGGACGCCTACAAGGCCTTCGTCCGGGCGGCACAGACGGTCCGGAGCGCCGCCGACGACGCGGGACTCGACCGCGTCCTGGTCGAGCTGGTGAACCTGCGGGTCTCCCAGCTCAACGGCTGCGCCTACTGCCTCGACACCCACACCCGCGCCGCCCTCCTCGCCGGCGAGACCCCCCGCCGCCTGGGCGTGCTCGCCGCCTGGCGGGACACCGCGCTCTTCACCCCGCGCGAGCGGGCCGCGCTGGCCCTCGCCGAGGCCACCACCCACCCGGCCGAGGCCGACGCGCAGGAACGGGCCTACGCCGAGGCCCGCGAGGTCCTGGACGACGCCGAACTCTCCGCCGTCGTCTGGGTGGCCATCACCATCAACGCCTTCAACCGGGTCTCGATCCTCAGCAAGCACCCGGTACGACCGAGCTGATCACCACCGGCCCGGCCCGGCCTGGACCGCAGGCCCGGACCCTCGCTTGGACCGCTCGCTTGGACCGCCGGCAGCCAGGGCACGGCGAGTGAGGGACGGGCGGGCCGAGGGGCGGGAGCGGGCGCGCCTAGGACCGGGGCCGAGGGATCGGCAGGCGGAGGGGTGAGCGGGGGCGGGCGGGTAAAGTCGGTGGGTCGCCCCCGCCCGCCGGGTCATCGCCCGGGTGGTCGCCCTCCCCCGTACGACAGGTCGCTCCTCCTTGCCTTCCCCCGCCGCCTCCGCGCCCGCCCCCGCACCCGCCTCCGCTACGCCCACCCCGGCCGCGTCCCGGCTCCGCGGCCTGGCGCCCGACTGGCTGCGCGACCCCCGGGTGTGGCGGACCGAGGTGCTCGCGGGGCTCGTCGTCGCACTGGCGCTGATCCCGGAGGCCATCGCCTTCTCGGTGATCGCCGGTGTCGATCCGGCGCTCGGGCTCTTCGCCTCGTTCACGATGGCCGTCACCACCGCGATCGTCGGCGGCCGGCGGGCGATGATCTCGGCCGCCACCGGGGCCGTGGCGCTCGTCATCGCGCCGGTGAACCGGGAGCACGGCGTGCAGTTCATGATCGCCACGGTCATCCTCGCCGGCCTCTTCCAGATCGTGCTGGGGCTCGTGGGGGTGGCCAAACTGATGCGGTTCGTCCCGCGTCCGGTGCTGGTCGGCTCGGTGAACTCGCTCGCCGCGCTGGTCTTCCTCGCCCAGCTGCCCGAGACCCGGAACGTGCCCATGGCGGTGTACGTCCTGATCGCCGCCGGGATCGTCCTGCTCGTGCTCTTCCCCCGGGTGACGACGCTGGTGCCCGCGCCGCTCGTCACCATCGCCGTCCTGACCCTGGTCACGGTGGCCGCCGGGATCGCCGTGCCGACCGTCGGCGACCGGGGCGCGCTGCCGTCGGCACTGCCGGTGCCGGGCCTGCCCGACGTGCCGTTCACACCGGGCACCCTGGCGACGATCGCCCCGTACGCCTTCGCCGTCGCCCTCGTCGGCCTGGTGGAGTCGCTGCTCACCGCGAAGCTCGTCGACGAGCTCACCGACACGCCGTCGAGCAAGACCCGCGAGTCGGTCGGACAGGGCGTCGCGAACGTCGTCACCGGCCTCTTCGGCGGGATGGGCGGCTGCGCGGTGATCGGCCAGACGATGATGAACGTGAAGGTGGCGGGCGCCAGGACCCGGGTCTCCACCTTCCTGGCCGGCGCGTTCCTGATGGGCCTGTGCGTGGTCCTCGGGCCGGTGGTCTCGCGGATACCGATGGCCGCGCTGGTGGCGGTCATGGTCATCGTGTCGGTCGCCGCCTTCGACTGGGAGTCGGTCGCCCCGCGCACCCTCCGGCGGGCACCCGTCGGGGAGACCGTCGTCATGCTGGTCACGCTGGCGTGCGTCCTGGTCTCCCACAACCTCGCCCTCGGCGTGATCGTCGGCTCCCTCACCGCCACCGTCGTCTTCGCCCGGCGGACCGCCCGGCGCACGGTCGTCACCTCGGTCACCGACCCCGACGGGACGACGGTCGTCCACCGGGTCTCGGGCGAGCTGTTCTTCGCCTCCGCGGAGGCCTTCGCCGAGCGCTTCGACCCCGCGGCGGACCCGGACCGGGTGGTGATCGACCTGTCCGCCGCGCGGCTGTCCGACGCGACGGCCGTCGCCGCGCTGGACGCCGTCGAGGCGGCGTACGCCCGGCGCGGCAAGACCGTCGAGCTCACCGGCCTTGACCCCGCGGACGCCGCCCTGCGAGCCCGCCTCGGCAGCACGGCGGGTCCGGGTCCGGACCCGGACCCGACCGCCTCTTCGGCCTCGGACTCGGAGTCGGAGTCGGAGTCGGAGTCGGCTTCGGCCTCCGCTTCAGTCTCGGCCTCCGCCTCCGCCTCTGCTTCCGCTTCCGTCGGCTAGGAGGCCGGGGCCTCCCCGTCCGGCAGCGAGCGCGCCGCCACCCGGCGCAGGTGGCCGGCGAAGACCTCGGGCGCGTCCGGGGTGAGGGTGCGCAGCGCGACCATGGCGGTGATGACGACGTCGCAGAGTTCGGCCTCGACGTCCTCCCAGCTGTGGCTGGTGCCCTTGCGGGGGTTCTGTCCTGTGGCCCCGATCACCGCCTGAGCCGCCTCCCCGACCTCCTCGGAGAGCTTGAGGACCCGCAGCAGGATCTCCTGCCCCGGCGGCAGGGACTGATGGCGCGTGAGCCAGTCGTGGAGGCGGGTGACGGTGGTCCAGGTCTCTTCGTCGCTCATGCCCGCAGCCTGCCAGGCGCCCCGGTGACCACGGCCCCCGGCAGGTCGCGGGCACGGGCACGGGCACGGGAGACGCTAGTGGGCCTCCGCCGGGACGTCCTGGGGGTACCAGCGGAGCTCGACGGTGTTGCCGTCCGGGTCCTTCACGTAGACGGACTGGGCCGAGCCGCGGGCGCCCCAGCGCGGGACGGGGCCCTCGACGACGTCGAAGGCGCCGGAGCCGATGACCTCCTGCCAGTCGAGCGGGTCGACGACCAGGCAGATGTGGTCCACGTTGGACTCGCCCCGGGGCCTGGAGAAGAGGTCGATGACGGTGCCCTCGTCGATGCGCACGGACGGGAACGGCACCTTCCCCGCCCGCCACTCCTCCACCCGCTCCGGCGCGAGGCCGAGGGGGCCGGTGTAGAAGGCGAGGGACCGCTCGACGTCGGTGACGTTGAGGACGAGGTGGTCGAAGGCTTTCACGCGCATGCGGTGTCTCCCGTGTTTCCGTTCGGTGGTGCCGGCCGTACGGGGACGATGACCGCGACGGCGTCCGGCCGCGCCCGCTCGCCCGCCGGACCTCCGTGCGCGCGTACGCGCCCGTGACCGGCCCGCACCTCCCCCGTGCAGGTAGTGCCTATCACGGCGGACCGGCCCCCACCCACCCGTTTCCGGCGGGTCGTCAGGTCGCGCACCGAGGGTCGGCATTCCGCCGGCGGGCCGGGCCGGAGGAATCCCCCGCAATGGTCCACTTGCCGCCCCTATCATCCCCTTGGCCTGCCCGTTCCGCGCCTTCGACGGAGCCCCCGCGCACGACGTCCTCACCTGCGCGGCGCCCCCGTCCCGCCACCGTCGCCGCG
Source organism: Streptomyces sp. NPDC014656 (assembly GCF_043084305.1). Classification (NCBI taxonomy): domain Bacteria; kingdom Bacillati; phylum Actinomycetota; class Actinomycetes; order Kitasatosporales; family Streptomycetaceae; genus Streptomyces; species Streptomyces sp. NPDC014656. Next base: position 699,907 of record NZ_JBIBZN010000003.1, read on the forward strand.
CGACTGCCTCGTTGCTGAAGCCATCGCCCCGGGCTCGTTTCCACCGCCCTCCTGGGCATCCCCACATGGGATCCGGGATCCAAAGGCTTGGATCCGAGATCCGAAGGATTGGATCCGATACCCGGGATCCGAAGGATTGGATCTGGGATCCAGGATCCGAAGGCTTGAGTTCGGGATCCGGGATCCGGGATCCGGGATCCGGGATCCGAAGGCTTGAGCGCTGGATCCGACCTCCGACCTCCAACCTCCAACGCCCGCCTGAACAGGCATTCCATGGAAGCGCTCCCACTCCTCCAAAGACCCACCACATTCCAGCCGTGTCCGAAGTCTTGTCAGGTACGCGATCGCCCCCCTATCGTCACCCGCCAGAAAGCGCTTTCTAGCGCTTCGGCCCAGGGACGGGACTCACGACGACACGTCACGCGCCGCCACGGAGCGGCGCGGACGCCAACGAAAGGGCAGGCGAGCATGGGACGACGCTCCCCCTCCACGCGACTCCAGGCGGCCCTGGCAGCCTTCACGGTCGCGGCCGCCACCGGCGTGATCCTGACCATGCCGGAGGCCTCGGCCGCGGTCGCCGGCGGCGCCACCGGTTACGCGAGCCAGAACGGCGGCACCACCGGTGGCGCCGGCGGCCAGACCGTCCGGGCTACCACCGGCACCGAGATCCACGCGGCCCTCTGCGGGCGCGCCTCCAGCAGCACCCCGATCGTCATCCAGGTCGAGGGCACCATCAACCACGCCAACACCGCCAAGGTGTCCGGCGACAGCTGCAACACCGCGGCCGGGGTCATCGAGCTCAAGCAGATCAGCAACGTCACGCTCGTCGGCGTCGGCGCGGGTGCCGTCTTCGACCAGGTCGGCATCCACATCCGCGAGTCGAGCAACATCATCATCCAGAACGTCACCGTCAAGAACGTCAAGAAGTCCGGTTCGCCGACCTCCAACGGCGGCGACGCCATCGGCATGGAGAGCGACGTCCGCAACGTCTGGGTGGACCACAGCACCCTGGAGGCGTCCGGGGGCGAGTCCGAGGGCTTCGACGGCCTGTTCGACATGAAGGACAACACGCAGTACGTGACGCTCTCCTACAGCGTGCTGCGCAACTCCGGCCGCGGCGGTCTCGTCGGCTCCAGCGAGACGGAGCTGAGCAACGGTTTCATCACCTACCACCACAACCTGTACGAGAACATCGACTCGCGCGCCCCGCTGCTGCGCGGCGGCACCGCCCACATGTACGACAACCACTACCGGCAGCTGAACGAGTCGGGCATCAACTCCCGCGCCGGCGCCCGCGCCAAGGTGGAGAACAACTACTTCGAGGACTCCAAGGACGTCCTCGGCACCTTCTACACGGACGCGGCCGGGTACTGGCAGGTCGCCGGGAACGTCTTCGACAACGTGACCTGGTCCCCGAAGGGCACCGACTACAACCCCGCCGGTCCGAACCCGACCTCCAACACGACCGTCTCCGTCCCCTACGCCTACACCCTGGACAGCGCCTCCTGCGTCCCGGACGTCGTCGCGCGCACGGCCGGCGCCGGCAAGGGCCTGCTGGTCTCCGACGGCTCCTGCACCCCGCAGACCCCGAGCCCGACCCCCACGCCCACCGCGACCGCCACGGCGTCGCCCACGCCCACGCCCACCCCGACCCCGACGGCCACGGCCACCACCGCCCCGCCGTCCGGCACCAACCTCAGCATCGGCGCCGGTTCCGACGGCTCCAGCAAGGCCGACGGGACGAGCTACGGCAACGTCCGCGACGGCAGCCTCACCACCTACTGGTCGCCCGCCGGCACCACCGGCTCGGTGTCGATCAAGTGGGGCTCCCCGACGACGGTCTCGTCGGTCCGGATCCGCGAGGCCTCCGGGGCGGGCACCGTCACCGGCTGGCGCCTCCTGAACGCCGACACCGGAGCCGTACTCGCCACGGGCGGCGCGGCCGGCACGGTCACCTTCCCGGCGACCGCGCTGAGCAAGGTCACCTTCGAGATCACGGGCGCCACCGGCACCCCGCGCGTCGCCGAGTTCGAGACGTACGCGTAGCCGCACGGAGGAAGGGCCCGGTTCCCGCGTGGCGCGGGGACCGGGCCCTTCCTCCGTGTCGTCCGGAAATCAGCGGACCGGGGTCGCGTGGGCCGTCTCGAAGGCGGCGAAGGCGGCCTCCTGGCGCCATTCGAGGGCGGCCTTCGGGCTGCCCTCGACGAGCCGGCGGCAGGCCGTGGAGCGGACCGGGGTGCCGGGGCGCTCGCCGCGGCAGGCGGGGACGGTGCGGTAGCCCTCGGCCGTCGGGTTGCCGCGCCACAGGCTCGCGCCCGGGACGAAGGCGTACTCCAGCGAGGCGCGGGCGAGGTCCTTCAGCTCCGGGTACGACAGGCCGTAGGTGCGGGCCGCGTACTGGTACTCGTGGCTGATGTCGATCCGGGACACGCCGGGGTCGTCGGTGGCGAGCACCACCGGCACGCCGTAGGCGCGGTACGTCTCGAAGGGGTGCTCGGCGCCGCGTACGCCGAGGATCTGGGCGTTGCTGGTGAAGGGCACCTCGACGGCGACCTCGCGGGCGGCCATGGTGCGGGCGGTGGACCGCCAGCCGTTCTCGTGGACCAGGTCCACGCCGTGCCCGACGCGCTCAGTGCGGGCCACGTCGACGGCCTCGGCGATGTGGAAGGCGAGGTCCTCGGGCTTGACCAGGCCGGGCCACAGCTCGCCGGCGTGCAGGGTCACGTGCGCCTTCGGGTGGACCCCGCGCAGGTGGGCGAGCATCCGCATCTGGAGGCCGTAGTTCTTGAGGGAGCTGTCCCAGTCCTCCGGCTGGACCAGGTTGACGGCGACGAAGCGCTCGTCCCGCTCGGCCAGCCGCATGCCGAGCGCCATCTGCGTGAAGACCCGGACGGGCGTGCTGCCGCGCGAGACCTGGGAGATCCAGCGGACGGTGAGCCCGCAGGCGGGCCGCTCGCGCTCGGTGCCGCAGCCGGCCGCCTCGCGGAACTCGGCGTCGCCGTCGTCGGCCTCCTCGACCGCCTCCTCGACGAGGGCGTCGAGCCGGCCGTCGGCCGTGAGCTTCTTGTAGAGGGCGGCGAGGTCCGGGTCCCAGCCGACGCTGTCGGCCAGCTTGTTGGCGCTCCAGGAGGCCGGGCTGACCATCGTCTCCAGGTACGACTGGTTCTGCGCGGCGACGTCGTCGGCGAACTCGGCGAGCAGCTTGCCCCGGTGACGCCACGTCACCTCGCCGAACTTGCCGAAGGTGTCGAAGAAGTGGTCGTGGCCGTTGCCGTCCGACGGGAAGTCCTCCATGGACCAGGCGCGGACGAGCGCGTCGTGGAAGGCCCGGTCGCCCGCCGCGTCGGCGGCGGGCCGGGTGCCGGGGCCGCAGGGCGGGACGACCGCCGTCATGGTGGTGGTGTCGACGCAGAGGCCGTCCTCGGCGGCGAGGGTGATCAGGTACTCGGTGGAGACGGCTCCGGAGAGGTGGTTGTGGAGCTCTCCGCCCTTGGGCATCATCCGGAAGAACGCGCCGAGCCGGGCGGGCTGTTCGCGTACGGCCTCCAGGTAGGCGTCGGTACGGGCCTCGCCCGGGGTCGGCACCCGGGGCACGGCGGCGGGCCCCGCGGCCGGGAGGGCGGCGGCGGCCGGGGCGCCGGCGGGCTGGGCGGAGGCGGGGAGGGCGGCGCTCAGCGGCAGCAGGCCGAGCACGGCCACGGCGGCCGGCAGGAGCCGGCGGCGCGTGGCGGATCGGTGGGGCGTAGTCACCCCGGCATGATCGTGAACTCCGGGCGGCCCTCGGGGCCGGTGAGACGCCGCGCCGGGCCCGACCACCCGACCGGGTGACCGGATCCTCCTCGAACGAGTGGTCCCGGGGATCACGTTCGGGTGCCCGGCACCGGGCGGGGTGCCGGGCGGGGCCGGGCCGTCAGAGGCGTCGCAGGGCGCCCTCCGCGCGCAGGTCGGCCAGGGTCGGGTAGCCGTCGACGGCCATGATGAGGTCCGCCTCGGCGAGGAGGGAGCGCAGGACGTGCACGACGCCGTCCTCGCCGCCGGCCGCCAGGCCGTACGCGTAGGGGCGGCCGACGCCGACGGCGGTGGCGCCGAGGGCGAGCGCCTTCACGACGTCGGCGCCGGTGCGGACGCCCGAGTCGAAGAGGACCGGCAGTCCGTCGGCGGCCTCGACGACGCCGGGGAGCGCGTCGAGGGCGGGCAGGCCGCCGTTGGCCTGCCGGCCGCCGTGGTTGGAGCAGTACACGGCGTCCACCCCGCCGTCTCGGGCGCGGCGCACGTCCTCCGGGTGGCAGAGGCCCTTGAGGATCAGCGGCAGGTCGGTGAGGGAGCGCAGCCAGGGGAGGTCGGCCCAGGTCAGGGGGTTGCCGAAGACGCCGACCCATTCGAGGATCGCGGCCCCGGGGTCCTCCTCGGGTGCCTTGGCGAGGCGGGCCCGGAAGACGGGGTCGGAGGTGTAGTTGGCGAGGCAGTGGCCGCGCAGCTGCGGGAAGTTGCTCGCGGCGAGGTCGCGGGGGCGCCAGCCGGTGACCCAGGTGTCGAGGGTGACGACGATGCCCTGGAAGCCGGCGGCCTCGGCGCGCCGGACGAGGCTCTCCGCGAGGTCCCGGTCGGTGGGCGTGTACAGCTGGAAGAAGCCGGGGGTGTCGCCGAACTCGGCGGCGACGTCCTCCATCGGGTCCACGGTGAGGGTGGAGGCGACCATGGGCACGCCGGTGCGGCGGGCCGCGCGGGCGGTGGCGAGGTCGCCGTGGCCGTCCTGGGCGCAGAGTCCGACGACGCCGACGGGGGCCATGAACAGGGGTGAGGGCAGCCGGAGTCCGAAGAGGTCGACGCCGAGGTCCCGGGTGGCGGCGCCGACCATCATCCGGGGCACCAGGCCCCATCGTTCGAAGGCGGTCACGTTCGCCCGCTGGGTGGACTCGTCGCCCGCGCCGCCCGCCACGTAGGACACGACCGACGGGGGCAGCGCGGCGGCCGCCCGGGCCTCCAGCTCGCTGTAGGTCATGGGGAGGCCGGGGAGCACGCCGCCGAGTCCGGCGAGGTAGATCTCGTTCTGGTAGTCGCCGTACCGCCCGCCGAACGCGCCGCTCATCCTGGGGCCCCGCCCTTCCGTCGCCGTCCCGGGGCGGGCCCGTCCCGGCCGCCGGTGGCGCCCACGGTGCCAGTCCGCGGGCCGGAACGCCATGGCCCGGAGGGGGCGTGAGGCTCCCGGGCTTCACGGGATCGCCGCTCCTTGCCGTCGGGTGGCCGCGGGACCGGGCCCGGGCCCGGGCCCGGCGGTCCGGCGGTCCGGCGGTCCGGCGGTCCGGCGGTCCGGCGGTCCGGCGGTCCGGCGGTCCGGCGGCGAACATATTCCGGTGCGTTCCGGGGCGGACCGGTGGTGGAATCGCCGGATGCGCGGGAACGAGGAACGGACGACCGTGGTGGACCGGGGCCGGTTCGCCGGCTCGGTGACCCCCTGGGACGACACGGCGTGGCGGAGGGAGGTCCTCGGCTGGGCCGAGCGCGCCCTGGCCGGGCACGGGCTGGTGGAGACCGGCGCGCGCGAGGTACGGGTGCGCCCCTGGTCGGTCCTCGTCCGGTTCCGTACCGGCGCGGGCGAGCGGGACGCGGTGTGGCTGAAGGCCGGGGCCCCGTCGAACGCCTTCGAGGCCGGGCTCTCGGCGGCGCTCGCCGCGTGGGCGCCGGAGCACGTGATGACCCCGCTGGCGGTGGACGCGGGGCGCGGCTGGGTGCTGCTGCCCGACGGCGGACCGCTGTTCCGCGGGGTCCTCGACGCGGGCGCGGCGGGCCCGGAGTCGTGGGCCACGGCGCTGGGCCGGTACGGCGAGATGCAGCGGCGGCTCGTCCCGTACGCGGACCGGCTCGACGGGCTGGGGGTGCCGGGCGCCCGGACGCGGGAGCTGCCGGAGGTGTTCGAGGCGCTGGTCGCCGGCAATCCCCTCTTCGACGCCGACGAGCGGGCCGCGCTGCTGCGCCGGCGGCCCCGGCTCGTCGAGCTGTGCGCCGAGCTCGACGCGTACGGCCTGCCCGACTCGCTCGACCACTGCGACCTGCACGACGGGCAGATCCTCGCCCCGGCCCCCGGCCGCTTCACCTTCTTCGACTGGGGCGACGCCTGTGCCGCGCACCCCTTCGGCAGCCTCCTGGTCCCGGTCCGGGAGGTGCGGCGGCGGTACGGCCCCGGGCACGTGGCCCCGATGGTCGACGCGTACCTGGAGCACTGGACCGGTCTGGGGCCGTCGGCGGCGGAACTGCGGCGGGCCGCGGGTCTGGCGGTGCGGCTGGCGGCGCTGGGCCGGGCGGGCTCGTGGTTCCGGCTCTTCCCCGGCACGCCGACCGGCGACAGCGAGGAGGCGAGCGCCTACTGGGTGCGGGAACTCTTCGCCGCCGGCGACGAGCTGTGAGGTCTCCGGGGGCCCGCCGGTCCTGACTCCCCTGCAGCCCGACGCCGCGGGCCCGCAGTTCCTCCGGACGACCGGTCCGCTCGTCACCGCCGCCGGACTCGGCCGCGCCGTGGTGCCGCCCGCCGGGATCCACGGGGGCCGTGCTGGCACTTCGTGTCTCCGCCCGGTGCGGCGGCCCGGTCGCCGACGCCGGCCAGGATACCCGGAGGGGGTACGGGATTTCCCGGGAGGCCGGGGCCGTCGCGGCCCGTACGGACCGGGAGGGGCGTATGGCACCGCGTGCCTGGTCGGAGGGGACCGGGAAGTCGGCTGGACGGCGGGCCGGGAAAGCTGGAAACCTCGGCGATCGAGGACCCGATCACCGGTCCCGTACGTGCGCCGCCGCGAGGGGAGCGTGGCGCGGGCCCGTGATCGTCGCGTCCTCGAAGGCGCGTCCGCCGCACCCGTACGCGCCGGTACCGCGAGGAGGAGGACCACCGATGACCGCCGCCCGGGAAGAACGGCTGCAGCTCGACGCCGCGAGCGTCGACAACGCGAGGACGACACTGCTCCAGCTCCTCGCGCGGGCGGGGGTGTACTCCGGCGACGCCGAGGAGCTGATGGGCCTCGTCGAGGCCGGTGCCCTCGCCCGCGCGCACGAGGAGCTGTCCGGCACCGGCCGCCAGGCCCCGCCGGGCAGCGGCGAGCCCTACGCGGCGGGCTGGCGCGACGGCTCACGGGCCGTCACCGAGGGACTCGCGGGCCTCGCCGACCGGGCGCTGGGCAAGGCCGTCGCGGCGGAGGCCGAGGAGGAGCCGGACCCCCGGACGCGGGTCGGACGGATGGAGGTCGAGCGGGCCAAGGTGGCGGTCGTGCCGCTGTACCTCTCCTTCTCCGAGGAGTCCGACCTCGACCCCGAGGTCACCGAGCAGGTGCTCGCCTCCGCGCTGGCGACGATGGGGGCCCGGCAGCGGGCCGCCTATCCGGGGCGGCTGACGGCCTTCGCCGCCGACCACCGGCCCCATCTGGAGCGGCTGTACGCCACGTACGGGCCGGGCAGCGCGATCGCCATCCACGGCCGCTACACCCTGGTCCACTCCCCCACCAGCATCGCCGTCCTGGAACGGCTCGCCGCCCACCCGGCGGAGCTGCGGGAGGAGTGGGACGCGGCCGAACTCCCGCCGGCCTGGCTGGACGGTCTGACGCGCGCCTGGGAGGCGACGGCCTGACCCCGGCGCCCGCCCCCCTCGCGGGCCGGCGGGCGGGCTCACGGCGGGGGCGGGGAAGGGGAGAGGGCGGACAGGAGGGACAGGGGGGACGGGAGTGCGAAAAGGGGTGTGGACAGGGGTTCGAGGGGGTGGGTGCGATGCGTCACACGGGGGGCGGCAGGGGGTCGGCCCGGTAGCGCGGGGGGCGGGGGGGCCGCATAGGGTGGCGGCATGCCCAGAACTTCTCCGGCCCTTGCTCTCGACGCCCTCCTCGAAGGCAACCGTCGCTTCGTCTCGGGCACGCCCGAGCACCCGAACCAGGACGCCGCCCGCCGCGCGGAGCTCGCGCCCGGCCAGGACCCGTTCGCCGTCATCCTCGGCTGTTCCGACTCCCGGCTCGCGGCCGAGATCATCTTCGACCGGGGGCTCGGCGACCTGTTCGTCGTCCGCACCGCCGGCCACGTCCTGGGACCCGAGGTCCTGGGCAGCGTCGAGTACGCGACGAGCATCCTCGGCGCACGGCTCGTGGTCGTCCTGGGCCACGACTCCTGCGGCGCGGTCGCCGCGGCCCGCGCGGCCGTCGAGGAGGGCTTCGCGGCGAGCGGCTTCGTGCGGGACGTCGTGGAGCGGGTGACGCCGAGCATCCTGGCGGCCCGGACCGCCGGCCTGACGGCGGACAGCGACATCATCGACGAGCACATCCGGCACACCGCGGACCTGCTCCTGGACCGCTCCCGGCTGCTGTCCGAGCAGGTGGCGGCCGGCGAGGTCGCCGTCGTCGGCCTCGGCTACGAACTGGCCGGCGGCGGCGCCCGCCTGGTGAGCACGCACGGGGTCGTGGCGGAGGAGGGCGCTGCGGCGTGACGTCCCGTTTCGACTGCTCCGACCCGGCGGCCCGCGCGGCGGGCCTCGCCGAGGCCGCGGCGGCGGTGCGCCGCGGTGAGCTGGTGGTCCTGCCGACGGACACCGTGTACGGGGTCGGGGCCGACGCCTTCGACCCGAAGGCGGTCGCCTCGCTGCTGGCGGCGAAGGGCCGCGGCCGCCACAAGCCCTCCCCCGTCCTGGTCGACTCGGCCGCCGCGCTCGGCGAGCTGACCGACGGGCTCCCCGACGCGGCGCGGGCGCTGATCGACGCCTTCTGGCCGGGCGGCCTGACCCTGGTGGTGCGCCACCGGGCGTCGCTCGACTGGGACCTGGGCGAGACGGGCGGCACGGTGGCGGTACGGATGCCGGACCATCCGCTGACCCTGGAACTCCTCGCGGCGACGGGCCCGTTGGCCGTGTCCAGCGCCAACCTCACGGACCACCCGTCGCCGCAGGACTGCGACGCCGCGCAGGCGATGCTCGGCGGGTCCGTCGCGGTGTACCTGGACGGCGGCCGCACCGCCGGCGCGGTCTCGTCGTCGATCGTCGACCTCAGCGGCGGGACCCCGGTCCTCGTCCGCGACGGCGTCCTGCCGGTCGCCGAACTCCGCGCGCTCGTCCCGGACCTGATCGTCCCCTGACCCGCCCGTTCCCTCCCCGGCCCCGGTCCCGGCCCCGTGCGACATCGCGTCGCCCGGGGCCGGGGCGCTTTCGGTGCCCCAGGGGTTACGGGACGAGGCGGAGGAGGCGGTTCGGGGAGCCGGTGCCGGGGGTGGTGACCTTGCCGGGGGCCGTAACCGGCTATGAGCGCATGGCTCTTGGCGGAGCCGGCGGCGGAGCCGGCGCCCGGCGCGAGGCTGACGAGGCAGCTGCCGGCGACGGCGTCGGGCGAGCCCGCCGCGACGACGACGCCCTCGGCGGGGGCCGGGGCGGCCTGCGCGGGGGCCGCGGCGAGGCCGGTGGCGAGCGCGGCGACGGCGGCGGAGGCGACCGTCGTGCGGCGGGCGGTGCGGTTCGGGAGTGCCATGGTGAGGGGTTCCTCCTGTGGGCGGCGCGCCCCGGTTCGGGCGGCGCGGTCGGGGGTCGCGTGCGGTCGCACGCACCGCCGGGGGGAGGGGGCCTCCGCCCGGCGTGAGCAGGAGCCTGTGCCTCACCGTCCGGGCGGATCAAGGAAGTTGGCCGCCTGTCGTGCATCTGCCATGTCGCGGACACGGAGACTCCCCGATCCCCTGCCGAACCCCTACGAACCACCCCGCCCGCGCCCGCGTCACGATCCGGCCTCCACCCACGAGGACCGGCCACGGGGCGTGTGACGGGTACGGCGCCTTCGACGCGGTGAGGGGCGCTCAGGCGTCGAGGACGGCGGCGACGGCCTCGATCTCGACGAGCTGGTCGGCGTAGCCGAGCACGGTGACGCCCATCAGGGTGCTCGGCACGTCGTGGTCGCCGAAGGCGTCGCGGACGACCTCCCAGGCGGCCACCAGGTCGGCCCGGCGGGTCGTCGCGACGAGCACGCGGGTGCTGATGACGTCCTCGATGCCGGCTCCGGCGTCCTTCAGCGCCGTTCGCAGGTTCGCGACGCAGGCCGCCGCCTGCCCGGGGACGTCGCCGACGGCCACGGTGGCGCCGTCGGCGTCGAGCGGGCAGGAACCGGCGAGGAAGACCAGCCGGGCCTCGGCGGGCGCGGTCGCGGCGTACGCGTACTCGGCGACGTCGGACAGGGTGGCGGAACGGATGAGACGGACGGCGCGGGGCACGGGGGATCCTCTCGGCTGGGGCGGTCCCGGGGCCTCACCGGCCCGGCCGGGACACGGGAACGCCCCACCCTCTCAGGCCCGTCCCGGCACCTCGACCGCATTTCCGCCGGCGGCCCGGGGCGGCTCCCCGTACCGCACGGGCCCGATGCCGTCCGGGAGGAGGCGCAGCGCCGCCGCGACGGCCTCGCGCGCCGTGTCATGGGCCCGCCCCTCCTCCGACATGTGGAGTGCCGTCCGGAAGCCGCCCTCGCCGGTGCACCACAGGACCGGCCCCACCGGTTCCATGGCGGGACGGGTGGCGGACGAGAAGCGCAGGGCCCAATGGCTCGTGAAGGGGTACAGGGCCCTGAACCGCGGCTCCGCGTGGGCCGCTTCGACCAGGTCCCGGTGCGCGGGCGCCCAGGGGGTGGTCAGTCCGGCCGCCTCCACGCGCAGGCTCCGCCACTCGGAGTCCACCATGCGCGCGGGGTCGGGTCCGGTCAGTTCGAGGCGGCCGGTGGGGCGCGCGAAGGGGGCGGCCGCGTGGACGCCATCCGGCGACGCGCCGTCATGCCAGGCGCGGACCGCCCGCGCGACCTGGGCCAGGTCGTCCGTCGTGCCGCGGATCACGGACAGGCCCAGGAGCCGCTCGTCGGCCTCGGCCACCCACCGCCGTTCGTGCTTCCACGCGGAAACGCGCAGTGGCTCCCGGTGGGGCAGCGCGCTCCCGGCGTACGCGGCGGAGAGCGGTTCGTCGGCGGGTGAGGTCAGCGGTACGGCGTCGAGGGCACCGTCCGCGACGGCGCGGAGCGCGGCGGCGAGGCTGCCGGCGGCGGCGACGTCGGGGTACAGGGCGACGAGTTCGGGCGATGGTGACATGCCGAGGAGTCTGCCCTGGACCGGACACCGGGGTGGGGTGAGATGGGGTGGGGCGGGGCGGGGCGGGCGAGGGTGCCTGCCCTTTCAGCCGGTGGGGGCCGGTCCGGGCGGGGGCGGCCAGTGGCGGTGCAGGGCGTCGATCCGGAAGGGGTGGACGTGGCGGTGGCCGGGGGCGGTCCCGGCGGCCGTGTGGGGGTGGCCGGCGGGGAGTTCGGGGTGGGCGTGCTCCAGTTCCTCGGGGTCGCGGCGCGGCCAGAGCCGGGTGGCCGCGACGGTGGCGGCCAGGGCGACGGCGGTGAGGGCCGCGGCCGAGGCCGCGGTTCCCGCGCGGGACGCGAGCCAGCCGGCGAGCGGGTAGGTGAGCAGCCAGCAGCCGTGCGAGAGGGAGAAGCGGGCGGCGAAGAGGGCGGGCAGGTCGGGATCGGCGGCGGACCGGCGCAGCAGCCGCCCGCCGGGCGTGAGGACCGTCGAGGTGGCGGCGCCGAGGCAGGCCCAGAGGACGAGCAGGACGGGCCAGGCGGCCGCCCGGTGCGCGGCGGTCCACCCGGAGGCGAGCCCGGTGGCCAGCAGGCCGAGCCCGGCGGTGAGGACTCCGGCGGCCGGGAGCATGAGGGCGCGGTCGCCGGTCCGGCCGAGGAGCCGCGGGAGCAGCAGGGCCGCGGTCATCGAGCCCGCTCCGTACGCGGCGAGGGCGAGGGACACGTCCCCCGCCGTGCGCCCCAGCCCGTCCCGGACGAGTACGACGGTCTCCACGAGCACCATGGCTCCGGCGGCGGCGACGGCCAGGTCGAGCGCGAGCAGGGCGCGGAGCCGCGGGGTGGCGAGGAGGAGCCGGACGCCGAGGACCCGTCCGGCGGCCGGGCCGGGGCCGGTGTCCGCCGGGAGCCGCAGGGGCAGGACGAGGAGCGCGGAGAGCAGGAACCCGGCGGCGGTGCCGGTGAAGAGCCACCCGTACGGCACGAGGGCGAGGAGCGCGGCGGCGAGGACCGGGCCGGCCAGGCTCTCCAGGTCGTAGGCGAGCCGCGAGAGGGCGAGGGCCCGGGTGTAGTCGCGCTCCTCGGGCAGGACGCGCGGGATCGTCGCCTGGAAGGCCGGGGTGAAGACCGCCGAGGCCGCCTGGAGCAGCAGCACGAGCCCGTACACCTGCCACACCCGGTCCACGAACGGCAGGACCAGCGCGGTGGCCAGCCGCACGAGGTCGGCGCCGACGAGCAGGGTCCGGCGCGGCACCCGGCGGGCCAGCACCCCGGCGAGCGGTGCCAGACCCACGTACGCCGCCATCTTGAGCGCGAGCGCGGTGCCGAGCACGGCGGTCGCGTGCGCGCCGGCGAGGTCGTACGCGAGGAGGGCGAGGGCGACGGTCGCCAGGCCGGTGCCGGTGAGGGCGACGGCCTGGGCGAGGAAGAGGTGCCGGTAGGTGCGGTCGCGCAGGACGGACAGCATGGGACGCCCTCGTTCGGCGGCGGGTGCGGTCCCCTTCACCGTAGCGGACATGTGCATGAGTGCGCACATGTTTACGGGATGCCGGGGGTTTCGCGGATTCTTCCGGCTCCTCTCGGGCCCTTCCGGCTCCCCTCCGGTTCTTCCGGCTCCTCTCGGGCCCTTCCGGCTCCCCTCCGGCCTCTCTCCGGCCTCTTTCGGGCTCTTCCGGCTTCTCTCGGGCCTTCGGCTCAGTCGTGCCAGGGCTCCCCCGTCACCACGTGGTCGGCCCGGTTCAGCGCCTCGACCACCAGCCGCTTCAGGTGCCCGTCCGGCAGGGCGTACACCACCCGCCGCCCGTCCTTCCGCGCCTGTACGAGCCCGCCCAGCCGCAGCTTGGCCAGATGCTGGCTCACCGCCGGCCGCGCGGCCCCGCACGCTTCGGTCAGCGCGCCGACATCGGCCTCCCCGCGCGTCAGCACCCACAGCAGCTGCAACCGCGTCGGATCGCTGAGCAGCCCGAACACCTCGGCCGCCGCCGCGAGCTCCGCCGCCCCCGGCGTCCTCGGATGGACGGGGGACACGACCTGTTCACGCACGGGATCCGCCATGCGCCCATCGTAGGGAGCGCGGTCCGGTACGGGGCCCGGGCGCGTCCGACCCGGGCCCGGGAGCGTCCGCTTCTCGGGACGGGTGACCGATCCGTGGACCGTCGTGCGCGGTGGCGGGCTCTCGGGTGAGGATGCTGCGGACGGCCGGGAACATGGCCGGGAGCGAGGAGAGACGACGATGACCATCGAGTGGCGCTACACCATCCACCCCGGCCTCGGTGTGCTCTCCCTGGCCGGCTTTCTGGGGCAGGAGGCCGTGGGGCGGTTCCAGGGAGCCGTCGGCTGGGCCCTCGCGCGGGGCACCGGGCCCGTCGTACTGGACCTGACCGGGCTGCGCGGGTGGTCCGACGGCGGCCGCCTCGCCGTGTCGGAGGCCGCGCTGCGGCTCGCGGCGGAGGGGCGGGGCCTCGAACTGGCCGCCGTACCGGAGGGCGGGACACCGGCGGCCGGCGCCGGTTTCGGGGACGGGAAGGTGGTCGTCGCCGTGCACGGCGACCTCGCCGCCGCGCTCGCCGCCCACCGGGACCGGGGCGTCGAGGAACGCGAATGGCGTAGCGACGCCTGGCCCGGGAGCGGCTGAGGCCCCGCGCCCCGCCCTCGGCTCAGAACCAGTGCGGGCAGTGCGGCGGGCGCTCCGTGCGGAAGAGGGCGTCGGCGCGGGCGGCGGCTTCGGGGTGGTGGGCCCGGACGTGGCCGGCGCGGATCAGGGTGCCGGGGGTCGTACCGCCGAGGTAGAGGGAGCCCAGGTCGGAGACGTCCAGGGAGAGGTCGGGGTCCCGGTCCGTGGGGGCGCAGTCGGCCTTGCCGTCCCGGACGGTCAGCAGGTGACGGCCGCGCTCGCCGAGGAACGGGTCGTCGACGTCGAGGACGAGCTCGCCGTCCGCGAGCCAGCCGCCGCGCGCGGTCAGCGCGCCCGGGACGTCGAGCAGGCGCACCCAGAGCCAGTCGGTGTCGTCGGCCAGCCGCCCGGCGCGGAAGTCCGTCAGCCAGTGACGCAGCGGATGGCCGGGCGGGACCTGCTTGAAGACGACCTCGGTGACGAGGTCGTGGCCGAGCACGAACCGGGCGAGCTCCGCGAAGACGGCGTCGTCGGCCGTGATGATCTCGTCGACCGTGAGGGTCCCGGAGGCGACCGAGTAGGAGGCGTAGCCGTCCGCCGCCCCGCCGGCGTCCCGGTGGACCGCCACGTAGCGCGGCGCCGCCGCGACCGGCGGCTGGCCCGCGCCCCGCGCCCACCAGCGGTGCGGCCGCGCGAGCGCGCCGGGCTGGGCGCGGCGGTACCGCTCGTAGACCTCTTCGACGAGTGCGCCGCAGTCGGCCCGCCGCAGCAGTTCGACGGAGCCGGTGGCGGCTTCGGTGACGACGTCGGTGGCGGCTTCGGCCGCTCCGAGCGCCCGGGGCCGGTCGAAGGCCCCCCGGTGCCGGGACACGGCCACCCGCTGCGTATAGGTCGCGGGTCCGTAGCCGAACCGGCGGTAGATGACGGCCTCGGACGCCAGCAGCACGGAGGCGACCTCCCCGCGTGCGCGCAGGTCGGCGAGCTGACGCCGCATCAAGGCGGTGAGCACGCCCTGCCGTCGGTGCGTGGGCAGCACGCCCACGGCGGTGACCCCGGAGACGGGGACGACGGTCCGCCCCGGCAGGGTGAGCTCGAAGGAGTACGCACCGGCCGTACCGACCGGCCGGCCGTCCTCGGCCAGCGCCAGCAGGTTCCGGTCCATCTCGAACGCCGACCACCAGACCCCCGAGCCGTCCTCTCCCGGGGTCTCCGGAACCAGGCCGAACGCGCGATGCATGGTGTCGACGAAGACGTCGAGGTCCTCGTCTCCGGTGGACCGGATCTCCGTCACTGCCGCTTCCTCCCCATACGCGGGCACCGCACGTCGCGGCGTCCGTCCCGCACCCAGTGCAGCGGCGGTCCGGGGCCTGGTCAAACGGTTTAAACCGGCGGGGGGCGTCCGCACACCGGCACGCGGGGCCCGCCCGGGACGGGGCGCCGCCACCCGTCACCTGTCGGTCGTCAGCCGTTGTCCGTCCGCCGTTATCCGTCGGCCGTTATCCGTCAGCCGTTATCCGTCGGCCGTCAGCTGTCAGCTGTCAGCTGTCCCTCGTCGCCCACTGGCCCTCCGCCAGCGGCATCCAGACCTCGGAGAAGGTGAGGCCGTGCTCGCGGGTTCCGACCCCGCACGGGCAACCGAGCACGGTCACCCGCCAGTCGCACCTCACGGTCCACGGCCCGTCCGCCTCCCCGCACCCGGGGCAGCGGACGGTCTCCGCCGTCCACACGCCGGGGGCGGGCCTGCCGTGGCGGCGGAACCGGCCCGCGTGCGCGAGCCGCCAGGGCCCGATCGCCGGGGTGAGCGGCACCGCGCCCGGCGGCAGCGGCGCCGCCAGGCGCGTGAACAGGCCGGTCAGGCCGGGCAGCAGGGTTTCCCCGCACCGGTCGGGGCGCCCCCCGTGCCGTCCGCCGCGCGCACCGCCGTCCCGTACCTCGGCGCCGCCGCCGCGACGGGCGGGTTCGGAAAGGCGTGCCAGGGCAGGAAGGCGCGCGCCACGGCGGCGAGCAGCGCGGCGGCGGGCGGGCTGACCGCGCCCCCGTCGAGGTGGTGCAGGACGGTGCGCAGCAGGCGCTGGAACCGCCGGTCCCGCGCGGCGGCGTCCGCGCGCACCGGAAGCGGGGCCGCGAGGCGCGCCAGTACGGCCGCCGAGGCGGCGGAGTCCGCCGGCCCGGGCCGCCACCGCCCGTCCGCGAGCACCCTCTCGGCCCGCGCGACCCGCGCCGCCGTCCCCCGCATGGCGGGCGGCAGTTCGACGGCTTCGGGCAGCCCTCCGCAAGGCCCGCTCATACGCACGTCCTCGCTCTTCATTCCCGCCCCCTCCCATCTCCCATTCCGGCTGGTCCTGTCGGGAGCGACGACCGCCGGTCCCGGCCAAGGGAAAGGGAAGGCGATCCCGGCCGGGGGAGGGCGATCCCGGCCGGGGGAGGGCGATCCCGGCCGGGGACGGAGAGCGGCCCCGGCCGGAGGAGGCCCGTCCTCCTCGTTCCGCCAGGAGGGGAAAGGTCATTGACGGTACGTCAGTCGAGGCAGAACTCGTTGCCCTCGACGTCCCGCATCACGATGCAGGACTCGTTCTCCTCGTCCGCGTACAGCGTCTGGTCGTGGACCGCGCCGAGCGCGACCAGGCGCGCGCACTCGGCCTCCAGTACGGCCAGGCGCTCGTCGCCCACGAGGCCGGTGCCGGCCCGCACGTCGAGGTGCACCCTGTTCTTGGCGACCTTGCCCTCGGGCACGCGCTGGAAGTACAGGCGCGGCTCGTCGCCCACCGGAGGAATGGCGGCCCAGTCCGCGCCCCGCCGTCCGGGGGTCCCGCGGTCGAACTCGTCCCAGGAGTCGAAGCCCTCCGGCGCCGGCGGGGCGTCGTACCCGAGCACCGCGCGCCAGAAGCGGGCGACTCGCTCCGGTTCCGCGCAATCGAAGGTGATCTGGACCTTCTTGATCAACGACATCCGGCCATCATAGGGGCGGGCCTTCCACCGCCTCCTGGATTATTCGCGACGCCGACCCCCAACCCCCGACCCCCAGCCCTCAGCCCTCAGCCCTCAGCCCCCAGCCCCCAGCCCCCAGCCCCCAGCCATCCTGACCACCCCGACCTCTCCGACCTCTCCGACCTCTCCGACCGCCCCGGTCACCACGCCCCGCGGAGCGCATGCGCGATCATCACCGGCATGGATGCCCACTTCCTCGCCATCTCCCGAATCCGCCAAGCCCCCTCCGTGGCGGTCGTGGTGGACGTCATGCGCGCGTACACCGTCGCCGCCTGGGCCTTCGCCCGGGGCGCCGAGAAGATCGTGCTCGCCGAGTCGCAGGCCGACGCGCTGGCACTCACGGCCCGCCACCCGGACTGGGTGGCGCTGAAGGACGGACCGCCGGCTCCCGGCTTCGACCTCGTCAACTCGCCGGGCCTGCTGCGCTCCGCCGACCTGGACGGCCGCACCGTGGTGCAGAAGACCACGGCCGGGACGGTCGGCGCCCTCGCGGTGAAGCACGCCCCGCTGGTCCTCTGCGCCGGGTTCGTGGTGGCCGAGGCTACGGCGCGGGTCCTGCGGGCCGGCGGGTACGACGAGGTCACGTTCGTCGTCACAGGGGAGGACGGCCGGGCCGACGAGGACCTCGCCTGCGCCCAGTACATCGCCCTCAGAGCGGCCGATCCCCACGGAGGCGTCGGCCCCGAGACCGCCGGCTCCGGGATCGCCGGCTCCGGGATCGCCGGCCTCGGCACCACCACCGACACCGCAGGCACCGGGACCGACGCACCCGCCGCTCCCGACGCCCTCCACCCGGTCGCCGCCCCCTACCTCCGCCGCGCCGCCGCGTCCCGCGCCGCCGCAGAGCTGACGACCGGAGTGCGCGAGGGCGCGCATCCCGACGACGTCGCGCTCTGCCTCGAACTCGACCGCTTCCCCTTCGCCATGGCGGCGACCCTGGAGGACGGCCTGATGGTCCTGCGCCCCCACACAGGCCGCTGACCGGTCGGCGCTTCCTCACGGCCCCGTTCACAGACACGAACAAAGGTCGTTCATGTCTGTGAACAGCAATCACGTACACGCATATTGACGTGTCTCCGACACTCGCCCTAGCGTCGGCACCCGTGAGGAGAAAGCGCTTTCTCCCCGTGTCCGAGCCGCCTCCCCCACCAGGAGACACCGATGCGCACCACTCCCCTCGCCCTCAGCGTGGGCCTCGTCGCCGGTACCCTCGTCGCCCTGTCCGCCGCCGGCGGCGCCCAGGCCGCGACCGGGCGGTACGAGGCCGAGACCTCGCCCGCCGTCTGCACCGGCGCGATCGACTCCGACTGGACCGGGTTCTCCGGCAGCGGTTTCTGCAACGGCACCAACGCCGTGGGCGCGTACGCGCAGTTCACCGTCACGGCGCCCGCCGCCGGGTCGGCGACCCTCACCGTACGGTTCGCCAACGGCACGACCGCGAACCGCCCGGCCGATGTCGTCGTGAACGGATCGACCGTGGCGGCGGGGGCGTCCTTCGCGTCCACCGGCACCTGGACCGGGTGGACCTCCAAGACCTTCACCGTGCCGGTCGCGGCGGGCGCCAACACCGTCCGGCTCAGCCCGACGACCGCCGCCGGACTGCCGAACGTCGACCACGTCGAGCTCACCACCGCCGACTCCCCCGCCCCCTCCGGTCCGGCCCTCTACGTGTCGCCCGCCGGCACCGCGGGCGCCACCGGCACCCAGGCCGACCCGACGACGCTCGCCTCCGCGATCACCCGGATCGGGGCCGGCGGCACGATCTACCTGCGCGGCGGCACGTACGCGCACGCGCAGACCGTCACCGTCGCGGCGGGCAACAACGGCACCTCCGCCGCCCGCAAGACGATCGCCGCCTATCCGGGCGAGACGCCGGTCCTCGACTTCTCCGCGATGGCCGAGTCCTCCTCCAACCGGGGGCTGGCCCTGAACGGCAACTTCTGGCACGTGAAGGGGCTGATCGTCCAGCGGGCCGGCGACAACGGCATCTACGTCGGCGGCAGCGACAACGTCATCGAGCGCACGGTCACCCGCTTCAACCGCGACACCGGCCTCCAGCTGGGGCGGATCGGCTCCACCACCCCGCGCGACCAGTGGCCGGCCCGCAACCTCATGGTGAGCGTCGAGTCGCACGACAACGCCGACGCGGCCGGCGAGAACGCCGACGGCTTCGCCGCCAAGCTGACCACCGGGCCGGGGAACGTCTTCCGGTACGCGGTCGCCCACCACAACATCGATGACGGCTGGGACCTCTACACCAAGCCGGACACCGGCCCGATCGACCCGGTGACGGTCGAGTACTCCCTCGCGTACACCAACGGCACGCTCTCCGACGGGACCGTGAACGCCAACGGCGACCGCAACGGCTACAAGCTCGGCGGCGAGTCCATCGCCGTCGACCACGTCGTGCGCCGGAGCATCGCCTACCGCAATGGCAAGCACGGCTTCACGTACAACAGCAACCCCGGTTCGCTGAAGGTCTCCGAGAACATCTCGGTCGACAACGCGCAGCGCAACTACACCTTCGAGGCGGGGACGTCGGTCTTCCGCGGCAACACGTCCTGCCGCAGCACGAGCAGCGGCACCAACGACAAGCTCGTGGGCGACGTCGACGCGACGAACCAGTTCTGGTCCGGGACGAACGGCTCGCGCTGCGCGAACTACAGCGGCGCCCTCGGCTGGTCCTTCGCCTCGAACGGCTCGCTGGCCGTCACCTTCGGGGGCAAGTCCGTCACCTGGTGACCGGACGCACCGCGCGCGCCCGCGCCTGAACTTTCAGGCGCGGGCGCGCAGTTCCCTGCCCAGGGCGTACGCGGCCCGCAGGTCGTCGCCGTCGTAGCCGGCGCCGGCCAGGGCGCGCAGCCCGGGCGTGGCGTTGACCGCGACGGTGTGGCGCAGGACGGAGAAGAGCGGCACGTCCGAGCCGGAGTCGCCGTAGGCCACGCAGGAGTCGCGGTCGAGGCCGAGGGCGGTACGGAGACGGTCCACGGCGGTCACCTTGTCCTCGGGGACGAGGATCCCGGCCGGGTCGGGCGCGGAGCGGAAGGGCGGCGGCGGGAAGCCGGAGGCCACCACGTCGTCGACGCCGAGGCCGCGCAGCCTGCCGGCGAAGAAGTCCGGCGACATGGTGACGACGACGGCCCGGTCGCCCCGATCGCGGATGTCCGCGAGGACCTCCGCGAGTCCGCCGATCCAGGGCGCCCCGTCGAATGCCTCGGCGACGACGGCCGGGGTCAGCTCCCGCCACAGTCCGTACAGGGCGGCGGCGAAGCCGCGGGTGTCGATGATCCCTGCGGCGAACTCCGCCTCCAGGTCGCGGAGTTCGGCGAGGCAGCCGAGCCGGGCGGCGATCTCCAGGCTGGCCGAGGTGCCCCTCAGCAGAGTGCCGTCCATGTCGAAGACGTGCAGCAGCCGGCCGTCCATCGCCACCTCCCTCCGGGTCCGGGGGCCAGCGTACGCCGCGGACGGAGAAGGCCGACACCGCGCCGGCCGGGGCGATCGGGGCGGCGTGGCCGCCGACGACCAGGAGGTCGCAGGTGGTGCCTCCGACGAGGGCGGGGGTGGCCCGGGACCGGCGGGGGCGTCGAGCCAGAACGGGCCCGGCGCGGCGTCCCGCGGCGAGTGCGGGTGCTCCATGGGGGCGCCCTTCGGTTCGCGGAGGAGCCCGGTCGCGGAGCTCCTTCCGAGGTGTCGCCCATGAGACCCGGCCGCGGGCGGCAAGGTCAATGGGGTTGACGTAAGGGCCGGGACCGGTGCCAGGGGCGATCCGGGAGCCCTCGGCCGGGGAACTCCTCGCCCACCTCCAGGGCCTGCCGGCCCGCTGCAAGCTCCCGCGGAGCCTCCTCCTCGTCCCCGAACTGCCCCGCGGCGCCACCGGAAAGCTGCTGAAGGGCCCCCTCCGGTACCGCTACGGCAGCACCCCCACCGGCTGACCCTCTGGGGGAACCGCCATGCCCCTCGCCGTCCACGGCATCGACGGGATCCGCGCCCGGCCGGATGCCGACCTCGGCCACGGCTCCTGGGGCGAGGTCGCCCGGTCCCGCGTCGACACCTTCGGCGGCACCGTCGCCCACGACCGCATCGCCGCGGTCGAGGACGTCCGCGGCGGCGTCGAGGTCACCGTCGACCTCGCCATCGAGACCGCCGGCTCCGAGAAGCCGGCCCGCGTGGCCCAGGCCGTCCACCGCTTCCACGCCTGACCCGCCCGCACACCCCTCAGGGGCGGGTGCCGGTGCCGACGCCCGTACCCGACGCGTACCCGCGCGCCGGGTACGGTTCTCCCGCGTCCGGCGGAGGAAGGGGAGGGACCATGACGACGAGGCCCCGCGAGGTGGTCGGCCCCCTGGAACGGGGGCTCGCGGTGCTGGAGGCCGTCGCCGCCGGGGACGGCGGGAGGCGGGGGCTCGGCGAGCTCGCCCGGGCGACAGGGCTGGCGCGGTCCACGGTCGACCGGGTCGCCACCACGCTCACCGCCCTCGGGGTGCTGCGGGCCGAGGGGCGGGACCTGCTGCTCGCCCCCGGCGCGGCCGGGCTCGGCAACGCCTACCTCGACTTCTGCGGGTTGCCCGGACTCCTCGGCCCGCACGCCACCGCGCTCGCCGAACGGCTCGACGAGGCGGTGTCCCTGGCCGTGCCCGACGGGGACGGGGTCCGCTTCCTGGCCCAGGCGAACCGGCGCCGCGCGATGGCGATCGGCTTCCGGCCGGGGGACCTGCTGCCGGCCCGGCGCTGCGCTCCCGGCGCGCTGTTCGCCGCCGGGTGGGACGAGGAGCGGTGGGCGGGACACCCGGACGACCCCGGGTTCCGCGCGCGGGTCGCGCGGGCCCGTGAGCGGGGCGTGGCCGTCGACGACCAGCTGATCGAACCGGGGCTCGTCTCCGTCGCCCTGCCGGTACGGGACCCGGCGGGGGCCGTCGTGTGCGCGGTGAGCGTCGTCAGCCACACCAGCCGGCACGACGCGGCGGCCCTGGAGGCGCTGGCGGTGGCGCCGCTGGGGGACACGGTCGCGGCGATGGAGACCGCGCTCGCCGGCGGCCCGGCCCGGACCGCCGGAGCCGGGACCGGACCCGGTACGGCCGGGCCCGAAGGCGGGTCCGGTGTCGCCGGGTTCAAGGAGGAGCTGGGCTCCGGGTTCCTCCAGTCGCTGGCCCGGGGTCTGGACGTGCTGCGCGCCTTCGGAGCCGTACGGGGCCCGGCCCGGCTCACCGACCTCGCCCGGCTCACCGGACTGCCCCGGGCCACCGCGCGGCGTTCGCTCCTCACCCTGGCCCACCTGGGGTACGTACGGGAGGACCCCGGGGGCTTCGTCCTCCTCCCCCGGGTCCTGGAACTCGGCCACGCCCGGCTCTCCGCGCTCACCCTCCCGGAGATCGCCACCCCGCACCTGGTCCGTCTGGTGCGCGACGTGCGGGAGTCGGCGTCGGTGGCGGTGCTGGACGGGGACGACATCCGGTACGTGGCGCGGGTGGCGGGAAGCAGGCTGCTGCACATCGACATCGTGGTGGGCACCCGCCTGCCCGCGTACGCGACCTCGATGGGGCGGGTACTGCTCGGCGCCCTGCCGGAGGGCGAGCGGGACGGCCGGCTGGGGCGGATCGTCCCGGAGGCCCTGACGCCCCGGACCCTGACCGGGACCGGGGAGCTGCGGGAGGCGGTGGCGGCGACCGCGGAGCGGGGTTTCGGCTGGGTGGAGGAGGAGCTGGAGGAGGGTCTGCGGTCGGTCGCGGTACCGGTGCGCGACGGGGCCGGCCGGGTGGTCGCCGCGCTCAACGTGGCCCTGAACGCGGGCCGTTGTCCCCCCGAGGAGAGCCTGGCGACGCTCCTTCCGCAGCTGCGGGAGACGGCCGGCCGGATCTCGGCGGACCTGGCGGCGGTGGGCCGCCACGCACCCGTGCCGACGACTTGACGAGGCGTCAGCGTGCTTTCTTCCGGCTCCGCTTGAGGGCGCCGGCCGCGTCCGGGTGCAGCGCCTCCAGTGCCGTCAGCATCAGCTCCAGGGCGAAGGGGTAGCCGCTGTCCCGCATGTCGGCGACGAGGAGCGGGTACGTCGCCGCGATGTTCGGGTGGGTCTCGGCGGGCAGGCGGCCGTAGACCTCCCCCCAGACCTCGGCGTCCGCCTCTCCCGCCGCCTCCGGCAGCGCGGCGGCGGCCGCGTCCTGGGCGGCGAAGGCCAGCGCCTGGTCGACGAAGGCGTGGTAGACGCGGACCGCCAGCGGGTCGGGGAAGCCGCCGTCGCGCAGGATGCCGAGGATCTTCTCGACCGCCCGCGTCTCGTGCGGGCGGCCCGTCGTGCGGTGCGCCGCCAGCAGGGCGGCCTGCGGCTGGGAGAGGTAGGAGCGGTGGATGCGCAGGCCCATCGCGCGCAGGTCCGTCCGCCAGTCGCCCGTCGCCTCCCAGCCCTCCTGCGCCCGCCCCACGAGTTCGTCGGCGAGCGCGAGGAGCAGGGCGTCGGTGTTGCGGAAGTAGCGGTAGAGGGCGCTGGGGTCGGCGCCGAGGGCCGCGCCCAGTCTCCGTACGGAGAGGGCTTCGGCGCCGTGCTGGGCCACCAGGCGCAGCGCGGTGTCGACGATGAGCCGTTCGGAGAGGACGGCGCCCTGCTTGGTCGGCCGGCGGCGCTGCCGGTTTCCTTCGGGTACGACACGTGCGGACATGGCCGGGACCTTACGTCAACACCATTGACGTGTAAACGGCCCACGGGCTTCCATGGCGCCCGTCACCTGAACGGCGGCGCCGGTGGCAGCCGGCCGCCGCGGCCGGTGCACCTCCGTCCGGCGCCCGCCGCGCGGCGCCCCGCGCCCCGGCCGGCCGTCGTCCGCCCCGCGCCCTTCCGGCGCGACCGCAGCAAGGGAGCCGCCTCATGGCCCAGGCCGACCTCGTCTTCACGCGAGGCCCCGTCCTCACCCTGGATCCGGCACGGAGCCGGGCCACCTCGCTGGCCGTCACCGGCGACCGGATCACGGCCGTCGGCCACGACGAGGTGCGCGAACTGATCGGCCCCGGCACCGAGGTGGTCGACCTGACCGGCAAGCTGCTGCTGCCCGGTTTCCAGGACGCGCACATCCACGCGGTGGGCGGCGGCAGCGAACTCGCCGAGTGCGACCTCACCGGGAGCGTCGACGTCGCGGAGTACCTGGAGCGGATCCGGGCGTACGCCGAGGCGCGCCCGGACCACGAGTGGATCACCGGCGGCGGCTGGTCGATGGAGAGCTTCGAGGGCGGCATGCCGACCCGCCGGCTCCTGGACTCGGTCGTCCCCGACCGCCCCGTCCTGCTGTCGAACCGCGACCACCACGGGGCCTGGGCCAACACCCGCGCCCTGGAGCTGGCCGGACTCACCGCCGCCACCCCCGACCCGGCGGACGGCCGGATCGAGCGGGAGGCCGACGGCACCCCGAGCGGCATGCTCCAGGAGGGGGCGACCGGCCTGGTCTCGCGCTTCGTGCCGCCGAGCACCGCCGAGGACCGCCTCGCGGGCCTGCTGCGGGCGCAGCGGCTGCTGCACTCGCTGGGCGTGACGGGCTGGCAGGACGCCCTGCTCGGCTCGTTCAACGGCATGTCCGACCCGGCGGACGCCTACCTGGCGGCGGCCGGGGACGGCTCGCTGACCGCCCGGGTGACCGGCGCGCTGTGGTGGGACCGCGAGCGCGGGGCGGAGCAGATCCCCGAACTGGTGGACCGCCGCGAACTGTTGAACGCGGGCCGGTTCAAGGCCACCTCGGTCAAGATCATGCAGGACGGCATCGCGGAGAACTTCACCGCCGCGATGACCGCCCCCTACCTCGACGGCTGCGGCTGCGCGACCGCCAACACCGGGCTCAGCTTCGTCGACCCGGAGGCGCTGCGCGGCCACGTCACCGAGCTGGACGCCCTCGGTTTCCAGGTGCACTTCCACGCGCTCGGCGACCGGGCCGTGCGGGAGGCGCTGGACGCGATCGAGGCGGCCGTCACGGCCAACGGCCGCCGCGGCAACCGCCACCACCTCGCCCACCTCCAGGTCGTGCACCCCGGCGACCTGAACCGTTTCGCCGAGCTCGGCGCGATCGCCAACATCCAGCCCCTGTGGGCGGCGCACGAGCCGCAGATGGACGACCTCACGATCCCGTTCCTCGGCGAGGAGCGGGCGGCCTGGCAGTACCCCTTCGGCTCGCTGCTGCGGGCCGGGGCGACGCTGGCCGCGGGCAGCGACTGGCCCGTCTCCAGCCCGAACCCCCTGGAGGGCGTCCACGTCGCCGTGAACCGGCGCGCCCCGGAATCCCCGGACCGGAGGGTCTTCTACCCGGAGGAGCGCATCGACCTCCTCTCCGCGCTCACCGCCTACACGGCCGGCACGGCGCACGTGAACGGGCACGACGACGCGGGCAGCCTGATGCCGGGCAACCTCGCCGACCTC
This sequence comes from Streptomyces sp. NPDC014656, assembly GCF_043084305.1. Classification (NCBI taxonomy): domain Bacteria; kingdom Bacillati; phylum Actinomycetota; class Actinomycetes; order Kitasatosporales; family Streptomycetaceae; genus Streptomyces; species Streptomyces sp. NPDC014656. The sequence continues at coordinate 724,943 of NZ_JBIBZN010000003.1, forward strand.
GTCGTCCTCGACCGGGACGTCCTGGCCGCGCCGGCCGACGAGATCGCCGAGGCGCGCGTGGAGCGCACCTACGTCGGCGGGGCGCTGGTGTACGGGGGCTGACGCGTCGGGGTCCGGGACCCGGGGCCCTGGATCCGAGATCTTGGATCCGATCTCCCGGATCTCGGATACAGGATTCCGGATCCAGGATTCCGGATCCCGGATCCCGGATCCCGGATCCCGGATCCCGGATCCCGGATCCCAGAGATCGGATCCCGGACCTTGGAGATCGGATCCCGGACCCTGGAATCCGGATCCAGTCCGGCCCCCTACCCTCCCCGCACCGAGGACCCTCGGACGTCCAGCCTGACCGGCACGAGCGCCCCGCCGGTCTCCCGCAGCCCCTGCTCCAGTACGGCGACGAGGTGGGCGATCCCCGCCTCGGCGACCGCGTCCGGGCGCAGGCTCAGCGTGGTCACCGGCGGTTCGGTGTGCAGGGCGGTCTCGTCCTCGCTGACACAGGCGAGGAGGAGGTCGCCGGGGACGTCGTAGCCGTGGCGGCGGGCCGCGTCCAGGACGAGCGGCGGGCTGGCCTCGGCGACGACCAGGAGGGCGTCGGGGCGGTCGGGTCCGGTACCCAGGGCCGTCTCCACGGCCTGGATCGCCGGTCCGTTGCCGGGCTCGGCGACCCGTACGGACAGCTCCGGCAGCCCGTGCGCGGCGCACCACGCGCGGTGCGCCGCGCCGATCTCGCGGTGGAAGCGGGTGGTGCTGTCGGGGATGACGAGCACCGGCCGGCGGGCGCCCTGGGCGTGGAAGTGGTCCAGGGCCTGTCCGACGACGTCGGTCGCGTCGACGTCCACCCAGTGGGCGCCGGGCCTGCCTTCCACGGACCGGTCGCTGAAGACCGGGATGCGGGCGGCCAGCAGGTCCTCGACGATCCGGTCGTCGGCGACGGGGTCGGCGACGACCACGGCGTCCAGGGGCAGGGCCGCCCACTCGCTCTGGAGGGAGCCGGCGGGCAGCAGCACCACCGCGTAGCCGCGCGCGAGCGCGGTGGCGGCGGTGGCCCCGGTGAGGCGGGCGAAGTACGGCGACTCCAGGAAGGTCCACGGGGTGTCGGCGAGCTCGCCGACGACGTAGCCGATCAGCCGGGCCCGTCCCGCGCGCAGCTGGCGTGCGGTGGCGTTGGGCCGGTAGCCCATGCGGCGCGCGGTGTCGCGGGCCTTCTCCCGGACCTCGGGGGAGAGCCGGCCGGTGCCGTTGAGGGCCGCCGAGACGGTGGTCTTGGACAGGCCGGCCTCGCGGGCCACGTCGACGAGCCGGACCCGCGGCGCCGGCCCCCCGGTCGCCGTGCCGTACGCCGGGGCCGTCGTGCCGTACGCCGGGGCCGTCGCGCCGTACGCCGGAGTGGCCACGCCGCGCTCCGGGGTCGCTCCGTCGTGCTCTGAAGCTTCGGTCATGCGGCCGATGGTGCCATCCCTCTGACCATTGCAGAACCGTTCCCGCAAAGCTTGCCCGGAACTCTTGTGCGGGAACGTTCCCGCATCAATACTCGCTCCATCTCCCCAGCGCCCGTCACTACACCCGTAAAGGGGTGGGTCTGCATGCGCACGCCCAGATTCATCGCACTCGCCTGTACCGCCGCCGTCGCGGTCTCCCTCACCGCCTGCTCCGGCGCCACCCGGCCGCAGCAGGGCACGGCCGACGGGGCCGGCTTCAAGCTCTCCCCGACCTCGCCGGCCGCCCAGGGCCCGCTCGACTCCTTCACGTGGTCGCTCTACGCGGAGCCGTACACCCTCGACTACGCCCTCGCGTACGACTACCCGCCGAACACCGTGCTCGCCAACGTCTGCGAGCAGCTGCTGCGGGTCACCCCCGACCTGAGGATCGAGCCCGGTCTCGCGGTGAAGTGGACGCGGCCCGACCCGCGCACCCTCGTCTACACCCTGCGTCCGAACGTGAAGTTCCACGACGGCACGGTCATGACCGCGGACGACGTCGTCGCCTCCCTGAAGCGGCAGATGGACCCGGCCACCGGCTCCCCGTGGAGCACCGCCTTCAAGACCGTCGACTCCATCGGGAAGAGCGGGCCGCTGGAGGTGACGATCAAGCTCGGCAAGGCCGACGCCCTCTTCCACGAGATGCTGGCGGCCTCCCCCGGCACCGTCGTCAGCGCCGCCTCCCTCGCCGAGCAGGGCGAGGACTACGGCACCCCCGAGGGCAAGCTGAACTGCACCGGCCCGTTCTCCCTGGAGAAGTGGGCGCAGGGCGACAGCATCACCCTGAAGAAGAACCCGGACTACTGGGACGAGAAGCTCGTCGCCAGGTCCGGGTCCGTCAAGTTCACCTTCATCGAGGACGCGGCCGCCCGCGCCAACGCCTTCCTGTCCGGGACGGCCGACGGCGGCTACATGGTGCCGTCCGCCTCCTTCGCCCGGCTCCGCGACAGCGGCAAGGGTTCGCTGCTCTTCGGCCCCAACACGGCCGCCGCCGACCTCGCCGTCCTGAACTTCAAGGGCGCCCTCGGCGACGTCCGGGTCCGCCGGGCCCTGTCGATGGCGCTGGACCGGAAGAACATCGTCAAGGCCGCCGCCGGCGGTGTCGGCGTCCCGGCCAAGGCCCCCGCGGCGCGCGGCGCCTGGGCGCTCGTCCCCGAGAAGACCGCCACCCACTACGACACGCTGCCCGAACCCGTCCACGACGTGGCAGGCGCGAAGAAGCTGGTGGAGGAGGCCGGGGCCACCGGCAAGAAGGTCACCGTCGCGACCAGTTCGATGGCCCCCGAGATCAGCGTCCTCGCCAACGCCGTCCAGGCGGCGGGCCGCGAGATCGGCCTGGACGTCAGGCTCCAGCCGGTCTCCCCGGACGCGTACAGCGGCATCTTCGTCGACCCGGCCGCCCGCGAGGGCCTGGACCTGGTCATCACCCACGGCTACGACAACACGCCGGACCCGCTGGAGTTCTACCAGTACCTGCGCACCGGCGACTTCGGCAACTACGGCAACTGGTCCGAAGCCGAGTACGACCTCGCCTTCGACCGCGCCAACACCGAGTACGACCCCGCCGAGCGCGCCGACCTGACCGCGAAGGTCCAGGAGATCGCGCTGCGCGAACTGCCGGTCATTCCGGTGTACGAGGCCCCGTTCTCGGTCTTCCTCGGCAAGAGGATCACCGGCGCGCCGACCGGCATCGCCCAGCTCTACTACCCGTGGGCCGCGACGATCGGGGCCGCCCGGTCATGACCCGTTTCCTCGTCGGCCGGCTCCTCGGCCTGGTGGCGGTGGTGTTCGTGACCTCGGTCGTCGTCTTCGGCACCGTCCACCTCGCCCCCGGCGACCCGGTCACCTTCCTCCTGCACGGCCGCCCCGCGACTCCCGAGACCGTGGCGGCCCTGCGGGCCGGGCACCACCTGGACGACCCGCTCGTGGTCCAGTACGGCAAGTGGCTCGGCGGCGTCCTCACCGGCGACCTCGGGCGCTCCGCCCAGTACCACCAGGACGTCACCGCGCTCCTCGGCTCGCGGCTGCCCGGCACCGCCCTGCTCGTCGGGTACGCGGCGCTGCTGGTCGCCGTGCTCGGTGTCGGCGCGGGCGTCCTCGCCGCGCTCCGCCCCGGCCTCCTCGACCGGACCGTGCTCATCGGCACCGGCGTGGCCACCGCCACCCCGTCCTTCGTGACGGCCATCGTGCTCGTCTCGGTCTTCTCGGTGCGGCTCGGCTGGTTCCCCGGGCCGGGCGGCGGGGCCGCCGAGGGCCTCGGCCCCCGGCTCCACCAGCTGACCCTGCCGGCCCTCGCGCTCGCCCTCGCCTTCGCGGGCCTGCTCGCCCGGGTCACCCGCTCCGCGATGCTCGACGAGCTGGGCCGCGAGCACGTCGAGGTGGCGCGCGCCCGGGGCGTCGCCCGCCGGGCCGTGGTCCGCCGGCACGTGCTGCGCAACGCGCTCGGCCCGGTCGTCACCGTCGGCGGCACCATGCTCGCCGGCCTGCTGATCAGCACCGCGATCGTGGAGACCGCCTTCGACGTGCCCGGACTCGGTTCGCTGCTCGTGCAGTCGGTCACCGCCCAGGACTTCGCCGTCGTCCAGGCGGTCACCCTGCTCAGCGTCGTCGCCTTCGTCCTCGTCAACCTCGCGGTCGACCTCCTCGCGCCGCTCGTCGACCCCCGTCTCTCCCCCGGGGAAGGCTCCTCATGACCACCACCCTCACCACGGCGCCGTACCGCGGGCCGGGCCCGCGCGGGCTGCGCCTCCTCGGGCAGGGTCCGCTCTTCACCGTCTCGGTCGCGGTGCTCGCGCTGCTCGTCCTCGTCGCCGTGTTCGCGCCGCTGCTCGCCCCGTACGACCCCGAGGCGCTGGACCTGGGCGCGAGCCTGGCCGGCACCTCCGGCGACCACCTCCTCGGCACCGACCAGTCCGGGCGCGACATCCTGTCGCGGCTGCTCCACGGCGCCCGCACCGGCCTCCTCGGCCCGCTCCTCGTCGTCGGCGTCTCCACCCTGCTCGGCACCCTGCTGGGCGTGGTGGCGGCCTGGCGCGGCGGCTGGGCCGACGCGGTCGTCTCCCGCTCGATGGACCTGGTCTTCTCCGTGCCGGGCCTGATGACGGCGATCCTGCTGGTCGCGGTCACCGGCCCCGGCATGACGGCCCCCGTCATCGCCATGGCCGTCGCGTACACCCCGTACGTGGGCCGGCTGGTGCGCGGCATCGCCCGGCAGGAGAAGGCGCGGCCGTACGTCGAGGCGTACGTGGTGCAGGGCTGGTCCGGCTGGACGGTCTGCGTCCGCCATCTGCTCCCCAACATCGCGCCGACCGTCTTCGCGCAGTCGGCGATGAACTTCGGCTACACCCTGATGGACCTGGCCGCCCTGTCCTTCCTCGGCTTCGGCGTCCAGCCGCCGACCGCCGACTGGGGAACCATGATCAACGAGGGCCAGGGGGCCGTCCTCCAGGGCGCGATGCTGCCGGCGCTCGCGCCGTCCGTGTGCATCGTGCTCGCGGTGGTCGCCTTCGGCATCGTCGGCGAGGGCCTCGCCGACCGCATCGCACGGCGGGAGAGCTGAACGCCATGAACCCCTCGACACCCCCTCCCGCCCCTCCCTCCATGAACCGCGGGACGCCCCCTCCCGTCCTGGAGATCGACGGCCTGGAGCTGCGGCTCCCCGACGGCCGGGCCGCCCGCCCGATCCTCGACGGCGTCAGCCTGACCGTGCGCGCCGGGGAGACCGTCGGCCTGGTCGGCGAGTCCGGTTCCGGCAAGTCCGTCGCCTGCCGCGGCGTCCTCGGCCTGCTCCCCCGGGGCTCCCGCGCCACCGGGCAGGTCCGGGTCTCGGGCCGTGACGTGCTCACCATGAACCGGACGGAGCTGGCCGCGCTGCGGGCCCGCGAGGTGGCGATGGTCTTCCAGGACCCGCGCGCCTCCGTCAACCCGCTGCGCCGGGTGGGCGACTTCCTCACCGAGGGCCTGCGGGCCTCCGGCATCCCGGCCGCCCGGGCCACCGCCCGGGCCGAGGAGCTCCTCGACGCGGTCGGCATCCGCGACCCGCGCGGGGCGTTGCGCCGCCGCCCGCACCAGTTCTCCGGCGGCATGCTCCAGCGGGTCGTGATCGCCGCCGCGCTGGCCGCCGAGCCGGCGCTGCTGGTCGCCGACGAGCCCACCACCGCCCTGGACGTCACCACCCAGGCCGAGGTCCTCTCGCTCCTGGCCCGGCTGCGGGCCGAGCGCGGCACGGGCATGCTCTTCGTCACCCACGACCTGGAGCTGGCCTCGGCGATCTGCGACCGGGTGTACGTGATGTACGCGGGCCGGATCGTCGAGACCCGTTCCACCGACGAGCTGTTCGACCGCCCCCGCCATCCGTACACCGCCGGTCTGCTCGCCTGCACCCCCCGGATCGAGGCCGGCGCGCCCGCGCCCCGGCCGATCCCCGGCCGCCCGGTGTCGCTGGCCGAGGCGCCGCCCGGCTGCGCCTTCGCCGCCCGCTGCGCGCACGCGGTCGCGCGGTGCGCCGAGGAGAGGCCCGAACTGGCGCGGCACGGCGAGGGTTTCGCCGCGTGCCTGCGCGCCGAGGAAGGAATCACGCTGTGACGACGGGCAGGGAGAAGGGGCTCGTGGTCGACGGGCTGCGCAAGCGGTACGGCGGGCATCTGGCGGTCGACGGCGTGTCGTTCGCCCTCCCGCCGGGCGGTTCGCTGGCGATCGTCGGGGAGTCCGGCAGCGGCAAGACCACCACGGTCCGGATGCTGGTCGGTCTGGAGCGCGCCGACGGCGGCACGGTCCGCCTGGACGGCCGGGACCGCTCGGCCCGGCCCCGGGGCCGCGCGGAGCGCCTGGCGCGGGCCCGGGACGTCCAGATGGTCTTCCAGGACCCGTACCTGTCGCTGGACCCGCGGATCCCGGTGCGCGGCTGTCTGGACGAGGTGCTGCGGCTGCACACCTCCCTGGACGCCGCCGCCCGCGGGGCCCGGGTCGCCGACCTCCTCGACCGGGTCGGGCTCGGCGCCCGCGAGGCGACCGCCCTGCCCCGGGGCCTCTCCGGCGGCCAGCGGCAGCGCGTCGCGATCGCCCGCGCGCTCGCCGTGGAGCCCCGGGTGCTGGTCCTGGACGAGGCGGTCGCGGCGCTCGACGTGTCGATCCAGGCGCAGATCCTGGACCTGCTCCGGGAGATCCGCCGCGAGGCGGGCATCGGCTACCTCTTCGTCACCCACGACCTGGCGGTGGTGCGGCACGTCGCGGACGACGTGCTGGTCCTGAAGTCGGGCCGGGTGGTGGAGTCGGGTCCGGTGGACCGCGTCCTCGGATCTCCCGAGCACCCGTACACGCGGCTCCTGCTGAACTCGGTGCCGCGACGCGGCTGGAACCCGGCGGCGGTCACGGGCCGGGGGTGACGGGCGGGACGGCGGGGCGAGGGCGGCAGGACGCCCCGCGCCTCGGTGAGGCACCGCTCCTCCCCGCCCTCGTCGTCCCGCCGGACCGCGGGGACGAAGGGGAGGCTCCCGTCCTGCCGGTCCACCGGGCAGTGGCCGCCGGCGGAGCTGCCGCGCGGGCCGTCGCCCCGGGTCCGTTCCGCCGAGCGCCGGAAGACGAGCCGGCCGACCGCCCGTTCCTCCACGCGGTAGGGGTCGGGCGTCGGCGGGGCCCTTCCCACGGCCGCGTCGGCGGCTCCCGGGCGAGGAAGGATCCGACGAGCGCGACCGTGCGTTCCCCGGAGATCACCGGGTCGTCATTCCGCACCCGTCACGCGGTCCAGCACGGCCCGGACCGAGCGGACGACGGCGTCCCGGGAGGCGTCCGTGCGGTCGAGGGCCTCGAAGCCGTGCCGGCCGTCCGGCACGTCGACGATCTCCAGGTCCGTGCCGTGCTTCCCGGCGGCGGCGAGGAACGCCTCCACCGTCGCCGCGAACGCCGGGTGTTCCCGCCCGGCGCGGACCAGGACCACGGGCAGCGGGCCGGCGCCCGCGAGCGCGTCGACCGGGCGGAAGCGCGACCCGACGGTCTCCCAGCCGGGCGGCGCGGCGAGGACGGGGTAGGAGAGGGCGAGGCAGCGCAGCCACGGCGGGGGCGCCGCCAGCCAGTGCGCGGCGAGCAGACCGCCGCCGGAGAAGATCCAGACGCCGATCCGGTCCGGGTCGACCCGGGGGTGGGCGCGGAGCCGTTCCAGCGCCTCGGAGACGTCGCCGGCGGCGCGGGCGTAGTCGGTCAGGGCGTGCAGCCGGTGGTCGACGGTGGCGCCGACGGCGCCGAGGCCTGCCAGGTGGCGGGCGTAGCCCCGGTAGAAGGGGGTGTCGCGCGGGGTGGGGACGCGGTCCGCGTCGACGGGGCCTCCGTGGACGAGGAGGACGGCCGGCCGGCGCCCCTCCCCGTCCGGCGCGTAGACGTCGAGCCGGTCGTGCCGCTCGTGCGGGACCTCCGGGGTGGGCAGCAGGAACTCCTGCTGTTCGTAGGAGGGCTGGTCCTCCCCGAGGGTGATCCGGCGCCCCTCCCCCGCGGCGGCCCGCAGGAGCAGGCCGGCGAGTTCGGCCGGGTGGGAGAGCATCGGCCAGTGTCCCGCGGCGAGTTCGAGGAAGACGTAGCCGGGTCCGGCCAGCTTCCGGAGGCGCGGCGGGCCGGTGCGGACGAGCATCTCGACGACGTCGACGCCCGGGCCGTCGCCCGTGCACATCACCGCGGCGGCCGGCACCCGCTCCACGTCGCCGCCGAGCCGGAGGGGTTCGGTGAGGGTGCGCGCGGGCTGCGGCACCGCGAGCCGGTCCAGGCGGTCCAGGTCCTCGGCGGAGAGCCCGTCGAGGCTCCCCCAGCGCGCCCACCCGCGGCCCCGGGGCGGCGGCAGCGGCGAGGTGTCGTGGCCGAGCCGGTCGCGGGCGGCCTCGTCGCGGACGAGGAGCAGGGCGGGGTCACCGTCCGAGGGGAGTCCGGCGGCGACGTACACCACCCGGGCGGCCCGGTCCGCCCGCCGGTCGGCGGCGCCGAGCACGGGGTGGATGCCGTAGTCGTGTCCGACGAGGACGACCTCCGGCTCGTCGATCCGGTCGAGGAGCGCGGTCAGTTCCCCGATGTGCGTGCCGAGTCCGGCGTCCGGGTCGGTGTCCAGGGTCACCGGGTACGGCTCGGCACCGGCCTGCCGCAGCCGCTCCGCGACCCCGTCCCACACCCGTTCGCCGGTGAACGCCCCTCCCACCAGTACGTACGCCGTCATCGTCGCCTCCTCGCGTCTCGTGGCCCCAGCGGCCTCCGGCAGACTAGGAACTCCCCCTGGGGGAGGTTCCACCCCGGACGCGGACGGCCGGGGCCGGCGGCGGGAGGTGCGGGGTGACGGACGCGGACGACGGCACGTGGAGCATCGGGGAGCTGGCCGGGCGGGCCGGGGTGACCGTGAAGACCGTGCGGTACTACTCGGACCGGGGGCTGCTTCCCGAGGCGGGGCGCAGCGGCGGCGGGCACCGGCGGTACGGGCCGGGTGCGCTCGTCCGGCTGCGGGAGATCCGGTCGCTGCGGGCCCTGGGGCTCGGCGTGCCGGAGGTGGCGCGGGCGCTGGAGGACGAGCGGCGGCTGGCGGACGTGGTCGCCGGGGAGCTGGCGGGCGTCGCGCGCGAGCGGGCCGCGCTGGCGTGGCGGGAGGCGTCGCTGCGGCTCCTGACGGAGTGCGGTCCGGCCGAACGGGCCGAGCTGCTGCCCCTGTTGGGCGCCGCCGCGCTGCCGCCCGGGCCGGACGAGGTGGTCCGGTTCTGGCGGCGGTCGCTGCCGGTCCGGCTGCCCGCGCCGCTGGTGGCGCGGGTGCTCGACGAGGTGGTGCCGGTGCCGCCGGACGAGCCGACACCGGATCAGGTGCGGGCCTTCGCCCGGCTGCGGGCGCTGGTCGGCGACCCCCGGCCGGAGCGGTCGCCGAGGCCGCCGCTGCCGGGCGAGCGGTACCGGGCGGCGGTCCTGTACGAGGGGCTGGAAGAGGCGTACGGCCTGGCGGGCGCGGAGGTGCGGGCGGGGCGGGCGCCCGGCGGCCGGGACGCCCTGGACTGCTTCGCCGGCGCGTACGCCCTGGCCCTCGGCGAGCCCGACTCGCCCGCCTTCCGCCGGCGTCTCGTCGGGCTCCTCGGCCGGGAGAGCACGGCGGTGATGGCGCGGTACTGGAAGCTGGTCGTGCCGCTCCTCCCGGCGGGCCGCCCCGCCCTCGGCCTGCTGCACCACCACCTCACGGAGGCCCTGGCCGTGCTGCCGGCCTCCTGACGGGGCCGCCCGGGAGTGTTCGGATGGTGGGCGTCGGGCCGTCCGACTGGTGGTCGGGGTGGTGGCGGAACTCCGCCGCGAGCCGGCGTCGTCGCAGGTCGGAGCAGTGCGGGACATGCTCCCGGTGGCGCAATACTGTGGCAACACCACCGGAACCGTACCCCGGTTACGTTCCCTGCCATGCCCGCCGAACGCACCCCCGCCGCCCTCCCGGTCGCCGCAGCCCGCCGTCGCCGGCTGCGCGCGGACCGGGCCCGGCAGCTCGCCGACCTGCTGCGGCACCAGATCCTGACCGGCGCCTTCCCCCAGGGGGTGCTGCCGCTGGAGGACGTGCTCGCGGCCGACCACCACGCCAGCCGGAACACCGTCCGGCAGGCCCTCGACCTGCTGCGCGGCGAGGGTCTCGTGGAGCGGCAGCCGGGGGTGGGGACGGTCGTCGTCGGGGAGAAGTACCCGCACGGCCTGGACCGGCTCCAGGGGCTCGCCGAGACCCTGCACGAGCACGGCAGGGTCACCAACGAGGTGCGGAACCTGGGCCCCGTGCGGGCGCCCGGTCCGGTGGCCCACCGGCTCGGTCTGCCGGACGGCTCGGACGTGCTCTGCGTGGAGCGGCTGCGCCGCCTGGGCGGGCTGCCGCTCTCGCTCGACCTGTCGTACCTGCCGATGGACGTCGGCGGTGAACTCCTCGGCTGCGACCTGGAGAACACGGACGTCTTCCGGCTCCTGGAGCAGCTGACCGGCGGTCCGCTCGGCCACGCCGACATCACCCTGGAGGCGGTGAACGCCGACGCGCACGCGGCGGCCGTGCTCCAGGCCCCGCGCGGCGCGGCCCTGCTGCTGCTGGAACGGCTCACCCATCTGCCCTGCGGCCGGCCCGTGGACCTGGAGTTCATCCGCTTCCGCGGCGACCGGATCACCATGAGCGGCGTGCTGCGCCGCTCCCTCTGACCCCTTCACGCCTTCCCGCTTCGCATCCCTTCTCCTGGAGCCCGCCATGCCCCTCGTGCCCCAGCGCGCCGACGTGCCCGTGACGATCGACGAATCCCGTTGCATCGACGGCTGCACCCTCTGCGTCGACATGTGTCCGCTGGACTCGCTCGCGATCCGCGAGGAGGACGGCAAGGCCTACATGCACGTCGACGAGTGCTGGTACTGCGGCCCGTGCGCCGCCCGCTGCCCCACCGGCGCGGTGACCGTCAACATGCCCTATCTGCTCCGGTGAAAGGCGCTGAACTCCCATGAACACGAAGAGACTCGCGCGGTCGCTGGCGCCGATCGCCCTGCTGCTCCCGCTCGCCACCGCCTGCGGCGGTCCGGCCGGCGCCGACGGGTCCGGCGGCGCCGTGACGGTGACCGTGGGCTACCAGTCGAAGACCATCAACACCGTGACCGCGGGCACCCTGCTGCGCTCGCTCGGCTACTTCGAGGAGGAGCTGGCCGAGCAGGGCCGGAAGGACGGGGTGCGCTACCGGGTCCAGTGGCAGGACTATGCGACGGGCGCGCCGATCACGGCCCGGATGACCGCCGGGAAGATCGACATCGGATCGATGGGCGACTTCCCGCTGCTGCTGAACGCGGCCCGCGGCCGGCAGCTGAAGGAGCCGACCCGGCTGGTCTCGGTGACCGGTTACAACCTGCGCGGCGGGCTCAACACCGTGGTCACCGGACCGGGTTCGGAGCTGCGGACGCTCGCCGACCTCAAGGGGAAGCGGGTGTCCACGAGCGTCGGGTCCGCCGCCGACGGCACCCTCGTCCGGGCGCTGCGCCGGGCCGGGCTCGATCCGGCGAAGGACGTCTCCAAGCTCAACCAGCAGCCCAGTGTGGGTGCTTCGGCGCTGGCGGGCGGCAGCGCGGACGCCCTCTCGCAGTTCGTGGCCTGGCCGGGCCTGCTGGCCTTCCAGGGCAAGGCGGAGGCGCTGTACGACGGGGCCGAGCTGGACCTGCCGACCTTCCACGGGGTCACGGTCCGTGAGGAGTTCGCGCGCGAGCGGGCCGGTGTGCTCGACGCCTTCCTGCGGGCGCAGCGGCGGGCGACCGACCGGCTGCGGTCGGCGCCGGTGGCGTCCGCCGAGTCCGTCGCGAAGGAGACGGGGCTGCCGGCGGAGGTGGTGTACCTCTACAACGGCGCCCAGGGCATCGCGACCTTCGATCCGGAGCTGCGGCCGGAGCTGCTGGCGGCGCTGAAGGAGGACGTGCCGGTGCTGCGGGAGGCCGGTCTGGTGAAGGACGTCGACGTGGACGCCTTCGTCGACCCGGCGCCGCTGAGGCGTGCCGTCGCCGCCGCCGGCTATCCGAAGGCCGGTGCGGCGAAGGCGGAGCTGTGGCTGCGCGGGCGGTCGGCGACCCGGGCCTTCGGCACGGCCGGGGAGCTGCTGGAGGCGGTCGCGGCGGCCGGGCCGGGGACGGTGCGGGCGGCGTACGTGCCGGACGCGGTGACGGGGACCCCCTGGTTCGCGGACCGGGCGGTGTGGGTGACCGACGGCGGGTCGTGGCGGGCGTTCGTGACCCGGGCGGCGGCCGGGCGGTGGGTGGCCGCGCATCCGGGTTCCCGGACCGTGGCGTACGCGGAAGCGGTGCGGGCGGCGGGCTCGTGAGCGCGGGCTCGCGCGCGGGGCGCCGGCTGGTCCGGGCCGGTTCGCTGCTCGCCGCGCTCGGCGCGTGGCAGCTGCTGACCGCGTACGACGTGAACCTGTGGCTGCGGTTCGAGCAGTTCCCGACGGTCGGCGAGGTCGCCTCGGCGCTCGCCGACCGGGTGGGCACGGCCGCCTACCGGCAGGACCTCGGGCACAGTCTGCGCCGGATCGTGACCGGCTTCCTGCTGGCGGCGGTCCTCGGCGTGGCCGCCGGGACGGCGATCGCCCGCTCGCGCTGGGCGGCCGACCTGCTGGGCCCGCTGGTGGAGGTGGTGCGTCCGGTCCCGGCCATCGCCCTGGTGCCGGTGGCGATCCTGCTGCTGCCGACGAACGAGCAGGGCATCGTCTTCATCACCTGCGCCGCGGCCTTCTTCCCCGTCCTGGTGTCGACGCGGCACGCGGTGCGGGCGCTGAGCCCGGTGTGGGAGGAGGCCGTCCTCACCATGGGCGGCGGGCGGGCCCGGGTGCTGTGGTCGGTGGTCCTGCCGGGCGCGCTGCCCGGAGTGTTCGGCGGGCTCTCGGTCGGCATCGGCGTGGCGTGGATCTGTGTGATCTCCGCCGAGATGATCTCGGGCGAGTACGGGGTGGGCTACCGCACCTGGCAGGACTACACGGTCGTCGACTACCCCGGCGTCTTCGTCGGCATGGTCACCATCGGCGCCCTGGGCCTGCTGACCTCGACCGCCGTGGAGCTGCTGGGCCGCCGGGTCACCGCCTGGCTCCCCCGCCCGGCGGCCCGGGGCGCGGCGCCCCGCGCGGGCGCCTCCCGCCCGGCCGGGGCCGCCCCCTCGGCCCCCGCCGCGTCCTCGGGTCCGGCCGCCCCCTCGGCCCCCGCCGCGCCCGCCGCCCCCGTACCCGCCCCCTCCCCCGAGAAGGAGCCGGTTCCATGAGCACCACCGCCCCCACCACCTCCCCCGTCACGCCCACCGCTCCCCCGGCTCCCGCCCCTCCCCCGCTCACCGGGGCCGAACTGGCCCTCGACGGGGTGCGGCTCGGGCATCCCGACGGGACCGTTCTGCCCGGGCCGCTGAGCCTGCGGGTGGCGCCCGGCGAGGTGCTGACCGTGGTCGGCCCGTCCGGCTGCGGCAAGACGACCCTGCTGCGGACGCTCGCCGGGCTGCTGCCGCCGTCGGCGGGCGGGGTCGCGCAGGACGGGGCGCCGGTCCGCGGCCCCGGAGCCGACCGGGCGCTGGTCTTCCAGCACGACGCGCTGCTGCCGTGGCGTTCGGCGCGGGCCAACGTGGAGCTCCCGCTGGCGATCCGGGGCGTGGGCCGGGCCGCCCGGCGGCGGGACGCGGAGGAGTGGCTGGAGCGGGTGGGTCTGGCCGGTCACGCGGCGAAGTGGCCGCACCAGCTGTCGGGCGGGCAGCGGCAGCGGGTGCAGCTGGCCCGCGCGCTGGCCGGCCGGCCGCGCGCGGTGCTGATGGACGAGCCGTTCGGCGCCCTGGACGCGCACACCAGGACCGGGATGCAGGACCTGCTGGCCGGGATCCTGGGCGGCACGGGCGCGACCGTCGTCTTCGTGACGCACGACGTGGACGAGGCGGTCCACCTGGGCGACCGGATCGCCCTGCTGCCCTCGGGCCGGGTGCTCGACGTGCCGCGCCCCCGGGACCGCGCGGCGCGGGACGCCCCCGCGACCGTGGAGCTGCGCCGCCGCGTCCTCGCGTCCCTCTGACCCCCTGCCCCCCGAACTCCCCCTGCCGGAAAGGCCCGTCGTGTCCTCCCCCCTGACCACCGTCCCCGCACTCGCCGACGCGCGGGAGCTCTCCTGCGACGTGCTCGTCGTCGGCGGCGGCACCGCCGGCACGATGGCCGCCCTGACCGCCGCCGGGCGCGGCGCCGACGTCCTCCTCCTGGAGAAGGCGCACGTCCGGCACTCGGGCGCCCTCGCCATGGGCATGGACGGGGTGAACAACGCGGTGATCCCCGGCCGGGCCCACCCGGACGACTACGTCGCCGAGATCACCCGCGCCAACGACGGCCTCGTCGACCAGTCGACGGTCCGTCAGACCGCCGTGCGCGGCTACGACATGGTGCGGCGCCTGGAGTCGTACGGCGTGAAGTTCGAGAAGGACGAGCACGGGGAGTACGCGGTGCGGCAGGTGCACCGCTCGGGGTCGTACGTGCTGCCGATGCCCGAGGGCAAGGACGTGAAGAAGGTCCTGTACCGGCAGCTGCGGCGGCGGGAGATGCGGGAGCGGATCCGGATCGAGAACCGCGTGATGCCGGTGCGGGTGCTGACCCGTCCGGAGGACGGGCGGGCCGTCGGCATCGCCGGACTCCACACCCGCACCGGCGAGTTCGTGGTGGTCCGGGCGGGCGCGGTGATCCTGGCGACGGGTGCCTGCGGCCGGCTCGGCCTGCCCGCCTCGGGGTACCTCTACGGCACGTACGAGAACCCGACGAACGCCGGGGACGGCTACGCGATGGCGTACCACGCGGGCGCCGCGCTCACCGGCATCGAGTGCTTCCAGATCAATCCGCTCATCAAGGACTACAACGGTCCGGCCTGCGCCTACGTGGCCAATCCCTTCGGCGGCTACCAGGTGAACCGGCACGGCGAGCGGTTCGTCGAGTCGGACTACTGGTCGGGGCACATGATGGCCGAGTTCGCGGCCGAACTCGCCTCCGACCGGGCGCCGGTGTACCTGAAGCTCAGCCATCTGCCGGAGGAGACGATCGGGGCGGT
This sequence comes from Streptomyces sp. NPDC014656, assembly GCF_043084305.1. Taxonomy (NCBI): domain Bacteria; kingdom Bacillati; phylum Actinomycetota; class Actinomycetes; order Kitasatosporales; family Streptomycetaceae; genus Streptomyces; species Streptomyces sp. NPDC014656. The sequence goes on from NZ_JBIBZN010000003.1 coordinate 739,966, forward strand.
CGAGACGATCCTGCACTCCACGGAGCGGCCGACCCGGGGCACCTTCCACGCGGGCCGGGGGCACGACTACCGCACCCACGACATCGAGATGCACATCTCCGAGATCGGCCTGTGCGGCGGGCACTCGGCCTCCGGGGTCCGGGTGGACGCGCACGCCCGCACCACCGTGCCGCGCCTCTACGCCGCCGGCGACCTGGCCTGCGTCCCGCACAACTACATGATCGGCGCGTTCGTCTACGGCGACCTCGCGGGCGAGGACGCGGCCCGGTACCGGGCGTACGAGGGGGAGCTGGACCGGGCGCAGCTGGAGGCGGCGCACGCGCTGGTCTACCGGCCGCTGCTGAACCCGGACGGGCCGCCGCAGCCACAGGTCGAGTACAAGCTGCGCCGGTTCGTGAACGACTACGTGGCGCCGCCGAAGTCGGGGGCGCGGCTCTCCCTCGCGGTCGAGGCGTTCACCCGGATGGAGCGGGAGATCGCCGGGATGGGCGGGCGGACCCCGCACGAGCTGATGCGCTGCGCGGAGGTGTCGTTCATCCGGGACTGCGCCGAGATGGCGGCCCGTGCCTCGCTGGCCAGGACCGAGTCGCGGTGGGGGCTGTACCACGAGCGGCTGGACCACCCGGAGCAGAACGACGCGGAGTGGCTGTACCACCTGGACCTGCGCAGGTCGGCTTCCGGGGCGATGGAGTTCACGGCGCGGCCGGTGGAGCCGTACGCGGTGCCGGTGCCGGAGTTCACGCCGCCGGCCGGTCCGGAGCGGCCGCTGGGCGAGGTGGCGCTGGTGCCGGTGGCGACGGCGGGCCCGCGCGAGGCGCCGCCGACGGCCCGGGCCGTCACGGAGCCCGCTCCGGCCGCCGGTCCGGCCGGGCCCGCGGGCCCGGGCCCCCGGCTCCTGCGGCTCCTCTCCCTCGTCGAGGATGCCCCCGAACTCGCCTCCCTGGAGCCCTACTTGACGGACGCCGAGCCCGAGGTGCGGGTGGCGGCCGTCGCCGCCCTGGCCGAGACCGTGCCCCCCGGGACCGGCCCCGCGCTGGCGGCCCGGCTGGGGGACGGGGACGCGGCGGTGCGGTCCGCCGCCGCCGGGGCGCTCCGCGAGCTCGCGGAGGTCCTGGACGCGGACGGCGAGCTGGGGGCGGGCCTGCGCGCCGCCCTGGACGTGCCGGATCCGGCGGTGCGGGCGGTGGCGGTCGAGGTGCTGCGGGCCCGTCGGCTGGGGGACGCCGGGGTGTACGCGGCGGCGCTGGCCGACACGGCGACGGAGGTGCGGCTCCAGGCGGTGCGGGCCCTGGTGTCGGTGGACGCGGTCGGCGCGCTGGCCGGTGCCGTCGCCGATCCCGCGCGCGAGGTGCGGGTGGCGGTGGCCCGGGGGCTCGCGGCCGTGTCCGCGCCGGAACCGGGGCCGCTGGTCCCGCTGCTCGGCGACCCGGACCCGCTGGTGCGGGGAGCGGCCTTCGGGGCGCTGGCCACGGCCGGCTGCCCCGCGCCGCTGGCGGAGCGCGCGGTGGCGGCGCTGGACGATCCGGCGTGGCAGGTGCGGGCGGGCGCGGCGGCCGCGCTGCGGGCGGCCGGGGCGGAGCGCGCGGTGCCGGCGCTGGCGAAGGGGCTCGCGGACCCGAACGCCGACGTGCGCAAGGCCGCCGTGCTTGCGCTCCTCGGCCACGCCCCGGACCAGGGGGCGCGGGCCGCGCTGGCGACCGCGGCGGCCGACCCGGACGCCGACGTGCGGGCGTACGCGGCCCGCGGGCTCGTCGCCGCGGCCCCCTGACCGGGGGGCCGGTCGGGTGAAGCCGGGTGTGCCGGGCGGCGGGCCGGGGAAGGCGCGCGGGGTGGCGTCCGGCCGGCGGACGCTCGCTCGAGGAGGTGGTCCGGTGACGGGGCCGACGACGGCACAGGCGCTGGGCGCGCCGTGCTGGCTGAGTCTGGCGGCGCGGGATCTGGGCGCGGCGGAGCGGTTCTACGGCGCGGTGCTGGGGTGGACGTTCCGGCCCGGGCGGCTGGAGGCGGGCTCGGCGTACGTGGTGGGCGAGCGGGACGGGATCCCGGTCGCGGGGATCGCGGCCCTGGCGGCGGAGCTGGCGCTGCCGGTGGCCTGGACGGTGTTCTTCGCCGTGGAGGACGCGGACGCGGCGGTGGCCCGGATCCGGGAGCGGGGCGGCACGGTGGGCGTGGGTCCGGTGGCGTACCCGCCGCAGGGGCGGGCGGCGCTCGCCACGGACCGGGACGGGGCGGCGTTCGCCGTGTGGGAGGGGCGGCTGGTCTCGCGCTGGCACGTCGCCGAGCGGGGCGCGCCCGCGTGGGTGGAGCTGCACACCCGGGACGCCTTCGACGCGGCCGTGTTCTACGGCGGGGTGCTGCGCTGGGCGGAGCAGGAGCCGGGCGCCTGCGAGACCTCGTACGAGGAGGACCGGGTGGTGCTGCGGCGGGCGGGGGTGCCGGTGGCCCGTCTCGACAGCGGTCCGGTGGAGGCGGCCTCGCCGCGGCCGCAGCTGCGGCCTCGCTGGCTGGTGCGGTTCCGGGTGCCGGACCTGACGGCCTCGGTGGCGGCGGTGACGGAGCACGGCGGTTCGGTGGTGCCGGGCGGCGAGTGGGGCGGGGCCCGGGAGCCGGAGGCGGCCGGGAGCGGGGGCGAGCGGCGGGTGGTGGTGCGCGACCCGGACGGCGCGCTGTTCACGCTGGAGGCGGACGGGACGCGGTGAGCGGTACGGGTACGGGGCCGGCGGCTCCGTACCCGTACCGCTCCGGCGGGCGCCGGCCGGTGGTCAGGCGGCCCGGGCGGCCTCCGGGGCGGGGGCCCCGGCGGGGGCGGGGCCGGCGGGGGCGTGCCGGGCGGGGATGAGGGCGGCGACGGCCGAGGCGAGGAGGGCGACGGCGGCGCCGATGAGCATGGCGGCCCGGAAGCCGCCCTCGGACGGCAGGGTGTGGCCGCCGAGGGTGGTGGTCATCTGGGCGAGGACGACACCGATGACGGCGGCGGAGACCGAGGTGCCGATGGACCGCATCAGGGTGTTGAAGCTGTTGGCGGAGGCGGTCTCCTCGGCGGGGACGGAGCCCATGATGAGGGCGGGCATCGCGCCGTAGGCGAGGCCGACGCCGGTGTTGCAGATCAGGGTGACGACGAGCAGGCCCCAGGTGGAGCCCATGAGGGCGAGCGAGGAGGCGTAGCCGGCGGAGATGACGAGGGCGCCGACGGAGAGGGTGACCTTGGGGCCGCGGGCGGCGGACAGCTTGGCGCCGAGCGGGGCGAGCAGCATCATCGCGAGGCCCGCCGGGGCCATCCAGAGGCCCATCGCCATCATCGACTGGCCCAGGCCGTAGCCGGTGGCCTCGGGGAGCTGGAGGAGCTGCGGGACGACCAGCGACTGGGCGTACATGGAGAAGCCGACGAGCACCGAGGCGAGGTTGGTCAGCAGGACGACCGGGCGGGCGGTGACGCGCAGGTCGACCAGCGGGTCGCGGGTGCGCAGCTCCCAGAAGCCCCAGGCGAGCAGCACGACGGCCGCCGCGGCGAAGAGGCCGAGGGTGGTGGCGCTGCCCCAGCCCCAGGTCGCGCCCTTGGAGACGGCGAGGAGGAGGGAGACGAGGCCGGCGCCGAGGCCGAGGGCGCCGGGCAGGTCGAAGCGGCCGGGGGCGGGGTTGCGGCGGCCGGCCGGGACGAGGCGGTGGATGAGGACGGCGACGAGGACGCTGAGGGCGGCGGCGACCCAGAAGAGGACGCGCCAGCTGGCGTGTTCGGCGACGGCGGCGGAGAACGGCAGGCCGAGGGCGCCGCCGACGCCCATGGAGGCGCTCATGAGGGCGATGGAGCCGCCGAGCCTCTCGGGGGGCAGGACGTCCCGGAGGAGGCTGATGCCGACGGGGACGACGCCCATGCCGAGGCCCTGGAGGCCGCGTCCGACGATCATCGGGACGACGGAGTCGGAGAGGGCGCAGACGACGGAGCCGGCGATCAGGGGGACGGTGGAGGCGAGCAGCACGGTCCGCTTGCCGAGGGTGTCGCCGAGGCGGCCGGCGACGGGGGTGGCGACGGCGGCGGCGAGCAGGGTGGCGGTGATCACCCACGAGGCGTCGGAGGCACTGGCGTGCAGGAGCCTCGGCAGGTCGCCGATGAGCGGCACCACGAGCGTCTGCATGAGTGCCGCCACGATGCCGGCGAAGGCGAGGACGCCGACCACGCCTCCTGGGCGTGCTTCGGTCTGGGCGCGGTCCACGGGTCTCTCCCTGGGTGTCGTGGAGGCAAAGGCTTGTGCATCATGCACATTAATTGCATGATGCACAAGCTATGCATGATGCACATCATCTCGCCGCAGGGGAGAATGAGCCCATGGACAAGCCCGTGGAACCCGTGGACAAGGCCGTCGGCCCGGCCGTGGACGAGGCCGTGGAGAAGGCCACCGACCGCGTCGAGTTCGAGACGATGCTGCTGAGCCGCCACTCGCACCTCCACGCGCCGCGGACCCGCGTCGGCGGCGGCGGGCTCGACCGCAGCGCGTACGTGCTCCTCACCCGGATCCGGATGCACGGGCCGATGTCCATCGGGCAGCTCTCCGACGCCTTCGGGCTCGACGCCTCCACCCTGAACCGGCAGACCGCGGCCATGCTCCGGGCCGGGGTCGTCGAGCGCATCGCGGACCCGGAGGGCGGCATCGCCCGCAAGTTCCGCATCACCGAGGAGGGCGAGCACCGCCTGGCGGCCGACCGTTCCTTCAACATCGGCGGCCTCGAACGGATCATGGAGCACTGGGCGGCCGAGGACGTGATCCGCTTCGCCGACTTCCTGGAGCGCTTCAACCGCGACATCGAGCGGCTGGAGGGCCGCCCCTGGCCCCGCGACTGAGGCCGCGGGGTCCTCGGCCTCACCCGTCCGGCACGACGGGCTCGCTCCCGGTGCCCGCTCCGGCCAGGCTCGTCGGCAGGGACGCCCACGAGACGAGGTGCCGCCGATGCCCGCCGCCGCCCGCACCCGCACCGGCCCGTCCCTCGGTCCGCCCCTCGCCCTGATCGCGGCCCTCCTCACCGGCTGCGCGGCGACCCCGGCGGTTCCCCCCTCCCCCTCCCCCTCCCCCTCCCCCGCCACCGCGTCCGCCCCCGCCCAGGGCACCGGCCGGCTCCTCGTCACGTACGACGAGCCCCGGACCCCCGGCGACCGCGCCGCCCGCGCCTTCCTGCGGGAACACCGGGTCCTGGAGGACGCCGCCGACTACGCCGCCGCCCGGATCGCCCTGCCCCGGGACGTACCGCTGCGCGCGGCGAGCTGCGCGGCCCCCGACCCGCACTGGGACGGGGACACCGGGCGGATCACCTACTGCTACGGCTTCGTCGCCGGCGCCCGCGAGGTCTTCGCCCGCGTCGACACCGACGGCACCCCGGCCGAGCGGTCGGCCGCCGTCGACGCGGACGTCGTCGGCCTCTCGAACGGCGTCCTCCTCCACGAGCTCGGGCACGCCCTCGTCGACCTCTACGACCTGCCCGTCACCGGCCGCGAGGAGGACGCGGTCGACCAGCTCGCCGTCCTCCTGCTCGCCTCCGGCGACGAGCGGCACACCGAATACGCGATCTCCACGATCAACGCCTGGGGCGCGCTGTGGGAGGCGTCCGAGGGCGGCGATCCGGGTGTGGCCGGGTACTCCGACGTCCACTCCACGGACGGGCAGCGCTTCTTCAACTGGGCCTGCTGGCTGTACGGCTCCGACCCCGGGCGCTTCGCCGACGCGGTGGACGCCGAGGGCAACCCGGACGGAGTGCTGCCCCGGGACCGCGCCGCGCTCTGCCCGGCCGAGTTCCGGCGCGTGGACTCCGCGTGGCGCGCCCTGCTGGCGCCCCATCTCAAGCAGCGGTGAGTCTCACCATTCGAATCGCTTCGACGCGGACCCTTTACGCGCGCGCCACACAGGGGTAACTTCCCGCCGACGCAAGAACTTTCCGCAAGTTTCCGCACGCGCTTCCACGGGGGCCGATCCCCTGTCTCACCACCGGCCCCCGCCCCGGCGCGCCCCCGTCTGGAGTCCGCATGACCCCCACCCGCACACGGCCACGAGGGCGCGCACTCGCGCTGCTCGGCGTCGCCGCCGGTCTCACCGGCCTGGTGGCCGCGCCGTCCGGCACCGCCGCCTCGCCCCCCTCCCCCGCCGACGCCGTCCCGGCGGCGGCCGTCGCCGAGAACACCGCGACGGTGTACTACTGGACCAGGACCAAGAACTGGTCGGCCTACAACCTGCATTACGCGCCCGACGGCGGCTCCTGGACCGCCGTCCCCGGCACGGCGATGGAACCCGCCTGTACCGACTGGGTGAAGAAGACCGTCAGCCTCGGCTCCGCCGCGGGCCTCCGGGCCACCTTCAACAACGGCACCGGCACCTGGGACAACAACGGCGGCAAGGACTACGCCCTCGGCACCGGGAACATCACGGTGAAGGACGGCGTCGTCGCCCACTCCGACCCCTGCGCCGACACCCCGCCGCCGGCCTCCCACAAGGCGACGGTGTACTACTCCTCGGCCTCCCTCGGCTGGTCGACGGTGAACGTCCACTACCAGCCGGCCGGCGGCGCGTGGACGGCCGCGCCCGGCCTCGGCATGACGGCGGCCTGCACCGGCTGGTGGAAGCGGGAGCTGGACCTCTCCACCGCCACCTCCCTCAAGGCCGCCTTCAACAACGGCAACGGCGTGTGGGACAACAACGGCGGCTCCGACTACACGATCGGCACCGGCACCACCACCGTCCGGGACCGGGTGGTGACCGCGAACGCGTCCGACCCGTGCGCCGCCACCCCGCCCGACACCCAGGCGCCCACCGCCCCGGGCCGGGTCACCGCGAGCGCCGACGGCGTCTCCGTCCTGCTCTCCTGGGACGCCGCCACCGACGACCGCGGCGTGACGAAGTACCAGGTCACACGGGTCGGCGGCAGCACCGGCACGGTCGTCACGGACGTCGGCTCGACGGTCTTCTCCGACACGAACCTCGCCGAGCGGACCGCGTACACGTACACGGTGAAGGCCGTGGACGCCGCCGGGAACGTCTCGGCCGCCTCCGCGCCGGCCACCGCCACCACCGGCGACAGGCCCACCGCCCCGGCGAACGGCAAGCCGCTCGGCACCGACCCGCGCAAGGACCCGATCTACTTCGTCCTCACCGCCCGCTTCTACGACGGCGACGCCTCCAACAACCGGGGCGGCAGCCAGCACGTGAAGTCGGGGAACGCGGCCAACGACGACCCCATGTTCCGGGGCGACTTCAAGGGCCTGGTCCAGAAGCTCGACTACATCAAGGGCCTCGGATTCTCCGCCGTCTGGGTCACCCCGGTGGTGCTCAACCGCTCGGACTACGACTACCACGGCTACCACGGCTACGACTTCTACAAGGTCGACCCGCGCCTGGAGTCGGCCGGCGCCTCCTACCAGGACCTCATCGACGCCGCCCACGCCAAGGGCATGAAGATCTACCAGGACGTCGTCTACAACCACTCCTCGCGCTGGGGCGCCAAGGGCCTGTTCACGCCGACCGTGTACGGCGTCCGGGACACCCAGTGGAGCTGGTACTACGACGAGAAGCAGCCCGGCTTCGAGTACGACGGCCTGACCGTCGACCCCAAGTCCGGCAAGTCGTACTACAACGGCGACCTGTGGTCGACGGCCGAGCCCACCGGCAACACCTGCGTCAACTGGGGCAAGCCGACCGGCGGGAAGAGCGCCGAGGGCTACACGGTCTACAACTGCCAGTGGCCCAGCCCCACCTCGGGCATGTTCCCGAAGAGCCTCTACCACCAGTGCTGGATCGGCAACTGGGAGGGTGAGGACTCCCGTTCCTGCTGGCTGCACGAGGACCTGGCGGACTTCGACACCGAGAAGGCGACCGTCCAGAACTACCTGATCGGCGCGTACAACAAGTACATCGACATGGGCGTGGACGGCTTCCGCGTCGACACCGCCGTGCACATCCCGCGCACCACCTGGAACCGGCGCTTCCTCCCCGCGATCCAGGAGCGGGTCGCCCAGCGGCACGGCGCCGAGGCGGCGAAGAACTTCTTCGTCTTCGGCGAGGTCGCGGCCTTCGTCAACGACAAGTGGAACCGCGGCTCGGTCAACCACTCCGCCCAGTTCTTCACCTGGAAGGAGCGCAAGGAGTACGACGCCGACGACACCAAGGCCGCGCTGGAGATGTACGACTACGAGCAGCAGCAGGGCACCGGCAACCAGCCCACCTCCAGCAACGCCTTCCTGAACGGCAACAGCTACCACGCGCCCGACCACAGCCGCTTCTCCGGCATGAACGTCATCGACATGCGCATGCACATGAACTTCGGTGACGCCTACAACGCCTTCTCCAACGGCAAGGACTCGGACGACAGTTACAACGACGCCACCTACAACGTCGTCTACGTCGACAGCCACGACTACGGACCCAACAAGTCCAGCGAGCGGTACACCGGCGGCACCGACGCCTGGGCCGAGAACATGTCCCTGATGTGGACCTTCCGCGGCATCCCGACGCTCTACTACGGCTCCGAGATCGAGTTCCAGAAGGGGCAGAAGATCGACTGCGGGCCCACCTGCCCGCTGGCGACCACCGGCCGCGCGTACTACGGCGCCCACCTCGCCGGCACCGTCACCGCCTCCGACTTCTCGAAGGTCTCCGCGGCGAGCGGCCAGGTCGCGACCACCCTCCAGCAGCCCCTGGTCAAGCACGTCCAGCGGCTCAACGAGATCCGGCGGGCGATCCCCGCGCTCCAGATGGGCCAGTACTCCACCGAGGGCATCTCGGGCGGCATGGCCTTCAAGCGCCGCTACACCAGCGGCTCCACGGACAGCTTCGCCCTCGTCACGGTCTCGGGCGGCGCCACCTACAGCGGCGTCCCCAACGGCACCTACACCGACGCCGTCACCGGTGACGTGCGGACCGTCACCAACGGCACCCTGTCGGTCGGCGCCCCCGGCAAGGGCAACCTGCGGGTGTACGTCCTGAACGGTCCCGGGAAGATCGGCACGGCGGGTCCGTACCTGAAGTGATCCCGCGAGGAGGGGGCGGAGGAGGAGAACCGCCCCCTCTTCGGCATGTTCAAGTCAAGATTCTGTTACGTGGACGGGCTTGTCGGACAGAAGGCTTCCCTCCGCCCCCGCCCGTCTGGGATCTTGCGTCCACCCCACACATCACAGGGCCCGGCCGGCGCCACCCGCGCCACCGGGCCATCGGAGGACGCATTGTTTTCCCACATATCCGGCCGGATGAGAATCGCGGCGATCGCCCTCGGCACGACCCTGGCCCTCGCGGGCCCGGTCTCCTTCGCCCAGGCCGCCCCGCTCGACAACGAGCCGCTCGCGGCCTTCACCGCGAACGCCCGGGCCGCCCAGCAGGCACCCGCCGCCCCGGCCGCCTGGGCCGCCGGCACCCGCGCCTACCTGGTGATCACCGCCCCCGGTGACACCACCGCGGTCCGCAACGCCGTGGCCGCCAACGGCGGTTCGGTCTTCTCCTCCTTCGACGCCATCGGCGTCGTCGTCGCCCACTCGACCTCCGCCTCCTTCGCCACCACCATGCGCGGCGTCGCGGGCGTGCAGAAGGTCGGCGCGACGCGCACCTCGGACGTCCCGGCCGACGCCTACAACCCGGCGCTCCCGGCCAACCCCGCGCAGTCGGCGGCCCCGACGACCGAGCCCGTCCGCTCGGACATGACGCAGATCAAGGCCGACCAGGCCTGGGCGGTCAACCAGGGCTCCGCCACCGTCAAGGTCGGCATCCTGGACACCGGCGTCGACGACCAGCACCAGGACCTGGCGCCGAACTTCAACGCCGCCGACTCGGTCTCCTGCGCCTACGGCAAGGCGGACACCCGCACCGGCGCCTGGCGCGACGTCGACCAGCACGGCACCCACGTGGCCGGCACGGTCGCGGCGGCCAAGAACGGCAAGGGCGCCATCGGCGTCGCGCCGGGCGTGAAGATCTCCTCGGTGCGCATCGCCGAGCCCGGCAGCACCCTCTTCTTCGCCGAGAACACCATCTGCGGTCTGATGTGGGCCGGTGACCACGGCTTCAAGGTCACCAACAACAGCTACTACACGGACCCGTGGCAGTTCAACTGCCCGAACAACCTCGACCAGGCGGCCATCCTGGAGGGCGTGGGACGCGCCCAGGCGTACGCCGACGGCAAGGGCTCGCTCCAGGTCGCGGCGGCCGGCAACTCCAACGTCGACCTGGCCAACAAGACCACCGACTCGTCGAGCCCGAACGACTCGACGCCGGTGAGCCGCACGATCACCAACGACTGCCTCGACATCCCGGCCGAGCTGCCGGGCGTGGTCACGGTCGCCGCCAACGGCACCAGCGGCACGTCCAAGGCGTCGTTCTCCAACTACGGCCGTGACGTCATCGAGGTCTCGGCGCCCGGCGAGTCCGTGTACAGCACGGTCCCCGGCGGCAAGTACTCCTCGCTGAGCGGCACGTCGATGGCCTCCCCGCACGTCGCGGGCGTCGCCGCCCTCCTGGCCAGCGCCAACCCGGCGTACACCCCGGCGGACCTCCGCGCCAAGCTCGGCGAGCACGCCACCGACCTGGCCTGCCCGTCGGACGCCCGCTGCACCGGCACCACGGCGAAGAACAGCTTCTTCGGCGAGGGCCGGGTGGACGCCCTCAAGGCCGTCGGCGGCTCGACCCCGCCCCCGCCCGGGAAGTACTTCGAGAACCTCACCGACGTGACCGTCCCCGACAACACCACCGTCGAGAGCGCGCTCACCGTCAGCGGCGTCACCGGCAACGCGCCGGCCACCCTCAAGGTGGGCGTGGACATCAAGCACACCTACATCGGTGACCTCAAGGTCGACCTGGTCGCCCCCGACGGCTCGGTCTACAACCTGCACAACCGGACCGGCAGCGGCACCGACAACATCCTCCAGACGTACACGGTCAACGCCTCCTCCGAGGTGGCGAACGGCGTCTGGAAGCTCCGCGTCAGCGACAACGCGAGCGCGGACACCGGGAAGATCGACGCCTGGAACCTGACCTTCTGATCCGCACCTCCTGATCCGCAGGTCCCCGAGGGGGCCGGAGCGCCCGCGCTCCGGCCCCCTTCGCGTGCCCGGCCGAGAAAGTCCGTACCGAGGGGTAGCCCGCGCGGCACCCTTGCTATACGTTCCGTCTAACAAGCTTGCTAGACGCGATGTCTAACAAGCGAGGGACGACCTAGAGCCGACCGCGTGACCCAAGGAGCCGCAACGATGGCCAGCAGCACCGTTCGCCCGGACAACCACGACCAGGACGACGTCGCCGAACGGCTCCTCCGGTCGGCCGCCAAGCTCAGCTACGACCCCGCCGTCGAGGTCGACTGGGACACCCCGCTCGACAAGGGCTTCCACGGCCAGAGCCCCGAGTGGAACAGCCTCTACGGCACCGCGTACTGGAACGAGATGACCGAGGAGCAGCAGAAGGAGCTGACCCGCCAGGAGTCCGCCTCCGTCGCCTCCACCGGCATCTGGTTCGAGATGATCCTCCAGCAGATGGTCCTGAGGGACATCTACCGCACCGACCACACCGACCCCCGCTTCCAGTGGGCGCTCACCGAGATCGCCGACGAGTGCCGCCACTCGATCATGTTCGCGCGCGGCTCCCAGAAGCTCGGTGCCCCCGCCTACCGCCCCAAGCGCGCCGTCATGGAGCTCGGCCGGGTCATGAAGACCGTCGGCTTCGGCGAGGCCGCCTACGCCGGCATCCTCGTCGCCGAGGAGGTCCTCGACGTCATGCAGCGCGACTGGATGCGCGACGAGCGGGTGGTCCCCTTCGTGCGGACCATCAACAACATCCACGTCGTCGAGGAGTCCCGGCACATGCAGTTCGCCCGGGAGGAGACCCGCCGCCACCTCGCCCGCGCCGGCCGCGCCCGCCGCCACTTCCAGGCGCTGATCGTCGCCATCGCCGCGTACTACATCATCACCAGCCTGGTGAACCCCGAGGTGTACGTCCGGGCCGGCCTCGACCCCGAGCGCGCCCGCCGCGAGGCCGCCGCCAACGAGCACTACAAGGCCCGGCTCCGCGCCAGCTGCTCCGGCCTCATGGAGTTCCTCGGCGACGTCGGCATGCTGACCCGGCCCGCCAAGCGCTTCTACCAGCGCGCCCACCTCCTCTGACCCGACCCCGACGAGCCGAGCCGAGCCGAGCCGCCGACATGACCTACGCCATCACCCAGACCTGCTGCTCCGACGCCACCTGCGTCGCCGTCTGCCCGGTCAACTGCATCCACCCGACGCCCGAGGAACCGGACTTCGGCACCACCGAGATGCTCTACGTCGACCCGAGGAGCTGCATCGACTGCGGCGCCTGCGCCGACGCCTGCCCGGTCGACGCGATCTTCCCGGTCGACCGGCTCACCGGGCCGCTGAAGAAGTACGAGGCGATCAACGCCGCCCACTACGAGGGCCGCGAACCCGCCCCCGTCCTCGCCTCCCCCACCTTCCACCCCTGGGGCGAGCCCTCCTTCGGACGCTCGCTGCCCTCCGACTTCGCCCCGATCCGGGTCGCGGTCGTCGGCACCGGCCCCGCCGGCATGTACGCCGCGGAGGACCTGCTCCTGCACACCAACGCCGAGGTCACCCTCATCGACCGGCTCCCGGTGGCCGGCGGCCTCGTCCGCTACGGCGTGGCCCCCGACCACCCGGCCACCAAGGGCGCCGGCGACAGCCTCGCCCGCTTCCACACCCACCCCCGGGCCACCGTCCGGCTCGGCGTGGAGATCGGCAAGGACGTCACCCCCGAGGAGCTGGCCGCCCACCACGACGCGGTCGTGTACGCGGTCGGCGCCCCGTCCGACCGGCGCCTCGGCATCCCCGGCGAGGACCTCCCCGGCAGCCTCTCCGCCACCTCCCTCGTCTCCTGGTACAACGCCCACCCGGAGACCGCCCCCGAAGCCGTCGCCCTGGGCACGGCCGAGCGGGCCGTGATAGTCGGCACCGGCAACGTCGCCCTCGACGTCGCCCGCGTCCTCGTCACCGACCCCGAGGCCCTCGCCGCCACCGACATCGCCGACCACGCCCTCGCCGCCCTGCGGGACTCCCGGCTCCGCGAGGTCGTGCTGCTCGGCCGGCGCGGCCCCGAGGACGCCGCGTACACCGCCTCCGAGATCCTCGCCCTCGGGCACGTCCCCGGCGTCGACCTCGTCGTCGACACCCACGACCCCCGGATCGCCGAGGCCATCGACGCCGCCGCCCCCGGCGACCGGGCCGCCCTCCTCAAGGACACCGCCCGCGAGACCGTGGACTGGACGCGGGGCCCCGGCACCGGACGGCGCCGGATCGTCCTGCGCTTCCACTCGGCACCCGAGGAGGTTCTCGGCCCGGACACGGTCCGCGCGGTCCGCGCCGGCGGCGCCGACGGCCCCGCCGAGATCCCGGCCGGCCTCCTCGTCCGCGCCATCGGCTACCGGGGCGTCCCCCTCGCCGGGCTCCCCTTCGACGAGACCACCGGCACCGTCCCGCACACCGCGGGCCGGGTCGACGGCATGACCGGCACCTACGTCGTCGGCTGGATCAAGCGCGGCCCCTCCGGCGGCATCGGCGCCAACCGGAGCTGCGCCGCCGAGACCGTCGGCAGCCTCCTCGCCGACGCCGTCGACGGCCGCCTCCCGAAGCCGTCCGGCTCCGCGAAGGACTTCGCGCGGCTCGCCCGCGGCCGCAGCGGCCGGCTGGTGGACGCCCGCGGCCTCGCCGCCATCGACCGCGCCGAGCGGGCCCGGGGCGCGGCGGCCGGCCGGCCGCGGGTCAAGCTCGCCACGGTCCCCGAGCTGGTCGCGGCGGCCCGCCGGAGCCGGCTGCGCGGCCCGGTGGGCTGACACGGGCGGGGCGCGCGCGGAGAAGGCGCATCCGAACGGGACGGCATACGGGGCGGGTGTGGGGGCACTCGCCCCGTATGACCGGCCGAGGGGTCCCGCACGACGACGGCCGCGGGGAGAGCCCCGCGCAGCGGGCAGACCGGCGCTGGGGCGAACTCCTACAGGAACTGCGGGTCGCCCAGACGGGCACCCAGATCCTCTTCGGCTTCCTCGTCGCCGTCGTCTTCCAGCCGCGCTTCGCCGAGCTGGGCACGACGGACCGGACCATCTACGTGGTCACGGTGTTCCTGGGAGCGGCGACCACGGGGGCGCTCGTCGCCCCGGTCGCGGTGCACCGGCTGGTGGCGGGACGCCGGCTCAAACCGGAGACGGTGAACTGGGCGGCGCGCCTGACGCTGGTCGGCGTGGTGCTGCTCTACCTGACGATGGTGTCGACGTTCCTGCTGATCATGCGCATGGTGCTGGACGACGCCCTCGCGGTCTGGCTGGTCGTCGTGATGGCGCTGTGGCTGGCGCTCTGCTGGTTCCTGGTGCCCGTCGTCGCCCGGCGGCGCGGCACCAACGGCGGCAACGGCAACGGCAACGGCAACAACGGTACGGGCGACAACTACGGCCCGTGGCCCCACTGAGGATCCGGCCCGGGACGGCGGGCCGGCGGACGGTTCCGGATCAGGCGGCGACGGCGAGCGGACGCCGCAGCACGATCGCGTTCAGCCCGACGGCGAACGGCGCCGTGTCCGTCAGACCGAGCCCGAGCACCTGCTCCTTCGGCAGCTCGACGGTCACGTCCACGCAGAACGCGAGCGCGTGCAGGGCCTCGCCCGCGCCCTCGTCCTGGAGGGCGAAGAAGAGGTCACGGTAGTAGCGGGTGCGCTCCCCGGACTCCTCGTAGAACGACAGACCCGGCTGCCCCTCCTGCTCGCCGAGACCGGTGAACGCGGCGACCAGCTCCCGCTCCACCGTCCCCCAGAAGCCCGCCTCCGCGCACTCGGCCGGCAGGGCCTGGCGGACGGCCTCCTTCAGCGAGAGCACCATGACGAGCAGCGGCGCGTACTCCTTGAGGCCCCAGCCGCGCACCATCCGGACGACGGTGCTGTCCGGGACGGCCGCGGCGGCCTTGTGGATGGCCTCGAAGTCGAAGTTGACGGTGGCGGGGGCGATCGCCTCCTGGAAGACGCGGTCGATCGACCGGGCCTCTTCGAGGCGGTCGGGCGCCACCTCGACGACGGTCCTGAAACTGGCGGCCAAAGGCTTCTCCTGTTCTCTCGCCGCCCGCCGGAGCGGGCGTTCGATCATCAGGAGGAGTATGCCGAGGGCACCGCTCAGCGCCCGCGGCGGGGCTTCCCGCCGCGCCCGGCGGCACCGCCCTTGCCCTTGGCGGGCTTCGCGGGCTTCTGGGACCGGGCCGGCTTCGCCCCCGCCGCCTTCTTCGCGGGCTTCGGGGCCGCCTTCACGGTCTTCTGCCCCTTCTGGGCCTCCGCGCGCCGCCCCCGGGTGCTGTTGACCGTCCGGCCGCGCACGATCCCGATGAACTCCTCCACCAGGTCGGGGGCCTCCTCGGCCTTCGGCCAGGAGAGCGCCACCCGCGACTGCGGGACACCGTCGATCGTGCGGTACGTGAGGTCCTTGCGGTGGTGCAGCCGGGCCAGCGACTGCGGGGCCACCAGCAGCCCCACCCCGGCGGCGACCAGCTCGACCGCGTCGGCGGTGGTCTCCGGCCGCTGGAAGGCGGGCCGCCCGGGCGGCGCCTCCCAGCCGAGGGTGTCGTCGAGCGGGTGCAGCACCAGCTCCTCCGCCAGGTCCTCCGGGGTCAGTTCCTCGGCCGCGGCGAAGTGGTGGTCCTTGGGCAGGATCACCACGCTCGTCTCCTCGTACAGCGGGATCGCGCTCAGGTCCTCGCCGTCGACCGGCAGCCGCAGCAGCGCCGCGTCGGCGCCGCCGTCCCGCAGCGCCCCGAAGGCCTCACCAGGCGTGACCTGCACGAGCCTGAGCGGCACGTCGGGCAGCCGCTGCTCCCAGATCCGCACCCACTTCGAGGGCGTCACCCCGGGCACGTAGGCGAGCCGGAAGGCCGTGGCGTCGGGGGCGGGGGCGAGCGGGGAGTCTGTCACCCCGCAAGATTACCCGCCGCCGGGCCTCCCACCCGCGCGGACGGCCCCGTCGGCGCAGGTGGGAGGGCGGCCGTGGTCGGAGGAGGCCCGGGGCCTCGATACCCTTGACCCCATGACGTCGCACCAGAACTCCCAGACGATGAAGCCGGCCACCGCGGCCAAGAAGCTGGGTGTGTACCTCGAGGCCACCCCCGCCGAGTTCCAGGAGGGTGTCGTCTCGCGCTCCGAGCTGAACGAGCTCCAGGCGAACCCCCCGGCCTGGCTGAAGGAGCTGCGGCAGAACGGCCCGCACCCGCGCCCCGTGGTCGCCTCCAAGCTGGGCATCTCCATCTCCGGTCTCGCCCGCGGCGGGATCACCGAGGCCCTGACCACCGAGCAGATCGAGGCCCTGAAGACCGAGGCCCCGGAGTGGCTGGTCCAGGAGCGCGCCACCCAGGCCGACGTCCGCAAGGAGACCGTCCGCATCAAGGAGCGCAACGCCCAGCGCGCGGCCGAGCGGGCCGCCCGCGAGCAGGGCGCCTGATCCCCTCCTGACCCACCGGCGTGGCGCGGCGCCGGGCGAGGGAGGCATTCCCTCATGAACCTGGAGAGCGATCCTCCCGTCGTCGCCGCCGTGGACGGCTCCGAGCACAGTCTCCGCGCCCTCTCGTGGGCGCTGGGCGCCGCCGAGGCACTGGCCGTGCCCCTCGTCGTGGCGCACGTCCGCTCCGAGGCCCTCCAGCTGGGTGCGGCCCGGATCGCCTCGCTGGGCGCGGAGCCGGAGCTGCCCGACACGGTCCTGGACGCGGTCCGGACCGTCGTGGAGGAGCGCGGCCACGCGGTCCCCGTGCGGTACGTCTCCCTGGACGGCGCCGTCACCGACGTCCTGCCCGAGGCCGCCCGGGGCGCGCGCCTCCTGGTGACGGGCTCGCGCGGCCACGGCGGCTTCGCCAGTCTCCTGCTCGGTTCCACCGGCCGGTCGCTGGCCGCCCGCTCGCCCTGTCCGCTGGTGGTGGTCCCCCACGAGGCCCGGACGGCGTCCCTGGACAGCGGCCCCGAGGCCGGCCGCGTCCTGCTCGGCCTGCACCCGGAGGAGACCCCGGACGAGGTGATCGACTTCGCCTTCGGGACCGCCGCGCTCCGCCGCGTCCCCCTGGAGGCCGTGACGGCGCTGCGTCTCCCGCCGACCCCGTCCGCACTGGTCGCCGCACCCTCCCCCGCCTTCCAGGTACCGCCTCCGCTGCCCCTGGCGGACGAGGGCGAGCAGCTGCTGTCCGAGGCCCGGCGGGAGCAGGAGGCCCGTCTGCGCCCCTTCGCCGCACACCGTCCGGACGTGGAGCTGGTGCGGACGGTGGTCCCGGGCGACGCGGCCGTCCTGCTGGTCGACGCCTCCGCGGACGCGGCCCTCCTGGTCGTGGGCCGGCACCACCGCCACCGCATCGCCGAGCTCCTGGTGGGTTCGGTGGCCCACGCGGTGCTCCACCACGCGGCCTGCCCGGTGGCGGTGGTCCTGCCGGCGGCACCTGGTAGACAGGGCGCATGACGCCCGACGTGTACGCCTCCGATCCCGCCGCCGCCTCCCGCAACACCCGCCCGCCTGCCCCGAGCGCCGCCCTGGGCGCCGGGATCGTCGTCCTGGACGGCGACGGCCGGGTCCTCCTCGGCCTGGACCACTCCGGCGTCTGGGAGCTTCCGGGCGGCGGGGTGGAGCCGGGCGAGTCGATCGAGGAGGCCGCGGCCCGCGAGCTGGCCGAGGAGACCACCCTGCGCGCCGGGCCGGCCGACGTGGAGGTCATCGGCCTGCTCCTCGACACGGTGACCTCCTCGCGGCTGACCCGGCTGACGGCGGCCACGGTGGTGCGGAGCTTCGAGGGGACCCCCGCCGTCGCCGAGCCCGCGAAGATCGCGCACTGGCGCTGGACCTCCCCGGACGAGCTGCCCCGGGCCCTCTTCCTGCCGTCCGCGCAGGTCCTCGCCGCCTGGCGCCCCGACCTGGCCCTCCCCCGGGCCCCCTTCCACCGCTACGGCCTCACCCGGCTCCCGCACTGAACCCGGCCGCGCCACCGCGCGGGCCGGGCCGGTCGTGACTAGCGTGGGCAAGGACCACGAGCCGCGCACCACGTCACCGACCGGAAGCGAGAGTCACGTCATGGCCGCACGACCTGAAGGCACCCCGGTCTGGACCGACGCGATGTTGACCGAGGACGAGGCCGCCAAGACGTTCTACGCCGACGTGCTGGGCTGGACCTTCGGCGAGGCGTCGACGGAGTTCGGCAACTACACCCAGGCGTACAAGGACGGGAAGGCGGTGGCCGCCGTCGTCCCGCCGATGCCCGGCGGCGACGCCCCGCCGCGGTCCGCCTGGTGTCTCTACCTCGCCTCGGACGATGTCGCCGCCACGGCGGAGAAGATCAGGACGGCGGGCGGCACGGTGCTGATGGAGCCGATGAAGGTGGGCGACTTCGGCTCGATGTGCATCGCCCAGGACCCGTCGGGCGTGACCTTCGGCCTCTGGCAGTCCGGCGTCCACCAGGGCTTCGAACTGGAGGGGGAGTCCGGCTCCTACGTGTGGGCCGAGGTCTTCACCCGCGAGCCCGGGAAGTCCGACGCCTTCTTCACGAGCGTCTTCGGCTACCGCACGAAGAGGATGACCGGCGAGGACATGGACTACAAGGTCTTCGACCTCGGCGCCGACCCGCTCCTCGGCCGCATGACGATGACCGCAGCCGACTTCCCCCCGGAGGTCCCGAACTACATCCAGGTCTACTTCGCCGTCGACAACTGCGACCTGGCGGTCGCCGCGGCCGAACGCGCCGGCGGGCGCAAGATCTTCGGCCCGATGGACAGCCCCTTCGGCCGCTTCGCCTCCCTCCTCGACCCGCAGGGCGCCGCCTTCGCGGTGATCGACGTCCGCACGACGGTCGGCGAGATGCCTCCCATGGAGTGACCCGCGGGGGTACGGGACCGGCGCGGCGCCCCGGCCGAGGGGCGCCGCGCCCTCCCCGTCCGCCCGGTCTCAGGTGGAGTCGCGCACGGCGATGATCCCGTTGAACACCCCGACGTAGGCGGTGCCGTCGGGCCCGAGCGTGACGGGCGCCCAGTTGTTGTCGTAGGCGAGCCCGGTCCCGGTGAAGCGCGAGAAGACCCGGTCTCCGGTGCGGAAGTCGACGGCCGTGAGGTACCAGGCGTCGATCCCGAGGGAGTTGGGCCGCTTCTCGTAGAAGTAGAGCAGCCCGTTGGCGGTGGAGAGCTTGGGCACGGTGGACGGCGACCGCACGTCGCTCTCCCAGACGACGTCGCACCCGCTGCCGTCGCCCCGCACGTCGATCCGGTTCGCCCCGCCGGTGACGCTGCGCCCGAATCCGAGCGACGAGGGGTTCTCGTACCCGTAGTTGTTCTCCACGACGAGGCTGTCGCCCCAGCTGATCAGGGAGTTGTCGGTGGTCGACGCCCCGGAGCGGAAGACCGGCACCTTGCACACGAGCCGCTCCGCCGTCGGCACGTCCGCTCCCCGCCGGTAGACGAGGACGTTCATCCGGTCGTCGGCGTTGTCGGTGATGGCCACGTACTGTTCGCGGCTGCCGAAGAGGTCGGGCGTGGTCCCCGAACCCTGGTTCACCGAGCCGGGCTTGGTCCCGGTCCCCCGGTCGTACTCCTCCCGCCAGACGGCCTGCGGGGTGCCGTCGTCACCGGCCCGGAAGGCGTAGAGCGCGTGGTCGGTGACGATGGAGACGCCGTCCTCGGCGACGGAGAAGGAGTTCTGGATCTCCTCCCCGTCGAGCTGGACCGCCCGCAGCGTCCCGGTGGCGGGGTCGACGGTGCCGACGCGCCCGAGGCGGGTGACCCACCAGATCCGCCCGTCCCAGTCCGGCATCACGGACGTGACGGGGTCGCACTCCCCGTCGGGGAACAGGTTGGTCCAGCTGACGCAGTCGTGCGGCACCAGCGGGGTGAGGTCCCAGTCGTCCTCGACGGTGAACTCCCAGCCGCCGTCGGCCTTCCGGCCGTGCGCGATCCGCAGCACGTGCTGCCGGGAGTCGGCGAGGACCACCCGGTCGCGGTCGTCCAGGTAGAAGTAGGCCCCTCCGGACGTGTCCTTGAAGATCTTCTCGAAGTCGAGCCGGGTGACGGCCTCGACGGTGGAGGACCGCTGCGGCAGCTTGTACTCGGCGAGGGTGTCCAGGCTGCGCGGGTCGAGGAGCTTCAGGAGGAAGCCGGTGAAGGTCCCGCAGACGGTGATGAGCCGCCCGCCGGCGTCGAAGGTGGCGGTCGCGCACTCTCCGCCGACGGGGGCGATCTGTTCACTGGTGACCCTCGGTTCCCGCCCGAGCGGCGCCGGATACGGGTGGGTCCCGCTGCCGGCCCCGTCGGCGTGCATCCCGCTGCGTCCGTTGGGGGCGAGGTACGGATGCTGGGCGGGCCCGGCGCCGGGCAGCGGCCTGGCGGTGGCCGGGGCCCCTTCGTAGTGTTCGACCAGCCGGTGCCCGAGGGCGAGCGGTATCTCGTCGGCCTGGGCGACGGGTGCCGATCCCGCCAGCAGCAGGGCGGAGAGGACGCCGGCGACGACCGCCGCGCGTCCCCGCCGTCGGGGTGGACGTGTGCTCAAGGCAGCTCCTAGGGATGCGTCGGACAGTCGCGCCGACCGCCGACGCTAGGCCCGCCCCCAGGAGAAGAGAAGCGAAGCGCCCCAGGCTTCACGAGAACGCAAAAATGCCTCAACCCCCGGACGGTGTCCGGGGGTTGAGGCTAAAAATTGTTCGGCGGCGTCCTACTCTCCCACAGGGTCCCCCCTGCAGTACCATCGGCGCTGAAAGGCTTAGCTTCCGGGTTCGGAATGTAACCGGGCGTTTCCCTAACGCTATGACCACCGAAACACTATGAAGTTGAACTCAACCGGATAGGGAGTTCGTTACTTCAGAACTAACACAGTGGACGCGAGCAACTGAGGACAAGCCCTCGGCCTATTAGTACCGGTCAGCTCCACCCATTACTGGGCTTCCACATCCGGCCTATCAACCCAGTCGTCTACTGGGAGCCTTACCCTCTCAAGGAGGTGGGAATACTCATCTCGAAGCAGGCTTCCCGCTTAGATGCTTTCAGCGGTTATCCCTCCCGAACGTAGCCAACCAGCCATGCCCTTGGCAGGACAACTGGCACACCAGAGGTTCGTCCGTCCCGGTCCTCTCGTACTAGGGACAGCCCTTCTCAATATTCCTGCGCGCACAGAGGATAGGGACCGAACTGTCTCACGACGTTCTAAACCCAGCTCGCGTACCGCTTTAATGGGCGAACAGCCCAACCCTTGGGACCGACTCCAGCCCCAGGATGCGACGAGCCGACATCGAGGTGCCAAACCATCCCGTCGATATGGACTCTTGGGGAAGATCAGCCTGTTATCCCCGGGGTACCTTTTATCCGTTGAGCGACGGCGCTTCCACAAGCCACCGCCGGATCACTAGTCCCGACTTTCGTCCCTGCTCGACCCGTCGGTCTCACAGTCAAGCTCCCTTGTGCACTTACACTCAACACCTGATTGCCAACCAGGCTGAGGGAACCTTTGGGCGCCTCCGTTACCCTTTGGGAGGCAACCGCCCCAGTTAAACTACCCATCAGACACTGTCCCTGATCCGGATCACGGACCCAGGTTAGACATCCAGCACGACCAGAGTGGTATTTCAACGGCGACTCCACAACCACTGGCGTGGCCGCTTCACAGTCTCCCACCTATCCTACACAAGCCGAACCGAACACCAATATCAAACTGTAGTAAAGGTCCCGGGGTCTTTCCGTCCTTCTGCGCGAAACGAGCATCTTTACTCGTAGTGCAATTTCACCGGGCCTATGGTTGAGACAGTCGAGAAGTCGTTACGCCATTCGTGCAGGTCGGAACTTACCCGACAAGGAATTTCGCTACCTTAGGATGGTTATAGTTACCACCGCCGTTTACTGGCGCTTAAGTTCTCAGCTTCGCAACCCCGAAAGGTCACTAACCGGTCCCCTTAACGTTCCAGCACCGGGCAGGCGTCAGTCCGTATACATCGCCTTACGGCTTCGCACGGACCTGTGTTTTTAGTAAACAGTCGCTTCTCGCTGGTCTCTGCGGCCACCCCCAGCTCAGGAAGCAAGTTCCATCACCGGTGGTGGCCCCCCTTCTCCCGAAGTTACGGGGGCATTTTGCCGAGTTCCTTAACCATAGTTCACCCGAACGCCTCGGTATTCTCTACCTGACCACCTGAGTCGGTTTAGGGTACGGGCCGCCATGAAACTCGCTAGAGGCTTTTCTCGACAGCATAGGATCATCCACTTCACCACAATCGGCTCGGCATCAGGTCTCAGCCTTGATGTGTGACGGATTTGCCTATCACACGGCCTACACCCTTACCCCGGGACTACCACCGCCCGGGCTGGACTACCTTCCTGCGTCACCCCATCGCTTACCTACTGTCACCTTGGTTCGCCGGCTCCACCACTTTCCTTTCCCCGAAGGGTCCGGAACGGCTTCACGGGCTTAGCATCAGCGGGCTCGGTATTGGGCGTTTCAAAGCGGGTACCGGAATATCAACCGGTTGTCCATCGACTACGCCTGTCGGCCTCGCCTTAGGTCCCGACTTACCCTGGGCAGATCAGCTTGACCCAGGAACCCTTAGTCAATCGGCGCACACGTTTCTCACGTGTGTATCGCTACTCATGCCTGCATTCTCACTCGTGAACCGTCCACAACTCGCTTCCGCGGCTGCTTCACCCGGCACACGACGCTCCCCTACCCATCACAGTCCCCGTTGGGGGTATGTACTGCAATGACACGACTTCGGCGGTACGCTTGAGCCCCGCTACATTGTCGGCGCGGAATCACTTGACCAGTGAGCTATTACGCACTCTTTCAAGGGTGGCTGCTTCTAAGCCAACCTCCTGGTTGTCTCTGCGACTCCACATCCTTTCCCACTTAGCGTACGCTTAGGGGCCTTAGTCGATGCTCTGGGCTGTTTCCCTCTCGACCATGGAGCTTATCCCCCACAGTCTCACTGCCGCGCTCTCACTTACCGGCATTCGGAGTTTGGCTAAGGTCAGTAACCCGGTAGGGCCCATCGCCTATCCAGTGCTCTACCTCCGGCAAGAAACACGCGACGCTGCACCTAAATGCATTTCGGGGAGAACCAGCTATCACGGAGTTTGATTGGCCTTTCACCCCTAACCACAGGTCATCCCCCAGGTTTTCAACCCTGGTGGGTTCGGTCCTCCACGAAGTCTTACCTCCGCTTCAACCTGCCCATGGCTAGATCACTCCGCTTCGGGTCTTGAGCGTGCTACTGAATCGCCCTGTTCGGACTCGCTTTCGCTACGGCTTCCCCACACGGGTTAACCTCGCAACACACCGCAAACTCGCAGGCTCATTCTTCAAAAGGCACGCAGTCACGA